>CABIYX010000007.1:44774-94736 GCA_902363045.1 Clostridiales bacterium
TCCGGGCGGCGGTGCTGCCGCTGGACAGAGAACTGGAAACGGCCCTGTTCCACCGCCTGGACGCCAAACGGTGCGCCGTCTGCGGGGCGCTGTTCACCCCCGGCTCCAACCGGGCCAAATACTGCCCGGAATGTGCCGGACGCATGAAGCGTATCAAGGCCGCCCAGCGCAAGCGGAAACAAAGGGCGAAATGTCACGCTTTAGGGGCTGAAAACCCCTTGTAAATCAAGGCTTTTTTCGAGGGTGTCGCTGGGGGCCTGATAGATTTATCCTCTGGCCCCCAAAACGGCCCTCTAAAGGCATACAGACCCCTGAAATAAACCCCAAGGAGGAAGCCTATGTCAGACAATCGAAAATATTACTACCTCAAGCTGAAAGAAAACTTCTACAACAGCGAAACGATGGTTATTTTGGAGAGTATGCAGGATGGCCTGCTGTACTCCAATCTGCTGCTGAAAATGTACCTCATGTCACTCAAAAGCGGCGGTATCCTCATGCTCAATGACCATCTGCCCCACACGCCCCAGACCATCGCCACCTTTACCCGCCATCAGGTGGGGACGGTGGAACGGGCCTTGAAGGTGTTCCTTGAATTTGGCCTTGTGGAGATTTTGACCGATGGGGCCTACTACATGGCCGACATCCAACTGCTGATCGGCCAATCCTCTACCGAGGGGGAACGGAAAAAGAAAGAGCGTATGCGATTGAAGCGTCAAAAACTGCTCCCATCCGGCGGGGCGGACATTTGTCCACCATATAGCCAGGGGGACATTTGTCCACCAGAGATTAGAGATAAGAGATTAGATATTAGAGATAAGAGTATAGAGAATAGAGAGAGTGAGAGCGCCCGCGCCTATGGCCGTTACCAGAATGTTTTCCTGACGGACGAGGAACTGGCAGACTTGCAGGCCAGCTTTCCCACCGTATGGGGCCAGTACATCGAAAAGCTGTCCGAGTACATGGCTTCTACCGGCAAGCGGTATCAGAGCCATGCCGCCACCATCCGGCGCTGGGCCGGTGAGGACGCGAAGAAAGCAGCCCCGCCCATCCGCAACCGTTATTACAGCGTAAAGGAGGATGAAACCGTATGATGGAGATTACCGCAGAAATCCGGGCGCTGATCGACAAGGCAGCCGCCGGTATGGAACTGGCCGGGGACGAGTACATAGACCCGGCAGACGGCCTCATTCACTGTAAAAAGTGCGGCGGCCAGAGGCAGACCGTTGTGCCATGCTTTGGGAAACCCGGCTACTTCATGCCCCGCTGTATCTGCCAGTGTCAGCGGGAGGCCGAGGAACAGCGCAAGGCCGCCGAGGAACGGCAGCGCCGCATGGAGCGCATCAATCGCCGGAAGGCCCAGGGCCTGCAAGACCGCTATCTGTACGACTACACCTTTGCCAACGACAACGGCCAAAATCCTCTGATGGACAAGGCCCGCGCCTACGTGGAAAACTGGAAGGAGGCATACAGGAACAACACCGGCCTGCTTCTGTTTGGGGATGTGGGAACTGGCAAGTCCTTTTTCGCCGGTTGTATCGCCAACGCCCTGCTTGACCGGGATGTGCCGGTGCTGATGACGAACTTTCCCACCATCCTGAACCGTCTGACGGGAATGTTTTCCGAGGACAGGGCCGACTTTATCGCCAGCTTTGACGAGTACGACCTGCTTATCATTGACGATTTGGGTGTGGAGCGCAGTACCGAGTATGCGATGGAGCAGATGTTTTTCGTCATTGACAGCCGCTACCGCAGCCGCAGGCCCATGATCATCACCACCAACCTGAAGCTGGCCGAACTCAAAAACCCGCCTGACCTGGCCCACGCTCGTATCTATGACCGTATCCTGGAACGGTGCGCCCCGATCCTCTTTGCCGGGAAAAACTTCCGGGAGGAAAACGCCGGGGCCACCAAGCAGGCGGCGAAAGACATTGTAAACCGTAAGCATGAGTAATTTTGTGCCGGACGGCACAGCCCCGCCCGGAGAAAGGAGCGCCATGAGCGAAGAAACCCGTACCATGCAGACCGCAGACACCACCACTACCAGAGCGCCGGAGGACGCCCCCGCGCTGGTAAAGAAAATCGGCAAGACCACCTACAAGGTGCGCGTCCATTTCAGCCAGACCAGCACTGAAACCATGAGCGACAAAATCAAGCGTATGCTCAAAAACGAGATACAGCAGATGTGACCGGCTGATAAAGCCAGCCGCCTTGTGTTAAACTGATGATGGTACACGCCAAAACTTTTAGCCAAGGAGGACATGAAAATGCTGTACGAAGAAACGGAAAAGAAAGAGATTGAGAGGGTTTACGCGGTGTTTGCCGACTACATCCGGGAAAGCCCCTATCTGGAATGGCTCTGGTCTGATAAGCTGGGCTATCTGCTGCTGAAAATCAGCACAAAAAAGCGGTATGTCGAGGAAGAAATACTCGTTGACACCGCCGACCAGCTTGCCGAAGTGCTGTTTTCCGAGGTGTCGATGGATGTGTTGCAGATGACCGGCAACGATCACACTGAACAGACCGCCGACCCTCTGGAACTGGCCGAGATAAAGCGGCGCTGGAACCCCTTCCTTGAACGGCTGCCGGAATACCAGACCGTTTGCGAAAAAATCCTTGCCGGGGAAAAGTAACCCCACCCGCCTGAGTGTCAGGAGCATGAAAGTGCTTCTGGCACTTTTTTGTGGCTTTTTTGTGAATTTGATTAAAAAGTCCTTGACAACTCGTTTCGGGCAAAACCCTCAAATCCATCATCATCTCCTGTAACGTGCGGCTCGCACCCATCGCCACGGCTGGCGTGCGCAGGCTGCTCGAATACGATGAGATGGAGCTTGACACCTTGGGCGACCCGGACGCGAAGGTGGCCGTGTTCGGCATCCTGTCCGATACCGACAAGACCCTCTCATTCCTGTTCGCAATCATGATGTGGCAGTGCATCGACCAGCTCTGCCGCAAGGCGCTTACGGACTACGGCGGTAAGCTTCCCACCCCCGTGCATTTCATCTTCGATGAGTTCGCGAACATCGGAACCATCCCGCAAATCGAGGAGACCATCGCCGTGACGCGCTCGCGAAACATCGGCATCACCATCATCCTGCAATCCATGAGCCAGCTTGAGAGCAAATACGACAAGAAGGCGCAGACCATCGTGGACTGCTGCGATTCCACCCTATTCCTCGGCGGCAAGTCGAACTCCACGAACAAGGAAATCGCGGAGATGATTGGCAAGCAGACCATCCATCAGATGACCTACAACGAATCCAGCGGGCAGTCGCCATCTGCGAGCAAGAACCTGCAAATCCAAGGGCGCGACCTTATCGACGCGGCGGAAATCGGCAAGATGAGCCGCAAGAAGGCCATCCTCCTCATCGCGGGCACGAACCCTCTCATGGATGATAAGTACGACCCGCACACCCATAAGCGCTACTGCTACATCGTGGACAAGCGCAACCCTAAACGCCTTCACGATGAGTCTTTCGACTTCAAGCGCTACATGGCGAACGGATGCGAACCATATGACGACCGGGTTGCGGTCGGTACCGATGGTTAAGCCATGAGCAGCCAGTCGCTATATGTATAATTAGGTAGTTATTCGGCTCTCAAGCAGAAAGGGAAGGACGGTGAAAAGATATTGGAAGAACTCGTCAGGCTCGGCGCGAAGCCCCTCGCCTTCATCGGCAGCACCGTTGTCTTCATCGGATTGCTCTACCTCGGAATGAATCTGAGGGACGGTGCCCGCGCCGGAGGCGGCGAGCTGAGAAAGGCAATCGCTATGGTTGCGGCGGGCGGTGCCGTCATAGGCTTCGCCGCCATCTACGGCTTCTCGGGCTTCTAGCTCGGAGCGCAATACCATTCACAAGGGAAAGGAAGTATCAACTATGCTCGATAACGCAGTGAACATGCTCACGCAGGGCGTGACGTTCCTCGGCGGCGTGCTCGTCGTCTTCGGCCTCGTCAACCTCGGCATGACCATCAAGGACGGCATGCAGGGCGGCGGCGGCCAGCTCAGTGGCGCAATCGCCATGATTGTCGGCGGTGCCATCGTCGTGGGTGCCGCCATCTACTTCGGCCAGCTCAACACCGGTTGGGCGGGCGGACTCTAGGAAAGGGGCGGTGCCTATATGCTATCCGTAGCGGTACATAAGGACATCGCCGAGTACCAGCCCAAGGTCGTGGGCAAGATGACCGGGCGCACCCTTGCGTCAATCGCGGGTGCGCTCGGTTGCTCCGTCCTCACCGGCCTCTACATTTATTTCGTGCTGGGCTGGAACGTCGGCGACAACATGATTCTGATTTATGCCGTCAGCTTACCGTTCTGGTGCTGCGGCTTCTTTCGTCCGAGCGGGATGCCGTTCGAGCAGTTCGCCGTGCAATGGGTTAGGGCGAACTTCGGAACCAGCCGAATCTTCTACATCCCCTCGATGCAACTCAGCGGCCTCATCGGCCAGCCCGGTGAGGATGGCAAGAAAGGCAAGGTTTATGGAAAACAATATCGAAAGCAGTGCAGCCTCAAAGGAATCGAGGCATATTCCCCCCGTGCAGGACGGGTCATCGACTGACGACTCCGTGCAGGCGAACTTCGACATCGAGGAGTTCGTCCACACTTCCGGTGAGGGGTTCGGGAACGGGTACGACCGTGCGGAGAGCGACAACGGCTCCATCGACGTGGATGCCTTGACCTCTGTGGCTAATACTACACAGGTCACTGGCAAGAAGCTGACCCGCAAGGAGAAGAAAGCCGCCAAGAAGGAGGTGGCGCGGCTCAAGCGTGAGGCGAAGGTCGCGGAGAAGGAGGCACGCAAGCATTACTCCTCAATTAAGTCCCAGCTCAAGGATAGGGACAAGGAACTCTCCTCGAAGACGGCGGATGCCCGACGCAAGCGTGAGGGCGCGAAGGATGTCGTGAACTACATAGGGTACAACAAGATGTACCAAGACGGCATCTGCGAGGTCGAGGAGGGGCTGTTCTCCTCTTCCATCGCCTTCGATGACACCAGCTACCACTCCGTCCGCGATGAGCAGCAGAAGGCCATGTTCTCTGCCCTGACGCGGCTCTACGACCAGTTCGGTGCGAACACGCTGGTGCAGATGAGCGTCATCAATACGCCTCTGCTCAAGGAGGAGGTCGGCAACCGTAAGTTCTTCGACATCTCCCGCCAGAGCAATGATGCGGCTCGCCATGATGCGCAGGTCTTCAACGACATCCTCAACGACAAGGTACGCGAGGGCGTTTCCAACATCCGACGCAACCGGTACCTCACCTACTCGGTGGCCGCAGAGACGGCGGACGACGCGGCTCGCCAGCTCTCGCGCATCGAGACCGAATCCAGCCGCATCCTGAACTCCATGGGTTCTAAAGCGCATCTTCTGAACGGCACCCAGCGCCTTTCAGTCATCCATTCGCTGCTGAACCCCTTCAAGCCGTTCTACTTCGACTATCAGAAGGACATCTCTGCCAAGCGCATCCAGACCACAAAGGACTGCATCGCTCCGACGCAGATTGACTGGAAACCGGACAACACCTTCAACGACTGCTTCAAGCTCGACAACGGCGTGTACGGTCAAGTTCTAGTCATGAAGAAGTTCGGAAGCGAGCTGTCCGACCGTGCGCTGGCGGACATCGTTGACCTTCCTATTCCCATGGCGGTCACATGGTTCGTTCAGCCCATGGACAAGTCCAAGGCCATCAACTTCGTCCGAACCCGAAGCGCATGGATTGACAAGGAGATTATCGAAGAGCAGCGCAGCGCCGTGAACAAGGGCTATGACTTCACCATCCTGCCGCAAGAGCTGAAATACTCCAAGGAGGAGACCGAGGACGTTCTTGACCACTTGCAGAACAAGAACCAGCGCCTCTATGTGTTCACGGGTCTAATCTACACCTATGCGGAATCGAAGCAGCAGCTCGATGCGCAGGTGCTACGCATCATCTCCACAGCCCGCCAGAACTCCATCGAGGTTGACACCTACGATTACCGCCAGCGTCGCGGCCTGAACACGGTGCTCCCTCTCGGGCACAACCACGTGGAGATAAGCCGCATGTTCACCACGGCGCAGGTCGCCATCCTCGTGCCCTTTGCGACACAGGAACTCGATGATGTGGGCGGCAACTACTACGGCCAGAACAAGCACTCGCGGAACCTCGTGATATGCAATCGCAAGAAGCTCACTAGCCCCATGGGATTCGTGTGCGGCAAGACCGGTTCGGGCAAGGGCATGTTCACGAAGACCGAGATGACGGGCACCATCTTCTCCAATCCGACGGATGAGATTTACGTCATCGACCGTGCGGGCGAGTACACGGCTATCACCGAGCGTTACGGCGGCAACACCTACCACTTCGGTGTGGGCACCGACACGTTCCTCAACCCGTTCGACACGGTTTCCGTGGAACACATGCCGCGCAACGAGCAGATTGCGTTCAAGATTGATGCCATGCTTGCTCAGGCCGGTGCATCGGCAGCCGAATCCGGGCAGAACCTCTCCGAGGTTGACCAGTCCATCATCCAGCGCTGCGTCGAGCTTGCGTTCCAGCGTGCCGAGGCTCGCGGGGACGGCATGCCGCCGACGTTGCAGGACTTCTACGACATCGCCCTTGAGCAGCCCGAGCATCAGGCGCAGACCATCGCCCTTCGCTACGAGCGCTTCGTCAAGGGTTCCATGGACTTCTTCAACCGCCAGTCCAACGTGGACTTCAACACCCGTATCGTGGACTTCAATTTGAAAGACCTACCGGATTCCATGCTGGTGTTCGCACTCATCAATGTCTGCGAGGCGGTGCGCAACCGCATGTACTACAACGCACAGCGCAACGTGCGCACATGGCTCTACGTCGAGGAGATGCAGTCGCTCTTCGCCTACCCGACGGTTCTCAACTACTTCTCGCGCTTCTCCAACGAGGGTCGCAAGTTCGGCCTCCTGCTCACCGGCATCACGCAGAACGCGGTGGCGATGCTCAACAACGAGGCCGCCCAGAACATCGTGCTTAACGCGGACTTCCTGATGCTGCTCAAGCAGTCCCCGCTCGACCGCATGAAGTGGGTGGAGCTGCTGAACCTCTCGGAACAGGAAGAGGAGTGCATTGACGAGTCTGCGGAAGCCGGTGACGGTCTCCTCATCGCAGGCAACGCGCGTGTCCCGATTCGCGGAAAGTTCCCGCAGGGCAACATCCTCTACGACCTGTTCAGCACCAACCCGAACGAGACCAAGGACATCAATCTCGGTTCCAAGAAAAAGGATACGGATAAGGTCATCTGACGATATGACTGGGAAAGGACGGTGAACGTCAATGAAGCCTTCGGATTTGGTATCGACCTCCGGCCAGAGGGATGACGCGGGTCAGAGCCTCTTGCAGACTGAGATGACGGATGCCGTCAATTCCGGCATCGTCGGCAAAGCCGACAAGAGCGAGAAGTCGCTGAAAGGCGAACTCTACTCTGTTGGCAAGAAGGCCGCGACGGGCGGTGCGGCAAGCGCCGCCCTGGCTGCGGTCACAAAGGGGCGCAAGGGAAAGCCCGGTGCTATGAGCGCTTCGGCTCTGGCGAGCCAAGGCGTACATGAAGCCCTGTCTGGTAGCGAGCTTGAGGGCACCGATGACCTGTATCACGGTGCCAAGGGCGCATACCGGGCAGGACGGGCGGTGCGCAACCGCCTGTCCGGTAAGTCCAAGCCCTTCGACCTAAAGGCTTCCGCGAAAACTGCCGGGAAGGTTGCTGCTCGCGGTGCCGTATCCAGCACGTTGTCAGACTCCGAACTTGAAGGGGCTGATAGCGTCTATTACGGTGCCAAGAGCAGTTACCGCATAGGAAAAGGCATAAAGCGCCGTCTGTCCGGCAGGAACGCGCTGCAATCAGACAAGCCGCTCGGCCAGCTTTCCGAAAAGAAGTCCGCCAAAAAGGACGCGCTGCAATCAGACAAGCCGCTCGGCCAGCTTTCCGAAAAGAAGTCCGCCAAAAAGGCAATGGACACGGCAACAGTCAAGCGTAAAGCGCAGGCATCAAGTTATTTCAAGAAAACCGTGTATAAGACCGCCGAGAAAGCGAAAGCGACAACTACCGCTGCCAAAAGCGTTGTTTCGGTGGCTGGACATAGTGGCGGAAGCGGATTTCTCGCTGCCTTCTCCCCGGTGTCTGCGCTCCTTCCCATCATCCTGATTCTTTTATTCTTCATGCTCATACTTGGAGGAATGGGCGCTGATGAGACACAAAGGAAGTCCGTAGGCTCGCTTGAAGGCGTGCCCGCAGAGGTCGCCACCATCCTC
Source organism: Clostridiales bacterium (assembly GCA_902363045.1). Classification (GTDB taxonomy): domain Bacteria; phylum Bacillota; class Clostridia; order Oscillospirales; family Oscillospiraceae; genus Lawsonibacter. The sequence goes on from CABIYX010000007.1 coordinate 53,032, forward strand.
AATGGATATGGCTATACCAATGAGGGAATTGCCGCCATTCTCGGAAACATGCAACAGGAATCATCTATGAATCCGGGTACTGCTGGCGACGACGGATACGGCACAGCTTCCGTCGGGCTTATCCAGCTCTCCGGCTCAAACAAGAACAACTTCCTGCGTTGGTGTGCGGACAACGGTAAGGCTTGGTATTCTGTTTCCGCGCAGATGGAATGGTCGTTCTCCGGCGAACCCGGTACCGGCTATTTCATAGAGGATTGGAGTGGCGGCCTCGCGTCATCTTACTATGAGCTTGAGGATGGTTATGAGGAACGCTTCGGGAGGGATTTCTACCGCAATGGCGAGGAGATGAAGACCTCCACCGATGTTGACCTCGCCACCTACTCCTTCATGGCCTGCCACGAGCGTTGCGGTAGCCGCAAGGATTACGGTGACGATGTTTCCCGGCTCGACAAACGTCTCGAATATGCCCATGGCTTCCTTGCACAGATGAGTACCGGCAGCATAGGCGGCGGTCAAGACTACGCAAGTGCCGAGCAATGGCAGAAAGACCTCGTGGATGCCTGCCAGAGGGTTCCTTGGCCGGGTGCGAGCTTGTGCGCGACATGGACAAGCAACGTCTATCGTGCCTGCGGCTACGAGGTATACGGCAACGGTAACAGCGTGCTCGGCCATCAGGGCTACGGTGCCAGCTACTACCCGTCCCGTGCGACAACGGATTTGTCGCAAATCAAGGTCGGTATGCTCGTATCCGCCCAGTACGGGTCGAACAGCGCCGCTGGCAACACCTACGGACATGTCGGCATATACATCGGGGACGGAATGGTCATGGATAGCGTCAATAACGGCATCCGCACGATTTCCCTTTCCGATTGGGTCTCCCAAAACAATAGGGGCTGGGTCGTCTGCGGGTATCCTTGGGACTGGCGCTAAAAGAAAGGAATTGAGAAGCTATATGGACAAGCTAAAGACATTCATCAAGGAGCATCAGAAAGGGGCGCTCATCGCCCTGTTTCTGCTCATTGTATTCGTCGGCTGTTCTGCCGTTAGCGCGGTAAATGTGGCACAGCATCGTGCGCAGGAAGCTGCCGAGCAGACGGAGCAAGCGCAGAAAGATGATAAGGGCGACACCTCAAGCAAAGAGGCAGATGTTCCGCTCACCGACGAGCAGAAGAAAGCCATCGACAATTACGATGACGACACCAAGAAATTCATCGACACCCTCTCAGCTTCCGTCTGGTCTACCGATGGTGGCAAGGACACGCTTCGTTTCTCTGATAACTCTTACACGGAGACTGCAAACGGAAAGACAGAGACTCACAGCTACGCAATCCTGCGTCTTGAACGTGGTATGGATACTGCTGGCTCAGAAGTCTCAACTGCTGTGTTCGAGACGGATACCGGCACTCATGTAGTTACCTACACGAATCTTTCTGGTGCAAAACCAGACGATTCCGGCAAGGTCTCATCATCGCTGTCTTCCAATTCCATGTTCGCCTTGAAGGGCAGCAACTATGAACGCAGGGATTCCGTGGAATCCATCACCGTCAAGGGGCTGAACAGCGAGATGGTCAAGCTCCTCGGGGATGATACGGAGAAGTTGACCTCCGAACTCAGCAAATGGTGCGCTGTGAGCTATCCGACGGCCACAGAGGCGACTTGGGAGAAGGCTGCGGTCATCGACTACGAGTCTAGTGTCGTTTCGACCAACTTCACCCTGAACACCGAGAATCCTGTCTCCGTAGCTGTTCTGTATCATACGGACTCCGGTGACTTTGAGTTCAGCTATTAACAGCATCGACCGAAGCAGAAAGGAGTGAAATTGCATGCTTGACTGGTTGAATGGGTGGATTTGCGAAGCGCTCGCAAACATCGCCCTGTGGATATTCAACGTATATAACTACATCGTTAATCAAATCGGAAATGTGTCCTTCATCACGGGCAGTCTGTCCACTATATTCGGAGGTGAAGGCGTTTGGAACGTAGTGACAACAGTTCACCAGACCCTCGTCATACCTCTAGGCGAATCCATCCTCGCCCTGTTCATGCTGGTACAGCTTGTCAAGATGAGTCAGCGTATCGACGCGACCTCAACCCTTCCCGCCGTGAAGGACATCGTGTTTCTAGCGGTTGTCTATGTGCTCATGCACTGGCTCATCGTTAACTCCCTCGACCTTGCTCAGGCCGTATACGACATCTTCAACAACATTGCTGCTAATCCTGATTTCGTGAACAAGGCAGTCTCCGATACAACATTTATTGATAGTGAAACAGCATTTGCAGGTGTCGATTTTGCAAAGGCAAATATCGGTTCCTGCTTTGCACTCGTTATTGTTGGATTGCTTTCCATTCTTACTGGTATCGTCGCTCTCGTCGTGGCTACTGTGGTTGCCCTTGCCCGAGCCTTGCAGATTTACGTCATGGTGACCTTTTCCCCCATCCCTCTCGCTTTTCTCGGATTCGAGGAAACTAGGCAATCGGGTATCTCCTTTATACGAAACTTCTGCGCCGCAGGTCTGGCAGGTGCAATCATCATGTTTATTCTGACCGCCTACCCTTATATCTCCTCCGCAATGCTGACCAGCATCACAGGTGTTGGAGGAGGAGATGCCGGAAGCAACATCATCATGGGGCTTGCGAGCATCATCAACTTTACTGGCGGTTCTTCCGTAGGTTCTCTTAGCGGTATCCTCGGCATCATCACATGGGCATCGACCTCCGTCCTGCTCATCTTGGGACTCGCCAAGTCCGGCGCTTGGGCGAAGGAGATTCTGGGCAACTGATAACCACTTACCGAGACATAGACACCATCTACCGAAAAGGGGGCAGCTTTATGCTACCCCCTTTCCCTTAATAATATATTATTAGGCATCATCGTACCGCCTTGGAAAGGAGACTTCATGTCACAATACGATGCTCGGGAGGTCGCCGACCTCCTCTCACGATTCGACTTCAAAATCCTTCGCGAGCAGGAAGGGGACTACTCCCCATCCCACCGCAAGTACCTCTGCGAGTTCAGCCGACCGGGCTATGAGACGTTCAGCACCAGCTACCAATGCAACCCGGAAGTCCATGGACAGCCAACTGCCGCCGACGTGTTCGACGCCTTGGTCTCCGATGCGCTCGCCGTGGACGGCTACAATATCGACGATTTCGCTGACGAGCTTGGCTTCGACAAGCCCTCGGCTGCCATCCGCGCCTACGAGGCATGCAAGAAGACCCTCGATTGGTTCAAGGACAGCCTCTCGCTCTATCCTTCCGCCCTCTCCGTCATCTCCGAGACACTTGACGAGAACATGGATGAAATCAAGGAGAGCGTGACCCGAGCGCAGGCTGAACGCGATGCAAAGCACGCTTTCGAGCATCCCGTGGTACCCGAAGGGTTCTCGACCATCGAGCAACTGCAAGAAGGTCTCGACATCGGTGACTACGGCGACCAGATAACCGAATACGACGGCGACATCTCCGATGCCATTATGGAGGTCGCCGACAGCAATGTAGACCTCTATAATCACGACCTGCTCAAGTGGCTCCCCGACAACTACGAGTGGATTGAGGAGGTCGGCGAGCAGGGGCTTCTCGAAGGCTGCAAGGGCGACCTCATGAAGATGACCCAGATGGCGCAGTACGAGTGCTTTTCGCAGGACATGTACGACCATCTTGAGGACATCGCCAAGTACGCCGCCCTCGAAGGACTCAAGGATGCCGGTGTGTACGCCCTCTCCGATGAGGTCTTTGACGAAGTGTTCTTCGACAGTGGCATTGAGTTCAATGACAACAACCAGCGAGTCGAGGCGCTGGTCGATGAGGTGAAGGGTGCGATTCAGGAGCATATCAAGGCTGCCGTCGCCGATGCCATCGGCGATGAGGATATGGCAGAGGACATCATGGACGAATATGATGCCGTCGGTAATGAACATAATGTCTTCGATACCGTGAACCCCTGCGCCATGAGCGTCGAGACGGTGCGGACGGTCAACGAGAAGGGGTTCGATACCGCCTTCAAGGAGTTCACCGAGGCATGCCGGTCTGCCGCCAAGGACGCACCCACGCTCTCCGATGCCGCGAAAGAGTGCCGCGTGGCATCGGGCAAGCTCGAAGACCATGACGAACAGGCTCCCGAGCATGCGAACGAGCACGATGCCGGGAACGAACATTAGGCACGCGAACGACCGGGCGGTGCGGGTTCATCCCGCCCGCCCTTTTCACATGAAGGAGGCAATGAGACATGGCACAGGAGAACCGCGAGGCCTACATCGCATGGCTGCGCGAGAAACTTGAGAACTACTGCAACGATGATGGGAGCTACGAGGTCTATTGGGACTACGACGATTCCATCACGCCGGACCAACTGGTCGATGCGGTCGATAACTGGAAGTCAGAGGGCTATACCAGCCCGGAAAGCTATCTCGCATCGACCTTGTACGATACAGTCGGGGAGGCTCAGGAGAGCCAACTGTACATCTCCATCCTCGACGACCTCGACGATGCGCCCGATGAGGTAAGGGCGTGTTGGGATGAATCGACGGGCATCTGGGATGACCTTTACGAGGCCGGGTATACCGGCATCGACATGAACCTCGACGACCTGCTCTCCAACTCCTCCTTCAACGTCAACGTCTTCTTCGCCACCGAGGCGGAGGAGAACTTCGACATGGGCAGCATCGTCCACGCATTCGGCAACGACTACCGCGACCCCCGCCTTGAGGACGTGGATGCCGAGGACTTTGACAACGCACTCTCCTATCTCGTGAACCAGCAGGGCCACAGCATCGCGGAGGTGTACGGGAATGGCGATAACGCCTTCATCCGCTCCGTCCGCGAGGAGATAGATGAGAACAGCAGCGAGGCAATGAGCGAGCTTTGTGCCCTCGTGCGCATGGACGGCCAGCAGATGCTCGACTTCATCGAGAAGCGAAACGAGGCAAAAGACAGCCTCGTGCTGCCGAAAGATTATGCGACCATGGGCATCTTCAACCAGTGGTCGGGTTGCGGCGGCATGCTCGACATCCAGCTCGAAAAGGACGCGGTGCTGCCGCTCTCCATGGTGCGTGAGTTCCAGATAGAGGGAGTTAGAGGCGACACGAACCTCTGGGGTGGCTACACCGTCGATGAGGTCTACGGCCTCGTCGGGTCGGCGTGGATGCCCGTTCACTACCGTGAAGGCACCGAGACCGGCGTGAAGGAGGATTACAGCCTCGCCCTTGACAAGGCTCGCGGCGCGGACGCAATCGAGGCACATGGGAGTGATGAACCCGTGAGCCTGAAAGCCGCCGTGAAGGAGGCTCGGGCCGCCTCGGAGAAGCTGGCGGAGGGTCGAGTGGACGATTCACCGGCACGGGACGACCACTCCATCGTGTAGATATATAGAAAGCCATCATGCTAGAAAGGAAGAAAACAACCATGCCATACGACGAGAACATCCCCATCGAGCTGCAACTTCTGCGCCTCGGTTCGGACATCGACGGCACCGCCATCGCGCGTTACTCCATTGAGGGCGATTACTGGCCGCGCTACTGCATCATGGACGCGCTCGATGACGTGGACACCATGGACATCTCAGGTGCCATCGAAGAGACCCTTCACTCCATCCTCGACAACGGCGGCACGCAGGATGACGTGCGCCGTATCATGGGTCTCGTCCCCGAATCAGAGATTGACCCGGACACCCTCGAATCCGGTGAATACATCTCCATCGACCTTGGGCTGTGCCTCGACGGTGCGCTGCTATCCTTCAATGAGCTTGTGTCGAGCGAAATCGACCCCCATGACGCACTCAGCGACCAACAAATTGAGAATATCCAGACCGCGTTCAACAATCTGGCATCCGAAAAACACCTTCCCGCATCCAAGCTGATGTCTCAGCACAGCTTCACTGGATGGCAGGCATATCAGGTGTGCAAGGCGTTCGAGTCCGGGCTGGATTCCGACACCATCGACCTCATCGCGAACCCGGAGCTGAACCACGCGCAGATGCGCGAGCTGCGCCTTATAGCGGAGCGCACCCCGTTCGCCGACCCGCACGGCAGCCCCTATAATTACGACATCTTCAAGACACTCGCTACTGGGGAAATGGATGCCGGTAAGCTGCACGCCGCGCGGTGCCTCATGCAGTTCGCGGATTTCGTCGGCATCCCATTCGACCGCGAATGGCTTCATCTCGACCCCGAGCAGGCGCGAGCACTCGCCTACGCCATCCGCGATGATGTGCCGATAGACGCGCTTGAGGGGTATGCCAGCGGGAAATACCCTGCGCACCTCATGGAGGCAATCAGAATGGCTCTCAACGAGGGTGCGGAGCAGCAGGACATCGCACGGCTTCTGAACCCTGCGCTTTCCGAGGAGCAGGCATGGAATTTCTGCTCGGCCATCTGCTCAGGAAGGTTCTCGCCGGAACAGCTCGATGTGCTCTGCGACCCTTCCAAGCCTGCCGACTACATACAAGCCATGCGTTCCGGCTTCGTCTATGGGTTGGACACGACCACCGTCCTGCGCTACGCCGACGGCAGGTTCTCCCCGGAACAGATGGATGCCATCTACATAGCCGCCGGGGATGAAAGCCTGACCCCCGAGATGCTGGATGTCATCGCAGACCCGAGCCTAGACCCGGACAGCATGACGGCTCTCAAGGTGAGCTTCCAACAGGGAGCGACAATCGCAGATGTCCAGCACGAGAAGCAGGGCATGCAAGGCTCCATCAAGGAGGATGCCGTCAAATCCGGCACCCTGCATGATGTGGCGAGGGAGTCCCGCGACGCATCCGCCCGCCTTGGTTCGGACAACCGCGAGTCCAAGGCAGCCGAGCGTGAGGAGTTGGAGTAGACGATGGACGGACTGCAATTCCGATTCGAGGGCTTCAATTTTCTCATCGAGGGCGATGGGGATTTCGAGTTCCATGACTGCCGCCACCTCTACAACTTCCTGAACTATCTGTACCGCACCGATACCTCCCAGAAGTGGACGAACGAGAAGACTCGGATGAACGCCGATTTCTGGTATCCCGAGACCGCCGCCACCTTGAAGCGCGGAACGAAGGAGGAGGAAATCAAGCTCAATTTAATCGAGCGCTTCCAAGACATCGAGCATCGACAGCTCCTCCATGACCTCTCCCTCGACAAGCTCAAGCAGCGGTACGGCACCTCCAACCTGACGAGCAGCAAGGCGGCGAAATACGCCCGCGCGTTCGTCATCGACACCGATACCGAAATCATTTCGGCTAAGACAGGGGGCAACCTCGTCAAGACCCTCCATCCAATCCTTGAGTCGCATCGTCTCACATTGATGTCTGCCGTAACGCACATAGACCAAGGCATCCCGCATCTGCATGGACTCTATCTGCGCCAACCGAGGATGCGCGGAAATCCGTTTATGGACGCTCTGCTGTCCTCGGACCTCAAGCCGACCATCGTGACATCGTTCTAGCGGTTTTCCACGCTTTCAATGGCCGGAGGGTTCTCAACCCGACCCGAAGGCTGTTGGAAGGGTGGGAAACCGCCCCAACTATACATATTGGAAACTATCAGACCACAAGGAAAGGAGGCCATATGCCAGATGAGATGAACAAGCGAGAGGTCATCCTGACCATCCGCGAGTACGAGAACTCGGTGGCGATGCCCGAGGGCGAACGCGTCACCTTCCTCGACCTGCGCGGTGGGGTGCATCTGAAAGACGGCGATGATAAGGCATCGGATTACACGGGGCATGCCGCGAAGTGCGCGGAGTACCTTCGCTTCGGCGATGAGGTCGATGCCGTCACTTGCGGGGAGTATCCCCGTTCCAGCGCGGTCAAGTTCTGCGATACGCCGGAGCTGTTCGTGCAGGCCGGGTTCCGCCCGCTGCCGATGCTCTACACCCAACGTCACCTGCGCGATGCCATCCGACCGAAGAGCAGCTACGACCCCCACCGCCATGGACTCACCGTTGAGCAGATGAAGCGCCTGCCCGAGCTGGTGGAGCATCCCGTGATGCTCTGCGACAGCCCCGCGCGTGAGGACACCATGCTCGTTGTGCTGCGCGATGTGGATTGCGATGACCTGCCCCTTATCATGGCGGTGCGTCCCGACGGGCGCGGTTACTACGAGGCGGGCGAGATTGAAACCAATTTCATCTTGGCCGTCTACGGCAGGACGAACTTCCCCCGCTACTTCGACAACCTCATCACGCCCGATAGGGTCGTCTATTATGACGAAGAAAGAGGCCGGGAACTCAATGCACTTGCGAAGCTACATTTGCTTCGGAGCCACATCGTCGAACCCGACCTCAATAGAACTATTATACGCCGACCGCAGTGCATAGTCAATAGCGAAACCGCAGGTCAGCATAGTTATAATCTCACATCGGAAGCCAAATCCGCCCGTGTTGCGAGTGATAGGCTCGCCGACTTGAAATCAGCTCATCAAGGACCGCGACACGAAGACATTGGCAGGTAGGTGATTGCAAATGAGCGGGAATATCGACAGGAACAACTTCTACAAGTTCACGGAAGGGCACTTCGCCCCCTGTCCCATCCCAGACCGCGAACCCGACTATCATTCCCAAACCTCTTCCTACTGGTATACGGATGAAGGCGTCATCCGTCAGTCCGACCACTGGGGCAGCGGAATCGCATCTTGCTCGTGGACGTTGGGCGAGGAACCGCTGGCCCCCTGTTACAGGAACAAGGACCTCGGTCAGCGCAGCGGCTTCATCCCTTGGGACGGGTTCCGCGACCCGGAACGCACCGTCAAAGTGACGCATCAGTTCGGGGCGCTCGACTATGACAAGCTGGGTGCCCTTCCCATCGAGAGCGGGCGCGACGATTTCGGCGCTTTCGACATCTTCGCCATCAAGCGGGAGTGGTTCATCGAGGACGCCACCCATTTCACATTCGCCGGGAGGACGCTCGAAGCCCCCCATCGGGACCGATGCTTCATATCCGCCCTCGGCGACGCCTACAAGGACCCGCAGGCGCAAGCCATATCCATCGCGTGGAACGAATACCGTCTGGATGCCAAGGCGAACGGGGTGAGGCAACCCGATTTGAATGTCTGGCTGGAAAATCAAGTCGCAAACCCATCTTATGGCCCGCTCGCACGAAGCCTTTCGGTAAATCGCGGTCGCACCGATTGCGGCGAAGCCAGCTATAACCTCGCCTCAATCGCCAAGTCCTGCCGTTCCGCAAGCGACAAGTTGGCATCTGGACAGGATAGGAATACATCGACGGTAAGGGACGCGGATTCGCGTTAAAGAAGGAGGAGATACATGAAACTTGTAATCGCTGAGAAGCCGATGCTCGCCCGAGACATCGCCCGCGCCATCTGCGGAAAGCAGGTATCGGAGTCGGCACGGCTCCCAATCTCGGGCAACGGCTACACCGTCGTCGCCTGTGCGGGGCACCTGCTGGAACTCGTTGACCCCGAGAAGGTCAACCCCGCTTGGGGGAAGCCTTGGTCGCTCGATGTCCTGCCCATCCAGATTCCCGATTGGAAGAAGGAACCTGTTGGCGACAAGGGCGAGCTGGTTGAGCGCATCAGGGAACTGCTTGATGACGCGGATTCCGTCATCAACGCCGGAGACCCCGATGACGAGGGTCAAGTTATTGTGGATGAGCTTCTTGATTACCTCGGGTACACCGGCAAGGTCGAGCGCGTCTACGTCAACGACAACATCGAGAAGAACATCGTCAAGGCGTTCGAGCATCTGGTTCCCAACGATGCCTGCCGCCCTGCCGGTGATGCGGCCTATGCACGCCAGATGGCGGACATGTGCTTCGGTGTGAACGAGACCCGTCTTGCCACCAAGCGTCTCGGCGGTCTCTTCTCCGTAGGCCGCGTGCAGACCCCCACGCTCGGTCTCGTGGTCAACCGTGACGAGGCAATCGAGCATCACGTCACCCGCAAGTTCTACGAGCTGGCCGCCACCGGCACCTGCCCTGACGCGGACTCGCAGCCGTCCTTCAAGTTCAAACCGGGCAAGGACATGCTCGCAGGGGAAAAGCATATCTTCGATGCTGCTGCGCTGGAAGCCATCAAGGAGAAGCTGGATGGCTCCGATACAACCTTCACCACGGCCATCTCGAAGAAGGTCGAGAACCCGCCCCTGCCCTACAACCTGACCGTGCTTCTCTCGGACATGAGCGAGCGGTACGGCTTCACGGCGGCGAAGACCCAGCAGATAACGCAGGACTTGCGTGACAAGTACAAGGCAATCACCTACAACCGCTCCGACTCGCAGTACCTCAAGGAGGAGCACTTCGAACAGGCACCGGCTGTCCTCGCGATGGCGATGGCGAATCTTGGCGCATCATGGCCTCTGGACTTCTCCATCCACTCCAAGGCGTTCAACGAGAAGAACGTCACTGCGCACCACGGCATCATCCCGCAGGAAATCGAGGTACCCGTCTCCGATATGACGCGGGACGAGGCGACGGTCTACACCGCCATCGTGGAGCGCTACGCCATGCAGTTCCTCCCTCCCGCCGTCTACGACGTGAGCACCAGTGCTTTCGATTCCGATGGCGGCACGTTCCAAGCTGTCTCGACGCATCTGCGGGAGGCCGGTTTCAAGGACGTGTTCGCTTACATGGGCAAGACCGGTAAGGCGGACGACGATGGTTCCAAGAACCCTTGGCTCACCGCTGGCGACCATTCCCTCTCCCGCATCGCCTGCGAAATCACCCAAGGGGAGACCACGCCGCCCAAGCCCTACACCGAAGGCACTCTCATCGCCGACATGGCCTCCATCGCCAAATACGTCACCGACCCGGAGGTCAGGGACATCTTGAAGCGAAAGGACGACGGCAAGAAGGGCGAGAACGGCGGCATCGGCACCACCGCCACCCGAGCCTCCATCATCGAGAAGTTGAAAGAGCGCGGCTACCTTGAGGATGTGCCGAAGGGCAAGACCGTGCAGATTCGCTCCACCGAGAAGGGTCGCGCCTTCTACCACCTCCTGCCGCCCGAGATAGCCGGTGCGGACGTGACCGCCCGCTGGTGGCTCATCCAGCAGGACATCGCCGAGGGAAAGGCCGACGTGAACGCCCTGCAAGAGAACGTCATCGAGGTCTTCAAGGTGCATCAGGACACCGCCTACGTCGGCGCGAGCATCGCACCCAAGGCAAAGGTCGTGGGCAAATGCCCGGTCTGCGGAGAGGATGTCGTAGGGCGCAAATCAAAGAAGACCGGGAAGATGTTCTACACCTGCTCTTCCAACAAGAACGAGCAGCAGGAGGACGGCACATGGAAGCAGACCGCCGGATGCGGCTTCAAGCTGCTCGGGTGGTGCGGGAAGACATTCACCGAGAAGCAGGCAGCCGCCCTGCTTGAAGGGAAGAAAGTGGACTTGAAGGGCTGCAAGTCCAAGACCACCGGCAAGACGTTCGACTGCAAGGTGAGCCTTAAAAAGGACGGTTCCATCGAGCCGACCTTCGATTCCAAGCCCAAGGGCAAGTCTGGCAAGGCGAGGAGGTAATGGAAAATGGCTTTGACTGATTACGAGCGCTATCAGCTTGAATGGATGATTGAGCACGGGCACAGCCTCAAGGAGTTCGTGCAGGGACTCGACCTCGTTGACCGTGACGGCATCGACAGCCTTGACCAGGCCTATGCCATCTGGGCCATGAACGTCGGGTCGCATGACAAAACGCTCCGCCAGATGGTCGCTGACACCACCGAGATGCCAGCTAAGGCAGTCGAGCTAATCAAGAGCCTTTACGTGGTCGAAGGCGCTATGGCACAGGACCATGGCATCGACTACCTTTTCGATAACATCGAAATCCTCACGGCCAGCGTCCGCGATATGCTCAATCGCGAGGCCGAGCGCGGTCAGTGGGAGGGTCAATACAAGAGCCTCATCGACAAATGCGAGGAGATGCGCGGCGATGAGGATTGGGATTGCCGGGACACCGACGCCCTCGTGGATGGCTTCGCAAGGGACATCGAGCGTGAGGCGGATGCCGCATTCGAGGTCGCCCGCATCGAGGGCGAGCTGGCGATGCACAACGCCGCGTACTACAATCCCGAGACCGGTGACCTCATCGTGAGCTATCTGCGCGATTACGTGGACCCGACGGTGGAGGTGTTTTCATATACCCCCGATGAACTCCTCGATGAGATAGCGAGGCAGGGCGGTGATTTGGAGAAGCTGACCATGGACAGCATCACCGCAGACGGCGATTACAGTCATCATGTCGCGACTTACCACTCGACCGATGAACTCGCCGAGTCCGGTATCTTCGGTAAGGGGAACCTCATGGATGTATCGGGTGTAATTTCCTTCGCCGAAACGACATCGAAACTCAAAGCCGACCGCGTTGTCGATGTGAAACGGAACTTGGAGAACGGCGGTGCATACTACAACCCCGAGCGCGGCGTCGTCATCGCCAGCTTCCTCTTGGAGCAGACATCTCCCCGTATCGAGGCCTACTACGGATACACGCCTTACGCGCTGGCATCGCTCATCGGCAGAAACGCCGACGTGACGGTCGATTCAGATGTCATGGACATCCAAGACGTCCTCGCCGACCCGAGCCTCCCCCGCCGATTCGACCATGAGGGGGCGTCCTTCGATTCAGTGGAAGAGCTCATCGCGAGCAGTTGGTCGCCGGTCGGCGCGGGATGGCTGGACATGTCGGGCCATGACGGCCTCGCGAGCGCCATGGGAGCGCTCGACATCAAGCGGACCGACAACGTGCGCGAGTGGTACGCGCTCGCCTTCCCCGGTGATGAGCTGGCAGCGGGAATCAACCCGAGCCTCACATTCGACGACGCCATCGCGGCTGTACCGACGGGGGACGGCTTCTACACCGCACTCGGCGACGCAGCGGACTCCCTCCTGCGCGAGCGCATCTTCGAGGAGCTGTGCAACCGTTACGGCTACACCTACGATGAGGTCTACAACAGTTGGCTCCATGAGTCGCCTCTGCCCTCCCCAGCCATCTCTCAGCAGCCTGAGAAAATCGCGGTCGGCGTGGGCTACGCCTTCAACCTCGTGGACGCGCGTGAGGCATCCGGCATCGACCTCAAGGACTCCGGCACCGTCGTGACCGTAGATGGTCAGGATTACCCCCTCATGAAGGGAGCCACCTATGAGGACTCGCGCCCGGTCGATGGGCTGCTGGACAGCTATGGGGAAAAGCGGGTCTCCGACTACATCAAAGAGCCGGTGACACTCAAAGGCGAGGTCGCGCAGGCGCGTGCCGCGTCATCCGCCATCTCGCAGGGAAATGCGGATGGACGGCTCGATAAGAACCTCGATGAGCGCATATCGCGCTGAATATAGCGCTCCTCGTCTACATGAACTAGCTGATATACAATATAGAGTGTCTTTGGCACTCAATGAGCAGAAAGGATGAGTGATTCAAATGCCAGAGAAGACGGAACATCGGGATGCGGGAAAGCCCGCATACGCCAACGTGAAGATGCCCGCAGCATTTCTCACGCCCTATGAGTACACGGCAAAGGACGGTCGCACCTTCGAGAAGGCATATGTCCATTTGCCGGAGGGAACCAAGGTCAACGGCATCGACCTCGGCCATTACTCCTGCGATGTGTTCATGAACGACCGCATGAAGCAGCAGATGCTCTCCGGCGAGCAGGTCACCATCGGCTTCAAGGCCGATGAGCCTGTGCAGGTCTGGACGGGCAAGCAGGGCGATGAGCAGCACCCGTACAAGCGCTTCGAGGTCAAGCCTTGGGATTTGGTCAAGGCCGTCAAGGCGGCAAACGACCAGTTCAAGGCAGACAAGGCCGCAGAGCGCGAGGCGGCCAAGGAGCAGGGCGTGTCCCTCAAGGATGCAGCCGAGCAGGCACGGGATGCCTCTGCTGCTCTGGAAGGCCATGCCGCGCCGGATGACCGCGCGGTCGCCCGTTAAGCAGAAGGGAGGTTCCGGTAGATGAAGGTCGAGGTGCTTTACAAGAGCCATCGCTACGAAGAGTTCGATTCCTCCACGCAGACGTGCCCCGAGCCGTATCGCGGAAAGGGCACGAACATCCTCACCGACTGGAACCTCTACCTCGGCTCATTGGAGGAGAACGGCATCGTCCTCGTGCAGCATTGGTACGACGGCAGCCCCTCGAACTCGCAGGGAAGTGTCACCTTCGAGGGCGTTTCCGTTCCCGCCGCCGCCCGCAAGGTCGGCTGCGCGATGCTCCTCGTATCGCCCGACGAGCTTGACGAAATCGTCTGGCTCAAGAAGGACGGCGAGAAGCTGCTTTGGCGGGAGGGTGACGACCTCATCAACGGCGAGCGCTTCTTCGCGCAGGAACAGCTCTGCTATTCCGATGCGACGACCATCTCCATCAACAAGCGTGCCCTCGCCGTGTTCGATTACCTCTCGCACGTCCACCCGGAGCAGAGCGAGGAGGAGATAGCCGAGTGCATGGGGTACACGGCCTCCGCGATAGAGCGCATACGCGATGCGGAGTCCTGCCAGATAGATGAGTTCTTGGATGAGGACGATGACGGCTCGGATGACTCGCCCCCGGATTTCGAGGATGGCGATGACGACAGCTCCTCCTGTTTCGATTTCAGTTAAACGCTAAGTAAGCAGAAAGGAGTCTTTTATGGAACGTATCTTCGGCAAGATTAAGCGGATGTCGCGCAAGCTCGACGGCAAGCGCATCACCGCCAAGCTCATGTCGGCTGTGCTCATCGCAAGTTCCGTGATGAACGCGTTCACACCGCTCGCGGCGTATGCAGCCGAGCCTGAACTGGCGACGGTCTCCCTATCCGAGACTGAGCACGGCAAACTGGCATTCGACGGCACCGAGGACATGACGCTGGCCGTCGAGGTCGGCACCGACGTCACCGTGGACGTCACGCCGGATGAGGGGTACTTCTCCGACGGCATCACCGTGTTCAAGGGTGAGGAGGACGGCAAGGCCGTCGATGTCAAGGACGGCAAGGCCACCTTTACCGTCGAGGGCGACACCATCGTCACCTCTACCTTTTATGAGAACGGTAGCGTCGGTTCTGCGGCATTCAAGTCCGTTGATGTCGATGAGGGCAAGGCCGTCACCAGCGTCGAGAGCTACATCCGCGACCATGCGGATGCCCAGTACGTCGGCGAGGGCGATGAGCTGACCCGCGCGGACGTGCTCACCGTAACCACCTCCGTGGTCGATGGCGGCAAGCTCCCCGATGCGACGCTCGACAAGCTCTGGGCCGATGAGGACGGCGACGGCTTCTCCGAGCACTGGGAAGCCCTGCTCTCGCAGCCGGTCTCCCATGCCGTGCTCTTCGAAGTTGACCCGGATGCCGACTACTACGTCGGCTGGGCCGGTGCGGACATCGCGAACGCCAAGCTCACCGATTGGGAAGCTTCCGAGAACAACGCCGACGCGAAGATACGCGAGGGCTTCATCGTGGACGAGGCCACCGGTCTCGTGTACGTGCCCAAGTCCTACACCGAGCTGAACGACAAGGGCGAGCCGATGGTGGCCTCCTCTCGAATCCAGCTCGTCTACACCGTCGAGGGCGAATCCGCTGAGGCCGTCTTCGACTTCAACAGCACCGCCACCGATGTTCGCGGCGATGTCGCCGGTAAGGGCAAGGTTTCCTTCCCCGTTACCGCCGCGTCCACCAAGGTCACCCTCGCGACCGATGATGTAGCACTTGAATCCCTGACCGGGCGCACCATCGACAGCGTGACGGTCAACGGCATCGAGTACACCCCCGACATGGGCATGTGGGAGTACGATGCGGAGACCGGTAGCCTTGAGTTCGCGATGGCTCCTGCGGGCATCCATGCCATGAACGTGAAGATGTCCGATAACTTCGGCAAGGGGGTCGCCAACTTCTTCCGCATGCCTGAGCCTCGCATGTCCGTGAACAACATCGGCACATGGGAGTTCAAGAGCGCCCCGTGGGTCGGTATGACCTTCCGCACTAGCGGTAAGAACATCTACGATGGTGGTCCTGACCGTCCCGGTTACCACCTTCCCGCCGTCGAGAACCCCTCCGGTGGACGTTACGAGGACAAGACCATCCGGCAGGCCATGGGCTGGCAGCCCGTGGACCTCAACGCCTTGAAGGCTGGCCATAACACCATCGTACGTTACGCCGAAATCCCACCGCAGGACACCGGCACGGTGAAAATCAACCAGCAGACGAACCTCGCCCTGACCTGCGGCCACGTCGGCGTGGGCATCAACTTTGAGAACAACCCCAACGCCAACATCGGGGGCGATGAGGACGGCGACGGCAACGAGTATACGGACCAATACGGCCAGCACGTCCGCATCTTCTCCGTCTCTGGCGGCGAGGCCATCATCGGTGTCGTTAATCCAACTTCTCATTCACAGGCTGGTGGCGGATTCTTCAAAATCAACTGGCGCGTCATCGCCGGTAAGCTGAATCTACACAAGTCCAGCGCCAATCCCTCCATCACGGACGGCAATGACTGCTACTCCCTTGAGGGAGCGGAGTTCACCGTCTACAACGCCGCCAATCAGTCCATGGGCGTGCTGCGCACGAACGCCAACGGCGACACCAACACCCTTGAGCTTCCCGAAGGCACCTACACGGTGCGCGAGACCAAGGCTCCCGCTGGCTACCTCCCTGCTGCCGACCAGACGGTGACAGTGCGTGGCGGACAAACCACTACGGCGCAGGTCTCCGACCAGCCTTCCGGTGACCCGATGCGTATGGTTGTCGGCAAATATGATGGTGATAAGGAATATACGAGTAATAATCTTCCGCAGGGTTCCGCTTCCCTTGAGGGCGCGGAGTTCACCATCGAGTATTACGATACGGTGGGCTATGACAGCTACGATGCCCTCAAGCAAGCCAGTGTGGAGCCAACCCGCACATGGGTTGTCCGCACTAATGAAAAAGGCCGTGCTGACCTCGATGAATCATCGCTTGTATCCGGTGACGACTTCTACTATACGGAAAGTGGAAATATCACCATTCCTCGTGGTTCTGTCGCCATCTATGAGTCGAAGGCTCCCGAGGGTTATAAGCTGAATAGGGATGTGAGTTTCCAGAAGATTCAGGAGAATCCGCTAGAAGCTGTTGTTACCTTCAATGCGCCGAAGGTGCCCGAATCTGTGATTCGCGGCGGCGTGTCCGTCCAGAAGCTCGACTCCGAGACCGGCAAGACCCCGCAGGGTGATGCTTCCCTTGAAGGCATCAGCTTCTCCATCATCAACGACAACGAGAACGCCGTGAAGGTGGACGGCAATACCTACGCCAAGGGAGAAACCGTGAAGGTCATCACGACCGATGCCAAGGGCTTCGCCACCACCGGTGCCGACACCCTCCCCTACGGCGATTACATCATCCGCGAGACTAAGACCAACGGCTCCTACCTCAACACCTCCGCCGAGATGCGCGTGCAGGTGCGCGAGGACGGCAAGGTCTACTCCTTCTCTGCCGAGGACGATGTAGAGCGCGGCGGCGTGCTGCTCGTCAAGACCGACTCCGAAACCGGCAACGACCCGCAGAACGGCCTCTCCTTCGACGGAACCCAGTTCGAGTTGAAGTCCCTCAACGACAACCCCGTCATCGTGGACGGCAAGACCTACACCAAGAATCAGGTCATCGACACCCTCGTCATCAAGGACGGTCAGGCCGTGACCGACCCGCACATGCTCCCCTACGGCACTTACTCCGTGCAAGAGGTCAAGGCTCCCGAAGGCTACCTGCTGGATGATACGGTCCACGAGTTCCGCATCGTCGATGACGGCGTGCTGGTGAACCCCATCGACCATGACGGCTCCATCGAGAACCAAATCATGCGCAGCGACCTTGAGTTCACCAAGAAGGGCGAGGACGGTCAGGACCGTCTCGCGGGCGTCGCGTTCAAACTCACCTCCGAGGCCACGGGCGAGAGCCATGTGGTCGTGACGGATGAAAACGGCTACTTCTCCTCCGCCTCCTCTTGGAACAAGCACACCCACGACACCAACGGCAACGACTGGGCGCTCAAGGCAGACGGCGTTATCGACAGCTCCAAGCTGGATGCCACCGCCGGTGTCTGGTTCGGCAACGCCGAGGCAGATGACTCCAAGGGCGCACTGCCCTACGGCACCTACGCCATCGAGGAGCTTCGCTGCACCGCCAACGAGGGCTACCAGCTCATCGAGACCACGGTTATCGTGAGCCGCGACGGCAAGGTGTACGACTTCGGCACCCTCGTGGACGTGAAGGCGTCCATCACCACCAAAGCCTACGACCCGATGGACGGCGACTCGCTCATCGGCATGGGAGAGGTGAAGGTATCCGACAAGGTGACTTACGCGAACCTCTTCCCGAACCGCGACTACAAGTTGACTGCCGAGCTTCATGATTCCGAGACCGGCGAGCCTTTGCTCAATTCCGAGGGCGAGCCAATCTCCGTGGAGAAGCACTTCACGGCTCAGAACCCAACCGGCTCTGAGGTCGTGGAGTTCACCATCGACACCATCGCCCTCGGCGGCAAGACCATCACGGTCTACGAGAAGCTGTACGATGATGGTGGCTCCCTCATCGCTGAGCACACCGATAAGTCCGACGTGAACCAGCAGGTGACCGTCATCGTGCCGGAAATCGGCACTACCGCCGTGGATGGCGCGGACGGCGACAAGAACGTGGCGACTGACGACAAGGCGACCGTCACCGACCGCGTGGCCTACAAGAACCTCATCCCCGGCAAGGAGTACACCGTCAAGGGCACCCTGCACATCAAGAAGACCGATGATGAGGGCAAGGTCACCGAGGAAATCCTGAAAGTGGACGGTAAGCCCGTGACGGCTGAAACCACCTTCACGCCCGAGAGCGCCGAGGGCACCGTGGACGTGACCTTCACGTTCGACTCACTCTCCCTCAAGGACAAGACGCACCTCGTCGCGTTCGAGTCCCTTGAGCACGACGGCCATGAACTCGCGTCTCACGCCGACATCGAGGATGAGGGGCAGACGGTCACCGTCCGCAACCCTCGCATCTCCACCACGGCGCTGGACGGTATCGACAAGGATAAGAACGTCGTCACTGACGACGAAACGGTCATCATCGACACCGTGGCATACGAAAACCTCGTACCCGGCAGGGAGTACACCTTGAAGGGGTCCATGCAGGTGAAGGCCGAGAAGGACGGCAAGCCCGTGGCGAAGCCCCTTGAGGTGGACGGCGAGCCGGTCGAAGCTGAGGCGACCTTCACCCCTGAGAAGAGCGACGGCACTGCCAACGTGGCGTTCCGCTTCAACTCCCGTGACATCAAGCCCGGGACCGAGCTGGTCGTTTTCGAGTCCCTTGAGCGCGGTGGCAATCAACTCGCCGTCCATGAGGACATCGAGGACGTGAACCAGACGGTCACCGTCATCGCGCCTGCCATCGCCACCACGGCACTCGATGGAACGGATGCGGACAAGAACGTCGTGACCGATGATGAGTCCGTCATCGTGGATACCGTCGAGTACAAGAACCTCGTCCCCGGAAAGGAGTACGTCGCCAAGGGTCAGCTCTATTTGAAGGACACCGGTGAGCCGCTTGAGGTGGACGGCAAGCCTGTGAAGGCCGAGACCACCTTCACGCCCGAGAAGGCCGACGGCACAGTCGATGTGACCTTTACCTTCGACTCACGCACTATCGAGGACAAGACCGACCTCGTGGTGTTCGAGTCCTTTGAACGCTGCGGAAGCGAAATCGCCAGCCATAAGGACATCGAGGATGACAAGCAGACCGTCACCGTGACCCATCCTGAAATCGGCACCTCTGCCGTCGATGGCTCTGACGGCGACAGGAACGTCATCGTTGACGACACCACGAAAGTCATCGACACCGTGGAGTACACGGGTCTCATCCCCGGTAAGGAATACACCGTGAAGGGCACCCTCCATGTGAAGGTGACCGATGATGAGGGCAAGGTGACCGATGAGGTCTTGAAGGTGGACGGCAAGCCCGTCACCGCTGAGACCACCTTCACGCCAGAGAAGGCCGACGGCAAGGTCGATGTGACCTTCATCTTCGATTCACGTACCATTCCCCATGACACGGAAATCGTCGCTTTCGAGTCCCTTGAGAGGAACGGCGTTGAAATCGCCGCCCATGCGGACATCGAGGACAAGTCCCAGACCGTCACGGTCAAGCACCCGTTCATCACCACCTCCGCTCTCGACGGCCACGACAGCGACAAGAACGTCGTGACCGATGCGGAGACCACCGTCATCGACACCGTGAAATACTCCGGCCTCATCCCCGGCAAGGAGTACACCATGAAGGGTTCCATGCAGGTCAAGAAGACCGACAAGGACGGCAAGGTCACTGCCGAGCCGCTTGAGGTGGACGGCAAGCCCGTCACCGCTGAGACCACCTTCACGCCCGATACCGCTGACGGCAAGGTCGATGTGACCTTCACCTTCGATTCCAGTGCCGTCGAGGACAAGACCGACCTCGTGGTGTTTGAGTCCCTTGAGCGCGGCGGTGTATCCATCGCAGAGCACAAGGACATCGAGGACGAGAAGCAGACCACGACCACCCGCGTCACTGGCATCTCGACAACCGCTACCGACGAGCTTGACGGCGATAAGACCGTCATCGCCGATGCGGAGACCACCATCACCGATGATGTCGCCTACGAGAACGCCCTGACCGGCGTTGATTACACCATGGCAGGCATCCTCATGGATGCCGACACTGGCCTGCCCATCCTCACGGGAGACGGCAGCGAGAAGTACACCGAGAACGATGTCGCCAAGTTTATGCAGAAGCTCCTCGATGTGCTCGGCATCGCCAGCACCAACGAGGGCGGCAAGGACTATCTTGACGTTCCCGTTTCCCAGAATACGGCTGACGGGGTTACCAAATCCCAGAGCGTGCGCGTCCATGTTGACGGCACCTATGAGGTCGTGACTTCGGAGAACGGCATGGATGGGGACGGTCTCGGTTACGCGAACGTGGATACGTCCGGCAGCATCGGTTACGACAAGCTCACCGATGAGCAGAAGGCCGCCATCTCGAATGTCGCCGTCCTGCCCGAGGCTGGCATCATCCTCGACTACACGGGTGCCGACAACCTTCCCGCAGACATCGACACGGATGCGCTCGACCAGCTCATCGCCGACAACAGTGACCTCATCTCCCATCTGGTCTTCCAGAAGGAGGAGTTCACTCCCGACAAGTATGAAGGCACCGTTCCGATAGACTTCCACTTCAACGCCAACGATGTCATCGACCGCCTCGGCGGCGAGACCAAGGACATCGTGGTGTTCGAGGTCATGTTCAAGAACGGTTCTGAGGGCGCTGCCCCCATCATCGTCGCTTCCGAGTGCGACCTTGACTGCGATGAGCAGACGGTGAACCTCGTTCCTAGCGTCATCTCCACCACCGCCACGGACAAGTCCGACGGCGACCACACGCTCATGGCGGGAAAGGATGCGGTCATCACCGACCGCGTGGCATACGAGGGTCTGATTCCGGGCAAGGAATACACCCTCAAGGCGACGCTCATGGATAAGGAGACCGGCGAGATGCTGTCTATCAACGACCAGCATGTCACCGCTGAACTAAAGTTCACTCCGAACAGCCAAAGCGGTACCGTGGACATCGACCTCGGCAAGTTCGACGCATCCTCCCTCGATGGGCACGACCTCGTGGTGTTCGAGGAGCTGTATAAGCAGACCGAGCAGGGCAACGAGGCCACCGAGGTTCTGGTCGCCGAGCACAAGGACATCGACGATGAGGGGCAGACGGTCACCGTGACCACCACGCCTCCCGGCGGCTTCTTCGGTAAGACCGGCGGCAACGCCTACTTCGTCGTCCTCGCCATCGCGGCTCTCGTCGTGCTGGCCGGTGGATGCGCCTACTACGGCATCAAGAACCGCCGCGCTGCAAAGTCCGAGGACAGCGCGGACGGCAAGGAAACCGGGAACGGCGACGCATCGGATAAGCCCGAGGCATAAGCCATCCCTTCGTTAGGCGGGCGCTCCGACCATACTCATGGGGAGCGCCCGCTTCCTTCTCATCCCGGAAAGGGGGAACTACATGGATAAGGAAAAAGAGGGCACCGAGACAACGCAACCTGATGGCAAGAAGAAGTTCGCCCCCAAGCGGCGCGTCCTCGTCGTCCTCGCCATCGCGGTGCTCGCCTGCCTGACGGCAGGTGGCATCTATCTATACGGTGGTGGCGGCAATGCCCACACCACGGAACAGGGTGCGCAAACCGCTGCCACGCAGCAAAAGGAACCCGTCGAGAAGACCGATGACAGTGAGAAGCCCTGCGAGCATGATTGGACGGTGACCTATAAGACCGTCCATCACGATGCAGTGACGCATACCGAGAATGTGGCACCGGTCTACGAGCAGGAGACCTCTTACCACACGGTCTGCAACGACTGCCAGCAAATCATCGACGGTATCGCCGACCAGCACATCAAGGACACCGGACACTCCGGCTACTCCACCAACGTGCCGATTACCGGCGAGGTATTGGTGAGCGAGGGCTATTCGCACGAGGTCACCGACACACCGGGCTATGATGAGACCGTACCGGACGAGCTAGTCTGCACCATCTGCGGTGAGACCCGTCCCGCGACCGATACGGTCGCGGTGGACTGACGATGGCTTGCACATCCAAGAAGGTGAAGTCCCGCATCGCCCTGACGGCGGCGGCCTTCTTTCTGATAGCTGCCGCCCTCCTTTGCGCCTACGTCTTCTACTGCATGCGTGCCGCGCAGACACCGCCATCGCCGGATGCCCCTGCGCAGGAGGACCCTGCGCAGGAGGAGTCGGCAACCGGTGATTCCGACGGCTTCCCGGAAGTCGATTGGGCATATTGGCAGGGCATCAACCCCGATGTCATCGGATGGCTCACCATCCCCGGCACCGATGTCAACACGCCCATCCTGCAAGCCCATCCCGATTCGCCGGATTACTACCTACACCATGATGTGTACGGGAACTACAACCCGGTAGGCGCGGTGTATCTCGATGCGGACTGCGAGGAGTTCGGCCTTTCCAGTCGCAACGCGGTCATCTTGGGGCATCACGTCATGGGCAATACGGCGGTAGCCCCCATGGGGAACATCGCGAGATACACAGATGAGGCGTTCGCCCGCGAACACTCCCTCGTCCTCATCCAGACCCCAAATACGAAGATGACCTACGAGGCGCGGTTCGCGCAGATAGTCAACGGTCGCGAGCGCAATAAGCGCATCGACTTCGAGGGCGAGTCGGACTTCCGTGCATGGTACGGCGAATCGCGTGCGAACGCCGCCATGATGCTCGATGCCGAGACGGAGCCGGAACAGGTCATCTCGCTCGTCACCTGCTCCTACAACATCTGGGTCGATAACGAGCGCACGGTGCTCGTATCGAGTATGCAGGAGACAGCCGAAAAACAGGCTGAAAATCCGCAAATCCCATCAGAAGCCGCCTGAGCCATTTTACGGCGCGTTCCATCGCTCCCGGCATCGGCACTAACAGCCCTGTCTCAAAACCCCACAGAAGCGATTCTGTGGGGTCATTTTTTCTTCAGAAGACTGAAAATCCGCATGGGCGGCCAAATACCCCGCCTTGATATAATGTCTGCATGGAAAGATTGCAGAAAGGTCTGCCATGAAAGAGCAAAAGAAGCCGAAATCCACCGAAATCGTAGAGGAGCAACGCGCCCGTGTGGTGAATAAAATCATCGAGGACATGGAGCGCAACGGGCTGCGCTGGATGGAACCCTACCTTCCAACCCTCAGCCCGCATAACCCCGTGTCCGGCACAGTGTATCAAGGCGGCAATCGCTTCCATCTCGGTTTCGCGGGATACATGCGCGGTTTCGAGGACAACCGATGGTGTACCTTCAATCAGATTCGCGACAGCGGATGGCACCTCAAGAAAGGCGCGAAGGCTGCGCTCATCGAGAAGTGGCGGGAGTTCTCCATCAAGGAGGAGAACAAGGAGACGGGCGAGGACGAGGTGAAAGGCCACTACCTCCGCTGCGTCGGTTACTGGAACGTCTTCAACGCCGAGGAGATTGAGGGAATCCCCGCACCTTCTCTCCCCAAGCATCAGAGCGACGGCACGTCGGCCATCGCGAACGACCTCATCCTCTCCTCTCGCTGCCCGGTGAACGAGAGCTATGCCTATCGGGGCAGCGCAGCCTATGCGCCCCTTCGCGATGCAATCCTCATCGCCCCGCGTGATACCTTCCGCTCCGATGAATCCTTCACCCGCACCCTGCTGCACGAGATGACCCACTCAACCGGGCATCCTTCCGCCCTCAATCGCGGCTGCGACACCGATTTCGGCAGCCCAGAATACGCTCAGGAGGAGCTTGTGGCTGAACTCGGCAGCCTCTTTCTCTCCGCCGACCTAGGCATCCAAAGCGCGGACTTCGAGGGGGACTTCTATGAGAACCATGTCTCCTACCTGAAATCTTGGATGCACGCTCTGAAAGACGACCCATCCTATCTCTTCAAGGCCGCTGCAAAGGCCGACAAGGCGGACAGCTTCATCATGGGGCGCTATCAGGATGTCTTGGAGAAGCACCGCGAACAGGAACGGGAACTCACTCCTGAAAAGGTATCGCTCAAGAGCGAGAGCAGGGCTATGAAAGAGGCATCGAAAGTCCAAGTTGTTTTACCGATTCCGGCACCTGCCATCGCCGCTGATGAGCGCTAGAAAACAGTTGAGAAAATAGGGAAAATATAGTATAATAGTAAGATAGGAAGCAATTATACTATATGCAAAAAAGGGGGCTTGAGAATGGACGGAAAACAGGCGGTTCCATGGAGCTTTACCATCGAGTTCGATGAGCAGAAAGCAGCACGGAACGGATACAGTATCGACTCTCTTTACGATTGCGTCGATAAAAATATAAGGCATCTCGGTATCGAGCGGTTGTCCCTTGGAACATGGCATGTAAAAAATCTCCGTGACAAGGTGACCGCCCAATGTGTTGCTCTATGCGGTCTTGCTCGCAAGACATGGGTTATGCAGAATATCAAAAGTTGGACTGTATATGAGAACGATGCGACAGATGGGCACGACTATCTCCAAGTAATACGCACCGTATCACCGGAGCTAATGTGCGGATAGGAATGAAGCATCATGGGAGAATCCCGCAAAGCGTTCCATTTCGACTTGGGCACTAAAGAGCTTATGGAACACTACCCGTCGGATAAGAAATTCGGATGGCGAAAGGCTTGGTCTGACATCCGCTCCTTCATGGAGCAGCACGGCTTCGAGCATAGCCAGTTCTCGGGTTATGAATCCATCGAGCCGATGGGTTACGATATGGCATATGCCATTATGAAGTCTCTTAATGAGACATACCCTTGGTTTTCAAAATGCGCTCATGCGGCTACTTATACTGACATCGGGGAGCGTTTCGACATCCTTACATTCCTCAACAGTGAAGTTAAAGATGAAGAACCTACCCCTGAACATGCTGTTCGTGTTAGCTCGGAACGCGACAATGCAACCCGTACATCGCAACAGCATGAGGACAACAATAAAATGATGCGTCAACCGCAAACAAAGGAAATCGAAAACCGGTAGTTCAAGAAAGCAACGGAGGGAAGACGATGAGCCAGAATATGAGTGAGAAAGAGATGGATGAGAAGATTCGCTTGATGATGAGAAAAGATAAAGTCATTTGGTTCATCACCGGCCTATTCCTCCCTCTTATCGGAATATACATTACCGGTCTACGCATGCGGCTGATGAAAGCACCAAAACCCTTGCGCCAATTGTCGCGGCGATGGGCTGCTCGCGGCACTTTTGTCTTTTTGATTCTATGGATGCTTGTCCTAAAGCTATTTTTCTAATAGGCCATTACCACATTAAAGATATGTCAAAGCCTCGGCTATATAACCGGGGCTTTTTTGTATGCTCAAAATCGGGCAAAGCCCGGATACGGGTCAAGGGATGAGTCCCTTGCGGGGTTCGGGGTGGCACCTCGAGTCAACTAATCCCAGACATGAAGAAGCCCCCGGTTATAAGCTGGGGGCTTCTACTGCCTAATACATTATTATCTTAGAGCGTGTTTTACTTCACAGCACCGCACGTCGAGCACTTGTACCCAGTCGTGACGGTCTCATCCCATGCCGCGCTGACAAGCACCTGCTCGTCCCAAGCTGGCTTTGTCATGACATATTTTGTGGTGTAACTTCCACAATTAAAGTTTTCAGCATCGAATTGAGCATCACTATGAGTACGCCAAGCATCATCCGTATCAAATTGAGCGCCACAACCATTGCAAATACAAACATCTTTGTATTCCGCGTCATGATGCACCGGCTTATATTGTGCATCATGGTGGACTACTGTGGTCTGCGCCTCCCAGTTGTGGGTGTGCTGGGGCTTGCTGCTTCCGCTGTTGCCGGAGCTGCTGGAACCTCCGTTGCCGCGGGAGCCGCCGCCCTGATTCTGACTGCCGCCCGAAGCGGCGGGGTTGCCGTCGGCGGGCTTGGTGGCCGTCTTATCTCCGGTCGAGTCCTTGTCGGCTTCCTCGGCCTTCTTGCTCTCCTCCTCGACTTTCTCCTCGTCGGCGTTCGGGGTGGCCTTGATGTTCTTCTTCACCAGCTCGATGACCGCGCTGCCCTTCTCGCCGGTAAGGGTCTCGTCACCCTTCTTCACCGCCTCGGCGACATCGCCCACGATGCCGTTCAGGGTGTCGGTGGATGCCTTGTCGGCTGCGACGGGCTTGAACTCGAAGGGAAGCCCGGACTTGCCGCTCTCCTCGCCGTCAGCGTCCCCGGCCTTCACCTTGGATGCCTCCGGCACCTCGTAGGTGGAGCCGTCCTTGTTGACCGGCGCGATGAAGGACACCTCGTACTCGCCGTCTGCGGGGACATCGAGGGCGGCCTGCTCGTTCGCGTCGTAGGCATGGTAGTAGTCCACGCCCTCGGCCTCGTTCACGATATGCGCGATGACCGGCGAGGACTCGCCCTTCACCCAACCGTCCGCCTTGACACCGACCTGCACGGCAAGGCTCTCCTGCCCGTCCTTCTGCTCTACGGCGGGCTTCACGTCCGGCTCCGGCTGCTGCTGGCTCACGGCGTAGGCGATGCCCCCGCCCGCCAGCGCGAGAACCAGAAGCCCCCCGAGACCGGCCATGACGGCCTTCTTCTTGTCGAACTCATGGCCGAAGAGCTTCACCGTGCGCTTCTTCCCGCCGTCTCCATCGTTCCCGTCCGGGGTATCGGGCATCTGCTGCGTACCCGTCTCCTGCTTATCCTTATCGAAATCCTTGTTGTCTTCCATGGCCAATCTTCCTTTCATTCCCACGCCGTCCTGTCGGCGCTTTATTTAACCTGAACTTACATGTATGCACACGCGTCACTTGCGCAAGTTACACCTTCTTGCACGCGGCGAAGCAGTACTCCATAATCCATCATCGCCCTGATGCCCTGATGGGGTACGTCCCTATACCTGCTCTCATGCGCCGCCCAGATGCTCTTCGCCTTACTGGTCTTGCTCACCGTGGTGTGTCACGCCCTCGTCCGCAAACTCCCACACGCGCGTCATCATCGAGCGCCCGTTTCGCTCCACCTCGGCCATACTCTCATAACATTTACACCTGTCTCCGTTGGGGTCCCCCATGCAGTCGCCCGCTCCGCCGCGAGCGTAGTTGCTCACATATGCGCTGCAACCAAGGCACCTGTCGCTGATTCTGTCGAACTCGAAGCACATGTCGACCTCTTTCTCGGCATCTCATCCTGAGATTGCCATCCCATGCGGACAAAACCGCCCGTCAGAACAATTCCTGCTGACCATCGCTCCCCTTATGAGAACATCTGCCAGACGATGTGGACCAAGATGAACAGCACGAGCATGAGCGCCGTCCACTTGAGGAAATGGAACATGCGGTCGGGCAGCGTGACCATGGCAAGGCGCTCGATGCGGCGTTTGGATTCCAAGGCCATCGTGTCGATGACCTTCTTGCTGCGCTGCGTGGCCTCGTCTATGTTTCGGAGCGTGATTTCCTCCGCCTTTAACTGAGCCTTGTTCACGCCGTTGAGTGCGGCCTGCTGCATCGCATGCTCATCGTCCTTCGCTTCCGTGTAGATGCTTTCTACACGTTCCACCATGTTGCGCATCTCGTAGAGCATCTGATTCATCTTCTTCACCGCGCGGGTGATGTCAGCCCGCTGCGCGATGACGCTCTCTTGAAGCTCTTTCACCGCTCCGATGAGCTGCCTGTCCTCGTTCACCGCATCGTCTTCGTCGCTGACCAGCTTGCGACCGGCATTGCGCAACTCTCGGGTCTCCGATGATAGGTTGTAAATGCCGCTCTCGTGCTCGACGCGCTCCTCATCGCGTTCCATCTCTTCACCTCGTCTCGCAACTTCCTTGATGAGTTCGGCATCAGATGCCATCCGGCGAACCTCCCTCCTCAATCATTCTCGTTCGGGTCTGGAAACCTCCTTCAATGCGGCTAATGTGCATAAAGTTCTGCAACGCATCCATCACGGCAAGGGCGGTCTGCCCTTCTTCGCATTGCGATACGCAGTGCCAGTCGCTCGACGGTTGCCCGAGCGTATCTGTGCGCTGCACCTCCACCACCCATGTACCGACTTCCTTCTTATTCGCCGTCACTCGCTATCATCCTCCATGCGTTCTCCTTTCCCAATGCTATTATTATAGCATACTATTTTTATAGATTGCTGTCTATCTTTCAACTCAGAAATCTCAGCCCTCATCGAGTAGATGTTTCCCAAGATGAAGGCGATGCCGAACTGAACCATGGGCATCGTTGCTCCCGACGCATCGCCTGACAGCAACCTTGCGGCGGCGACAGCAACCCATATTCCGGCAACGACATGCCATAGAACCGACTGGAATCGAAGCTCCTTCATCCCCGCCACCTACCTCCAATACCTGAACGGGTCACGCCACATGTTCGCAACCAAAGCGCCGATGGTCGCATCCGGGCAGGCTTCCGCGAACAGTTTCTTCGTCGGCTTCACCCCATCGCGCTCCCACATCTTTTTCAGGACTCCCATAGTGACGAAGATAGTGTCCACAGCGTCATCCGGCGTAAGGAAGTAGTCTTTCCCGCCATAGATGAAGAGCGTACCGATGACGGCTTCCCGCCGCACTCTGTTCAAGATGACATATGTGGCATGGCTCCATGCTTTCCTTCGCCGCCCCTCGATGATGTTCCCCATGTCCTAACTCCATAACCGCTAAGGTTCATCTCCATCCAATACTAGCATTATAGCAAACTACAATGCTAGTATTGGACTATCCTTTCATTTTTCACATCTGGAAGATGCGTCAGCGGTCGGCCTTGCGTTCCGTCTCGCGGGAACCCTTCTCGATGGATTGCTGCGCACGGCTTGGCTGGCTGCTGGAACCGCCAGCGGCTCCACTGCCCTTCGGCTTGCGCGTGTACGGAACTTCCGATGCCATCTTGACGCGCAGCTCGTCGCCGCCGCGCCAATAAGCCAGCATCGTGCGCTTCACGTCTTGGTCGCCTGCAATCTCCTCCGGCGGTCTCTTGAACTTGAGCTTCGGGAACTCCTCTAGCTTGGTGCCCTTCATCTGATGTGCCATCTTGCGGTAGTCGATGTAGCTCCTCTTGATGGACGCGAGATAGCGTTCCTTGAGGGAGGCTATACGCTCCCGCTCCGCCTTCTCCGCCGCCCTCTCTGCAAGAACCGCTGCACCCTTTGCCTCGATGGCGGCACCCACGTTATCGAGGAATCTGTTTTCCAATCCATTCTGGTTCAAGTCAGCGTCTAGCTTCGCCAACGAGAACGAATACCTGTTGTTGTCCTTGTCGGTAACGTAGAGTTTCCCTTTACGGAACTGGGTATCCACACCCCAACCCTCAAGCATCTCACGATACTCGTAGATGTTTCCCGCTCGCTCCGCTGCGATGCGGCACAGCTCGCGGAGGTTCTTCTTGTACGACTTGCCTCCCCGGCCTTCGATTTCTTTCTCGACCTTCGAGGGCTGCTTCTTGTGGACGGTGGAATTGCGCTCATCGCGTTCGACTTGCTTCAACTCCCACTTGCCATCCATCTCACGGATACGCTTTGCACGTTCGACCTTAGCGGTCTTGCTGAGACCTTCGGCGAGTCGCTTGCCGTTAGATAAGTCCGAACGGTTGATGACCATATGGACGGCGTACCGATGGGTCTTGTCCTCCTTGCAGTATTCGTTGTGCAGAGCGAACACGACCTCTTGATTCGGGTAAAACTTCTCGGCGTATTCTTTCGCGTAACGCATACAGTCTTCCGGCGAGAGCTTGCCGCCGTTGATGTCGCACTCATCAGGATTGAACCCGAGAATCTGATGGTACATTATCGTGTTCTTCGCCTGCTTGAGTTCACCGGTCTTCTTATCGCGGATGCGGCGGGCGGCCTTGTCGTGGCCGAAGGTTTTCCGGGTGGCTTCCATGTAGCTCGCCCACCGCTTCAAATCCGCGCACTCCTCCATGTTCTGCGAATCGCGCAGGAGAACTTTGCGGTCATCATTGATATAGGCGCGGAGGTTCCTCTGATGCCCTTTCTCCGTCACTGCACGCTGCTTGATGATGGTCATGCTCTATCACCTCCCATCCGGGCATCGCTTTCCACATCGTTCTCTGCGGATGGGTTCGCTCTACCCCTCTTCAACTACACTCTACCCCTATGACCAATATATGACCGTGCGCCCACAACGCGGACACTTTACTGGCAATCCGTTTAGCACGCGCCGTTCGTCTAGGCCGTAACCTTTAACAAATGTATAGCCGCACTTTGAACACTCGTACTAATACAGCGTCGCGTCGCGCTTCCTGATGAACTTGCGTTTTGTCTTAACGGTGCAAAACGCATCGTCTTGCGGCTGGATGGTGATGAGCATTAGGAAACCGACTTCCAGTATTTCGATGGTTGCTTCTCATGAATCTTAGAGACAGCCTTACCCTTCTCGACCTGTCTCAGTCCCCACTCATCGTCCATCTGACGAATACGATTCACTCGCTTGTGCATCGCGGTCGTTCCATTTCCCTCATCGAGACGCTTACCGCTCGATAGGTCGCTGCGATTGATAAGCAGGTGCGCGATATACCTCGATGTGCCGTCGGCTTCGCAGGAATCCATGAGCACTGCAAATGCGATTTCCTGATTCGGGTAGTAACGCTCGGCGTACTCCTTTGTGTAGCGCATGCAGTCCTCCGGCGAGAGCTTCCCACCGTTGATGTCGCACTCGTCGGGCAGGAAGGAGAGCGCCTGATGGTACATGATGGTGTTCTTGGCGGGCACCATCTTTCCCGTCTTCTTGTCGCGCATACGCCGGGATGGCTTGTCGTGGCCGTACATCTTCCGCGTTGTCTCCATATAGGAATCCCATTTTTCCCAGTTCGAGAAATCGAGACCGTGCCACGGGATGTTCTGCTCATCGCGAAGCAGGATGCGTGTGTCCTCGTTCATCAGCCTCCGCATGTTGCCACGGGTCGCGTTCGTGATTCCCCATTGACGGATGATAGTCATGCCCTATGCCACCTCCGCTTTTTTATCGTCATAGTATTTCTGAATCTTCACCATCAGCTCATCGCGGTCAACAGTCTCAAGGGCAATCCCAAGCAGACACCTCGCTTTATCGGATGTACTTTCATCCACTTCGTACATCTCGACCAGACCACGGAGATTGAAGTTATAAGCTCCCGTGAACCAAAGTTTCTTTTCGCTATCAAATCCGCAATGGCAATACTTGGCAAAACTCCGCGCCATATAAGGAACCTTCAGATATATTCGTTCGTCTTCTGCCAACGGCGGCAACGGAGATTCAATAAGTCGTTTCACATAGTTCCGGTGCATGCCTTTCCCTTCTGGTGTCGCTGATACAACTAATCAGCGAACTTACAAATCTTCACTTTCATCTTCCTCGTCATCCGGCATCTCTAAACTGACGATGACGTTCCTCGCTCGTGTCTCCTCTTCCAAAGACCTGAGCGCCGCCTTCGCTTCCAAAAAAACGGCTCGCTCGTTTTCGAGAATCGGGATGACCCGATTCTCGTTGAAGG
The DNA here is from genome assembly GCA_902363045.1 of Clostridiales bacterium. Taxonomy (GTDB): domain Bacteria; phylum Bacillota; class Clostridia; order Oscillospirales; family Oscillospiraceae; genus Lawsonibacter. The sequence goes on from CABIYX010000007.1 coordinate 84,935, forward strand.
CATCGAGACCGTAAGTGTTCAGGAACTTCATAAGCTGATTGAGGTTGACACCGTGTTTGTGAATCTCGAAGACCATCTTCCTGAGCGGAACGATGTCAATGACATTGATGCTCAGGTCGTCAGAATGGATAAGCGTGTGGCGCACAAGTTCCGAAGGTGTCATCCCATATTTTTTTGCCTTGCGCTTGAGAGTTTCCTTTTCCTTTGCGGTTAGCCTCAGCTCGAAGCGCATCGTCTTGTTGCCCATGTTCTCATTCCCTCCTTCCGGTTTCGTAAAAGAGCGAAACAGCAGACGGTGCCGCCACCGTCCATAAGGAACACGAAATGAGCCGCCGCGTTCGCCAATCTCGGAACATAGCAGACCCTAAGTCGCCTCGGTTCCGTCCCAGCGGAGCGCCCTTTCGGAAGGCTCCTAAAGCCGTCCGAAAGCAAGATAGAAGGGGACGTACAAGTGCGGTTTTGCCGCATTTGTACGGACACTTCTCACATCTTGCAACTCGAAGAGCGACCTTGGTCGGTGAGCACTGATATTTTATCAGTGCGAGAGCCTTTCCGGCATGAAAATAGGGGTGCCGCCACCCCTGTTTTCGGGTCGGAAAGGCGGGTCTCCCGGAGCCATGCGCAGGGAGACAGAAAGGCTGGGTGCCGCCACCCAGCCTTTCTCAAATCCTCACAGCGAAGACAACGATGATTTGTTTTGACGGCTCCGACAAAATCAAAAGCGTCTCAGAGTCGAAAGCGGTTATGCGCAGTTCGGGAAACCGCCGTCTCCATCATCCTCGTTTCTCGCATCTGTCATTTCAATTCCCCTTAATCGAGCGGTTCGGCATAAACGACACGGCAGTAGCCGTTCTTGGAACGGTCGCCTTCCTTTGGCGGGTCGTTGTGCTTATAGAGCATCATGTGCTTGCCGACCCACTGGTTCTTCCCATCATCGTCGTAGCGATTCCAGATGGCGTTGGTCACCCTTCCGAAGAGGCGGTCTGTCAAGAGCAGTGTCTTGATGTCCTTCTCTTCATGCTCCTTCGTCGCAAGCTCGCGGTAATGGATGTTGAAATACCCGGCATCGAATTTCGTCTTCTCGAATGTGACACTCAGAATCTCCGCGCGAATCGGCACGGCCATGGCGATGCGGTATGCTGGTGACTTCTCCCATTCCGCACTCGCGATGTCACGGGCGCACAGACCGACCTCGAACAGCGAAGGCTTTCCGCCCATCTTCAAAGCGGCGGTCATGTATGCCGTCGGGAGGATTTCGTGATAGCGCTGTTCATCCATTGCTGTTTCCCTTCTCTGTTGACCTTGCATTGAGAAAATGGCACCCTACCGGATGCCCCTCTTCGATTGATGAACGGAATCTAGTGAACAGCGCGAGAACGGTACTCCTCGCCCTTGGCGATGAGCTGTTCGCGCTGGCGGCATCCGAGTCCTCCCACCGTGCGGTTCTGGGGGATACCAAGCTCAAGCATAAGGCTCTTCGCATTAGCGTCCCCCACGCCGGGGATGCTCTTGATGAACTGCGTGACGCGCATCTTCTGAGCGCAGTCCTCACCCATGGCCTCCTCGACGGAGACCGTGCCGGACTTAAAGCGACTTTTGAGCATCGCGCGTTCGCGCCGCACCTGCATCGCTCGCTCCAACGCAGCGTTGCGCTCCTCCTCGGTCAGCTTCGGCAACTTATTCATGACCTTCTTCTCCAATCTCCCCTGCCGGGGTCTGCTTCCTCTTCTTCAATCTCCAACGCCGGTTCGATATTGATTTCATCGAGCGCTCAATCAGTGGGGATAGCTCACTATCTGGAATCACATGAGCCAAGACCAGAGCATCCTCGGCCTGCGTCCACTGATGCGGCTCATATAGGAAGGCCGTCTTCCCGTAATAGCGCTTGTGGTCACTTCGCTTCCGTTTGCGCCATTTTTCGGTATTGCTACCGCAGTTCCTCTTGCTCACACATTTAGGTCGTCCGCTCCTTGAATGGCGACCCCCTCCTCTGCCGGAACGAGCCACGTCCTCCATTTCGATGTCACATGTCCGGCTGCGCGATACGCCGCACGAAAGTTGCAGACGATGCAGATTCGCCCATCGCAGCCCCGCGCGACACCGATGACCGTGCCGATACCGAACTTCTGCGAGGCAATCTTCCCTCCGAGCCGGTACCTGTTGCCGTAAGCGTCGCGCGGTAGCTCGCGGATGTATTTCCCGATGCGATGCCCCTCGGAATCCATGGGAACCTCCCTAGTCAAGCTCGGCTTCGAGCAGACGGCGGACGAGCGCAGTCAGGCTCTCTCCCGTCTCGACATGATGCAAGCGAGCCTTCGTGCGCAGCGACGCGGGGATGCGGACATTGATGCTCACAAGCTCCTCCTCCGCCTGCGCGTTCTGGATGACGGACTGCTCGTGCTTGGACTTCTTCGCGGAAGCCATGAAAGCATTGGCATTAGGCATGCTTCTTCTCCTTCTCCTCGATGATGGAATCTGCCAACTTCTCGATAGCCGGTACGGCGTGGCTGTACGGGTCGTATTCGGCAACGGACTTCCCCGCCGCTGCGGCCTGAGCGAACGCGACCGCGCGGGGAACCTTGCCGATGATGGGGATGCGCTCGGCCTCAAGGAACTCAACAAGTTGCTTGTCGAGTTTGCCGAACGCATAGAAGTTGTTGACCAGCAGGTAGATTGCGGCATCGGTGCCGGAGTCCTTCGCGATGCCGTAGGTGCGCATCGTCGGCTCCATGTCGCGCGTACTCGGGAGCATGGGAATGAGGATGACATCGGCGGCGCAGCACCAATCGCTCACCGCGTCGTTGAGGACTCCTGCGGTATCGACGATTTGGAAATCGCAGCCCTCCGCCACATCGGGGTCGGTACATACCTCATGCACGCTCCCGCCCTGCGGGTCGGTCGAGACGAACGCGACTGTGAACCCACGGCGTTCGAGTGCGAACGACAGCTCATCGGCGAGGGTCGTCTTCCCCACCCCGCCCTTCTGATTCAGAAAAAGTACCGTGAACATGTCCTATCCCTTCGTGATACCTGACTTATCTCGAATCGCCACGATGGCGAGCCATCTCTGCATCCGCCAAAGCCGCCGCCTTGCAAAACGCCATCGTAAAGAGGAATACCAGAGCCAGCGCGGCCATCGCGATGACCATACCCGGCCAGCCAGCAAGACGGAACGCGATAAGAGCCACTGCCCAAAACTCTGCAACGATACCGATGAAAACCGCGCACATCATCCGCACCTCCCGCATTAGAACGAGATGTCCTCGTCATAGAGGTCGGGGGCGGGGGCGGACGGCTGATTGACCGGGGCATCGTCCATGCTGCGGCTCTCCTCGCGCTTCCCGCCGCTGAACTCGAGCTGGTCAACGATGACGCTCAACTCATGGCGCTTCTCATCGTCCTTCACCCACGTCGAGTAGCGCAGCTTGCCGTCGATGGTGACCTTCGTACCCTTCAAGAGGTACTGGGACAGCTTCTCGGCACGGAGGCCGAACAGGGCGCAGCGGACGAAGACGGGGGCATCCTCCCATTCGCCCGTCTCGACGTTCTTGCGCTTCTCGTTCACTGCGACGGTGAAGTTGCACACCTTGGTGCCGTTCGCAAGGTCGCGGACATCGGTGTCTCGCGTAAGGTTGCCCTCGATTACCACGCGGTTGATAGCCATGTCTGAATCCAATCTACTAGGTGTTTTACCATGCCCTTCGGCAATTCAAATATAGCAAACTAGCATGCAAGATTGATTGTATGATAGCAAGCTCCATAGACTCTTCATACGCATCCCGCCTCATGCAGGACGGAGGAGCCGTCGCCCCTCCGTCCCATCAAAGCGCTATGCGATGCCATATGCCTTGCAGAGGTACTGCGCATAGGTCTCGCAGAGCAGGGCAATGAAATCGCTCACCTCGTAGTAAGACTCATCGAAACCTTCGTACTCCTCCTCGTCATCCTCCTCCGCCTCACACAAGTCCTCCTGCATAGCCAGCAGCTCTTGACGCTCCACCACGCGCTCGGGGAATACCTCGCGTGCGAACGTGCCCAGCTCCACCAGCATGTCGCACTGCGCGTCCTTGTCGAGTTGTTCCATATCCTGCTCGTGACAGGGCTTGCAGTAGCGGTCGTACCCGTTGCAGAAGTATTGGGAGAGACCACCGTTGCAAATCTGGTAATCCATGTTGATGACGGAGTTGAGTGCGCTGACCTCATGGAACTGGATATGGGTGAGCGTCTGCTTGTCCACCGAGCGCAGCTTGTCAATCCAGTCGGTTCCCTCGTCGGTCTCGATGAAGCGGCTGTGCGCCATCTTGACATCCTTGTCCAGACCCTCAAGCTCGATACCCTTGTACTGCATGGCCTTTGTCCTTTCCCTTGCGGCTTTCGTTGCTAACATTATAGCAAGCTATAAAACTATCTATATCGCAATCTTGCATCCTTCATACCGTCTCCATACCGTCTTCAAGATACGGGTCATAGGGGGCTTGCCCCCTATCCTTGCCCTCTCTCCCAGTACCATCGCGCACATATCGCGCTCCCGGTCAAAGCGCCGCCATGGGAAGCCGTCATCCTTTCCTCCTCCCTCCTTGCCTTCCATCACGCCATGAAAAAGGGGCTGCGCCGAAGCACAACCCCAATTTGGTCTGATACCGCAATTCCCAAGGACTCAGCATACAGCCTTGTAGCTCTTGTCCCCGCCGAGCGGGATGACATGGAACTCGATGTCCTTGACATTCAGCCCTGCCCAGAACCCCGCTCTCGCGTAATCGGAGAAAGAATTGCTCAACTTTCTCGCCGCATCGTCAAGCCCCTTCCCGGTGACATAGACGGGGAACGGCGACGGCGCGAGCATGAAGGTATACATGTTCTCTTCCCCTTGGGCGATTTCCTCCTCATGCAGGCAGCTCCCCGCCCCGTCCGACCTTCGGCGCATATAATAGATAATGGAATCCTATAGCAAAGCAGAGGAGAAAGGACTGCCCATGGCTACGGTATCCGAAATCGACAACAAGCTCGAAGAGCTGAAACGGCAGGCCGCCGCGCTCAAGGAGCAGCGCCGCGCCGCAGCCGCCAAGGAGCGCGAGCAGGCAAGGAAATGGAAAGCGATGACCCTCGCCGCCATCGGCGAATCCGTGCTCAAAGTGGTCAACGCGGACTGGACGGACATCGACATCGAGGCGTTGCAGGGATGGCTCTCTGAGAACGCCGACGGCATCCGCCAGTCGTCGGTCACCGGCCACCGCGCCCCTGCGGAGGCCAAGGAAGCGCTCGATGCCTACAAGAAGTCCTTGAAGGCGAAACGGGATGACGGCTCTCGACAGCAGGACGAGCCGGAGGCCATGGACTCGGCGGACAACCGGGGCGATGGCGAGCCGGAGGGCTGGTAAAGTGTCTTAAAAGGGAGAAAGCCCGCAGGAGACAGCTTAAACATCCTGCGGGCTTCCCGTCCTGTCAGGCTCTCAAGCAGAAAGAGAAAGGACGTGTTCGATATTATCGCACCGCCGTCACATCCACTGTGACATTTTCCCTTTCCATCGAAATTGGCATCCTTCCGCCTCGATGCGTGTTCCTAATATAATTAAAGCGACGATGGAGGATACATGGAGCATCCGCACTATGTTGGCAAGCAAACTAGAAAGCTATCATGCTACAAATATGGCAAACATGTGGAGCCGCGAATCCATGGACAAGACGGCTGCGAATCGTGTATCATCTCAACCGAGGTTTGTTGCGGAACCGGACAATTCAGCTTTCTCAGCTCCTTCGAGAGCGGGAAATATATAGAAATCCCCTTGGTGTCCGCAACCACCAAGGGGATTTTTTTATCAGGAGGAGGCCATGGCAGTTCTTCACAAAGCCCATAAATCAAATTTCACCGTCATCGACAATGCTGTATTCAAAAGCAGCCTCTCGCTCAAGGCTCGTGGACTGCTCTGCACCATGCTGTCGCTTCCCGACAACTGGCACTTTAGCACGACTGGCTTATCCGCCATTCTCCCGTCAGATGGTGAAAGCCTCATCCGCTCTGCTATCAAGGAACTTGAGACCAATGGCTATCTAACCCGCGAACGTATCCGCGACGACAAGGGAAAAATCATCGACTGGCTCTGGACTTTTTCTGACTACCCACAAGTTGAAAACCCACATGTGGAAAATCAACATGTGGCTAATCCACATGTGGAAAATCAACGACAATTAAATACGAAGCAAGAAAATACTGATGAAGAAAAGAAAAAGGAATCAAGTACCGATGGATATGAGGCCGCTCCGTCGAAAAGGGTTCCTGAGAAAAAGCGCATTTACGGCACTTACCGTAATGTCAAACTGAGCGATACCGACCTCTCGAAGCTCAAAGACGAGTTCCCCGGTGACTGGCAGGAGCGCATCGACCGCCTCAGCACGTACATGGACAGCACCGGCAAGTCCTACAAGAACCACCTCGCGACCATCCGCAACTGGGCTAGGCGCGATTCCGAGAGGCAGAAGCCCTCACGTAATTCCGACAGCCGTGCATCCGAGCAGGACGGGCAGGGCAAGCGGATAGCCGATATGACCATCGAGGAAATCATGGAGAAGTACAACGTCGATTACATGACCGCGCAGGAGATGGCCTTCGACATGTGCTGATGCGCCTGCAAGGCTTTCTAATCGCACCAGCGGGTTTTTGACGCATCAATGCGTCCTCCGAACCAGCATTGACATTAAGCACCCGTCAGGCAGGCTCTCAGCGGCTTACAAGGGAAAGGAAGAGGTAGATATGGATAAATTGAAAGATGTCATCAAGGATTCGCTGTCTGAGACCGATTCGCCCACCGATTCGGACGGGCTGCTCATCTGCGAGAAATGCGGGAAGCCGAAGCAGAAGAAGATGGTTCTTCCCGGAAGGGACAAGCCCTTCATCGTTCACATTCCCTGCGAGTGCGAGGAGCGTGCAGAACGCGAGCGTCTGGAACGCGAGGAGAAGGCTGCGGCCAAGGCGAAAGCAGACAAGATGCGTCGGGAGTGCTTCGCCGCCAGCGGCTTCTACCGCGATTGCACGTTCGAGACCGATGACGGCATGACACCCGCCCTTTCATCCCGCTGCCGTAGGTACGCCGACATGTTCGACCCGAAGGAACCTTACGGGCTTCTGCTGTGGGGGAGTGTCGGCACCGGGAAGTCCTTCATGTCCTCGGCCATTGCGAACCGCGTCATCAACCGGGGGTTCTCGGCCTTGCAGACCGATGTCCGCAGCATCGTGAACCTGATGGAGTCATCCTTCGAGAACCGCCAGCGGAACCTCGACAGGATTCTCGGGTACGACCTCCTGCTCATCGAGGACTTGGGTGCGCAGCGCTCTACGAGCTACATGATGGAGCATGTCTACTCGGTCATCGACGGTCGCTACAAGACGGGCAAGCCCATGGTCGTCACGACGAACTTCGGTGGCGACAGGATTAACGGCAGCATATCCGACAGCGACGACCCGTGGAGCCGCATCTTCGACCGAATCCTCGAACGCTGCTACCCGATAAGGTTCACCGGACAGAACAGGCGCACCATCAAGAAGGAGGACATGCGAAAGGTCATGAAGGAGCGCCTTGGGATTTGATATAATCATAGCTGCTCCTATGCAGAATGGAGACGGGCACATCCCCCTGAAACGCACCACGCCCCCTATTCCACCTTTGACGAGAGACCTCGGAGTTCCTTCCCTCCGGGGTCTCTTTCCATGTGATTTCGGACATGTAAAAGGCACCCGCCGCCTGCGCGAGTGCCTTACTCATCCTATAATGATTGCATGCTGCCATGCTATATATGTTGTCTAAGGGGTCTCAGCATATCAAGGCTCTTTCTTCAAAAGTAGTAAATCGGTAGTAAATCCGACCCCTCGAACCGCCGCGATGCCCGTGAAATGGGCGTTCTAGGCGATTACGCAATGATTTTTTAGTAATTGATGGTCAACAACGGCTTCTTTCCATCTACTATTACATTAAGCAAAGATTTCCACTTGTTGAAAAGCGTGCGGAATTAAGAAAAGTATTTGACCTAAATAATGGCATCCCTGACTCCATCTTGTTCAGTGATATGTATTTTCAAGATTTCAAATTGCAATTGTCCAAATCTGAAAACAGAGAAAAAAATCCTTTAGATGGATTGCGTTATAATACGCTTGGGCTATATAAATCAAATTTTGAATTTATGACAATACGATGCATGGCTATTCGTCAAAATGAGCCTAAAGAAGATGATAGTTCTGTTTTCGAGATTTTTAGTCGTTTAAATACTGGTGGAGTAAATCTTAGCAATCAAGAAATTAGAGCTTGTCTGTATTATTCAGATTTCTTCAGAATGCTAAACATTCTTAATCAGAATAGTATTTGGAGAAATATTTATGGCAAGCCAGAAGATGGGAAATTTAAGGATGTAGAAATTATATTACGTTCATTTGCGTTACTCTGTGATGGTGAAAATTATAGTGGCTCTATGAATGGTTTCATAAATCGCTTTGCAAAAAAGGCAATGAACTATTCAACAAGTGAAATAGAATATTTTGAAAATCTTTTTACTTCATTTTTAGAATCATGTTCAGAAATTTCCAGAGAAACTTTTGCCACTAAAAAGGGGGAGTTCAATGGTGCGTTATTTGACTCCGTCTTTGTTGCAACGGTAGATATATACTACAAAGAAAAGTCACTAGTTGGTGGAAAAATCCAGCCTGATAAGATTAATGCGTTAAAGAAAGACGTGGAATTTGAAGAGGCAATTACGCATAGCACCTCCCATAGTAAAATGGTTAAAAAGAGATTAGCAAAGGCTCAGGAATATTTGCAATAATTCATGGTGTAAAGTGAGGGTTATACCATGTATAGTGCAAAGATAAAATCCTTATATGAGGAGTATGGTGAATTAATCGAATTTTGCAGATCGAATGGTCAAGTTTCGTTTGAACTATATATCAACGATACCTATAAAAAAGCATTATTACTTTCTGCTGCAAGTTACTTTGAAACCGTAATAACAAAAACAATTCATGATTTTGTGAATAGAAAAACAAAATGTAATGTGGAAATCGTTTCGTTTGTTGACAACAAAGCAATGAAACGCCAGTACCACACATTTTTTAATTGGGACGGAAGTAATGCTAACCAATTTTTTGGATTATTTGGTGACGCATTTAAGCGAAAAGCTAGAGAAGAGATTCATACAAAAAAACTTGATGAGGCCGAAGTTGCTTTTCTGACCATTGGACGAGAACGCAATCGATTAGTACACCAAAATTACATTGAGGTTCAGATTAACGACACATTTGAAGAGATTTTTGCCAAGTACGAAAAGGCATGCGATTTTGTTGACTTGATCACACAACTTCTAAGCGTGTAATATGAAAATAGCAATCTTATAGGTGGCAACACCATAGCAACAAAAAATCAGATAGCCCCTACTATCTGAATAATGAAAATAATGTCAATACTCTGAGCGAAATTCTATAAGCAAATCTGTTTAGAAAAGATCTAACAGGAGCGAGTGGGAATAATTTCGGAACGCCCGGAATTCCACGGAAATACAGGCTTTTTTGCCTGTCACTTTGCCTGCTGATACTGATTTAATACTAAATCATGCTTCATGCAGTATTCTGAGGAATGATTGCAAAGGACAAGCGAAACCGCCCTGCTGAACGACAAATTCAGCAGGACGGTTTTTTGCTGGTCTGATCCATTTTCCCGCCACAGGACCATGGGGATTCGCTTTCCCGGTAGTGTCAAGGAATTTTCGCAAAATGGTTTGCAGGCCCTGGCATGAGAGAAGTCAGCCAGCAATGGAGGCGTCC
>CABIYX010000008.1:0-88648 GCA_902363045.1 Clostridiales bacterium
TCGTAGAGTAGGAATGAGCCGCCTTGCGGCATTACTGCCGTAGGTTTGCCCAAACCCCTCCCAGAACCGGACGTACACCTCTCGATGTATCCGGCTCGCCATTATTGCTTCAAATCAGTGTCGTTCAAGGGTGGTGAATCTTGTGATGACAGTCCTTGCACACCGCAAGTGTTTTTCGCTTTTTCGCTATCATCGCAAGCTCCCACAGTTGTTTTCCTTTGAGGTTCTTCACCTTATTTACATGGTGTATTTCCAGCGGCACATTGGTCTTTCCGCACAGCTCACACACGCGGGCGGACAGCCTATCGTCAAATGACGTTCTGGAACCGATGTGTGCGATTGCAAAGTCTATGATTTTATCTGTCCAGAGGTCTGTATTTTTGCAATCCATAAACCTTGCGAAACTGCGGCGTTTTATGCCTGCTTTTGTTTGGTAGGGCACACCCCAGCTGCCGTTTCCATCACGGTATTTGCGCATCATTTTTCTGCTGGTGCTCTCATGCTTTCCAGCGAGAGTTTTCAGGCAGCTGTATTCCATCAAATATTCAAAATATTGAAGCTTGTTGAAATTGCTGGCTATGCTGTAATAGTTGCAAATACCGCGCAGCTCAGAGTTGTACGTTGATACAATCTCCAAGTCCGTACACCGAAAGATATATTTTCTTGCGGTAGGCTCTATTGTCCCGTCGCGTAGTTGCCGAATGACCGACTTCCCAAACAGGAAAGGCATAATTTTGTCCGCAAACGGAATGCACAGCTCAACAGACCCGTTGAGCGTGCGGGAAACGTGGTTTCCGTGCGGCTTTAGCTTCTGGTCTCTCCTCACACGGATGTCATAACCCAAAAATCTTGCATACTGGTTACTGTGCGTAATGAGTGTCTTTTGCTCTGAAAGCTCCATTTTCAGGGTTTGGCTGATGAAGTCGGACAGCTGTCTCTTGATACGCTCACAGTCCGCTTTATCGCCCTTCACGCCAAGAATGAAGTCGTCAGCATAACGGATGTATTTGATGACTTTGTCCGTTTTGGACATACAGGGCGTTTTATGCATGACTGCTTTTAATTGAGCGATTTTCTGCAACAAAGCTGTTTTTTCCTGACCCGCTGCAGTTTTCAGCTGTTTCTGAGCCTTTTTTATCTGCCATGTGACCTTATCGTATTCCGGGGTATGGTGCCTGTCCCTGCTTTTATAGAACTCTTTGGCGGTTTTTTCTACGAACTTGTCCAGCTCATTCAGGTAGATATTTGCGAGTATGGGCGAAACGATGCCGCCCTGCGGGCAGCCTGAGTAGGTAGCATGGTATTGCCAGTCCTCCATATAACCGGCTTTTAGGAATTTCCAGATGAGCTGAATCAACCGAGCATCTTTAATCTTGGCGTTTATGACGTTTGCTAAAACTTGGTGGTCAATGTTATCGAAACAGCCTTTAATATCGCCCTCAATAAACCACGACACACCTGAAAATTCTCTTTTCAAAGATTTCAGCGCAGTGTGGCAGCTCCTGTTGGGACGAAAGCCGTGAGAATTGTTTGAGAAGATTGGCTCGTAGACCGATTCCAATATCATTCTCAATACTTCCTGCACCAGCTTGTCCGTAAAGGTAGGAATTCCAAGAGGACGTTTTTTTGTGCTGTTCTGCTTTTTCTGGATGTACTCGCGGCGAACAGGATTCGGAGTATAGGTTCCGTCAGCCAGAGATTGGATGATCCGGTCAACTTTTTCCTTGCTGAATCCGTCAGCCGTGTCGTCATTCACGCCTTTTGTTCCTGCGCCCTTGTTGGCGTAGAGGTTTTTGTACGCAAGATAATACAGGTCGGGTCTTAATAGATAGCGGTAGAGCCTTGTGAAGATTTCCTCTTTGTTGTCCCTTGAATTTTTTCTGATTCTATCCAAAATCTCGATTGTTGGTTGCATTTGAGGCTTTCCTCCCTAATCAAATTTCAATTTTGGAATGCAATAACTGTTCTCCTTCGTCTGGAATACAGGATATATTCCGTGAGAGTCGTTACTTCCCACAGGACTACTATGAGAACTCCGTTGCCGTATCGGATATTCAGCGTCATCTCCCTTGCCTTTCGAGGGCTTGGGATTTATCACCCACAGGGGGCATTTCGCATAGCTCGTTTGAGCATTCCGACTTAGGCAATCCCCAGTTAGCGTAATAAGTAGGCAAATGCGGATTGTCGGATACGCTTTCGTTTCGTTATTTCCAGTTCTCTGGCTTGTCACATGAATTGATTGATAACCCATCGCGCAAAGGCGAAACGCAATGTTATTCATGTCAGAGGTTGATGCCGCCGTATCTACGGTGGTTACATACACATTCCTCCGCCCGAACACAACGGGGACTTGAAACTCGCATTCAACATTCAGTAGTTCTATCCTCATATCCGCTTAACGTAGCAATTCAGTCGTGCTCTTGTGTATAGAGCAACTTATCGCTTTCCCGCCATGCTATGGTCCCGCATCAGCTTTCGCCTATCGGTTAGGCGGGTCGTTTCCACTGTTATCTGAGTGGGTAGTGCCTGATTCTACTTCTTACTACGCCCTATCTGGGCGCGCGCCTTTGGTGTTGGCAATCAGAGTGTCCACAAATTTGAGAATGTCCGCCTCGTTGTGGATATAGGACAGCGGATTGTAGTGCATGGATTTTGAAAAATCTATGCTGTTAAACACTTTGACCTGATACCCCCGGCGTTGCAGAAAGGCCCCCACCTGGGAGAGCACTCCGCCTTTCGGATCGACACATACATAGGAGCTGTGCGCCTGGAGTAGCTGGGGCGTGAGCCAGAAACGGGTTTTGCCGGAGCCGGACGAGCCGATAATACAGGCGTTGAGATTGCGGGCGTTGGCGGGATTTTTGGGCCGGGTGTTCATAGTGAGAAACTCCGTCTTTGTCAAAATGACGTTGTTCTCAAACTTCGGATCGACAAAGGGCTTGATGTCTTTTTCGGTGCCCCAACGGGCCGACCCGTATTCCTCATCCCGCCGAAATTTCTTTGCGTTCTTGCTTTTGAAGTAGATCAGCAGGCGAAACCCCACCGCGCCCACAATACCGATGAGCCAGTCAAAGGGGGCCAACCCCGGCGAAAAGTCGGCAAAGGCCGGGCCGATGCTCTGCCCCAGGCCCATGAGCTTGTGAGCAAAGTCTGCTCCAGGGGCCAGGCGGTAGGCCGTCCCCAGCTTTAGGCAGGCCCACAGAATAAACAGATACGGGATATTGGGTATCACATACTTTTTGACGCTATCTGTCCTCATGCACCGCCTCCCTTGCACGTTCTTTCTTGTGGGACGGCTGGCGGGACAGTTCAGCGGCAGCCCGTTTGAGCTGTTCCCGGATGGGAACACGCTGGGACTTGGAACGCTTCAACACGCGCCGGGAATATTCCGAAAAGCAAGCGGTGATGGCGTCGGCCTGCCCGCTCTTAAAGAACAACAGGTATTTGTCCGGCCCGGTCTTATAAAAGGCATAGTCCACATTCCAGCGCCGGGCCACCCGGTCAAAGTCCTTTGGGGACTCCACCTCGATGCTGTTCGTGGCGGCTCCGTGGCCCATAAGCTGGCGCACCGTCTGTTTTCCGTGGGGTGTCTGGCGGGCCCGGTACGTTTTCTTGATCTTCCGGCCCACCGCCAGACACGCCTGGGCCAGCACCCGGCCCGTGAGCTTTGTCGCCTTGATCGAAACTGCTATGGTACGTCTGGAAACATCCTCGTCAATCAGCCGTATCCCTCCTTTCCATGAAAAAAGCACCTCTGGACAAAGTGTCCAGAAGTGCCGTTATCGTTCCTCGTGTTCCTTTGCGGCAATCTTCCGATAGCCCTCCAGGGAGGAACCGTCAATAATTTCTTTGTAGGCCGCCATCTGCTCCCGCACCGTGAGCTGCGGAAAGGCAAAGACTTTGTGCTCGTCGGGAATGTCCTCGATCCCGTGATAGTGCTCGATAAATTGACCGCCATTGTTCAGCACATAGCCGCCAGGGGCAAAGTGGCCGTCCTCTTCAAGCCGAATGTCCCGCCCGTATGCCTCATAGTCAAAATAATTCAGCAGGTGCTCCGGCACGTCAATGGCCTCCATGTCCTCCACATAGATGCGGCCCAGGGTTTCATCGTCCTCAACGCCGGGATAAAACTCGTAGCAATCCAGGTTTTGCGCCAGATTGATGAGATCGGCCACGCTGGAAGTATGTTCGCCGCTATCAATGACGGCCTCAAATTTCTCTAACTCACCTTGATCCAGCTCGGAGAGCAGGCAGGCCAGATGATTGAGCTCGTCCAGGTTTTCATATTCTGTGAGATAGTCGTAGAGCCCCAGCACACCACCGTCAAAGCTGGTTATGAAAAATTCCTCATAACGTACCCCGTCCACACCAATCCGCTTCAAAAGGGCCTGTACTTCTTCGGTAGTTGTGGGGAATTTCAGCGTTTCGCCAACCAGCTCACCCTCGTTGTACTTTCCCAGGTTGGTGATGTAGGCTTCAAACAGGGACGCCATCAGCACCGCCCCTGGCCCTTGACGGTCAGGATGCCCTCAAGGGTAGTCGCGGTGATCCCCAGGCGCTGGGCCACGGCAATATCATTTTTCATGGCCTCGGTCACGGAATGGCCGCATACCACCAGCACACGGGAGCGCCGGAGCAGATCGCGGCCCATGTCGATGCCGTTCTTGTGCTCCTCCGGCACCGCGTCATTGAGGAACAGCGGCAGATAGAGCATAGGGCAGATGGGGGAATAGCCCGCATCGTAGACCACGCGGCAGTAATGCGCCGCCTGCTCCATATCCACCGCAGGATCACCGCGCCACGCAGCGGTGATATAAGCAAGGGATCGTTTCATTGTCAACACCTCCGATATTTATATAGGTAGTTCAACCCTATCCCCCCGCCCTTTCCCATTCATGGGAAAGGGGGCGGCTCTGGAGGATATACCCCCGCCGCCTTGCCGGAAATAGCACAGCCGGGCCAGGCCGTCAAGGGCAAGCCGCCGCAAACGGCGGGCGTTCCGCCCCTTGACTGCCCGTTCCCGGCTGCGCTGCAAAATATCCGGCGACGGGGGATATATCACCACAGAGCCCATCCCCGGCGCGGGGCGTTCACCTCTGGACAAAGTGTCCAGAAGCGGGGCCCGGTTACTTCTCCAAGTCCTTTTTCCTGTCCGGCTGCGCCAGTTCGGGCGGCTGTTTCTCTTTCCACTCGTCCAGCAGCGCCATGATCTGCTCTTTCATTTTGGCAGGAGTGACCTCCTTGCCGAAATACTTAGACAGTTCAGCAGTCGAAATAATCACACCGCGATCCTCCTTTTTTTCTTCACTCAAAATGCCGTCGATCACATCGCCGTTGAGCTTGCCCTCCTTGTCCAGCTCGTGGAGCCGCTTCGCCTGGGCCACCGAGGGGGAGGACTGCTCCCCATCAATGGAAACGGCAATCAGCCGCTGGTTTTCCGGCCTGATATACGAGATCTCCACCGCAGGCATAAAACCCATCTGCTTTGTGTCCACCTTGTCCAGAAGCTCCGGCACCAGGGAATTGAGCCGGATATACCGCATGACCTTTTTATAATTCATGTCGTGTTCCTTGCCCACAATCTCTACCGAGAGCTTACCCAGGGCCTCCGCCTCTTTCTCACTTTTCGGGCGGGCACCCTGGCGTTTGATGGCCTCCACCTCCAAATCCAGCAACTTTGCCAGTTCGCTGGGGAGAGGATCGCCCCGCTGCTTGTTGCTGTTCCGCATTTCCCGGACAGCTTCAAGATCAGTCATCTCGCGGACGATACAGGGCATTTCCTCCAGCCCGGCCCGTGTACCACCGTGATGGCGGCGGTGGCCTGCGATGATCTCATAGCCCTTGCCGTCTTTTTCCGGGCGGACGGTGGCGGGGGTCATAATGCCGTGTTCCTTGATCGTCCCCACCAGATCTTCCATCGCCTTATCGTCCTGCACCTTGTAGGGATGCTCCCGGAACGTATGGAACGGATGAAGCTCCGCCATTTTCAGATAGACGATTTTTCCCTCTTCCACCGGGCGGGGCGGCACGTCAGGCGTGGGCGGCAGATTGATCTCCGGCGGCGGGACTGCCGCCTCCTTGACGGGAGCGGCCTTGCCCGGCTTTACCGCTTTAGCGGATTTAGACGCAGGCGCACCGCCGGAGCCCGTTTCCTTGCCCTTGTCAGCTTTCTTACCTCTGGACACTTTGTCCCGAACAGCGGGCGGGGCCTCCTCACGGGCCGCCTTGTCAACCTTAGACGGGCGGCCTGTGCGGGGCTCCGCCGCTTTCTCCTTTTTTCCCACAGACACCCCGGCCTGCTCTTTCGGGGGACGGCCCCGGCGCTTTTTCGGCTGATCCGCCTCCGGCGCTTTTTCCTCCGGGATAGGAGCCTCTTTACCATCCTTATCAGTAGCCGGAGCCTTTAATTTGTCTACGGCTCTATGCCCCGCTGCCCGCCGCTGGGACATAAGCTCGTTGATCTTGTCAAAATCAACCACTACTTCCCCAAGTGCAGAGCGGGCCGGATTGTCCTCCCCCATACCGGGAATAACAGACTGTTCCGCCTGGAGTGCCGGGCCCGTACCAGGCGCGGCGGGCTCTTGCGTTTTCCCCGGCGCGTCAGTTTCCTGAACCGGGGGCTCCTGGATTGGCGGAGCCTCTTTCGCAGGAGCTTCACCGGGACGATCCGGGCCAGGGGGCTCCGGGCCGGTTTTGAGTTTGTCATCTGCCATTCACTAACCTCCTTCAATTTTGGTGTATTGCACAAAAATGAGCGTTGATTTTCTATCGAAAAATTTTCCTCCTTTCCAAGTCCACCACGCAAAAAAGCCGCCCAGATTTTACCCAGACGGCTTTCAGCGTAATGTGATAGACTTTTATTTTTTGATTTTCCCTTGATTTTCAAGGGTTATAGCCACTTTCCTAATAACATCGCCCCGACTGGCGCAACCGGCGCACAGGGTCCCACCGGCCCCGCCGGTCCTGCCGGAGCCACTGGCGCAACCGGCGCACAGGGTCCCACCGGCCCCGCCGGTCCTGCTGGAGCCACTGGCGCAACCGGCGCACAGGGTCCCACCGGCCCCGCCGGTCCTGCCGGAGCCGCTGGCGCAACCGGCGCACAGGGTCCCACCGGCCCCGCCGGTCCTGCCGGAGCCACTGGCGCAACCGGCGCACAGGGTCCCACCGGCCCGATAGGACAGGATGGCCCTGCGGGGCCCCAAGGTCCGATTGGCCCTACTGGCCCTGCCGGGCCTGCTACCTCGGTGCCAGTCATTGCTCCGGTGGCAGATGCTACCGGAACGGAGGATGCAGTCACCCAGTTCAACCAACTGCTGGCGAATATGCGGGAAGCCCGTCTGCTGGCCACCTAATGGACACAGCGTAGAGAAATAAAAGATCAGGGGCGGCGTTCTTGCTGGGACGCCGCCTCTGAGTGTGAAAGAAAGCTGAAGAGATGTGAATCAGGAGGTGGGAAGAGTGGGCAATTGCAAGGTGTGTGTTTACACGATCTGTAAAAATGAGGAGAAATTTGTGGACCGCTGGATGGATTCTATGGGAGAGGCTGACCTGGTGGTGGTGCTGGATACCGGATCGAAGGATGGTACGGTAGAACGGCTGAGGGCCCGGGGAGCGCAGGTCACTGTGGAGCGGATCCTGCCCTGGCGGTTCGACGCGGCCCGCAACCGGTCCCTGGAACTGGTGCCGGAGGATGTGGACCTGTGTGTCTGTACCGACCTGGATGAGGTGTTCCACCCGGGATGGCGGGAGGCGCTGGAACGGGCCTGGCGGCCTGGGTGCGGCCGGGTCTCCTATCGCTATACCTGGAGCTTCCAGCAGGACGGCTCGGAGGGGGTTGTATTCTGGAGCGATAAGATCCACACCCGCCGGGGCTACCGGTGGGTCCACCCGGTACACGAGGTGCTCCAGTGGGAGGGGGAGGGCGCTCCGGGGCCCACTGTGGAGGCGGAGGGGGTCCAGCTGGACCACCACCCGGATCCGGAAAAATCCCGGGGACAGTACCTGCCTCTTCTGGAGCTGTCTGTGGAGGAGGACCCGGAGGATGACCGGAATATGCACTATCTGGGCCGGGAGTACCTGTTCCGTGGTCAATGGGCGGACTGCGTCCGCACCTTGAAGCGCCACCTGGCCATGCCAAAGGCGGTGTGGCGGGACGAGCGGGCGGCCTCCATGCGTTTTTTGGCCCGGGCCTGCCTTGCGCTGGACCGTCAAAGCGAGGCTTTGGAATGGTATCTCCGGGCCGCGGCGGAGGCCCCCTATCTCCGGGAGCCATGGGTGGAACTGGCCCGTCTGCTGTACCAGCGGGAGGAGTGGGACGGTGTGCTGTATGCCGCCGGTCAGGCATTGGCGCTCCGGGAGCGCCCACGTACCTACATCTGTGAGCCGGAGGCATGGGGCAGCCTGCCCCATGATCTGCGCTGTCAGGCATTTTACCATACAGGGCGGACTGCTCTGGCCCTGGAGGAGGCCCGCCGGGCACTGGCCCTGTCGCCGGAGGACCGGAGATTGCGGGAAAATGTGGGGCTGCTGGAGAGACAGCTGGGGGAAAACAGGGTATAAAATATCCAGGCGCAAATGCGCCTGGATATTTTACGTTTATGGATGCAGGGGGAATACTCAGCCCTTGACGATGGCGGCGGTATCCATGGCGATCATCAGCTCTTCGTTGGTGGGGATGGCCCAAACAGATCGGGATCTGTTTGGGTGCCCTTTGGACCACAATGCTCGGGCGGAATGGATCCGCCCTGCGCAAAATCAGCGCTGCGCGCCGATTTTCTGGTCATCCCCGGGGAGAGAAGCGGACTGCTCAGCCCTTGACGATAGCGGCGGTATCCATGGCGATCATCAGCTCTTCGTTGGTGGGGATGACCAGGACCCGGACCTTGGCATCGGCGGCGGAGACGTCGATCTCCTGGCCGCGGACCTTGTTCTTCTCCTCGTCCAGCTTCACGCCCATGAAGGCCAGCTTCTTGGTGATGTTCACGCGGTTCTCCGCGCCGTTCTCACCCACGCCGGCGGTGAAGATGATGGCGTCCACTCCGCCCATGGCGGCGGCGTAGGAGCCGATGAGCTTGGTGACGCCGTACTCGAAGGAATCCAGCGCCAGCTGAGCCCGCTGGTTGCCCTTGGGGGCGGCATTTTCCAGGTCACGGAAGTCGGAGGACACGCCGGAGATGCCCAGCACGCCGGACTTTTTGTTCAGGATGCTCAGCATCTCCTTGATGTCATATCCATGCTTGTTCATCAGATACTCCAGGATACCGGCGTCGATGTCGCCGCAGCGGGTGCCCATGGGCAGACCGGCCAGGGGGGTGAAGCCCATGGAGGTATCAACGCTCTTGCCGCCGTCGATGGCAGTGACAGAGGACCCATTGCCCAGGTGGCAGGAGATGAGCTTCAGTTCCTCCGCGGGCTTGCCCAGCATGGCGGCGGCCCGCTGGGAGACGTACTTGTGGCTGGTGCCGTGGAAGCCGTAGCGGCGGACCTTGTCCTGCTCATAGAACTCATAGGGCAGGGCGTAGGTGTAGGCCACGGGAGGCATGGTCTGATGGAAGGCGGTGTCGAACACGGCGACCATGGGGGTGCCGGGCATCAGGGCCTGGCAGGCGCGGATGCCGATGATGTTGGCGGGGTTGTGCAGGGGGGCCAGGGGGTTGCACTCCTCGATGGCGGCCATGACCTCGTCGGTGATGAGGACGGACTGGGCGAACTTCTCGCCGCCGTGGACCACACGGTGACCCACCGCGTCGATCTCCTTCATGGAGCCGATCACGCCGTTCTTGGGGTCCACCAGGGCGTTCAGAACGGTCTGGATGGCCTCGGAGTGGGTGGGCATGGACACGTCGGCGTCCTTGACGGCCTCCTTGCCGGCGGGCTTATAGGTGAACTTGCCGTCCAGGCCGATGCGCTCACACAGACCCTTGGCCAGGACCTCCTGAGTGTCGGGGTTGAGCAGCTGGTACTTCAGAGAGGAGCTGCCGGCGTTGATGACAAGAATGTTCATGGGAATCGATCTCCTTTTCAATGTTCCCGCTTCCCCAGTGAAACGATCACGGTACACGCTCCGGGACAGGAGCGGGGCAGAGGCGGGACGTTCAATTTGGCAAGGCCAGACTTGCCTTTGGGGCCGGGCTTGTAGTACACTGGTAGACAGCCTGAACCCATAGCTAATCACATTGTACCGCTTTTTAGAAATCAGGACAACTACTTTTCTGAAAAAAAGGAAGATAATTCACCAGGAGGTCAATCTATGCAAGTCGTTGGCATCGTTGCGGAGTATGATCCCTTCCACACGGGGCACGCCTATCAGATCGCCCGCACCAGGGCGGAGCTGGGGGAGGACGCCCCTGTGGTGGCGGTGATGAGCGGCTGCTGGGTCCAGGGGGGGCGCTGCGCGGCGGCGGACAAGTGGACCCGGAGCAGGCTGGCCCTGACCGGCGGGGTGGACCTGGTGCTGGAGCTGCCCACGGTGTGGGCGGTGTCCTCGGCGGAGACCTTTGCACAGGGGGCGGTGGGCGTCCTGGCCGCCTCCGGGGTGGTGGACGTCCTCTCCTTCGGCAGTGAGTGCGGAGCGGCGGACCGGCTCCGGCAGGTGGCCGAGTGCCTGAACAGTCCGGTCTATGAAGCGGGCGTGCGCCGCTTTGTGGACGAGGGGATGCCCTTTGCCGCCGCCCGGCAGGAGGTGGTCCGGGGGATCCTGGGGCCGGAGTGCTCAGCGCTTCTGTCCACGCCAAACAACAATCTGGGCGTGGAGTATCTCCGGGCCCTGGACAGGCTGGGCAGCCCCATCCGCCCCGTGACGGTCCGCCGGGAGGGAGCTCCCCACGACAGTCTGCTGGCGGGAGCCGCGCGCCCGGAATTTCTCTCCGCCACCCAGCTCCGCGCCTTTCTGGAGGCGGAGGACTGGCAGGCGGCGGAGCCCTACCTCCCCGGCAGCGGTCTGGAGCTCCTGCGGGGGGGCTGGCGCGGGATGCCCGGCCTTTGGCGGGCGGAGCGGGGACTGCTGGCCCGGCTGAGGACCATGACCGCCGGGGACTGGGCCGTCCTCCCGGACAGCGGAGCGGCGGAGGGCCTTCCCCCCCGCCTGGAGCGGGCCGGAAAGCGGTGCCGGTCCCTGGAGGAGTTTTTTCAGCTGGCCAAGCCCCGGCACTGGACCCAGGCCCGGATGAGGCGGCTGCTGGTGTGGGCCTTCCTGGGGCTGACCCGGGCGGACCGGCCGGACGCGCCCCCCTATCTGCGGGTGCTGGGCTTCAACGCCCGGGGACAGGAGCTGCTGAAGGCCATGAAGGGGCGGGCGGCCCTGCCCGTCCTGACCAAGCCCGCCCATGCCGGGAGGCTGGAGGAGCCGGGGCGGCGGCTGTTTGCCCTGGAGGCCCGGTGTACCGATCTGTATGACCTGTGCCTGCCGGAGGTCCCCGTCCCGGGACGGGAGTGGACCACCGGGCCGGTACGGCTGTGAGGAGGGAGACAGGTGGAGAGACGAATGGGAGGGCGTACCCTTGCCTGGGGCGCCGCCCTGGTCCTGCCCGCCCTGCTGGTCCTGCTGTTTGAGACGCGGAAATGGGACCGGGCCCTGATGGACCGCTGGGTGTCCGGGGTGATGGCTCCGGTGGAGCAGCAGCTGGGGCGTTTTTGGGGGCGGATCCCCTGGTGCTCGGCGGCGGAGCTGCTGACCGTCCTGTGTTTGACCGGCTGCGTCCTCTGGCTGATCTGGACGGTGGCCGGGGCGCTCCGGAGGCGGGACGGCCGGGCCTTCGCCCGCCGGAGCCTGGCCCTGGTCTCGCTTCTGCTGTGGCTGTGGTGCGGCTTCTGCTGGCTGTGGAACGCGGCCTACTACGCCTCCAGCTTTCAGGAGAAGAGCGGCCTGCGGGTGCAGCCCTATCCGGTGGAGACCCTGATCCAGGTGACCGCCCTGTTTGCCCAGCGGGCGGCGGAATGTTCCACACAGGTGGAGCGGGATGAGAACGGCCGGTTTGCCGTGAGCCGGGATGAGATCCTGGCCCGTGGGCCGGAGGTCTATGAAAATGTGGCGCGGGAGTATCCCTTCCTGGCCCTGGAGGGCCAAACGGCGGCCAAGCCCATCTTCTTCTCCCGGCTGCAAAGCAGGCTGGGCTTTACGGGGGTGTACTTTCCCTTCACCGGGGAGGCCAATGTGAATGTGGACGCCCCGGCCTGCCTCCTTCCGGCCACAGTGGCCCACGAGATGGCCCACCAGCGGATGGTGGCCTCGGAGCAGGAGGCCAACTTTGTGGGGATCCTGGCGGCGGTGACCAGCGGGGACCCGGTGTATCAGTACTCCGGCTATCTGATGGGCCTGATCCAGCTGTGCAACGCCCTGGCCCCGGTGGACCGGGGGGCGTGGCAGGACATTGTTCAGCGGTATTTTACCCAGGAGCTGGCGGACGACTGGAATGACAACAACGCCTATTGGGCGGCCCTGGCCTCTCCGGTGGAGACGGCGGCGGAGCAGGTGTACGACTCCTTCTTGAAGGGGAACGGGCAGAAGCTGGGGATGCGCTCCTATGGCGCCTGTGTGGACCTGCTGGCGGCCTATTTCGGCGGGGAGCGGGTCTGAGCGCGGAGAGCCCCGGGAGATCTCAGAGGAGAGGTCTCCCGGGGCTCTTTTTGGCTCACATCAGGGGGGCGAAGACGCGCAGGATATTGCGGTAGAGCTGAAGCAGGGGATTGAGGTGCCGCCACTGGCGCAGGGAGATGCGCTGGCACACGGCCAGGGTGTCCTCAAAGTCCTTTCGGATGTCCTGGATGCAGGGGGCCTCGCACAGCCAGACGCCGTCCTCGAAATGGAGGAACAGGCTGCGGTAGTCCAGGTTCACAGTGCCCACCGTGGCGAAGCGGTCATCCACCACAAAGTTTTTGGCGTGGATGAAGCCGGGGGTGTACTCATAGATGCGCACGCCGGCCTCCAGAAGCGGGGGATAATGGGCGCGGGTCACCTCGAACACATAGCGCTTGTCCGGGATATGGGGGGTGATGATGCGCACATCTACTCCGGCCTTGGCCGCGTTGCACAGGGCGGTGTTGGTGGCCACGTCGATGACCAGATAGGGGGTGGTGATATAGATGTATTTCCGGGCCTTGGAGATCATGTTCAGATAGACCGCCTGGCCCACCGTCTCCCGGTCCAGGGGCGTGTCCGTATAGGGCTGGACATAGCCGGTCCAGGGGCGCACGGGGGAGGGCTCCGGCCGGAAATGGCGGAACTCCTCCTCCCAGCCGCAGCAGTGGTCCCACATGGTGAGGAACATGACCGTCATGGACCACACCGCGTCCCCCTCCAGCAGAATGGCGCTGTCCTTCCAGTGGCCGAAGCGCTCCCGCCGGTTGATGTACTCGTCCGCCAGATTGATCCCGCCGGTGAAGCCCACCTTCCCGTCGATGATCATCAGCTTCCGGTGGTCCCGGTTGTTCAGACGCAGGGACATGACCGGGACAAAGCGGTTGAACACCCGGCACTGGATGCCCCGGGCGGCCAGCTGCTCGTTGTAGTCCCGGGGGAGGCTGAAGATACAGCCCATGTCATCATAGATCAGCCGGACCTCCACGCCATGGGCGGCCTTCTCCTCCAAAATGTCCAGAATACTGTCCCAAAAGACGCCGGGCTGAAGGATGAAGTATTCCAGGAAGATGTAGCGCTCCGCCTTTTTCAGCTCCTCCAGCATCCGGGGGAAAACCAGGTCGCCCAGAGCGAAGTATTCCGTCTCAGTGTTGGTATAGGCGGGGCAGTGGGCAAAGCGCTCCAGATAGCGGGCCTGTCCGGCGGCGTCCTCCCCCAGGGGGAGCAGATCGTCCGCCTTAAAGTCCTCCCGCAGGTTTTCTTCCGACTGCTCGGACACGCGGCGCATCCGGCGGCTGATCCGCTTGGGGATGTGTCCGCCGCCCACCAGCAGGTAAAAGACGCCGCCGAACACCGGGAAGGGGAGGATGAGCAGCAGCCAGGCGATCTTATAGGCGGGCTCGATGCGGCTGCCCAGGATCAGCAGGGCGGCGATCACGCTGAGGACGATGCAGCACCAGTAGAAATTGTTGATATACTCGGAAAAAATGTTGAGCATGACCACCAGCGTGACCACCTGGGCCAGCAGGGAGAGGGCCACCAGGACGGAGCGGTGAAACAGGATATACAGGACCTTTTTCACAGAGTGCGCCTCCTTTTTTTAAGCGTCCGGACCGGGGGAGGATCAGACCAGACGGGTCAGGGTGCAGCAGGTCAGCCCCTCCTCCAGCAGAATGGTGCCGTAGCTGGAGCGGCTGGGGCCCGGGTTGAGCACCCACAGGCCGTCCTCCAGCTGCTGGCAGAGGGGCTGATGGGTGTGGCCGAAGAGAAGAATATCCGCTCCGGCCGACCGGGCCTGGGCAATGGCGGCCTCATAGCCGGACTTGACGCCCCACAGATGTCCGTGAGACAGGAGGATGCTCCGCCCCTGAAGGGTGATCTGCTTGACGGAGGGGACCGTGGTCCAGCCGTCGCAGTTGCCCGGGACCATGCAGATGGGGAGCTTTGGGTAGAAATAGGACAGCTCCTCCGCGTCGGAGATCAGATCCCCCAGGTGGATGACCTGGTCGGGCTGCTGTTCGTCAATGGCCTGGACCATGCCGGACTGGGAGCGGTGGGAGTCGGAAAATACGAGGATCTTCAAATTTGTCACCTTACCTGTCGCGCCGCATATACTGAAGCTGAGACCAGTTTGGGGGTGAGTAAGGATGCAGCGCAAGAATCGCGGGGAGGGAACGTCCCTCCCCATGGGAGAGCTGGTGAAGGATCCGGCGGCTCTGGCACGGCTGGCCCAGTCCGGGGAGGCCCGGCAGCTGGTGTCCATGCTGAAGCAGAGCGGCGGAGTGCAGGAGGCCGCCCAGGCGGCGGCGGACGGCGACCCGGGCCAGCTGATGCAGATGATGGACCGCCTGCTGAACACCCGGGAGGGGGCGGAGCTGGTGGAGCGCATCAGCCGGCAGGCAAAAGAGTCAGGACTGTCCTGACATGAAATGTCCCGGGCCGGAGAGGGGGAGCGTATGTGGGGGAATTTGAGGAAAAAATGAATGCGATCCTGGGGAACAAAGAGGCCATGGGCCAGATCATGGCCCTGGCCCAGTCCTTGGGAAAGCCCGCGCCCCCCGCCCCGGAGCCGGAGGAGGAGCCTGGGGAGCCTGGGTGGGAGCGGGCCGGCGGGCCTGACCCGGAGGACGGAGCGGGGAAGGATCCCCTGTCCATTCTGGGCAGTTTAGATCCCCGGATGGTCCAGATGGGGATGCGGCTGCTGAAGGAGTACCGGGCGGGGGATGACCGGAACACCGCCCTGCTGGCTGCCCTGCGCCCCTTCCTGCGGAAGGAGCGGTACGCCAGGCTGGACCGGGCCATCCAGATCGCCAGGCTGTCCCGGGTGCTCCGGGTGGCCTTCCAGTCTTTGAGCGGGAAGGAGGAGGGAGAGGGTGTATAACCGTTATATCCCCAACGGGGCGGTTTATACCCGCATCCCTGTGGAGGAGGAGAAAACAGCGCCACAGAACCGTCCGCCGGTGGGCAGTCCTCCCCCCAGCGGGCCGGAGCGGGCGCCGGGGGGGCTGCCATTCTCCATCGCCTCCCTTCTGGGGGGCGGGACCGGGAAAGGCAGCGGGCTGACAGGGCTGCTCCGCTCCCTCAAACTGGACAGACTGGACAGTGGGGATATTTTGCTGCTACTCATCGTGCTGCTCCTCCTGTGGGAGGGGGATGACCTGGAGCTAGTCATCGCTCTGGGCCTGGCCCTCATCATGGGGCTGGGGGACGAGGAGGAGACAGAAATGGAATAGAGCCGCGGCAGCCTTGGCTGCCACGGCTCTTTTCTGCTATACCGTGTGGAGCACCTGGCCATCCGGAAGCGCGAAAGAGGCCGTGGCGGGACAGGGGATCTGGACTTGTCCATAGGCGGTCATGCGGTACACCAGTTCTCCGTTGACCTCACGCTCCGCGGAGATGAGCAGGCCGTTGTCCGTACTGATCCAATACCGCTCGACCGAGGCGCTGTCCTCCTCCTGAAAGGCGACGTAGACACAGGGATAGGGCCCGCGTAGCTCATAGCCGGTCTCGGTGATGGAGGCGGGATCCAGGTCCAGCACCGTCTCATAGGTGGGGATGTGCTGGGCCAGGTCATGGGAGCGCTCATCCGCGGGGAGCGCGTTCCAGGCGGACGAGCCCTCGTACCAGTAGTAGGCGCGCTCCGGGCCGGCCAGGTCATGGCGCACCGCACCGGAGGCCAGATCCTGCCGGGTATGGGACCAGGCCCGGTCCTGCCAGTACTGGACGGAGGAGGAGAAGGAGCCGCCTGACCAGAGGGTCTCCACGGTGAGCTCCCGGTAGTAGCTGTCTGGGCGGACCAGGGTGGCCACGATGCTCTGGACAGTCTCGGGGGTGACGTCCACCTGCCAGTACTGGTCGGCGGCCTCAGGGGTGGAGGAGCCGGAGGCGGGGTCCTCTTCGGAGCTGGCGTCGCCGAGGGTGATGGAGGGGATATGGACGAAAAAGAGACTGCGGCCGAAGCTGGCGAAAATGGCCACAACGATCAGACAGGTGATGGCGATGGCGATGGCCAGACGGTTTTTAGAATCCAAATCCACACCTCCTGTTCCGGACCGCGGCGGTCACGCCCCGCCGAAGGGGGCGGGGGGCTCCTCCCGCAAGCCGAATTTCCACTCGATGGCGTCGGCGATCCGGCGGCAGGCCAGCCCGTCTCCATAGGGGTTGACCGCGTGAGCCATGGCGGCATAGGCACCGGGATCGGTGAGCAGCTCGCGGGCCATGGAGAAGATGTCCTCCTCCTCCACACCAGCCAGCTTTACGGTGCCGGCGGCCACGGCCTCGGGGCGCTCGGTCTCGCGCCGGAGGACCAGCACCGGCTTGCCCAGGGCGGGGGCCTCCTCCTGAAGGCCGCCGGAGTCGGTCATCACCAGATGACAGCGGGCCATCAGGTTGTGCATCTCGTCCACCGCCAGCGGGGCGATGAGGTGGATGCGGGGATGTCCGTCCAGATACTTGTGGGCGGCCTCCTGCACCACGGGGGACAGGTGGACCGGATAGACCAGCTCCACGTCGGGGAAGGCGTCGGCGATCCGCCGCAGGGCGGTCATAATATTGGTCATGGGCTGCCCATAGTTCTCACGCCGGTGGCAGGTGACCAGGATGACCCGGCGGGCGGCATAGTCCAGGCGGTTGAGGATCTCCTCCTGGAAGGTGAACTGGGGACGCACCGTGGTCTGGAGAGCGTCGATGACGGTGTTTCCGGTGAGGAACACCCCCTGGGTGATGTTCTCCCGGGCCAGGTTCTCCCGGTTGGCCACGGTGGGGCAGAAGTGGAGGTCCGCGATGGCGCCCACCATCTTCCGGTTCATCTCCTCCGGGTAGGGGGACCACTTGTCATAGGTCCGCAGGCCGGCCTCCACATGGCCCACCGGAACTTTATGGTAGAAGGCGGCCAGGGCCCCGGCAAAGGTGGTGGAGGTGTCCCCGTGGACCAGGACCAGGTCGGGCTTGGCCTGCTCCAGCACGCCGTCCATGCCGGTGAGGCACTTGGAAGTGATGGTGGACAGGGTCTGGCGGGGCTCCATGATGTTCAGGTCATAGTCCGGCTTCAGCCGGAAGATGTTCAGCACCGAGTCCAGCATCTCCCGGTGCTGGGCGGTGACGCAGCACAGGGCGTTCAGGCCGGGGCGGCGGGACAGCTCCAGGGCCAGGGGGGCCATCTTGATGGCCTCCGGCCGGGTGCCGAAAATTGTCATAACAGTGACAGGTCTCATTTGTCAGATCGCTCCTCTTCACCGAAAAAGTAGTCGTTGCCCGCCACATCTC
This sequence comes from Clostridiales bacterium, assembly GCA_902363045.1. Classification (GTDB taxonomy): domain Bacteria; phylum Bacillota; class Clostridia; order Oscillospirales; family Oscillospiraceae; genus Lawsonibacter. Next base: position 17,840 of record CABIYX010000008.1, read on the forward strand.
CGGGGGGCTGGCGTAGCTTCCGGGGGCGGGCCGGAGCGCCGTCCTGCGCAGGGGAATCGGGGGTCTCTCTGTGGTTCACGCGGTCCAGGTACAGCTTGGCGGACAGCCCCCCCGCCACGCACAGGGCCAGCAGGACCATCATGGCCTTCAGCACGCTGGTGGTGGTGAGCAAAACAGCGGACAGGCCCAGAATGGCGCTGATTACATACAGCACGGCCACCGCCTGCTTCTGGCTGAAGCCCATGTCGATGAGCCGGTGGTGGATATGGCCCCGGTCGGGCGCCATGGGGCTTTGGCCGTGGGACACCCGGCGGAAAATGGCGAAGCAGGTGTCAAAGATGGGCAGGCCCAGCATGAGGAAGGGGACCGCGAAGGAGATGATGGCATAGGACTTGAACAGCCCCTGGATGGACACCACCGCCAGGATGAAGCCCAGGAAGGTGGAGCCGGTATCCCCCATAAAGATCTTGGCTGGGTTCAGGTTATAGGGGAGAAAGCCGATACACCCGCCGGACAGGGCGGCCATGAGGAGAGCCACGTCGGGCTCCGCCACCGTGAGGGCGATGACCAGCATGGTCATGGAGCTGATGGTGGACACGCCGCAGGCCAGTCCGTCCAGTCCGTCGATCAGGTTGACCGCGTTGGTGATGCCCACGATCCAGATCACAGAGATGGGGATGGACAGCCAGCCCAGCACCCAGTAGGGGTCGCTACTGAAGATGTTGGGGTTGGAGAGAATGTCGATCCGGTTGCCCATGAGCACGGCGATGAGGGCGGCCAGGATCTGGATCAGGAATTTCGGCATGGCGGGCAGCGCGTAGATGTCGTCAAAGATGCCCAGAATGACGATGACCACGGCCCCCAGAAGCATCCCGCGGAGGGGAGTGGTTAGGGGGATAAAGATCAGGGCGCTGAGGATAAAGCCAAAAAAGATGGCCAGTCCCCCCATCCGGGGGATGGGGTGCTTGTGCATCCGCCGGTTATCCCGGGGCACATCCACCGCGCCAACCTTGAAGGCCAGGGAGCGGACCACCGGAGTGGTGATAAAGGCCACCACAGCGGCGGCGAACAGCGCGGCGGCCACCGCGCCGATCACAGAGAGTTCAACAGAAGACAACATGAAGCAGTTCCTCTTTTGCAGTTGATATGGTTGGGTCAGCGGGCCACGAAACCCACCTTTTTATAGACCTTCCGCAGGGTCTTGGCGGCGGTATAGGACGCCTTCTCCGCGCCGGACTTATAGACGCTTTCCAGATACGCCTTGTCGGCCAGGATGCGGGTGGCCTCCTCCCGGATGGGGCGCAGGGTCTCGATGACGGCTTCGCCCACGGCGGGCTTGAACTTCCCGTAGCCGCAGCCGGTGAACTCGGCCTCGATCTCCGAAAAGCTTCTGCCGGTGACGGCGGAGTAGATGCTCATCAGGTTGGCTACGCCGGGCTTGTTGACAGGATCATAGCGGACGCAGTTTTCGGTGTCGCTGTCGGTGATGGCCCGCTTGAACTTGCGCTGGATGTCCTCCGGCTTCTCCATGAGGAACACACAGCCCTCGGGGATGGATTTGGACATTTTGGACTCCGGATTGGTCAGCCCCATGATGCGGGCGCCGGCCTTGGGGATATAGGGCTCCGGGATCTTGAACACGTCGCCGTAGATATTGTTGAAGCGCTGGGCCACGTCACGGGTCAGCTCGCAGTGCTGCTTCTGGTCCTCACCCACGGGGACAAAGTCGGGCTGGTAGAGGAGAATATCGGCGGCCATCAGGGCGGGATAGGTGAACAGGCCGCCGTTGATGTTCTCCTTGTGCTTGGCGGACTTGTCCTTGAACTGGGTCATGCGGCTGAGCTCACCAAACATGGTGTAGCAGTTCAGCACCCATCCCAGCTCCGCATGGGCGGGGACATGGGACTGGATGAACAGGGTGTTCTTCTCCGGGTCCAGGCCGCAGGCGATGTACTGGGCCAGCTGCTCCAGGGTGCGGCGGCGCAGGTCGGCGGGGGTCTGCCGGACGGTGATGGTGTGCATATCCGCCATAAAATAGTAGCAGTCGAATTCGTCGGCCCGGGCCCCCCAATTCTTGATGGCGCCCAGATAGTTGCCCAGATGCAGGTCGCCGCTGGGCTGGATGCCGGAGAGCATCACTTTCTTTTTCGTTTCTTCCATATCAAAACACAACCTTTTATCGAGATGTCAAATGCCGTCCCGGACTCCCGCGCGGCGTGAGGGCGGAACGAGGTCATAGGCATAAAAATACTACTACATCATAACACATCTTGGCTGCAATAGCAACGTGCCCGCGCGGATTTGGAAGAAAAACTGGGGCGGCCGGCCTCTCCGCCGGAGCGCTGGAGGAAAAATCCTAAATTTTTATTAAATTTTTTCCCTCCTCCCTTTACACGCTCTGCTTTTTGGAGTAAACTAGGCACAACTGTTCCATGCTTATTTTTTAGGAGGTGTTTTCGATGGACGAGATGGATTTCACCCGGAAATTCCGGCTCGGCGACCAGCGCGATTTAGAGATCAAGGCGATCTTGGCCTCTGTGTATCAGGCGCTTCAGGAAAAGGGCTACAACCCGGTCAATCAGATCGTCGGCTATATCCTCTCCGAGGACCCCACCTATATCACGAACCATAACAACGCCCGGGCCATGATCCGGAAGGTGGACCGGGACGAACTGCTCCAAACTCTGGTCAAATACTATCTTACCCACTGAGCGGAGTAAGAAACAAAAACAGCCCGCCGCGGCCCGGCGGGCTGTCCGCTTGTTGGAAAGCCTTTTCGACTGAGCACATGAAAAAGTGCTCAAACGCTGTTTGATCGAACATGAAAAACGATCCTGACGGTTTTCTTTCACACGACCTTTCTCTCCGGATCCTTTGGATGGAGGGCATTTCGACAGTCTCACAGTCCGCCGCAGCACGGCGGACTGCGGTTAAATGAAGGGGGAGATTATGGTGAAGATCCTGGTAAGCGCCTGTCTGCTGGGCGTTCCCTGCCGCTATGACGGGGCGGGGAAGGCAGAACCTCATATCGAGAAACTGAAACAGAGGGGCCACACCCTGATCCCGGTCTGTCCGGAGGTGCTGGGCGGTCTGCCCACCCCGCGTCCACCGGCGGAGCGGCTGCCGGACGGCCGGGTGGTCACCCGGGAGGGGAAGGACGTGACGGCGGAGTACCGCTCCGGCGCGGAGCAGGCCCTGGCCCTGGCCCGGAGGCAGGGCTGTGCCCTGGCGGTCCTGAAGGAGCGCTCCCCCTCCTGCGGGCGGGGGCAGATCTATGACGGGACCTTTTCCCGCGCCTTGATCCCAGGCTCCGGTGTGGCAGCCCAGCTGCTGGAGGAGAATGGGATCCTGGTGTACGGAGAGTCACAACTGGAGGAGCTGCTGGACCGGCTGTGACGGGATCAGAAACAGACAGCTTCAGACGCTCCGCCGGGACCGGCGGGGCGTCTCTGCTTCTTAGCACGCAGGTTTTTGGGAGAAGACCCTACTCCTCGTTCAGAGGGAGGGAAAAGGTCACGACCCCCTCCGCCGCCGGAGCCAGCGCGCACTGTGGGATGTAAAATTCCAGGCCCTCCGGGGTGCGGCAGCACCGGTGGGGGGACAAAAACTGCCGCAGGCGGGGGCCGAAATCCGGGTCCAGAAAGCAGTCCCCCGCCGCCCGGCGGACCTCCCCCTGCTCCCGCAGCTTCCGGGTCAGGTGGCGCCACCACCGGCGGTCGCCGGGGAAGCAGTGCGCCACCGGCAGAGGGACCCCCTCCGGCAGGGACCAGAGATCGCCCATCCGCACCTGGAGCGGGCGGCCGTCTCCATGTAGCTCCTCCGCGTCCAGACGGATGCTCAGACTTTCTTGGTCCTGAAACAGGACCCGGCCCTCCAGACGGGCCTGCCAGGGCTGGAATGGACGGGCCAGATCCCGGCAGCGGGCCAGATCCAGGCAGGACTGCCAGTAGAGCGCCCGGTCCCACCGGCGGCGCCAGACCTCCGCCAGCCGCTGGTAATACCGGTCCACTCTCCGGCCGCCCTGCCCTCCGGCCTGGATCCGGGGACGGGACAGTGTATAATCCAGCACCGGCTCCCCTTGCAGCGAAAGCGTCCGCCGCTCCTCCTGCCACAGCACCGTCCAGTCTGACTGTTTCTTCCCCACTGTCTCCATGCGTATCCCTCCCGATTTTGGTCCATCCTATGCGCAGACGGAAAAATCCGTGTGGAGGAGTTGATTTCTGTTTACTTTCACGAGGTAGTGTGTTACAATGAATCGAGAATGGGAGACCGTGAGGAAAGGAGTTTCATTCATGTCGAAGTTTTATGATAAGCCCTCCAGCGATCTGCTGTATCAGGCTCTGCTGGAGGTACAGGATCTGGAGGAGTGCCGCCGGTTTTTGCAGGACCTGTGCACAGTATCAGAGCTGAAGGCGATGGAGCAGCGGATGGAGGTGGCCATGCTGCTGGATCAGGGGCTGATTTACAGTGACATTCTGGAGCGGACCGGGGCGTCCAGCGCCACCATCAGCCGGGTGAACCGCTGTCTGCACTATGGAGCGGACGGCTACCGCGCCATCCTCCCCCGCCTGAAGGAGCAGCGTGATGAGCAGCTATGATTTTCTGGCGGGCTGCTATGACGAGCTGACCACCGATGTGGGCTATCCGGCCTGGGCGGACTATCTGGAGGCCCACTTCCGGCGGAAGGGGCTGCCCGGGCGGACGGTGCTGGATCTGGCCTGCGGAACGGGCTCCCTCACCTGGGAGCTGGCCGCCCGTGGCTATGAGATGATCGGGGTGGACCGCTCGCCGGAGATGCTGGCGGAGGCGGCGGCCAAAAGCCGGGAGGATGTGGAGACGCCCCCGATCTTTCTCTGTCAGTCCATGGACAAGCTGGATCTGTACGGGACCATTGACGCCTGCGTCTGCTGTCTGGACAGCGTCAATTATGTCACCGACCCCAGGCAGCTGAAGAAGGCATTTGCCCGGGTCTGGCTGTTCCTGATGCCCGGGGGGCTGTTTTTGTTCGACATCAATACGCCGGCTAAGCTGCGTGGGTTGGATGGACAGGTCTTTTTGGACGAGACGGAGGATACCTACTGCGTCTGGCGGGCGGAATATGAGAAGCGCGGCCGGATCTGTTCCTATTTTATGGACATTTTCCGCCTGGATCCCGGCTCCGGGCTGTGGGAGCGGGGGGAGGAGCTGCACCGGGAGCGGGCCTATGAGCCGGAGGAACTGACCGGCTTCCTGCGGGAGGCCGGGTTCCGGGACATCCGGCAGTATGGGAACCTAAAGCTGCGCCCCCCTCGGGAGGGGGAGGACCGGATCTTTTTCGCAGCCCGGAAGGATCCAAACATGACCGGCCAGGTCTGAGACCGGGCGGGACAAGAAGCGAAAAGAGAGGAAAAACAAATGCGCGACGAACTGGTAAGAGCGATCACGGCGGACGGCCTGGTCAAGGCGGTGGCCGTGACCGGCCGTGACCTGGTGGAGCGGGCCAGGGAGATCCATACCCTGCTGCCCATGGCCACCGCCGCCCTGGGGCGGACCCTGCTGGCCGCCTCCATGATGGGGGATATGCTGAAAATAGACGGGGCCTCCCTCACACTCCAGATCAAGGGCGGCGGGCCGCTGGGGACGGTACTGGCCGTGTCGGACAACAGCGGCAAGGTGCGGGGCTATGTGCAGGATCCCCATGTGGAGCTGCGAGAGAAGGCGCCCGGAAAGCTGGATGTGGGCTGGGCCGTTGGCACGGCAGGGAACCTCACCGTCATCAAGGACCTGGGGATGAAGGAGCCCTATGTGGGCACCATCGGTCTGTTCTCCGGAGAGATCGCCGATGACATCGCCATGTATTTTGTAGAGAGCGAGCAGATCCCCACTGCCTGCGCCCTAGGGGTGCTGGTGGGGGTGGACCAGTCTGTCACCGCCGCGGGAGGCTATCTGATCCAACTGCTGCCCGGCGCGGGGGAGGAGATCATCAGCAAGATCGAGGCCGGAGTCCAGCACATGGGGCCGGTCACGCCGGTCCTGGAGCGGGGCGTGGACGCCCGGGGATTGCTCCAGGAGGTCCTGTCCGGGTTCCAGCTGGAGTTTTTGGAGAGCCACCCCGTCGAGTACCGCTGCTACTGCTCCAGGGACCGGGTGACCCGGGCGCTGATCAGTATGGGCAGGGAGGAGCTGGAGTCCCTGATCCGGGAACAGGGACAGGCGGATCTGACCTGCCAGTTCTGCGACGCGGTCTACCACTATACAAGGGACGACTTGGAGGCCGTCCTGAATGGGATGTAGAGAGACAGTCGAAAAAGTGGCACAGCCACTTTTTCGAAGAGGATTGCACGAAAGCTTCGCCTCGATTTCTTGCGAAATTGTCGGCGAAGCTTTCGTAAGAAGTGTCATTTCCGAGGTACATACCCCCGGAAATGACGGGGCCCAATTTTATTCCGTCGCCTCCGGGCGACGGAACTCCTTGCAGGAGGGCTTTTTTGACAAACAGAGGCGCACGGCCAAAGCCGTGCGCCTCTGTTTGATTATGAGTAGCTTATTGCATCCCGCCGGTATTGGTCAGGGCCTCCAGGACCTGATAGCGGTCCATCTGGAACTGCTTGGTCATGGCCAGAGCTTCTTCCATGTCCAGGTCTACGATCCGCCCGTCATGGGTGCAGATGATCCGGTTCCCGCGGTCCTCGATCAGGGAGAGCACCGCCTCATAGCCCATGCGGCTGGCGGTTTCGCGGTCCCGGGCGGTGGGGGAGCCGCCCCGCTGGATGTGGCCCAGCACGGTCACCCGGGGGTCGATGCCTACCTCCTCGTGGATCCGCCGGCCGATGTCGATGGCGCTGCCCGCGCCCTCAGCTACCACCACCATATAGTGGGTAGAGCCGGCCAGGCGGGCCCGGCGGATCTTTTCCACCACGTCGTTTTCAAAGTCTACTTCACGCTCTGGAATGAGGACTGCGGTGGCTCCCACTGCGATGCCCACATACAGGGCGAGGTAACCGGCGTGGCGGCCCATCACCTCCACCACCGAGCAGCGCTCATGGGCCTGCATGGTGTCCCGCAGCTTGTCAATGCACTCCACAGCGGTATTGCAGGCGGTGTCGAATCCAATGGTATAGTGTGAGCAGCCGATGTCGTTGTCGATGGTGGCCGGGATGCCCACCACTCTGAGTTGCTCCCCCTGGGCCGCGGCCTGACGGGACAGGGCCAACGCGCCGCGGAAGGTGCCGTCTCCGCCGATGGCCACGATCCCGTCCAGGCCCAGCAGCTTACAGGTGGTCAGCGCCTGGGCGCGGCCCTCCTCGTGCATGAATTCCCGGCTGCGCGCAGTGTAAAGCACCGTGCCGCCCTTGTCGATGATGTGGCTGACGCTGGCGGCGTCCATTTGAATGAAGTCGCTGTTGATCAGCCCGTTCCAGCCTCTGCGGATGCCGACGCACTCCACACCGCGTCCCACAGCCGTCCGCACCACGGCACGCACCGCAGCGTTCATGCCCGGCGCGTCGCCTCCGCTGGTCAACACGCCAATACGCTTTACCTTACTGTCCATCATTTGGCTCCTCCTTGCCGAAATCATTTCCGAGTCTGCGCATTTCTTTTATTATGGTCCTTCTTATTTCAAAAGAGCAGGACAGATATGCCTGTAATTACGGACTTATTATGTCACGCCCCCTTTCTTTCTGTCAAGTGAAATTCAGACCTTCCGAAAGAACGAAAAAAGGGGGGCCTGGAGCGCCCTGAAAACGGTCGAAAAAATATTCCAACTTTTTTTCATTTTCCTGTTGACAACTGGCGGAAGATTTAGTATACTAACGAAGCCGTCGCAAGAGCGGCGACCCACTCGGGAGCATAGCTCAGCTGGTAGAGCACATGCCTTACAAGCATGGGGTCACAGGTTCGAGCCCTGTTGTTCCCACCATCCCCCTAACTACCTGGCTCGGTAGTTCAGTTGGTTAGAACGCCGGCCTGTCACGCCGGAGGTCGAGGGTTCAAGTCCCTTCCGAGTCGCCACTTACTTTCTTTTGAAAAGAAGTTTGCTTCCTCTTTTGAAAGAAAGAAATGCCTCTGTAGCTCAGTTGGTAGAGCAGAGGACTGAAAATCCTCGTGTCGTTGGTTCGATTCCGACCGGAGGCACCAACCAAAAAGTCCTGGAAGCTCGGCTTCCAGGCAACCTGCGAGTGTAGCTCATCTGGTAGAGCGCCACCTTGCCAAGGTGGAGGTAGCGAGTTCGAGCCTCGTCACTCGCTCCAATTTTTCTGGAGCGTCCCTGCTCCATTCGGTGCCATAGCCAAGTGGTAAGGCAGAGCTCTGCAAAAGCTCCACTCCCCAGTTCAAATCTGGGTGGCACCTCCAAAAAGAAACACCAGCCATAGGCTGGTGTTTCTTTTTGGATGCCTGGGAAATTTCAAATGCTCGGGTGAAATGAATTCGCCCTCCGCCGAGGTTTTGCCTTCGGCAAAACACTCGCACGGCGCACTCGCGCCGCCGGCCAGAAGGCCGGGCGGGGACAGGCCTGTTCCCTTGCAGCGGGTTTGAAAATGTTCAAATTGTCGTAACTGCTCGTAAAAATAACCACACCATCAAGTGTGGTTATTTTTATGGATACCATCAGAGATTCAGATGCCAGGGCACCAAGCTTTTACGTTGCAAAATGCTTGTATGGCGCAAACACGCCGCCCTGCTGTGCGGCGAATTTGTTGCACGATTTTTAGAGTTGACAGCCGCTGCTGCCTTCTCGTCAGAGACATCCTATTTGAATAAGATTGCTGCTGCCTGCCGTAGTACTGCTCTGGTTCTGTCCATAAAAACCGGCTCATAATTTCTGAGTGGAAATTTTGAGCCGGTTTTTATTTCTTGTGTTTCCTTATCCTGTTGATTTGTATATGAGTCAGGTGTAGCAAATTAATGTTCGGGGATAGTTGTGCAACACCTCCGCACCCTTCTCAGTCATCAATATCAGATCTTCGATCCGAACACCAAACCGCCCGGGTAGATAAATTCCAGGTTCCACAGAGAATGCCATGCCTGGTTGAAGCTCTGTCTGTTCCCCTTCTGCCGCATTGGGCTCCTCATGTACATCAATGCCGACCCCATGTCCAGTCCGGTGGATAAAATAGGGGCCATAACCAGCCGATTCGATCACATGGCGCGCTGCCCGGTCCACCTCCTGCAACGGATTTCCCAAGACAGCGGCCTCCTTTGCTGCGGCGTTGGCCTGGCAGACGATCTCGTGAACTCGGACAAATTCCGGATCTGGATCGCCAAACCAAAACGTCCGGGTCATATCGGAATAATATCCCTGATATGTCCCTCCAAAGTCCACCAGGAGGCAGTTTCCCTGTTCGATACGTCCCAGCCGCCCGGTATAGTGCGGATCCGCTGCGTGGGGACCGGCGCAGATGCACGCACCGGGTTCATCCAGTCCCAACGCCGTCATCTCGTAAGAAAGCCGCGCAAAAAATTCTGCCTCTGTCTGGCCTGCCCACTGGCCACCGTCTTCCATCACCCGTCTGAGGGCCTCATCGCTCCGGTGGCAGGCTTCTCTTATGCGTGCACATTCCTCTGCATCCTTATAGGCCCGCAGGGAATCCAGAAGCTGGCTTGCGGAGTAGAAACGGCTCTTAGAGAGGATGTCCATCAGCGGAAACAAATACCTGGCCTGAGTGGATTGATCCACTGCGATCTTGTTCAAGGGATATTTCCGGCGCTTCAGTTCGCGGGCTAAAAGGGGATAGGGGTCCTCTCCATCGCTCCAAAAAATTTGATTGCCGTCAAATATATCTAAAACTTCTGCGGCATAGAGGCGGTTCGCCAGGATAAATGGTTCGCTATGAGGTGACAGCGCCAATACGAACAGGCGCTCGTCCACAATCGGTCCCTGACCCAGCACATACTTCAATCCGGATGACGGTGTTAGCAGCAGTGTATCGATTTTTGAGTTTCCCATGGCCCGCATGACACGCTCTATGCGGTTCGTCATATTCACACTCATCTCAGGATTCCTCTGGCCTGTGCCAAGGGATAGTGACAGGCCACCAGATGGCCGCCGCCTGCATCCTGCAATTCCGGACTTTGTGTAAGGCACTTTTCCTGACAATATTTACACCTTGGATGGAAACGGCAGCCTTGAGGCAGATTAGTCGGGCTGGGCATATCGCCTTCCAGGAGCGGGCCGTCATCCGTTCTCAAATCTGGGTCCGGAATCGGAACGGCTGCCATCAAACCCTCTGTATAGGGATGCATTGGCCTGCTGAACAGCGTGGTCTTATCCGCTTGTTCCACGATCTTTCCTAGGTACATGACTGCGACCTGGCTGCTGATGTGCTGCACTGTGGGAAGACCATGGGCGATGAAAATATAGGTCAGATGAAACTGTTTCTGCAAATCGGAGAGAAGATTCAGGATCTGTGCCTGGATCGATACGTCCAGAGCTGATACTGGCTCATCACAAATAATGAGCTTAGGCCGAAGTGCCAGAGCCCGTGCGATCCCGATTCTCTGCCTCTGTCCGCCTGAAAATTCGTGGGGATAGCGGTCAGCATATTCCCGCGGCAGGCCGACAGCATCCATCAGCTTCCATACCTCGCGTTCCAGTTCTTCTTTTGGGCAGATCTTGTGGACCACCAGCGGTTCCGCAATGATGTTCTTCACGCGCATACGCGGGTTCAGCGAAGAAAATGGATCTTGGAAGATCATTTGAATATCTCGCCGCAATCCGCGCAGCTCCTTCTGACTCATCTGAGCCAGGTCCTTTCCCTCAAAGAGAATGCGTCCCTCCGTCGGGGTCAGAAGACGAATGATGCTGTTTCCGCAAGTGGACTTTCCACAGCCAGATTCTCCTACGATCCCGAGGGTTTCTCCTTCTTTGAGACGAAAACTGACCCCATCTACTGCTTTCAGAATTTTTTTATTTTTATGAAAGCCACGGCCCACAGGAAAGTGGACTTTTAGGTTTTCAACCTCAAGCAAATAATCGCTCATGCTTGCTCACCTCCCGCGCGAATACATCTGGCATAGTGCCCCGGACAGTCCCCAACCGAACGCAGCTGAGGAATTGTTGCGCGGCAGGTGTCACAGGCATAGGGACAGCGCGGCGCAAACCGGCAGCCTTTTGGCATCTTGCTCAGCGTGGGTACGACACCGTCGATCGTCTCCAGTCGATCGGCAATTTCGTGTACGCGGACAGTGCTGTTCAGAAGGCCCCTGGTATAGGGATGGACCGGATTGTGAAAAATGCTTCTCACATCTGCCTCCTCCACCACCTGTCCGGCATACATGACCATGACCCGGTCTGCGGTCTCAGCAATAACGCCTAGATCATGGGTAATGAACATGATCGCTGTTTCATATTCCTTTTGCAGACCTTTCATCAAGCTGAGGATCTGCGCCTGAATGGTGACGTCCAGAGCGGTCGTAGGTTCATCCGCAATCAGCAGTGCCGGATTACAGACCATAGCAATGGCGATCATAACACGCTGCCGCATTCCGCCGGATAAAAATGCGGGATAGTTTTTATACACACCTTCGGGATCTGGTATCCCAGTCTTTTTCAGCATCTCAATACAGACGGCTTTGCAATCTGTTCTGCTGATCCCGGGAGTGTGTATTTTGACCTGCTCATAAATTTGACTTCCAACGGTCAACAGCGGATTCAGCGAGGTCAGCGGTTCCTGAAAGATCATCGCCATACCGCTTCCGCGTAGCTTCCGTCGTTCCTCCCTGGAGATTCGGGAAATGTCCTTGCCCTTGAATTTGATATACTCGGCCTCGTAGCCGCCGGGGGGCTCGATCAGTCCCATGACGGAAAGAGAGGTCACGCTTTTACCGCAGCCGGACTCGCCTACGATCCCCAGTACTTCGCCCTGCTTGACGTGGAAATCAAGCCCCTTGATGGCATCCAGGCGGCCATGCTGGGTTTTGAAATAGACGTTCAGTCCTTTTACATCAAGGATATACTTTTCATCCAAAATGGTCACCCGCCTTTATCGAATTCCTTGGTTTTTGGGGTCCAGCACGTCCCGGAGCCAGTTGCCCAGAAACATGATCCCCAGTACTGTCACTGTAATTGCCACACCTGGGAAGGTGCAAACCCACCAGTTAGTTGCCAGATAATTTCGGCCATCTGCCAGCATTACCCCCCAAGAGACATCGGGCGGCTGGATGCCAAGGCCCAAAAAACTCATGGTAGCCTCAATAATAATGGAGCTTGCCACAGAGATGGTGGATACCACAATGAACTGCGCAAATACATTTGGAAGAATATGACGCATCAAGATGGCGCCGTCTCCGGCTCCGATGGTACGGCTGGCCTTTACAAATTCTTTCTCTTTCAAGGTCAGGACTTCGCCTCGGATCAGACGGGCATAAGACACCCAATTGGTCACACCGATCACCATAATCAGAGTGAGTACGCTGGGGCCAAGTACAAACAGCACCACCATGGCCAACAGGATACGCGGAATGGCATGAAACGCGTCTGCCACGCGCATGATCACACTGTCGATCCAGCTTCCATAATAGCCTGCGACAAGCCCCAGCGAAGTACCAATCACACCGGCTACCACAACAGAAAAGATGCCGACCAGAAGAGAGACCCGTGCACCGACCAGAATACGAGTCAGAAGATCTCTCCCCAGGCTGTCTGTCCCCAGAAGATGTGCCATGCTTCCGCCTTCGCACCATGCCGGCGGGATCAACTTATCTGCATATACGATTTTTGCCGGATCGTAAGGTGAGATGACCCCAGCCAACAGGGAACTGAGAATGACTAAAACGATAATTATAAATCCAACTGTACCAACGGGGCTTTTGAACAGCAGTTCCATCCAGTAGCGGACTCCTCTGCGGTCGGCTTCCGACTCCCAAGGTTCCCGTGTTCCGGTGGGAGCGGCTTGATTGATCTTTGTTTTCATGTCGTCCCTCCCGTTAGTAGCGGATACGCGGGTCGATCAGTGCATACAGAATATCGGCCACCAAATTGGCTACGATCGTGATCAGTGAGATGAAAACCACACATGCCTGCACAACGCACATATCCTTGCCGTTGATACACTGGATCAGAAGCTGCCCCAGTCCCGGCCAGGCAAACACAGTCTCCGTAATCAGGGATCCACCGATCAGATTGGGGACCTGAAGCGCCAGAATCGTCACCACAGGAATCAGTGCGTTTTTGAAGGCGTGCTTATATACAATAACCCGCTCCTTTAAGCCCTTGCTTCTGGCGGTGCGGATATAATCCTCGTGCATAATTTCCAGCATACTGGAACGGACCAGCGGAATGATCTGGGCTGCGGTAACGATAGAGAGAGTTGATACCGGCAACACTAGGTTTTTCCAATCTCCTGGTCCCGACACTGGCAGCCATTGCAATATGACCCCAAACAGTAAAATCAGCATAATGCCGATCCAAAAGCTTGGCATTGCTTGTCCGACCACTGCCAGCCCGTTGACGAAAACATCTAAAACCGTATCTTTTGTCCTTGCGCACAATACGCCCAAGACAACGCCTAAAACCGTGGATACCAGCAGAGAGAGCGTTGCAAGCTGCAAGGTAGCGGGCAGCTTTTCCATCACGACCTCAGTTGCCTCCTGGCCATAACGCAGGCTGATGCCAAAACGTCCATGGACCAAATCGCTCAGAAAAATACCATATTGCTCTAAATATGGTTTGTTCAGGCCTAATGCCTCACGCAATTCTTGCCGGTCTTCCGGCGTTGCCTCGGGTGGCAGCATGGTATTGACCGGGTCACCTGAGACTCGAACCAGGAAAAATACGATAAATGTGATAATAAACAGCACTGGAATGATCTCCAAGATGCGCTTTACAATGTATCTCCCCACAGTATCACCTCTTTCAACAGACTGAGTGCGTCCTCTGATTGCCGTGCAGGGACCGGATGATCCGGTCCCTGCACGGCGTTGACAGCTTGGATTATTCAGCGCGGGTGATAGTGTTCAGGTTGAACACCTCATCCAGACGGCCAACAAAGTTGATGCCGTCGCGGACGCCGTAAGCAGATTTCAAATTGACCAGATTGGAGTAGGGGACTTCCTCTGCTGCGATCTGCTGCGCCTCTTCGATCTGAGCGACACGCTCCTCCAAATTCATATTGGCCATGGCGGAGGAATACAGCTCGTTCATACGGGGGTTGTTGTAATCGGTCTCGCCCATAGAGAAATCGGGAGTGTAGCAGGCAATGGCATAGATCCCATCGAAGAAGTTGTCGCCAAAGCAGTACATAGCGGCATCCTTAAATTCACGGGGGCTGAGGATATTCACATAAGTAGTGGAGTCATACAGCTGCAGATCGACCTGGATCCCGACATTTTCCATCAGCATAGATGCTACGGCCTGGCACACATCGCTGTCCATGGTATAGCGGCCGTTGGGGCCTTCCAGGCCAAGTGTAAAGCGGATCCCGTCCTCGCCGCGGGGATAACCAGCCTCATCGAGCAGCTTGTTGGCCTTCTCCACATCAAAGTTATACTTGCCATACAGATCGGCATCCTGGCCAACCACGCCGTTGGCTACACGGGTCAGAGTAGGAACACCAGCTCCATCCAGAACAGCCTCAGCAATCAGAGAATCGTCAATGGCGTAGTCGATTGCCTGGCGTACTCGAACATCGGCGGTCTCATTGCCCTCGCTGCACTTCATGCCCAGCATATAGACGCGGGTGCTTTCGCCCATCAGGACGGAGGTGCCGTCATTGCTGTTGATACGCTCCCATTCGTTGGGGGAGACGTTATTGATAATATCCACGCCGCCGGCCAACAGCTCGCCTACGCGGGTAGAAGCCTCGGGGATCACGCGGAAAACCACCTGGTCCCAGTCATCGTTCAGCTCGCCATAGTAATCAGGATTGGGTTCCATCACAACTTCCTGGTCCTTGGTGTAGCTGACAAAACGATAGGCGCCGGATCCCACAGGAGCCTTGAGGAAGCCGTCCATACCGACCTCTTCGATGTAGTTCTTGGGAAGAATATCGCCGCCGGACTTGGAAAGCAGGGCCTCCAGAGCGGGGTAGGGCTCCCAGGTCTTAATGTTGAAGTGATAGTCGTCAATGATCTCCACGGATTCTATGTTTTTCCAGTGGGGATACTCCATCAGAGTTTCGTCCTTGGCCGCTCGCTCAATGGAATATTTCACATCGGCAGAAGTCAGGGGATCGCCATTGTGGAACACCACATCGTCCCGGATCGTAAAAGTCCAAGTGGTATCATCTACAATAGAATACTCCGTTACCAGATCCTTGACGATGTTCATATCATCATCCCGGCGGAGGAGCTTGCTGTACATATTCGCGACAACACAGGTGGTCGCGGTGGACAGCAGGGCCTGGGGGTCCATGGTCTGGGGGTCGGCGGCCAAACCGATGGTCAAGGTGCGGTCTTCCACAGCCTGTGCTCCGCTTCCGGAGCCAGAGGACTGCGCGCTGCCTTGCGAGGGAGAACCGCAGGAGGTCAGCAGGATGGACAGTGCCATAGTGCCAGCCAGGAGCATTGACAATTTCTTTTTCATTCGTTTCTCATCCTTTCTGATTTTATCAAAACAGCTGCACTGCTTTAATACTGAGACAGTTCCTCCATGACCGCACAGTTGATCCGGATCATTTCAATGAAGGCGCTGCAAGCCAGGTGTTCGTTGGGGGCGTGGATATTCGCAGTTGCTGAACTGGCGCCGAACATCCCCGCTGGAATGTTTGTTTGATGGCAGAACGTATGCATCGGGCTGGTCCCGCCGCTGGACACCTTCAGCGCTACCGGCTGGTCATACAGCTTTTCCAGTGCGCCGATGACCGCTTTGGTGAAGGGGGCCTCCAGGTTGGAGCGGAACGCCGGCTCGCCGGAGTCCCAGATCAATTCCACATCAGAGAACCCGTGCCGGTCCAGGTGCTCCCGGACCAGTTGGAAGATCTTCTTGGGATCCATTCCCGGTACCAGCCGGAAATCGATCTTGACACTGGCCTCTGAAGGAAGTACAGTTTTGGACCCGTCGCCCTGGAAGCCAGAGGTCAAACCACAGATATTACAGGTCGGCTTGAAGTAAAGATCCTTCAGCAGCTCTTTCTGATCGGTTTTTCCACCAAGAAACTGCTCAATGCCCAAATACTGGCGGGTCTTTTCCGGGTCAAATGGATCGCCATCCAAAAAACTCAAATCTGTCTCGGAGGGCGGGATGATGTCGTCGTAGAAGCCATCGATGGTGATGTTTCCTGCTTCGTCTTTCATGGTGGCCAGAGCCTGGACCAGTCTCCAAGCGGGATTTGGAGCAATTGCGGCATACATGGAGTGGGCGTCCCCAGGAGCGGTCCGCACCTTCATATGGACATACAGCAGGCCCTTAACGCCCATTGTGACCTCGCATGGCCCGCCTTCCTCTTTTTCGCCGCCCTCCCAGACATAGCCGTCACATTCCAGCAGTTCCGGATGTGCCTTTGCAAACGGCTCCAGGTTTGGAGAGCCAATTTCCTCCTCGCCTTCAAAAATCAGCTTCACATTGCAGGGAAGTTTCCCATAGGTTTTCATCCATGCATCGATAGCGCACAGCCGTGTAGCCAAGCCATCCTTGTTATCTGCCACACCTCTGGCATAGATCACGCCGTCTCTGATCTCGGCGGCAAAGGGGTCGGAATCCCACAGTTCGATCGGATCCACCGGCTGTACATCGTAGTGGTCGTAGCAGCCGTATGTCCGGTCGCTCTCTCCTTTGATTTCCGCATAGATCACAGGATTTCCATCTGTGGGGATCAGTGTAGGCTCCACGCCCACACTGCGCATTTTCTTTTGTACCAGCTCGATCATCTCAGGGATGCCTTCTCCAGTCCCAGCCAGACTGGGCTGGCGGCATAATTCCAGCAGCATATCAATGTATTCCTGTTGATGCTCCTGAATATAATCCAGTACTTTTTGGAGTCTTGGTGTCATAAAGAATCCCTCCTCTATCTTTTCGTAGGATGCATTTTTCCAACTGTGAGGTAACTCCAGAGTCCGGCGGCCAGCACCAAGCCTCCGCCCAAAGCCCCGGACCATGTGACCCGCTCCCCGAAAAAAATCCACCCCAGCAACATGGAGAATAAAATGCCTGAATAGCCATAGACGTTGATTTCGCCTACTGGAGCCCGCTCGAAGGCCCACATTTGTGTCATCTGGCCAAGTCCTCCGAACACACCGATTCCGATCAATGCCAACCACTGTGTCCCTGTGGGCCAGACGCAGTCCCAGAACAGAAACGGAAGCGAAATGACCAAGCTGACAACTGAAAAATGGATCGCCACTGTCAGCGCGTGAACCTTGTTCTTCAGCAGACCAAGACAAATCGAAGCCAGGGCGCTGAACAGGGAGGACAACAGAGCCAAGGTCAGAATCACAGGTTTTCCACCCAGATCACCTGATGGTGATACCGTCAGAATTCCTCCGGCAATTGCCAGAAGCACTGCAATGTATTGTTGGCCTGTAACGCGCTCATGTAAAAAAACGGCTGCTAAAATTACCACCAGGAAGCCGGAAAGCCGCCCTATAATAGTCAGGCTTCCCTGATCTCCTCCTTTGGCCGCCATAAACAGAAACACCACATTCAAGCAGCCGCAGACCGACCACGCCAACAACGCTGGCTGCTGCGCTTTTGTTCCCAGGGGAGAGATTCCCGGCCGCCAGACCAAGGCATACAGTCCCAGGCTGATCACATTCCGGATCAGGACCTGCTCCATAGCTGGGATCTCCGCACATACAGATGAACACAGCTGCATGAGAGAGAAGCACAGCGCGCTGCCGATCATCAATACCACCGCCCAGCCCGCTTGCGTGCGCGGCGTTTGTTTCAACTTGTCTTTCAAAGGCGGTACATCAATTCCCGGGTGGCGGAATACAGCGCATCATACACCTCTCTCAGAGTTTGATACGCCTGGTGCCGTTCTGGATTGGGGTGATAAGTCCGTTCCGTCCGCACCATGGACTTTAACTGAGTAAAGTCTGCGAGCGTGCCAGTGCCCAGAGCCGCCATCAGGGCGTCCCCATAGCTGGCGCCAACAGTCACGGCCGGAATTACGACCGGCTTTCCAAGCACGTCCGCCACGATCTGCATCCAGGCGGAGTTTTTGGTCCCGCCCCCCACCGCAATGACCTGGCTTACAGGAAGGCCTACATCCTCCAGCAGCCGAACATTCTGTGTCAGGGAACAGGCTACTGCCTCCAAAGCTGCCCGGTAAATATGTCCCCGGTCATGCTCCAGTGTCAATCCAAACAGGACGCCCTTTGCGTTCGGATCATTGATCGGCATTCGCTCTCCTGCGAGATAGGGGAGGCAAACCAGTCCTTTACTGCTGTCAGGCAAATAGTCCATCATTGCTTCATAGGCATCACGTCCGCCTAATTCCTGCTCCTTCACAAGATCGCCAAACAGCGTGTCCCGCACCCAGCGGGTCAAGGTTCCTGCGGCGTTGGTACCGCCCGAGACGCTGAAGGTGCCGGGAACCGTATAGTTTCCGCCGTGGACGCGTGGGTCTTTCACTTCATGGCTGGCGCAGTAATAGAAAAAGAGAGAGGATCCAAATTGAAACATCAGCTCGCCCGGCTCCACAATACCTACGCTCACGGCCTCGGATGTAGAATCGCCAGTACCAGTGATCACAGGCGTTCCTGCCTTCAGTCCGGTTTCTGCCGCCGCCTGCTCCGTGACCGTGCCTGCGATTTCTGTTACAACACGGCATTGACACAGCTGGTCCGGCCTGCAAAACAGCGTACACTCTGTTTTGTTGATCGTCCCGTCCTCACGATACAGTGGCCGGAACGCCGCCTTTGCCAGAAATTGATCGATCACAAAATTCCCGGTCAGCTTTGCTGTGATGTAGGACGATCCCGTCAGAAATTTAAAGGTTTTTTCATAGACTTCCGGTTCATGGTTTTTTATCCACAGGATCTTGGCTGCCACGTCATCTGAGCATATCGGGTGTCCGAATCGTGCTAAAACTCCCTCTGGCCCATAGTGTTGGGTCAACCACTCCGCTTCCTTCTGACTGCGGGCGTCGATGCCGTACAGGATTGCCTTGCGAAGGGGCTTGCAATTTTCATCCACTGGAAGGCAGTCGCAGCCCAGTACACTTGCGCCGACACCTGCGATTTCCTCCGCCTGAATGCCATGTTCCCGAATCAGTTGCTTGGAAACCGTACAGAAGTCATGCCACCATACCTTTTCCGCATCATGCTCAAAGTAGTTGGGCGCAGGATTTTCCATGATGTGTTTTACTGCACAGGTCCTGACCACCTGAAAAGAATCGTCCACCAGGACGCCCTTGGTTTCAAAGCTTCCTATATCGATCCCCAGGTAAAACTTGGACAAATCACTTCACCGCCCTTTATACTAGGGTCTTGCGGAATTCCTTCACGATATTCATGAATTCCACTACACGATCCGGGTCCACATTGTTTTCAAATTTGCCATCTTTCTTAAATGTAGTACCCACGCAGGCACCATCAGAATGACTGAGCTTCTCCACGGCGGTTTTAGCGTTACAGCCAGTGTTGCAGAACACAGGTACATCACCGGCAACAGAGCGGACCTCAGACATAATGTCTGTGCTGGTTTCACTGCCTGCGGAGGCTCCGGAAACGCACAAAGCATCAGGAGCGCAATGGAAAATGATAGACTTTGTGATGGTTTTAATATCACGGGGAACCAGATAGGCGTCTGACTCTGGGTTGACCTTGTAGAACATTTTCAAATGATCCAGGCCCAGCGCCTTTTTACGCCGGACGGTCGTTGCCACATCCGTTGTGACGACACCATTTTCTCCCATATAAGTTCCTGTAAATGCACTGCGAATGAAATGTGCGCCGGTGGAGGCGGCCAACTCCAGACTGGCCATGGGGTTTAAAACCACGTTGACACCAAAGGGGACCCGAATATTCTCCTTCAACCGGCCAACCAAATAGCCCATTGCACCAACAGTTACCGGTTCAGCCTGGGGCTGATAGGGCAGTGAAAATTCATTGGCGATCAGAACACCATCTACTCCGCCGTCCTGAAGGGCGATCAGATCCTCCCTGGCCTGACGGAATACCTGTTCCACATCTCCCGCATATAACGGATCTCCGGGCAATGCCCGCAAATGCAGCAAAGCGATAATTGGTTTCTCCACTCCAAACATATCCTTGGTCCAAGCCATAATTGCTCCTCCTTAAACTTCTCTTATCATTTGGCCATTCTATAATATAATGACGTATTATAACGTTATATTACGACTTGAAGTGAGCTGTGTCAATCCTTTTTTGGTCAAAATCCAAATAAATATCTTTCTACACCCTTGACATTTCGTTATTTTGCCGTTATTCTTATTATTGAGTTATTGTGCTATATCAAAATTTTTGTTTTTACCACTGAAAAATATGATGCTTGCCCGTAAAGGAATGATACAAGTATGAAACTTAGGACTCAGGATGCTCAGCCGCTCTATAAGCAGATTGTCCAAGCAATCCAACATTCCATCCAATCCGGAGAATACCCGGAAGGGAGCCGGCTTCCCAGCGAGCAGGAGCTTAGCGAGCTTTTCCATGTCAGCCGGATCACGGTGCGCACAGCCCTAAAAGAATTGGCAGATGAGGAGCTGGTCATCCGGAGGCAGGGAAAAGGCACCTACGTTGGAAAAAAGAAATTTAAACGCAATCTGTCTCTGGTGACCAGTTTTTCTGAGGCCTGCAGAGATATGGGGCGCGTACCGGGTGCAAAGCTCCTATTTTCCGGCTTGGAGCCTGCCACAGAAGCTGACTGCGCTGCGCTTCAAATCTCGCCCGGCGATGAGGTGGTCTGCCTGCGCAGACTCCGCTATGCAGATTCAATTCCTGTATCCGTGGAGGAAGACCGCTTTCCCTTGCGCTATTCCTTTCTGCTGGGAGAGGATTTGACAGACCGTTCTTTACTGGAACTTTTGCGTGAGAAATATGGTATATACTTTTATGATGTACACCGCCGCATCGAGTTGGTTTATGCTACACATTCGATTGCCCAGCTGCTGAACCTTCCCATAAAATCACCTTTGCTCTACATTGTCAGCAACGGCCTGGATAATCTCACCAACCAACCTGGTCAGCGATCTTTGCAATACATCATTGGAGAAGATTTTACCTTCTACACATAACCATTTTTAAGCTTTTGTTTCAGCAATGGTCACTCAAATATAAAACATTCGATCGTTGTATCATAAGCATCATAAAGAGTCCATGATGGAACTTGGATATTCTGCCATGGGCCCGTGTATTTGCGGTATCTCAGCTTTTAAACAAAACGACAAAACGACTGCCAAATATTTTAATCATTGGGATTGGGATCAACAGGGTCAACCAGCATATCCCTCTGACAGGGAGGGGGATATATGATGCGGGAATTCTTGTCTATCAGCTGGGTGATTTTCTGATCATTCAACCGATCTATGTATGCAACTGTGTTCCTCTTATTCACCCACCAAAACACACAGGGACCGCCCCAAGGGCGGTCCCTGTGTGTTTTGAAATTCAGTTGGCCTGGACAGCGTCGGCGATGGCGTCAAAGACGGTATCCTGGTCCTCGCACATGACCAACAGGATCGTGCCGTCCTCCAGTGTCTCCAGTCTGGCGTTCTCGGCCACCTCATACTGGTCGGCCAGGTACATTTCAAAGCTGGACTTGGTGCGGTCGATATAGCCCTGAAGCGCATCCATCACCGCGGCCTCCTTGCCCTCGGCAGGCATGATGGCGGCAATGGCATAGGCCTTGATGTTCATCAAAGAGGCGCTGATGCCGAACGCGGCCATATCCTCTGTATTCAGGCCCATGTTTTCCAGCACCATGGCGGAGCCGTCGTCCTCCTTGGCCTGGGTGAAGGCGGGATTGTACTCCGCCATCTCTCCGCCGTTCTCTGTGATCGCGGAGCTGTACAGCCCGGCCAGCTCCTCCGGGGTCTTGTCCGAGGCGGGCTTGCTGCCGCAGCCGGACAGAACGGAAACAGACAGGGCCAGAGCCAGAACGAGAGTCAAGATCTTCTTCATGATAAGTCCTCCATATCGTGTTTTGTGTGATTAGTTTGCTGCCTTCATGTTCTTTGGACGGCTCCCAGTGAAAAAAGTTCCCTGCGGAGCCTGATTTTTTTGCGTTCCAGCTGATGTGCGGAGTTTCCGCCTCGGTCCGGAGCGCCTCTGTCAGGTCTGGTAGCAGCGGGCCGCTTCCTGCCGCCGCTGCATTCTGAGCCAGTTCAAAAAGCCATAGAGGTCGTTGACCAGGAACACAGCGAAGCAGACCAGGACCAGAAGATAGGAGGGGTCCTCCGCCGCCGCCAGTCCCCACAGCACGACCAGGACCAAGTCGTTGGCCGCATAGGCGGCCGCGAACAGGGCGCTGCGCTGAAAGGTCAGAAAGGCGGCCAGGAAGCTGGTGGCCACAGAGAGCGTGCTGGGGATCAGGCGGTTGGTGTGGAGCGCGGCCAGGATAAAATAGAACACCGCGGTGACTGCCACAGTCAGGATCACTATCCGGACCGCGTCCCGCCGCTCCAGCCGCTTCACCTGGACCTCGGCCCGGTTCCCGTCATAGGGATTCCGCAGCCAGGAGACCAGGGCGAACACCGCCATTGGAGCGGTCATCCCCAGGTAGGTCGCCATCTCTCCATAATACCCGCAGGAGAAAGAAATGATACCGTACAGCGCGCTGAAGCACACCATCAGCAGCTGTCCGAAGGGGTTTCCCTTGGCGTTGAAGATCAGGGAGGTCACTCCGATCAGAGACGCGGCCAGGATCCCGAACTGTGTCCGGTCATAGGCGAGGAAGAAGGCCAGGATGAGCGCGGTGGACGTCCCCCAGAGGGCCAATTCCCCCCTGGTAAAATAGTGGAAACAGCGATACAAGCGTTTTTTTGCCATGTTCAGATCCTCCGATCAAAAAATAAGCATCCGCGGCACATCTCCAAAGACCTATCGATGTGCGGCGAATGCGTCTGCATTCCTACCCGGTGGTAGAACCTGATAAAATTGTCCCGATCATTATACTGGGTTTTTGAGAAAAAGGCAAGCAAAATTTTACCGCTTGCTCAGGGCGAAGTCATGGGCCTCCCGCAGCCATTCCATCAGCTCGCTGTCCAGCTCCTCCGGGCGGGTGACCAGGATATGGTTGGTCCAGCGGCCGGGGTAAGGCTCCACAGACACCGCGGCCCGGGGGGAGTTCAGCGGGCGGGCCAGTCCAATGGTCACCACCAGACACTCCCGGGGCCAGTCCTTTTTCCGGTGCACCGGCAGGGAGGCGGCGGCGAACAGACGGGGGGCATAAAAGCTGATCTGGTTTTTCTGCACCTTCACAGAGACGTCATCCGGGAGGACCTCCGCCATGCGCTCCGACAGGAGCTGGTACAGAGACAGCTCCAGAGGTTTTCCGTCAAAGAAAAATAACACATCGGATGTGTAGTGCTCCGGGACCTGCATTGCGTCCACTCCTTTCCTGTATGAGATCATCATAACACATTTTTTTGCGGTTGAGAAGGCCGGGACGCGCCGCTCTGAGGGGCGGGACAGAGACGATTTGTGTGAAAAATCGTGGTTTTTGTTGTGCTTCAGACGATTTCTGGTGAAAAATACTACTTTTTATATGGTTGTTCTCTGAATTTCTGTCTTCCGTTCCCTTGCCTTTTTTTCTGCTTCTGTGTTATGATGGCGGTATTGAAAACCGCCGGGTCCGTCCGGAGACACGCGCCGGCGACGAAGGAGGAAGATGTCCCATGGATCAGGCCATTGTGATCCGTCCCAGGTTCGCGCCTGGCCGCCGCATCATCGCCGTGAGTGACGTCCATGGAAATCTGGATTTTTTCCGTGGTCTGATGGACCGGGTGGGACTGACTCCGTCAGACATCCTGGTGCTGGTGGGAGACCTGTTGGAGAAGGGACCGGACAGCCTCGCGCTTCTGCGGTATGTGATGGAGCTGTCCCGCACCCATACCGTCTACCCCCTGTGCGGCAACTGTGACGGGCTGGTCCTCCGCTTTTTTGAGACAGATGAGCTGGATGAGCGCTTTTACTCCGCTTATCTGCCCATCCACCCGGAGAGCACCATCCGCCAGCTGGCGGATGAGCTGGGGTTTCCGGACTGGCGGGATTTTCCTGCCCTGCGGGCCGCTCTGCGGGAGACGTATCCGGAGCTCCGCGCCTGGCTGCGGAAGATGCCTACTATTCTGGAGACGGAGCACCTCCTCTTCGTTCACGGCGGCGTCCCCTCCCGGGAGGGCATGGAGACGCTGAACCGCTGGAGGTGCATGAAGAATGATGACTTTCTGGGGCAGGGCCACCGCTTTGACAAATATGTGGTGGTGGGCCACTGGCCGGTGACGTTGTACCACCCCAATATCCCCTCCGCCGCTCCGCTTTTTGCCCGGGAACAGAACATCATCTCCATCGATGGAGGCTGTGTGCTGAAGCTGGACGGACAGCTCAACGCCCTGATCTTTCCCACAGAGGACTCCGAGAAGTTCACCTGGCAGGCGTATGACGGCCTTCCAGTTTATACCGCCCTGGACCGGCAGGAGGCATCCACAAACTCCATCAACATCCGCTGGGGCCGCTCTGACCTGGAGATGCTGGAGCCGGGGGAGGAGTTTTCTTTGTGCCGGCATTTGGAGTCCGGCCGGGAGCTGTATATCCTGACCTCCTACCTCCGGCGGGACGGGGACCGGCTATGGTGCGAGGACTCCACGGATTACTGCCTGCCTGTTCTCCCTGGGGACCGGCTCTCTCTGGTGGCACAGACCTCCCGGGGCTACCTGATGAAAAAAAACGGCGTGACCGGCTGGTATTCCGGCCGCCTGGCGGACACACTAGAAAAATAGATCAAACAGTGAGGATTGGAATTTATGTTGGATTTTCACCCGTTACAGCTGGAGGACCTGCCTAAGCTCCGCAACTTCTTTCAATACAGCGGCAGCCGGGTCTGTGACACAACTCCGGGTACCGTCTTTATCTGGCGGGACCTGTACAAGACGGAGTGGGCGATTTATGACGGCTCCCTCTATTTTAAGGTGGACTACCCTGGTTTAGGCCCTACCTTCACACTGCCGCTTGGAGGTGGACGGCCGGAGCACTACCGACAGATTGCAGATTACTGCTGCCGCCGGAATATGCCCATCGCTTTTACCCCGGTTCCTAAGGATGAGTTGGAACGTTTACAGGAAGCATTCCCCAACAGTGCGGCCATTGCCAACCGGGACGCCTTCGACTATCTCTACCGGGCGGAGGACCTGAAATTTTTCCGGGGCAAGAAGCTCAGTGGCCAGCGCAACCATGTGAACAAGTTCCTGAAGACCTACGGGACCTGGTCCTTCCGGACGATCACCCGGGAGGATGTCCCGCAGGTCAAGGCGTTCCTGGACCGATACGCGGCGGGGAGGGACAAGGCGGCGGCTTCCTTCCATGAGGATCTGGCTAAGACCCGGGAAGTTTTGGATAACTACGACACCTATGATATGCTGGGAGGAATGCTCCTGGTAGAGGGGCAGATCGTGGGATTTGCCTTGGGAGAGATCGTAGGGGATACCTTGTTTACTCATATCGAGAAGGCAGACCGGGACTATCAGGGGTGCTACCAGATGCTGGTGGCCCAGTTTGCCCAGCAGTTCGCCCACGAGGGCGTCCACTTCATCAACCGGGAGGACGACGCCGGTGATCTGGGCCTGCGGACCAGCAAGCTGTCCTACCACCCGGTGACCCTGTTGGAGAAATACACCGTCACAGTGGACGAGCCCTGTAAATTCTGCGCCCTGGCGGAGTGACTCTGTCAGAGCCCCGGCTTCCGGCCGGATGAGAGGCATAATGAACGAATGAACACGCCCACAAGGAAAAGCTTGTGGGCGTGTTCATGGATGCAAAAAAGCGTGCAGCCCAGACCAGGCTGCACGCTTCGCGTTTTTGAGCGGGAGCGATCAGCTCACCTTGTCCCCCTTGGCCTTCAGGAAGGCCAGGAAGACCAGCATCATCACGATGCCGATGGGGAGAGCCAGGATACCGGGAGCGCCGAAGTGGACCAGCAGGCCGGCCACCACATAGGACAGGAAGGAGATGACCGCGCAGGAAATGGCATAGGGCAGTTGGGTGGACACATGGTTCACATGGTCGCACTGAGCGCCGGCGGAGGCCATGATAGTGGTGTCGGAGATGGGGGAGCAGTGGTCGCCGCACACCGCGCCGGCCATGCAGGCGGAGATGCAGATGATGCCCAGGGGATCCTCCAGGGGGAAGATGGCCATGGTGATGGGGATCAGGATGCCGAAGGTGCCCCAGGAGGTGCCGGTGGCGAAGGCCAGGAAGCAGCCGATCAAAAAGACGATGGCAGGCAGGAAGAAGGCGAAGTTCTCCGCATAGGTCTTAACAAAGGTCTCTACAAACTCGGTGGAGCCCAGGGAGTCGGTCATCGCCTTCAGGGACCAGGCAAAGGTGAGGATCATGATGGCAGGGACCATGGCCTTGAAGCCCTCGGGGATGCACTCCATCATCTGCTTAAAGCTCATGGCCCGGCGCAGTCCGTAGAACACCAGGGTGAACAGCAGGCCGAAGGAGGAGCCCAGCATCAGGCCAACAGAGGCGTCAGAGCTGGAGAAGGCGGAGGCGATGTTCAGATGGTTGGCGTTTGTGGGGTCGAAGAAGGAGCCGGAGTACAGCATCCCGATGACGCAGGCGCTTACCAGCACCAGGATGGGCAGCACCAGATCGATCACCTTGCCCCGGCCGTCCTCGGAGTCCTCCTCGATCAGGCCGGCATAGGGGTTGGAGCCGGAGAACAGGTCCCCGGTCTGGACGGCATTGCGCTCATACTTGAGCATGGGGCCGAACTCCACCTTCATGACCACCATGGAGATCATCATCACAATGGTGAACAGGGCATAGAAGTTGAAGGGGATGGCCTTGATGAAGATGGACAGACCCTGGCCGTCGGGCACATAGCTGGACACCGCGGCCGCCCAGGAGCTGATGGGGGCGATGATACACACCGGGGCGGCGGTGGCGTCAATGAGATAGGCCAGCTTTACCCGAGAAACATTGTGCTTGTCGGTGATGGGGCGCATCACAGAGCCCACAGTGAGGCAGTTGAAGTAGTCGTCGATAAAGATCAGCACGCCCAGCACGATGGAGGCCAGCTGCGCCCCCACCCGGCTTTTGATGTTCTGGGCGGCCCAGCGGCCGAAGGCGGCGGACCCGCCGGCCTTGTTCATCAGGCAGACCATAGCGCCCAGGATGACCAGGAAGATCAGGATGCCCACGTTGTAGCTGTCAGACAGCACAGAGACGACCCCGTCCTGGAACACATGGAGCACGGTCCCCTCAAACTGGAAGCCGGAATAGAGCAGGCCGCCGGCCAGGATGCCGATGAACAGGGAGGAGTAGACCTCCTTCGTGATCAGGGCAAGCCCGATGGCAATCACCGGGGGCAACAGGGAC
Organism: Clostridiales bacterium; assembly: GCA_902363045.1. GTDB lineage: Bacteria > Bacillota > Clostridia > Oscillospirales > Oscillospiraceae > Lawsonibacter. The sequence goes on from CABIYX010000008.1 coordinate 45,257, forward strand.
CAGGCGGTGGCGTGGAACGGGCTGACATACTCCGCGGCCTCCTCGCCCGCTGCGAAGGCGCCCGTGGTCATGGCCAGAACAGCCATGACCAGCACTGCCAGAAGAGGCAGCCAGTTTCTTTTCTTTCTCATTTCTTTTCCCTCCATTGTACAGCTTGGGCCCGCACAGCCCAATTTCGCGCAAACAAAAAACCATGAACGCAGACGCGCCCATGGCAAAGCCGGATGCCCCCTCCGTGCGGAAATCCGCAGGGAGAAGACCTCTGGATAGCGCTCCACAATTTGTGACAGTCCGTGAGATGTTATCCCACAGCCCAGGAGCTCCGCCCAGGCAGGCGAAGGTACCTTCGGCGATGTTCCCTCTCCTGCGAAGCGGCTGCCTGGCCTTGCTCCGCGGTACGCATGAACACCGCGCCTCTATCCTCTATTTACTTGAGTTAATTATTATCTTACCACGGAACAGAGCGCCTGTCAAGGCCTTCTGACAATCCAACAGGGGTGGTTTTACAGAAATACCACACATCTTGGACAGCTGAGTAAAAAAGGAGGAGGGATAGGGAGTCCACGGCGATCGTTGGAGCAGCGGGGCGCAAGTGTACGGGAGAAGACCTGATCCCGGCATGAAACAGGACACGGCAGATCCTTCAGAGGGAAAAGACCGCAAAAAAACACGCCAGCCGCCCGGAGCTTCGAGCGGCTGGCGTGGAGAAGATACAATGCATTACTTGGTATAGTCTACATGAAGTAGGTCGTGGCGCTGATCCGGGGTATAGGCGTCCATCATGGAGGTGACCACCGGGTTGTACTCCGCCCGCTTGAAGGGAGCGGAGCGGTCGGCGGCATACAGGCCGGCAGTGCGCTCCTGCTTCTTCTGCTTCAGGCCATAGGGCTGGCCCGCGCCGCCCACGCAGCCGCCGGGGCAGGTCATGACCTCGATCAGGTCGTAGTAAGCGTTGCCCGCATCGATCTCCTTTAACAGCTCCTGGGCATGGATCAGGCCGTGGACCACAGCCAGATGGATCTCCCGGTCGCCCACCTGAACGGTGGCCTCCCGGATGGAGTCGTTTCCGCGGAGGGGGGAGTATTCCAGGGCGCGCAGGGTATTCCGGGATTTGTCCGGCATACAGTGGCGCACCACGGCCTCGGCCACACCGCCCGTGGTGCCGTAGATGGTGGCGGAGCCGGAGCCCAGTCCGAAGGGGAGGTCGGGGGCCTCCAGCTCCATCTGGGGCAGCTGAATGCCGGACTCCTTGATCATATTGATGATTTCCTGGGTGGTGAGCACCAGATCCACGTCGGGCTTTCCGTTGTGGCGGAACTGGGGGCGCGCGGCCTCCATTTTCTTGGCGGTGCAGGGCATGATGGCGATGTGGAAGGTGGTCCGCCCGTCCTGGGCGTCCTTCTCCTGATAGTGCTCCCGGACGATGGAGGCGAACATCTCCATGGGGGATTTGCAGGTGGAGATATGCTTGAGGTATTTGGGGTTCTCCAGCTCCAGATACTTCACCCAGGCGGGGCAGCAGGAGGTGAACATGGGGAAGGGGCCGCCGTTTTCCAGCCGGGCCAGGAACTCCCGGGACTCCTCAATGGTGGTGAAATCGGCGGCAAAGGTGGTGTCATAGATCTCGTCCACCCCCATGTACTTCAGGGCGGTGACCAGTTGGTCCAGGGCATTGGAGCCGGCGGGCAGGCCGAAGGCCTCGCCCACGGCCACCCGGACCGCGGGAGCGATCTGGACCACGGTGCGGACCTTGGGGTCGTGGATGGCCCGCCAGGCCTTGCCGATCTGGTTATAGACCGTGATGGCGCCGGTGGGGCAGACGGCGGAGCACTGTCCGCAGCTGATGCAGTGGGTCTCGGACAGGGTGCGGTTGAAGGCGGGGGAGACGCGCATATTATAGCCCCGCTGGGCAAAGTCGATGATGCCCATGCCGATGGTCTCGCCGCACACCCGGACGCAGTCGCCGCACAGGATGCACTTGCTGGGGTCCCGGACCACGGCAGGGCTGCTGTCGTCCAGTTGGGACTCCTCCCGGCTGTCCCCAAAACGCACCCGGCGCACGCCGAAGCGCATGGCCAGCTCCTGAAGGCGGCAGTCGCCGCTCTTCTCGCAGGTGGTGCAGGAGCAGTTGTGAGAGGCCAGCAGCAGTTCCAGGATCATCCGGCGGTGCTTCAGCAACCGGGCGGTGTTGGTGCGGATGGACAGCCCATCCCGGGGCTTCATAGAGCAGGAGGTCTCGATCTTGCCCCGCTCGTCCTCCACCACGCACATCCGGCAGGCCCCGTAGACGGACAGGTCGGAGTAATAGCAGAAGGTGGGCATCTCGATGCCGGCCTTGCGGATGACGGACAGCACGTTGGTTTCCCCGTCGAAGGGGACCCGCTGGCCGTCGATGTACATGATTCCCTTTGCCATAGTGCTCACTCCTCCCGAATGGCGCCGAAGGGACAGCAGCCCCAGCACGCGCCGCACTTGATGCATTTTTCCGTATCGATGACATGGGGCATCCGGATCTGGCCGGAGATGGCCTCCATGGGACACTGCCGCATACACTTGCCGCAGCCCTTGCACAGCTCAGGATCGATGCGGAGCTCCTTCTTCCGGCCGTTGCAGTGGGGGCAGTGCTTTTCCACCACATGGGCCAGATACTCGTCCCGGAAATATTTCAGGGTGCTCTGCACCGGCTTGCAGGCAGACTGGCCCAGGCCGCACAGGGCGGTCTCCGTGATGGTGCTGGACAGGTCCTCCAGCAGATCCAGGTCCTCCAGGCTGCCCTCGTTGTTCACGATGCGGGTGAGGATCTCCAGCATCCGGCGGGTACCCTCCCGGCAGGGAACACACTTGCCGCAGGACTCGTTCTGAGTGAAATTCATAAAGAAACGGGCCACTTCCACCATGCAGGTATCCTCATCCATAACCACCAGGCCGCCGGAGCCGATCATGGCCCCCACCTTTTTCAGGGAGTCGAAGTCCAGGGGCATATCCAGATGCTCCTCGGTGAGACAGCCGCCGGAGGGACCGCCGATCTGCACCGCCTTGAACTTCTTGCCGTCCTTGATGCCGCCGCCGATTTCAAAGATGATCTGGCGCAGGGTGGTGCCCATGGGGACCTCGATCAGGCCGGTGTTGACCACGTTTCCCGTGAGAGCGAAGGCCTTCGTTCCGTGGCTGCGTTCGGTGCCGATGGAGCGGTACCAGCCGGAACCATGGCGAATGATGAGGGGCACATTAGAGAAGGTCTCCACGTTGTTGAGCACGGTGGGCCGGGCCCACAGGCCCTGCTCCACGGTGCGGGGGGGCTTGACCCGGGGCATCCCCCGGTTGCCCTCGATGGAGGCAGTGAGAGCGGAACCCTCGCCGCAGACAAAGGCGCCGGCCCCCCGGTTCACATGGAGATGGAAGCAGAAGTCGGTACCCAGGATGTTGTCGCCCAGCAGACCCATCTCCTCCGCCTTGGCGATGGCCGTTTTCAGGCGGGAGACCGCCAGCGGGTACTCCGCGCGGACATAAATATAGCCCTCGTCGCTGCCGGCGGCCACGGCGGCGATGAGCATTCCCTCAATGATGGAGTGGGGATTGCCCTCCATGATGGAGCGGTCCATGAAGGCGCCGGGGTCGCCCTCGTCGCCGTTGCACACCACATACTTCTTCCCGGCGGGCTGGAGGCGGACACTCTCCCATTTGCGGCCCGCGGGGAAGCCGCCGCCGCCCCGGCCCCGGAGGCCGGAGTCGGAGATCTCCTTGCAGATGGCCTCGCCGGTCATCTCAAACAGTGCCTGCTCAAAGGCGGAGTAGCCGTCCCGGGCGATGTACTCATCGATGTCCTCCGCGTCGGTGGTGCCGCAGTTCTCCAGGACCACCCGCTGCTGCTTGTGATAGAAGGGGATCTCCTCATGCTTGGCATAGGTGACTCCGTCCAGCTGATAGAGCAGGCGGGGGATCAGCTCGCCCTGAAGGAGGGTCTTTTCGATGATCTCATTGCAGTCCTCCAGATGGACATGGGTATAGAGGATGCCGTCCGGCTCGATCTGGAGCAGGGGCCCCATCTCGCAGAAGCCGTGACAGCCGCTTTTTTTCAGATGGAGGTCGTGGGCCTCGTCGGGGGCCTCGGGCTCTCCCTCGTGGATCAGGCTGATGTGGACCTCCATCCCCCGGCGCTGGCACTCCGCCTGGATGTAGTCATAGATCTCCAAAGAGCCGCCGGCGATGCAGCCGGTTCCGGCACAGATCAGCACCTGCTTCTTCTGGGCCTCCAGGGCCCGCTTGTCCCGCAGCTGGCGGACCTTGAACTGCTCGCGGGTCAGTTTTGCGGCGGTCATCATAGGGCGGCTTCCTCCTTTTTCAGCTCCTCCAGCAGCTCAATGGCCGACTCGGGGGACATTTTGGAATGGACCTTGTCGTTGACAGTGACCACCGGGGCCAGCCCGCAGGCGCCCAGGCAGGCCACGGTCTCCAGGGTGAACAGACCGTCGGCGGAGGTCTTCTGCTTGCCCTCCAGTTCCAGGTACTCCCGGATGGCGGTATAGATGGGCTGGGACTTCCGCACATGGCAGGCGGTGCCGTCACATACCTTGATGATGTATTTGCCCTTGGCCTCCAGAGAAAAGTTCTCATAGAAGGTGGCGACGCTGTATACCTTGGCCACGCCGACGTCCAGCTTTTCGGCGATCCGCTCCAAAACCTCCGGACTGAGATATTTGTACTCCGTCTGGATGTCCTGCATGATGGCGATCAGGTGGTGGCGCTGGCAGCCGTAGGAGTCAATGATCTGATCCACACGGTCCATAGAAATGCCAGTGGACATGGGAAACACCTCCGCGTTCTGAATTCCGGATGAGATCCGGGCACACTTCTCCACATAGTATACATCATAAGGGATGAGGAAACGGAAATCTATTGGGCATTATACTGAAAAATAAGAATCGATCAATGGATGTGAAAACGGAAAAATGAAGGAAAAATTGCAGAATACGGGGGGTAGCCGGGGCGGGAACGGGGTTCCGCACGCCGGAGAATGTGCAAAATCGATTTGTCGTATTTCTCCTGTTCCTGTTATGAAATTTTAGAAGGTTTGACCAAAGAGAGTGGTTTGTGGTAGGATAAACAGGAACAGTTTGACAAGGGGGGCAAGACCCCCTGGAAAGGAACCAGCCATGGATTGGAAACACATTTTACCGGACCTGTGCCGCGGCCGCGTCGAGAGCCGCTTTGTGCCCGCTGAGCGCGGGCTTCCCGTGGGAGCCAGCCGCTTCGGCGGCCGGCCGGACGTGCCCGCCGGCTTCACCTGGCCTGTCTTTGAAACCGCGGTCCCGGAGGATGAGACCGTCAGGCCCCGCCCCCTGGCCTTCCTGGCCCAGTTCGACTGCGCCGGCCTGGCCCCGCTGGACCGGGAGGGCTTATTGCCCAAAACGGGGCTGCTGTCCTTCTTTTACGAGCTGGGCTCCCAGCGGTGGGGCTATGATCCCAAGGACGCGGGCTGCGCCCGGGTGTACTGGTTCAACGGGGAGCCTCTGGCCCCGGCGGATTTCCCGGCGGATCTGCCGGAGGACTTCCGGCTGCCGGAGCTGGCGGCGGAGCTGTCCGCCGGTGTGGACGCGCCGGACTTTCAGGATGCCTGCCCTGCTCTGGGGTACGACTGGACGGCCAACGACTACCGCTATTTTGACGCGGCCCGGCGGGAGCTGGGACTGGACTATCCGGCGAATCTGAGCAAGCTGCTGGGCTGGCCGGACATTATCCAGAACAACATGACCCTGGAGTGTGAACTGGTCTCCCGGGGGCACTACCTGGGAGGCAAGTGGGAGAGTGTCCCGTTGGAGGAGCGGGACCAGCTCCGGAAGCCCAGCGTGGAGGGGTGGCAGCTGCTGTTCCAGCTGGACACTGTGGAGAGCGGCGGCTTCGAGCTGATGTTCGGTGACTGCGGGCGCATCTATTTTTACATTCGGAACGAGGATCTGGCGGCCCGGCGGTTTGACCGGGTGTGGCTGATCCAGCAGTGCTGCTGACAGGGAGGGACGGAGCATGAAGCTTGGGATCGTCTTTCAGGGGGAGTGCCGCAACAAGGACAACGTGGTCCGGGCGGTGCAGCGGATGGCAAAGGAGAAGGGCTACCGTGTGGGCGCCTGGAAGGAAGGGATGCGGGTGGTGCTGTGTCCCACCGGATATGTGGATCTGGGCTGGGTCCCGGTCCGGAGCTTTTTTGGCCGGTGGAAGATCACCGGCAGCTGTGTCAGCGTACCCGCAGGCCCCGGCTTTCACCGGGCGGCGGCGGAGCTGATCCAGGCGCTGGGCGAGAAAGCGATCAAGGATATGGAGTGGAAGGACAGCACCGGTTATCTGGAGGACCCGGATTTTGAGGCCCTCCGCCGGGACACCTTCGAGCCCTGGCTGGCGGAGCAGCTGAACCAGGCCCTGGAGGAGCTGGACCGGGATCCGGAGGGGGAGGTCCGCCTGTTCTGGGACGAGGATCAGTATTGGCCGGAGAAGGTCCCGGGGACGGTAGTGACGCCGGTGGGCCGCTTCTCCCGGCAGTGGCTGGCGCAGCGTCTGGAGCAGGGCGCGCTCCGGGAGCTGAGCGAGCGGATGTTCCTGTGGAACGAGCCGGGGCACGACGCCCGCTTCCACCGCAACTGCGCCCTGAAGCGGCTGTGGGAGGACTGCTATTTCGCGCCCTCTGACCGCAGCGGAGAGGACGCCCAGATCAACGGCCTGATTTTGGATGAACTGGAAAAGGCGGCCAACATGGATCCGGAGCTCCCCCTACCGGTGGAGACCTATCGGGAGCTGTGCATCCTGGACGACCGGGGCTTCGGCCTGCCGGAGGACGTCCCGGAGCTGGAGGAGGAGTTCTCCCCCGGCTACCACAAGGGGGAGGTGACCCAGGCGTTCGACACCCTGCGCTTCCCTCTGCCCGGCGTGTACCGCTATGAGTGGAACGAGGACGGCCGGGGAGGCGGAGGCTGCATCTGGTGGGACGAGGAGAGCGACAGCCCTCTCTGGCGCGTCAGCGGCTACCGCAGCAAGAATGTGAAGGCGGCGTGGAACGCCGACCTGACAGATTTTTCCGATGTGGAGACCAGGGAGGAGCCTGGCTTCAGCGCCCACTGGGGCTGGAAGGAGCTGGAGCAGAGAACGGACCCGGAGAAGCCCATGTACCAGGTGCTGGGCGAGGTGGCGGCGGGTCCCACCCTGTTTGTCTTTACCGTGACCTTCTCCCTGCCGGAGGAGCGGGAGAACATCTATGCCCGGATCCGCCGGATCGAGGCGGTGGAGAGAGAGGAGGCGTGACCGTGGAGAAGCGTTGGATCCACGCGGCGGTGTGCCAGCTGGGGGCGGAGTCGCCTAATCCCGGGGAGAATCTGGACCGGGCGGAGGCGCTGGTCCGGGAGGCGGCCCGGGGGATGCCTGACCTGGACCTCATCCTGCTGCCGGAGTGCGTGGACTTCCTGGCCCGCTCCCCGGAGGAGGCGCTGACGCTGGCCCAGCCCATCCCCGGCCCCTATACCATGCGGATGTCCCGCCTGGCCCGGGAGCTCCATGTCAATCTGGTCCCCGGGAGCATCACGGAGCGGACGGAGTCGGGCAAGGTGCGCAACACCACAGTTTGGATCGACCGGGAGGGGAAGATCCTGGGGCGGTACTCCAAGCTGCACCTGTTTGACGCCCTGAACTACCGGGAATCTGACCACGTCCAGGCAGGAGACGAGATCTGCCTGCTGGACACGGACATTGGCCGGGTGGGCATCCAGATCTGCTATGACTGCCGCTTTCCGGAGCTGGCCCGCACCCAGGTGCTGAAGGGGGCGGATCTGCTGTGCGTCATGGCCTGCTTTCCCCTGGGCGCGCCTCTGCCTGTCCGGACGGAGCACTGGGATCTGCTGATCGATTCCATGGCCCTGCTGAACCAGACCTGGGTGTGCGCCGCCAACCAGCTGGGAGCCGTGGCCGGCCAGCATCCCTTTGGGCGCAGCCGGATCACCGATCCCTGGGGCACCGCGGTGGCGGTGGCGGGCGGGCGGCCCGGCGTCATTTACGGCGTGCTGGATCTGGAGTACCAGCGGGAGTGCCGGGAGCAGGTGGGCGGCCTGCGCAACCGCCGCCCGGAGTTATACTTCCAGTAACAGGAAGAGACTATGAGAAGATCCCCCGCACCGGTTCACAGGCCGGTGCGGGGGATCTGCATTTGAAAGAAAAATGAACTGTTCCGGATGTTACCCTGGATAACAGCCGCCTCCGATGAACTCCCGCAGCAGGGAGGTGCGGGGCACGTCGTCGGCTGGAACAGGCAGGAAATAGCTGAGGAATTTCAGCAGCCGCTTGGCCTCGATGTACTCCTCGCAGTCCTTGGGCACGGCAAAGAGCAGCGGCTCCACATAGGGCTTCAGCAGGGCAGTCTCATAGAGCAGGGCGGAGTTGAAGATTACATCCGCGCTGTCCTGGTGGGGGAAGATGTTTCGCTCCTCCCCACGGCGGACGGAGGGCCACAGCTGGATGGTGGCCCGGGCGTTATAGCCCCGGGTGCGGGCGTCCCGCTCGATCCGGCGGAGCAGGCGGGCGTCTGTGGTGGGGATGCGGTTGTGGTCGTCCACATTCAGTGTGGTCAGACAGCTGATGTAGATGCGGTATTTGCTCTCCTTGGGCAGGGAGTGGGAGAACTGGTCGTTCAGGCAGTGGATGCCCTCGATGACCAGGATGTCCTGGGGACCAAGGGTGAGCAGGTCGCCGTTGTACTCCCGGGCGCCCTTTTTGAAGTTGAAGTGGGGGAGCTCCACCGTTTCGCCGCTCAGAAGCCGCACCATATCCCGGTTGAACAGCTCCACATCCATGGCGCCCAGACCCTCAAAGTCGTACTGGCCGTTTTCATCCCGGGGGGTGTCCTCCCGGTTTTTGAAGTAGTTGTCGGTGGCGATGGCGTGGGGGCGCATCCCCCGGGCCAACAGCTGGGTGGACAGGCGGTGGGAGAAGGTGGTCTTTCCGGAGGAGGAGGGACCGGCGATCATCACAAAGCGCACGTCCCGCCGTCTGGCGATCTCCTCAGCGATGTCTCCGATCTGCTTCTCCATCAGGGCCTCCTGAGCCAGGATCATCTGGGTGGCGCCTCCCTGGGCGATACGCTGGTTCATCTCCGCCACGTTGGAGATGTGGAGGGCCTCCGAACGGAGGGTGGCGTCGTGGAGGGCCTGAAAGACCTTGATGGGGGGCGTGAACGCCCCAAGGCGGCAGGGGTCCCGCAGATCGGGCAGCCGCAGGACGAAGCCGTCCTCGAAGATCTGGAGGGCGAACCACTTCAGATAGCTGGTGTCCGGGACCATATAGCCGTAAAAATAGTCGGAGAAATCCTCTAAGGAATAGACGTTGACCCGGGAGCTGATCCGGAAGCTGAGCAGCTGCGCCTTGTCCAGCATCCCACGGCTGCGGAACAGCTCGATCGCGTCCTCGGTGCTGAGAGAGGTTTTCCGGATGGGGACTGCCTGGCGGACCAGCTGGCGCATCCGCTCCTCCACCCGGTCCAGAAGGGCCTGGTCCAGGCTGAAGTCCCCCTTGGCCCGGATGAACAGGGCGCGGCTGATGGAGTACTCCACTGAGACGCGCCGGACGCGCTCCGCCCCCACCGTGTCGTAAAAGGCGGCCAGCATCAGAAAGACCACGCTGCGCTCATAGGTCTGGCGTCCCGGCCGGTCCGCCGCGGTGAGCATACGCAGGGTGCAGTCCCGGTCCAGGGGCTTGTTCAGCTCGCACAGCTTTCCGTCCCGGTCCACCAGGAGGATGTCGCTGGGATAGCGGTCCTGCACATCGGCGGCAATGGCCTGATAGGGGGTCCCCAGGGGGTAGTCCCGGGCCTCCCCGTCTACGATCACAGTCCTTGTGCTTGTCATTTCCATGAAATAGCCTCCTCTGCTCTGCGGAGCGTTTCCGTTCCGGTGGTGATCCCGCTGCCTGGGCGGGACTGCGGCAGGTCGGAGCGGGAGAAAAAACGCCGTGCAGCTTTGGCTGCACGGCGAGTTTCCGTTCCGTTGGACAGGGCCCGGGGCCCGCCGTTTTTCTATTATACCAGACCGGGCGGGATCTATCAAGGGCGCCCCGCTCAGGGAAGGCGGATGTAATCGGAAGAGGCCCAGCCGGTGACCGCCTGACCGGCGGCATCGGAAAAGAGGACCTGATACCAGCCCGGAGTCTCAGTGTCCAGAAGGACCACCCGGCTTCCGGTGTTCAGATGGGAGATGACCGGCTCCTCCTGGCTGGGGCCGGAGCGCACCCGGAGGTTCGGCTCCGCGGTGACCACACCGATCTGCCCGGCGGGGCCGCACCGGAGGACCGCCTCCGCGGTGAGAGGGCCGCAGGAGGCCGTGATGGTGACGGTGGCCTCGCCGCTGCCGGCGTAGACATTGGTGACAACGCCCTCCGGCGAGACCGCGGCCACGGAGGGATCACTGGAGCGCCAGGTGATGGGCTCCTCGCCGCTGGACAGCCGGGCGGTGAGCTGGAGGGTCTCCGCCGAAGCCAGGGTCCCATCCGTCTGGCTGAGGATCAGCTGGGCGTCCGGGTCCACCTGGGGGACGTCGGGGGTATCCGGGGACTCAGGGGTCTCGGGAGTCTCAGGCTGGCTGGCGGGGTCATAGGTGAGCAGCTGGTAGAGCAGGGCGGCCATCTCCGCCCGGGTCAGCTGCCCCTTGGGGTTGAGCACGCCGCCCGCGCCGCTGGCCAGGCCCTGGGACACCAGGGCGGCCGCGTGGGGCCGGGCGTACTCCGCGATCTGGTCCCGGTCAGCGAACTGGTCCAGTACAGTGAGGTCGGGCTCCGGGCTGCTCAGGCCCAGCAGGGGCATGGCCTGGTGCAGGATGGTGAAGGCCTGCTCCCGGGTGACCAGGTCGGTAGGGCCGAACAGGCCCTCCGCCACGCCGGAGACCAGGTGGTTGGCACTGGCCCAGGTGATGGCCTGGGCGTAGTAGTCGGAGGGGGAAACGTCGGAGAAGCCGGACGAGCCGGTGACCGCGGGCTTGCCCAGGGCGTTATACAGCATCAGCACAAAGTCGCCACGGCGGATGGAGTGGTCCCGGCCGAACTCCGTGCTGGAGACGCCGCTGACGATGCCGTGCTCATAGCAGTATTCCACCGCCGGATAGGACCAGTGCTCCGGGGTCACATCGTTGTGGACGTTCTCAAGCCCCACAGTCACCTTGCTGGTGAGCCCGCCGGCAGTGGCGGTGATGGTCCCGCTGCTGCCCGTTCCGCCGGAGGTGAACACGCCGTCCGGCGTGATGCTGCCCACATCGCCCTCCACGCTCCAGGTCACTCCGCCGGAGCCGGGGCGCAGGGCCTCCCGGGACCAGTAGGAGCCGGAGGCGGTCAGCTGGACGCTCTCCCCAGCCTTCAGCGAGAGAGAGGTGAGGGGGGAGGTGCCGCCCGCCTTGGAGACGGTGAGGGAGGTCAGCGCATCCACCACATGGATCTGGGCGGAGCCCTTCAGGTCCATGTCCCGGGAGCGGATGGCGATCTCATCGGTCCCCGCCCGGTCCCCGGCGGTGTAGATGCTGCCGTTGAAGGAGCCCAGCCCGTTCTGGGAGGAGAACTCCGCGTCGGAGACGCGGCTGGATACCGTGGCGGCGCCGCTGTCCACGGCGGCCACGTCGCCCAGTGTCAGGGAGGAGCCGGTGAGCACGGTCAGACCGTCCTCCCGGAGGGCCAGGCGCTCCGGCTCCCGGTCTGTGGGGGCGTCGGTGACCAGCAGGATGAAGGTGGCGCAGGCCCGGAGAGAGCCGCCGGAGGGGGAATTGTCCACCGCCGGGGCACTGCTGCCCGGAAGCAGGACGCTGAGGGTGGTGGAGCCGCCGCCGTCCAGGTTCACCGCCCACTGGCAGCCCTGCTGGAGCAGCTCGTCGGCCAGGTCCTTCTGGGTCAGTCCGGCGGAGTAGCCGGACTGCCGGCCGTCCACCGCGTAGAACACCATGGTGCCGTCCTCCTTCACCCCCACCGCGGTGCGGGGGGCCTGTCCGGTGGCGTAGTGCCAGGTGGAGCTGTCCGTCATTTTTCCGCCGGCGATCATAATATCGCCGCAGCCCCCCGCCCACTGGGCGTCGGAGATGGCGCGGTCGGAGCAGGAGGCGGACAGGGTGACCTTGTCCCCCACCTGATAGCTGGCGAACAGCTCGGCAAAGCCGGACTCATAGGCGGCGGTGAGGATATAGTTGTCCTCCCCGATGGTGACGGCGTCCTGGGTCTCGAAGACCTCCGTGACCTCCAAAGTGAGCTCGCCGTTGACGGTGAGGGGGGTGTCCCGGTCATCCTCTGTGACTTGGAAACGGACCATCCGGCCGCCGGCGGAGTCGGTGCGAGTGGAGACGGAGGAGAAGTCCTCATTATAAAGGTAGAGCCCGCCGGAGGAGTTGCGCCACTTGTTGAAGTGGGTGAGGGAAACCGAGCTGTCATCCCGGCGGTTGGTCAGGGTGAGTTCCACCTGTGGGGAGGCGGACAGCTCCAGACGGTCGTCCACCACGGAGATGGCATGGTTTCCCTCCGGGCTGGACTTGTATACCCCCTCCTCGATGGAGATGCCGTTGGGGATGCCGCTGCCCATAGTGAAAAAGTCGCTATTGATGCCGCCCACCACATGGTATCCCAAACTCTCTGCATAGCTGACCGCCTTGTTAATGGTGGCGGCCCCGTAAATGGTGCCGGAGGACTGGACCATGATGGGGGTGACGTCGCTGCCCGGCTCCAGCTGGAAGGAGAAACTTTCAATCCGGCCGGAGGAGGGGTGCTCCGAGATGGTATTGATGTACGTCAGGCCGTCGGCCAGGGTGCGGGAGGTGCTCAGCCGCGTCGTGCCGGCGGAGGCGAAGGCGGACGGGACGAGCAGCGCCGCGGTCAGCACCAGGGCGGCGGCGCGCTTGGACAGATCGTGCAGGTTGGGATACTTCATGTTGACGCTCCTTATTCGTCTGGAGATGGATATGTACAGGCGGGCCCCGGACGGGGCCGGAGGAAAAAGCGAAAATGGAATAGACCTCATTATAGCAGGAACGATCTTTGATTTCAATGCGGACAGCCCGCCAAAAAACGGCAGAAGCGGAAACTTTAATAAAAATTTAAGAAACAGGTGGAAAGTATGAACAGACCATGAATCCCGATGGAAACTGTGGGAGAGCGGTTGAAAAAGGGGGTGGGTTGGTGTACAATAAAGCGATTCGCCCCCGGACTGGGGGCGGGGTATGGAGAGAGGAGAGGAAACATTGTCAGAAAACAAGGATCATTCCACCAGGACCATCAGCGTGGTCATGGCCATCACCCTGCTGGGGAAGGTGCTGGGCCTGTTCCGGGATCACCTGATGGCGGTGCACTACGGGACCACCGGCATGGAGGCCAAGGCGTTCTATATCGCCAGCCGCATCCCCCGGGTGTTTTTCGATGTGGTGTTCGCCTCGGCCATCGCGGCCTGTTTCATCCCGGTGTTCAGCGAGTATCTCACCCAGAGAGGGAAAAAGGAGGCCTTCCGCTTTGGAAGCAACTTCCTGTCGGTGATGGCTCTGCTCACCGCGGTCCTCACTGTGCTGGGCATCCTGTTCGCCCAGCCCCTGGTGACCCTGTTCGCGGACGGCTATGACCCGCAGACGGCGGAACTGGCGGCCTCCCTCACCCGGGTGATGTTCCCCACGGTGCTGTTCACCGGGGTGGCCTTCTCCTTTGTGGGGATCCTCCAGGCCATGGACCGGTTCAATATTCCGGCCCTCATCAGCACAGTGTCCAATCTGGTGATCATCGGCTACTTCTTTTTCCTGGACGAGCGGTTTGGGGTGTACGGGCTGGCTGGGGCCTATCTGCTGGGCTGGCTGCTCCAGGCGGTGGTCCAGGCGCCTTCGCTGCGCCGGCTGGACTTCCGGTACCGGCCGGACTTCTCCTTCCGTTCAGAGGGGATGCGGAAGGCCTTTGCCCTGATGGGGCCGGTGATGATCTCCACCTGGGTGCAGCCCATCAACCTGACCATCAACACCAAGTTCGGTTCCCGCCTGTACGAGGGCGCGGGGGTGTCCGCCATGGAGTACTCCACCAACCTGTATCTGGTGATCGCCGGGGTGTTCATCCTGTCTATCACCAATGTGATCTTCCCCCGTCTGTCCCGCCTGACGGCGGAGCACCAGGAGGGGGCCTTCCGGGATACCCTCCGGCAGACCGTCCACGGCAGCCTGTTTTTTGTCCTGCCCATGGCGGCGGGGCTGATGGTGCTGGCCAGGCCCATGGTGTCCTTCCTGTACGGGGGCGGGGAGTTTGACGCGTTTTCTGTCTCCATCACCTCGGAGGCCCTGGTGTGGGTCTCGCTGGGGATGGTGGGCTACGGGCTTCAGAACATTCTCAGCCGTGCCTATTTCGCCCGGCAGGATGGGCGGACGCCCCTGGTGGCCGGAGGCGTGTCCATCCTGGCCAACATCCTTCTCTGCATGGTGCTGACGGAGCCCATGGGCGTGGCCGGACTGGCCATCGCCTCCACGGTGTCCTCCACATTGTATGCCGTGCTGCTGCTGGTCCCCATGGAGCTGCGGGGAGAGGGGATCCTCTCCGGCGGCTTTGGGGCGGACTTTTTGAAAATGCTGGCGTCCACGGCGGGGATGGCGGCGGTGGTCTGGCTGGCCCGGAACAGCCTGTCCGCCCTTCTGCCCGCGGGCAAAGCGGGGGAGCTGCTTCTGCTGGGGGCCTGCGCGGCGCTGGGGGCGGCGGTCTATTTCCTGCTGGCCGGCCTGATGCGTCTGGAGGAGATGGGGCTGGCCCGGGATCTGATGAAACGAATCTTGAAACGAGGTTGAGGTATGGAACGAATGCGAACGATCGTGCAGGCCAGCGCCGTGTACCGGGTGCTGGCGGCCCTGTGCCTGTGGTTCGGCGGGCAGTGGAGGGGCAGCGGGCTCATTCAGTGGTTCATCCACCCCCCGCTTCAGCTGGAGCAGGCGGAGTCGGACCACAGTGTCTTTGCCCGGCTCTGGCGGTGGATCCACGGAGGACTGTGCCGCCTGTACCGGGCCCTGCGCCTGGACAGGCTGTTTGAGGGCAGCATTTTTCAAAAATGCTGGCTGTGGGCGGGGGCGGCGGCTGTGCTGGCCCCCATCATCCCAACCATGGCGGTACTGGGACTGGTGCTGGTCAGCGCCTTTTCCCTGCTGCTGAACCTGATGGCGGACAGCGGGCGGAAGTTGTACTACGCCCCCATGAACCGCTATCTCTGGCTGTACGCGGCCATCTATCTGGCGGGGACCTGGTTCTCCGTGACCCGGGCGGGCAGCCTGCTGGGCGGTGTGCTGACGGTGGCCTTCATCCTCTTTTCCATCATTCTGGAAAATTCCATCACCACCCGGCGGCAGCTGGACACCCTGCTGCTCCTGCTGGTGATGGCGGGGACGGCGGTGGCCCTGTACGGCATCTGCCAGTACCTGTTCGGCTGGGGCTATCAGTCCGCCGCCTGGGCGGACAGTGAGATGTTCGGCGATGTGTTCCGGGTGCCCTCCACCCTGGAGAACCCCAATATGCTGGGACAGTATCTGATCCTGGCCATCCCCCTGGGCGGGGCGGGCCTTCTGGCCGCCGAGGACTGGGGGATGCGGGTATTCTACTTCTGCTGCTGCGGCGTCATGTGCGTGTGTATGCTGCTCACCCTGTCCCGGGGGGCGTGGCTGGGCCTGCTGTTTGCCGGCTTTGTCTTTGTGCTGTTCCTCCAGCCCCGGCTGCTGCTGCTGACCCCCCTGCTGCTGGTGGCCCTGTACTTCATCCTGCCGGACGCGGTGATCAACCGCTTTGCCAGCATCGGGAATCTGGGGGACAGCTCCACCTCCTACCGGGTGTATATCTGGATGGGCACCCTGGCTATGCTGAAGGACTACTGGATGTGCGGCATCGGCCCGGGGGACGCGGCCTTCAATCTGGTGTATCCCAAGTACAGTTACAGCGGCATTGTGGCCCCCCACGCCCACAATCTGTTCCTGCAGATCATGTGTGACGCAGGTGTGGTGGCCCTGGTGGTGTTCGTCCTGCTGCTGTTCCACTATTTCCGGGACCTGTGCGCCGCCTTCTGCCGGGAGAAGGACCCATTCAGCCGCCTGTATCAGACGGCGGCAGTCAGCGGGATCGCCGGCTTCCTGGTCCAGGCGATGACGGACTACTCCTTCTATAATTACCGCGTGCTGTTCCTGTTCTGGGCCTGGCTGGCCCTGGGGTCGCTGCTGGCCCGGCGGGGCCAGCTTCCGGAAAGGGGGCTGAGGACATGATCCGGGTGCTGAACGTGATCAGCGACACCAACATCGGCGGCGCCGGACGGGTGATCCTCAACTATCTGCGGTATGCCGACAGCAGCCGGTTTGAGACCTGGGCGGCCGTCCCCAGAGGCAGCCTTCTGAAGGCTCCGCTGGAGGAGGCGGGCGCCCGGGTGCTGGAGGTGGACGGCATGGCGGACCGCTCCTATCACAAGGAGGACGTCAAGGCGCTGAAGGAGCTGATCCGCCGGGAGCGGCCCGATCTGGTCCACACCCACGGGGCCCTGTCGGGGCGTATCGCCGCCCGGCAGTGCGGCGTTCCGGTGGTGTACAGCCGCCACTCCGCCTTCCCGGTGCCCGCCAAGCTGCGGTATCCCCCCGGCCGGTGGGTCAACAAGTGGCTGAATGAGCACTACGCCGACCGGATCATTGCCGTCAGCCCGGCTACGGCGGAAAATCTGACGGATGGCGGGATCTCTCCGAAGAAGATCACCATTGTGATGAATGGGGTGGCTCCGGTGGTCCCGGTCCCCGAGGAGGAGCGGGCGCGGCTTCGGGCCTCCCTGGGCCTGGATGAGGACACCTTTACTCTGGGCATCCTGGCCCGCCTGGAGGAGTACAAGGGCCATGTGTACCTGGCCCAGGCCGCCCGCATCCTCAAAGAGCAGGGCCGGAAGTTCCGCATCCTGGCGGCTGGGACCGGCGCCTTTGAGGCGGAGCTGCAAAAGGTGGTGGCGGAAGAGGGCGTGGAGGATGTGATGTCCCTGCTGGGCTTCCGGTCCGACGTGGCCGCGCTGCTGTCCATTCTGGACGTGCAGCTCAACGCCTCCTACGGGACAGAGGCCACCAGCATGGCCCTTCTGGAGGGGATGAGCCTGGGGCTGCCCTCCATCGTCAGCGACTACGGGGGCAACCCCTGGCTGGTGAAGGACGGGGACAACGGCCTGATCTTCCCCAGCCGGGACAGCCGGGCCCTGGCCGCCTGCATCGCCCGGCTGATGGACCGCCCGGAGGAGCGGGCGCGCATGGGAGCGCGGGCCCGGGAGGTGTTCCGGGAGCGGTTCACCGGCGAGATCTTTGCAAAAAATGTGGAGCAAGTTTACCTTGACATCCTGAAAGGAGTATCCCATGGAACAAAATAACCACAAATTTCGGCTGCGGCTGAATCTGTTCGACGCCATCATTCTGGTGGCGGTCCTGCTGGTAGGGGCCGCGGCGGCCTGGATCGGCCTGCGCTCCGGCGGAGAGGCCGCCCCCACCGCCGCCCCGGTGCGCTACACCGTCATGTTTCAGAAGATGAAGGAGGGGGAGAGCGCCCTCATCCAGCCCGGCGACCAGCTGGAGGACGCGGTGAAGAACTATCAGATGGGCACTGTGGTCTCGGTGGAGGCCAGACCCGCGGAGGTCCAGGTCCTGGATCAGGAGCGGCAGGTCTATGTGAACGCGGTGCTGGAGGGCTATGAGGACGTATATGTCACGGTGGAGAGCACCTGCACCACCAGCGGAGACGGAGGAGCCCTGCTGCTGGGCGGCGGCTATGACTTCCGGGTGGGCCAGCTGGCCTATGTCCGGGGACCGGGCTACATGGGCAGCGGCCCTGTGACTGAGATCGAAAGGGGGGCTGAGCAGTGAAGATCATGGATCGGGATGGACGGCTGTTCGGCAAGATCAGCATCGTGGACGTGATCGTCCTTCTGGTGGTGGCGGCGATGGTGGCCGCCGTCTATGTCAAGACGCATAAGCCTCAGACGGGGAGCAATGTGGGGACCACCACGGTGGTCTATCAGATGGAGCTGGAGAACCAGCCGGAGTATATGCTGGACGCCATCCAGGTGGGGGACCAGATGTTTGACAAGGAGCGCAGCACCGGCGGCTCTCTGGGCACCATTACAGACATTCAGGTCAGCGGCGGGACCTATGAAGGCAAGCTGAACGACGGGACGGTGGCCATGCTGCCCGCCGAGGACTGCTACAACATCCTTTTGACCATTGAGGGTGAGGCCCTGATCGAGGGGAACGGCAGTGTGATGCTCAACCGTATTTACAGCCTGGGGGTCAACTCCAACCGGAACTTCAATACCAAGTATGCCAATTTTGTGGGGACCATTGTGGACCTCCAGATCCCCGGCGGGGATCAGTGAGGGAGCCATGAAGATCTTTATGGCGACCATGGGGCTGGGCATCGGCGGCGCGGAGACCCACATCGTGGAGCTGGCCAAGGAGCTGAAGGCCCGGGGACATGAGGTGGTCATTGCCTCCAACGGCGGCGTATATGTGGCCGAGGTAGAGGCGGCGGGGATCCGGCACTACGCCGTCCCCATGCACCGGCGCAGCGTGGGGGATATGCTCCGCTCCCGGACCCTGCTCCGGCGGATCCTGCGGGAGGAGCGGCCTGACATCGTCCACGCCCACGCCCGGATCCCAGCCTTTCTGTGCGGCACCCTCCAGCGGGAGCTGGGGTTCCCCTTCGTCACCTCCTGCCACGGGGTGTTCCAGGTCAGCGGGATGCTGAAGCTGCTGTCCAACTGGGGGCAGCGCACCCTGGCGGTGAGCGAGGACATCCGGGACTATCTGATCCAGGAGTACGGGGTCCCTGCTGGACACATTACCCTGACCATCAACGGGATCGATACGGAGAAATTTTCTCCCGGGGTCTCCGGGGAGGCGGTGCGGGAGGAGTTCTGCCTGGGGGATGACCCGGTGATCGGCCATGTCAGCCGGCTGGATCAGGCCAGCTCCCTGGCAGCCCGGCAGCTCATTGAGCTGGCGCCCCAGCTTGATCGGGCGGCGCCCGGGGTGCGGATCCTGATCACCGGCGGCGGGGATGTGTTTGAAGAGCTGGACCGGCAGGCCCAGGAGGTGAACCTGAAGCTGGGCCGCCCCTGTGTGGTGCTGACCGGCCCCAGGACGGATATCAACGTCGTGGCAGCCGCCTGCGACCTGTTTGTGGGGGTCTCCCGCTCCGCTCTGGAGGCCATGGCGGCGGAGAAGCCTGTGGTGCTTTCCGGGGCCCAGGGCCACACCGGCCTGTTCCGGCCGGAACTGCTGGAGAAGGCCATCGACACCAACTTCTGCTGCCGCACCGACCCCATCGCCACGGAGGCGGTGCTGTTGGAGGCGGTGACCTCCGCCCTGGCGCTGCCGGAGGAAGAGAAGCGGGCGCTGGGCCGCTATGGCCGGCAGGTGGTGCAGGAGCACTACTCGGTGCGCCGCATGGCGGAGGACTGCCTGGCGGTGTACGGCCAGGTGCACCGCCGCCGCTATCATGTGGTGATGAGCGGCTATTACGGCTTCTCCAACGCCGGGGACGACGCGATCCTCCAGTCTATCCATGAGGGGATCCTGGCCGCCAGCCGGGATGTGGCGGTGACCGTGCTGTCCAACGACCCGGAGCTGACCTGGGACCTGTGTGGTCTGGAGGCGGTCCCCCGCTTCCAGGTATGGAAGGTGCTGAAATCCCTCTGGCGGTGTGACGCTCTGCTGTCCGGCGGAGGGAGCCTGCTTCAGGACCGGACCTCCACCCGGTCCCTGCTGTATTACCTGTCTATCATTCAGGCGGCGGAGCTGTTCCATAAGCCGGTGATGCTCTATGCCAACGGCATCGGCCCGGTGCAGAAGCCGTCTAACCGCCGCCGGGTCCGGCGGGCGGTGGAGCGGGCCGCCCTGGTGACCCTCCGGGACGGGAGCTCCGCCCGGGAACTCCAGGAGATGGGGGTGACACGCCCCGACCTCCATGTGACGGCGGATCCGGTGTTTAATCTGCCCCCCGCTTCCCGGGAACGGGGGATGGAGCTGCTCCAGGCGGCCCGCCTTCCCCAAGGGAGCAGGTTTGCGGTGGTCTCAGTGCGGGACTGGCCGGGGACGGAGGAATTTCCCCAAAAGCTGGCCGGCCTGTGCGACCATCTGCGGCGGACCTATGGGATGGAGATCCTGTTTCTTCTGATGCAGCCCAAGCACGACCGGAACACCACCGGTCTGGTGCGCCAGGCCATGGAGGAGCCCTCCTATCTCCTGGATACGGCCACCACCCCCCGGGAGCTGATGGCGGTGCTGGGGGAGGCCGAGCTGTGTGTGGCCATGCGCCTGCACACCCTGATTTTCGCCGCGCGGATGGCGGTACCCTGCATCGGCCTGGTGTACGACCCAAAGGTGGAGAGCTATCTCCAGGAGCTGGATATGCCCTCCGCCGGCCATGTGGAACGATTCGACCGGGAGGAGGCCATCGCCTGTGCCGACCGCATGATGGCGGACTATGAGGGCAATCTGGTCCGCCTGCGGCAGAAGTCGGAGGCGCTGGCCAAAGCGGCCCTCCGGAACGAGGAACTGCTGCTGGAGCTGCTGAAGCAGACCAAGGGATAATGCGGTGCCCGCCTTCCCAAGGGGAGGCGGGCACAAGTGCGTTTTGGGGATGGAACAACAGCTGCCAGAAGAATGGGAGACTGCTCTTATGCAGGAAAAAATGCAGGACAAAAAACGTGGAGTTTCATTTTTTGAGAAAAAGTTCTTGACAAACCTGGAGAGAGGGTTTACAATAGCGCAAGTCCGGCAGGAGGATCTGCGAAGGGCAGCCGTAAGCCTGTGGTGGTGCAGGATCTTGAAAGTGAAAGAAAATGTTGAGTAGAGCGGCCATTTTACACAGAAACTGTGGGCGATAGAAGCGGCAATGTGCTGCCGTGACTGGCCGAGCGGGGACCGGAACCACTCAGCGGAGGCGGAGAGAGCGTAGGCGGGTCCGCAGCAGCTAAACAGGCGGCGTCGAAAGACGGCGGAGTTCTGCCTGCAAGAAGCCGGATGATCCGGTGCGTACATGGAGCCTTTTGTGTGCCCCGTGTCCGGACAAATCAAAACTATCAGGAGGTGAATCAGCATGACGATGATGAAGCGTGAGCCAGACAGTGTCTGGAACCGTGTACGGGAAGACAGGGACGTGGACGATCTGATCTTCGGAGAGGAGTTCTCCGTCTATCGTGAGCAGTCCCAGCCGTGCAGCGAACGGTGAGCGGCCGTTTTGACGGACAGAGCGAGCCATCCCAAACTTAAACACCGCAGCAGTTACCTTCCCAACTGCCTGCGGTGTTTTTCTATATTTTCCGGAAAACCGGGAGACTTTCCGGCATCTGGAGTTTTTTTACTGGAAAAAGCAAAGTATTTCTACCAAAGGGGGTTGCGTTGCGGCGCAAGATATACTACAATAGTTACAAGTGAGTTTTCCGGCGAAGTGAGCCGGCTTCACGGACCGGAATGCTGAAAGTGAGGCAGATCCGAATTTTTGTGAGAGCACCCACAGCAATATTTGGAGGTCGATTCAACATGAGAAAGGTACAATTCACAGAAACGGTCCTGCGTGACGCAAATCAGTCGCTGATCGCCACGCGGCTCCCCTATGACAAGTTCGAGCCCATCCTGGAGACCATGGACCAGGCCGGCTTCTACTCCGCCGAGGTGTGGGGCGGAGCCACCTTTGACGTCTGCCTGCGCTATCTGCGGGAGGACCCCTGGGACCGGCTGCGCAAGATCCGCGCCAAGATGCCCAACACCAAGCTCCAGATGCTCCTGCGGGGCCAGAACATCCTGGGCTATAAGCACTACCCCGACGATGTGGTCCGCAAGTTTGTGGAGTACTCCGTAAAGAACGGCATCGACATCATCCGCATCTTTGACGCGCTGAACGATGCGCGCAATCTGGAGGTCGCCATTGACGAGACCGTGAAGCAGGGCGCTCACGCCTCCGGCACCATCTGCTTTACCACCAGCCCGGTCCACACCCTGGAGAAGAACGTCCAGATGGTGAAGGATCTGAAGAAGATGGGCGTCTCCTCCATCTGCATCAAGGATATGGCCGGCATTATGGGTCCCAAGGACGCCTATGACCTGGTCTCCGCCATCAAGGACGCGGTCCCCGAACTGCCCCTGGTCATCCACACCCACTGCACCACCGGCCTGGCCTTTATGACCTGCCTGAAGTCGGTGGAGGCCGGCGCCGATGTGCTGGATACCGCCATCTCCCCCATGTCCGGCGGCACTGCCCAGCCCGCCACCGAGACACTGGCCTATGCCCTGCGCCAGCTCGGTTATCAGGTGGACCTGGACGACAAGGCTCTGATTCAGATGGCCGACTTCTTCAAGGGCGTTCGGGCCGACTTCCTGAAGGACGGCACCCTGGATCCCATCTCCATGGCCACCGATACCCAGTGCCTGAACTATCAGATCCCCGGCGGAATGCTGTCCAACCTGATCTCCCAGCTGAAGATGATGAACGCCATGGATAAGCTGGACGAGGCCCTGGCCGAGACCCCCAAGGTCCGCGCCGACCTGGGCTATCCTCCTCTGGTCACCCCCACCAGCCAGATGGTGGGCTCTCAGGCTGTGCAGAACGTGCTGGCCGGCGAGCGCTACAAGGTCGTGGGCAAGGAGATCAAGGCCTACTGCCGCGGCGAGTACGGCCGCACTCCCGCACCCATCGACGCGGAGATCCAGAAGAAGATCCTGGGCGACACCCCCCTGGTGAAGGGCCGCTTTGCCGACTCTCTGGAGCCCGAGTTTGAGAAGACCAAGAAGGAGCTGGGCGATACCGCCAAGTGCGACGAGGATGTGCTGTCCTACATCGCCTTCCCCCAGGTGGCCTCCGCGTTCTTCAAGGACCGTGAGGCCGGCTTCCCCAAGAAGGAGGAGCCCAAGAAGGCGGCTCCCGCCGCCCCCAAGGCGCCCAAGGCGGAGGATCTGCCCCCCATGCCCGCCTGGCAGGGCCATGTGTACTACACCAACACCCCCGCGGTGACCGGCTCCGGCTACACCACCCGCGCCATCCAGCCCTTCGCCGCCAGCTATCAGCCTCCCCACCTGATGATGGGCAACCGGGACGACTGCACCGGCACCTTCACCGTCACCATCGACGGGAAGCCCTTCCAGGTGTCCGTGGAGAAGGCTGACGCCCCCGCCGCGGCTCCTGCCGCCGCCCCTGTGGCTGCCGCTCCCGTGGCCGCCCCTGCCGCGGCTCCCGCTGCGGCTCCGGCTCCTGCCGCCGCGCCTGCGGCTCCTGCCCCTGCTGCGGCTCCCGCCGCTGTGGCGGCCGGCGAGACCCCGGTGAACAGCCCCATGCCCGGCAACATCTTCAAGGTGGAGTGCAAGCCCGGCCAGGCTGTGAAGGCCGGCGATGTGCTGATCGTGCTGGAGGCCATGAAGATGGAGATCGAGGTCTCCGCTCCTGTGGACGGCACCGTCAAGTCTGTGGCCGTCAATGTGGGTGGCACCGTGAACACTGACGACCTGCTGGTCGTTCTGGGCTGAGCCTGACAGCAAGCTGTTATCCTGAAAACCAGTATGTCCGGCCCCTCTTTCCGAGGGGCCGGATCTTTTTTTGTGTTGTACTGCAACCAAATGCCCTTCCCGGGTGTTATATAGGGTGAGACGCGTTTCAGGATCAAACACACAGAGAGGAGGATGCGGCGTGGAGGAATCGGAGCTGCTGCGCCTGCTCCATCGGGGCGACCCGGCGGGGCTGGAGGCGCTGATCGTCCGCTATACGCCCTATGTCTCCGCGGTGGCGGCCCGGATCCTGCCCGGCTGTCCCCGGGAGTGGGAGGAGGTGGCGGCGGACGTCTTTTGGGCCGCGTGGCAGGAGCGGAAAAAGCTCCGGCCGGGCAGGCTGAAGGGCTGGCTGTCCGTGACCGCCCGAAACCGGGCGCTGAACCTTCTGCGGAGCAGGCGGGAGACTGTCCCCCTGGCGGAGGACGTCCTTATTTTGAGCGGGGACGGCCCCCAGCAGGAATTGGAGAGCCGGGAGGCGGCCAGTCTGGTACGGGCGGCGCTGTCCACTTTGGAGCGGGAGGACCGGGAACTGTTTGTCCGCCGATATTACTACGGACAGACGGTGGCCCGGGCGGCGGAGGAGATGGGGATGAACCTGTCCACCGCCAAAAGCAGGCTGCGGAGGGGCCGGGAACGGCTGAAGGAAGCATTGAGAAAGGCGGGATACGATGTTGAGGAAAATTGAGATCGCCCACATGATGGACGCCTATGAGGAGGAAGAATTTGCGCCGGAGGAGGAGGCTCTGGTCGATCCCCAGAGGGTCAGGACTGCCGTGATGGGCCGGGTCCGCCGGGGGAGAACGCGCCGAATCCTGCTGACGGCGGCGGTGCTGGCCGCCTGTCTGGGGCTGGTGGGCTGGACCTATGGGGAGCGGGTCATTCAACTGCTGAATGGAGGGCAAGTGACCATAGGAGCGGGTTATGGAACAGTCCAGATGTCTGATGGCTATGACGAACAGGGCAATCCCGTGATTCTGTCTCTGGAGCAAGACCGTCTGTGGCTGGTGGCCCGCGGTCAGCGGCTGGATGTGACCGATCAGGTAGATGAAAAAACACCCTATGTGGATACCTGGTGGGACGAGGAGGACACGCTCCACTATGTGATCGTAGGAGGGACCACAGAGGACTACGGCTGGTTTGAGGGCATCAAGCTGGCTGATGGCAGCGGCGGAGGCGCAGGTGTTCCGCACAGCCGTACAGACCTTCCGCCGGATGCAGAGGACCCGGACTGGCTCATCCAGGGCCGTCAGCAGCTCCAGGCCCTCTGGGCAGAACAGAGCGCGCAGAGAGGATAGGGCTGTGTCTTGCCGTTCCGCAGAAACTTTGGTACAATACCGGGGATGCGGAACAGGAGGCGAGCGCATGGAGCAGTACCGCGTGGTAAACACGCCGCAGGGGCCCCAGACCTATCTGTTGGTCAAAAAGCGGGTGAAGAATTTGAATCTCCGGCTGGACCGGCGGGGGCAGGTCCTGCTCTCCGTCCCCCTCGGCTGCCCGGAGGAGCGGGCGGACGCCCTGATCCTGGAAAAGTGGGAGTGGATCCGGCGGCATCTCGCCTGTCGATCAGAGCCGCCGCCCCTGCTGCCGGAGCCGGACCGGGCGGCCTGCGCCCGCCTGCTGGGGGAGGCGGTGGTCCGGGTCTACCCTCTGGTGGCCCCGGACGGCGTGCCCCTGCCTCAGGTCAAGCTGCGGAAGATGAGGAGCCAGTGGGGCAACTGCCATTACCAACAGGGGTACATCACCCTGAACACCGCCCTGGCCCGCTGCCCGGAGCCCCTGCGGGACTATGTGGCCCTCCATGAACTGGTCCACTTCCTCCACCACGACCATGGAACCGGCTTCTACGCCGCTATGGACGCCCGGATGCCCGACTGGCGGGCACGGCGGCAGGAGCTGAAGGGATACGCCCAGGCAATCGTGGAATAACGGGAATATGAGGAACACCCCGCTCTGTGACGGTGCAGAGCGGGGTGTTCAATTTCTTGATTTTATCGAAAAACAATAAAAATATATTGACTTTCAGAGTTCGCCGTGGTAGCATGAGGCTGACGAGAGGGGGAATTTCCCATGAAACAGATCCCAGTGAATCATTTGGCCCGGATCCTCCGGGTGCTGGTCGTGGCAGTGCTGGCCATGAATCTCCTCTGCCTGCTGCTGGTGCCGGGCGTTGTGGCCTATGTGTCCGACGGCGGACCCGCCGCCCTGGTGCAGGCCGCCCAGGCGGAGCTGCAGTCCTGGCTGAACGCCTGGCAGGGGCGGGAGGCAGAGACCCACTTCCCCATGCTGGTGGTCTTTCTGGCCGCCTGGCCCGCGGTGTGGACCCATCTGGACACCGCTCTGCTGACCCTGTTTTACTGGCTGTGCGGGGGATGTACCGCAGTGATCCTGTGGCAGGCCAAGAGGGTGCTGGATACCATTTTGACCCGGACCCCCTTCCTGCGGGCCAACGCCGGGGCGCTGAAGCGGGCGGCGGTGTGCTGCTGGATGATCTCTGGTGCGGCGTTGGTGCGGCTGGTGCTGTGGCTGTGGAGCGAGGGAAACGTGTGGCCCCTGTTCACCTATACCGCTCTGTTCATCCCGGCTTTCTTCATGGGCGGCCTGCTGTTCCTGGTCATGTCCGCCCTGTTCCGGCAGGCGGCGGAACTGAAAGAGGATCAGGACTTGACCATTTGAGAGAGCGGGGGAGAGCATGGGGATCGTGGTGAACCTGGATGTGATGATGGCCAAAAGGAAGATGTCCCTGGGCGAACTGGCCCAGCGGGTGGACATCACCATGGCAAATCTGTCCATTTTGAAAAACAACAAGGCCCGGGCAGTGCGGTTTTCCACGCTGGAGGCCATCTGTAAGGCGCTGGACTGTCAGCCGGGGGATATTTTGGAGTATGTGCCGGAGGAGGAATGAGAGATGGACGGTGTGCTGTGGTGGCTGCTGATGGCGGCGGTATCCGGCTCCTGGCTGGTGATGCTGGCTCTGGTGCTGTCCCTGGCGGCGTGGGCAATGTTTCCCGTGGCGATCTGTGAGGGCTGGTTTTACCAGAGCCGGGACAGGAACAGGGTCTTGGTGCGGCTGGGGCTGGCGGTCCTGCTGCTGCTGATCCTCCGGTTTGGCGGTCAGCTTCTGCTGGGGCTGGCCGGGCTGAGCTGGCGGCGCTGGGTCAAGTCGGCGCTGGAACTGGGACTGCTGGGGACGGCGTCTGTGCTGGCGGCCAAAACCGCCGGGAGGCTGATCGATGATCCCGCCCGCCGGGACTGGCAGAGGTGGTGCTCGGCCCTGTGGGCCGGACTGGTCATCCTCAGTGCGGTAGGGCTGGCGGGGATGAAGCTGCTTCTGACCGATCTGGGGGACCGTGTGACCCAGTGGGAGGGACAGAAGGCGGTGGCAGAATATGTGGGTGTCTTCCATGAGAAGGTGTACCCGTACAAAAACCTGTTGGTCCGGGGAAACGAAGTGATCTATGAGTGGTGGGACTGACCGCCGGAGCGGAAAGGAGCAGGAACGCTGTGCGTAAGAAATGGAACAGAAGGGCTATGGCTCTGGGACTGGGAGCTGCGGCCGCTCTGCTGACCGGCTGCTTTGCACCGGACGGCCTGGTGACGGAGGAGGCCGACCTTGTATTCCGGAATGACAGCGGGGCGGCGGTGAGCAGCGTCCAGCTTTCCGGAGCGTCAGAGTGCCAGGGGGCGTCTCTGGCGGACGGCAGCCCGCTGGAGCGGGGGGAGACCCTGGGCTTCTGGGTGGAGCATCCCGGCCCGGTGACGGTAGAGGCCTTTGACCCGGAGGGGCGGTCCATCGGCTGGTGCCGGGGGACGCTGGGGGAGGCCCAGGTGACTGTTACCCTGGAGGAGGACCGCCTGGTCTGGACGGAGGCGAACTAGGCGATGCTGGAATGGATGTTCGTGGGCACCTTGGGTGGCCTGGGCGCTGTGGTGCTGATGGGGCTGGAGGCGCTGAACTGCCTGCTTACCTGCCGGGGGAAACGGAGAACTCGTCTGCTGTATGCTGCCGCGGGCCTGGGGATCGTGCTGCTGCTGTGGTGGGGCGGGGATGCTCTGCTGAAGATGATGGGGCTGGCCTGGCGGAGCTGGGTCCGGACCGCCTTCGGTGTGGCTGCCCTGGTCCTGGGGATGGCGGGCGCATTTCTGACGGTCCACTGCGGCGCGGAAAGGCGGGCGGGCCGCCTGTGGCATGAGGCGGCGGTGGGGATCGCCCTGCTGATGCTGTTGACCTATTCGGTCACCATCGGCCCCTTTCTGCTGGCGTTCAGCCATACGCCGGAGCGGGTGCTGGAGGTGCAGGGGCAGACCCTGGTGGAGGAGGATGAGAGCTTTCTGGACCCGTACTATGTGTATTATATTGGTTTTGGTCCGCTCCTGCGGAGCAGAGAATCCGTCTGGAGCGGGGATACCCCGCTGGATGAGGAGGGCGCTGGGATATGAATAACAGGTTGAAATGGAAGCGTGCCGCCCTCCTGCTGGCCGCCGGAGCTGCGGCGGCGGGGACTTGGGCCTGGGCGGTGCAGGGGGAGCTGACCATCGCCCGGTATGAGATCCCCCTGCCCGTAGGGCTGGAGGGGCTGGACGGCCTGAAGATCGCCCACATCTCCGACGTACACAGTGCGGATCTGGAAGGGCCGCTGCGGGCGGCCCTGGAGGAGGCGGCCCCAGATCTGATCGTAATGACCGGAGATCTGGTCAACCGGGAGGACCGGGACCTGAGCCGGGCGCTGTCCCTGGCCCGGATGGCGGCGGAGACCGCCCCGTCCTTTTTTGCCCCAGGCAACCATGAGGTGGACAGCCCCTGCTGGCCGGAGCTGCGGGATGGGCTGGAGGCGGCCGGCGTACAGGTGCTGGAGGACCGGGCGGTCCTGCGGAACTTCCGGGGGGAGGCGGTCAACCTGGTGGGGCTGTGGGATTTGAACCACGATCCTCTGGGACAGGCACACGCTCGGGAGACCCTGCCGGAGCGGATCCGGGTCCTGTGCCGGGAGGGGGCGCTGAACGTACTGCTGTCCCACCGGCCCGGGCTGCTGGAAGAATACGGGGCGGGGGGCGCTGATGTGGTGTTCTGCGGACACGCCCACGGGGGACAGGTGCGCCTGCCGCTTGTGGGTCCGGTGTTCGCCCCGGACGAGGGCCTGTTTCCCAAGCATACCGCCGGGGTGTATCGGACGGGGGAGACCCGGATGGTGGTCAGCAGGGGGCTGGGCAACGGCACCCCCTATCCCCGGCTGTGGAACGGGCCGGAGCTGGTGGTCGTGACCATGCGGCGTACAGGGACATGAGGGATGATCCCTGCTTGATAAGCTTAAGGCTATGATTGTTCCAAACTCCATTTCACATAAGCCCATTGTCGCTTCGCGGAGTCTACGAGATGTTCACTTACTGGGGTTCCGCACTCCTGATAGACATAGAAGTCTTCGATAGACTCCGCTCCATCCGGAAGGTAATACTTTTTCCCATTTATATCAGCGAATTCTTTCTCTTGGTCCGTTAATTCACCTGCGTAAGAGTACCCTTCCGGAAGTTCATTCACGATGACCAATTCTTTGGCGAGATAGTTTTGACCATCTAACACAATTTTGGGTGCTCCGGTATAAGGATGTTCCGTATTTGCATGATGGGTCGCTCTTATTCCGCACCACACCAACGAAAGAGCACATACAGTACTTATCACAAATACAATTCGCTTCTTCATACACAACACCTCCATAGCTTCAAAATGGATCCTTTTGATTCACTATATCACAGTTTTCCGCTTGATTCAATGAATCGTGAAACTGACAGGGTTGAAAATCATCAGACCAAGGGGGCCGGTCCCGGCTTGTGCTTTTCGCCAAAATCCGCTATAATAGACAACAGAATAGACGGAAGAGGGGGGAGAGACCGTGCGCAGGCTGGCCATCTTCTCCTTTTCCTTTGGGGCGGCGGCCCTGTGCGCCGCCCTCCTGCCCCTGGATGGAGCCCTGTGGCTGCTGGGGGCGCTGGCCCTGTCGGCTGCCCTGCTCACCGGGCTTCCCCTTGGGAGCAAAAAAGCGAGGCTGGCGGTGCGGTGGGGAGCCATGGGCCTGGCGGCGGGCTTTCTCTGGACGGCGGGCTATACGGCCCTGTTCTGGCGGCCCGCCCAGGCGCTGGATGACCGGACGGTCCGCCTGTCCGGGGCGGTGGCGGAGTGGCCCCAGGAGCGTGAGTATGGCTGGTCTGTGCTGGTGCGGATGGAGACGGAGGGGCCTGCGGTGCCAACCCTGCTGTTTGCCGACAGCCAGGCGGCTCAGCTGCGCCCCGGGGACCGGGTGGAGACCGTGGCCCACTGTACGCTGGCCGACCGGAGCCAGACGGGGGAGGAGATCACCTACTACACCGCCAAGGGGATCCTTCTCACAGCACAGGGATACGGCCTGCTGAGCTGGGAGCGGCCGGAGGCCGTCCCGCTCCGGGACAGGCCCGCCCTGTGGTCCAGGGAACTGAAGGACAGCATCGACCGGAGCTTCCCCGGGGACGCGGCCCCGCTGGTGAAGGCGCTGGTCACAGGGAACCGGGACAGCCTCACTGATCCCTTTACCACCTCCCTCCAGCGTACCGGCCTGACCCACACGGTGGCGGTGTCCGGGATGCACCTGGCCTTTCTGGCGGGGCTCATCTCCCTTCTGCTGGGGGCGAGCCGGCGGCTCACCGCCCTGGTGCTCATCCCGGTGTCTGCCCTGTTCTGTCTGGTGGCGGGGTGTACCCCGTCTGTGGTGCGGGCCGCCATTATGATCGTTCTGCTTCAGCTGGCGCCCCTCCTCCGCCGGGAGCGGGACGACTGTACCGCGCTGGGGACGGCGCTGCTCCTCCTGCTGCTGTGGAATCCCTATTCCGCCGCCCATATCGGGCTCCAGCTCTCCTTTGCCGCAGTGGCAGGCATCCTCCTGTGCGCCGACAAGGTGCAGCGGGGCCTGCTGGCACTGCTCCCCAAGCCGGGTGCGGGGAAGGGACTCCTTGCCCGCGCGGGGCGGCAGGTCCTGTATTTCACAGCCTCCACCTGTGGGGCCACTGTGGGGGCCTCACTGCTCACAACGCCCCTGGTGGCCCTGTACTTTGACGCGGTCCCGCTGATCTCCCCACTGTCCAACCTGCTGACCCTGTGGGCGGTGGGCCTCCTCTTCGGCGCGGGTCTGTGCCTGGGAACACTTGGGCTGCTCCTGCCCCGGCTGGCCGCTCTGGGGGCGGTCCCGGCGGCTCTGCTGGCCCGGTATTTGGATGGAGTGATTCAGTGGCTGGCGGGATTTCCCTTCTCCTCGGTGACCATGGGGCCGGTGTACTACCGGGCCTGGATCGTGCTGGTCTATCTGTTGGCCCTGTCTGGCTTCCTTCTGCCGGGCAAAAAGCGGTGGACGGTCCCGGTCTGCTGCGGCGTGTCCACCCTGTGTCTGGCCATTCTGCTCAGCAGCTGGAGCTTCTGGCGGGGGCCGGGGTCGGTCACCGCCCTGGATGTGGGCCAGGGGGAGAGCATTCTGATCCGCAGCGGGGGCTTCCTCACCCTGGTGGACTGCGGTGGGAGCGGCTATGAGAACGCGGGGGACACTGTGGCCGGCTATCTGGGGGATTTCGGTGTCCGGCGGCTGGATCTGCTGGTGGTGACCCACTTCCATAACGACCACGCCAACGGGGCGGCACGCCTGCTGGAGCGGATGGAGGTGGGGCTGCTGGCCCTCCCCGATGTGGACCGGGAGAGCCCCATCCGGCAGGAGCTTCTGTCTGCGGCGGAGTGCGCGGGCACTGAGGTGCGCTTCATCCGGAGCGATACCGCCTTAGAACTGGACGGGGAGCGGACAGTCCGCCTGTTTGCCCCGCTGGGCGCGGGGGAGACCAACGAGGAGGGGCTGAGCGTCCTGGTGTCCCAGGGGGAGTTTGACACGCTGATCACCGGCGATATGGGGATGGATGTGGAGCGGGCCCTGCTGGCCCGCATGGACCTGCCCCGGGTGGAGGTGCTGGCGGTGGGCCATCACGGCTCCCGGTATTCCACAGGGCGGGAGCTACTGGAGCAGATCCGCCCGGAGATCGCCCTGATCTCCGTGGGAAGGCACAACGGCTACGGACATCCGGACCCCGGGACGGTGGAGCGCCTGCTGGCGGCCGGGGCGGAGGTGTACCGGACCGACCTGCATGGGACGGTCACCGTCCGGCGGAGCAAAGCTTGATATGATGAAAGGAGGGGGAGCCCATGGCCTTTCCCCTGACAGAGGAACAAAAGCGGATCGTGGACGACCGGGGCGGGGAACTGCTGGTCTCCGCCGCCGCGGGCTCGGGCAAGACCCGGGTGCTGGTGGAGCGGCTCATGGACCGGGTGACCCGGGAGGGGATGGATCTGGACCAGTTCCTGGTCATCACCTACACCAAGGCGGCCGCAGGGGAGCTGCGGGCCCGCATCGCCCAGGAACTGTCCGCCCGGCTGGCGGAGGCTCCCAACGACCGGCACCTCCGCCGGCAGACCGCCCTGGTCTATCAGGCTCAGATCTCCACCATCCACGCCTTCTGCGCCGCCCTCCTCCGGGAGAGCGGGCACCTGCTGGATCTGGACCCGGACTTCCGCCTGTGCGACGAGGGGGAGGGCCATGTGATGATGGCCCAGGTGCTGGAGGACGTGCTGGAGGAGCAGTACCGGGACATCGATCCGGAGGGGGACTTCGCCCTGCTGGTGGATACCCTCTCCGCCGGACGGGATGACAGCCGCCTGGCCCAGATCGTGCTGGATGTGTTCGGGCGGATCCAGAGCCACCCGGAGCCCCTGCGCTGGCTGGAGGAGCAGAAGGCGGCGTGGGAGCTGGACGGGATCACCGATGTGGGCCAGACCGCCTGGGGGGCGCTGCTGCTGGAGGACGCCGCCCGGCTGGGGCGGGACTGCGTCCGCCGCCTGAAACAGGCGGTGGAGCTGTGCGGCGGGGACGAGCTGCTGGAGCAGAACTATGCCCCCTCCCTCCAGACCACGCTGGAGCAGACGGAGGCCCTGTGCGCCGCGGCGGACCGGCACAGCTGGGACCAGGTGTGCGCCCGCCTGCCCGTCTCCTTCCCGGCGGTGGGCCGGAAGCGGAAGCGGACCGGGGAGCTCAGCCCCATGGAGGAGGCCCGGGCCCAGAGGGCCGTGGAGCGGGTGAAGGCCCTACGGGACGGGGTGAAGGAGCAGCTGACCCGCCTGGGGGAGCGGTTCGACGGGGACAGCGGCCAGCAGCTGGCCGACCTGGCAGAGGCCCGTCCGGCGGTGCGGGGCCTGATGGAGCTGGTGGCCCAGTTCCAGGAGGTGTATCAGAAGGAGAAGGCGCGCCGGGGGGTGCTGGACTTCTCTGACCTGGAGCATTTTGCGGTGCGGCTGCTGCTGGACCCAGAGAGCGGGCAGCCCACCCCCCTGGCGTCCAGCTGGTCGGCCCGCTTTGCCGAGGTGATGGTGGACGAGTATCAGGACACCAACCAGGTGCAGAACGCCATTTTTACCGCTGTCTCGGACGGGGGGCGTACGCTCTTTCAGGTGGGGGATGTGAAACAGTCCATCTACCGCTTCCGTCTGGCTGACCCCACCATTTTCCTGGA
Source organism: Clostridiales bacterium (assembly GCA_902363045.1). Taxonomy (GTDB): domain Bacteria; phylum Bacillota; class Clostridia; order Oscillospirales; family Oscillospiraceae; genus Lawsonibacter. Next base: position 78,361 of record CABIYX010000008.1, read on the forward strand.
GAAATACCGCCGCTTCCGGGACGGGGAGGAGGCCGGAGCCGGGGAACCCCGCCGCCGTGTGCTCTCCCGGAACTTCCGCTCCCGCCCCCGGGTGCTGGAGGGCTGCAACGACCTGTTCCGGGCGGTGATGTCCCGGGACTTCGGCGAGGTGGACTACACCGATGACCAGGCTCTGGTCCCCGGGGCGGCCTTCCCGCCGGGGGAAGACGACGCCCTGGAGCTGGACGTGCTGGACCTGTCCCTGCTGGGGGAGCAGGAGGAGGGGGAGCGGGAGGACAAGAACCGCCTGGAGGCCCGGTGGGCCGCCCGGCGGATCCGGGCGCTTCTGGACCGGCCCCTGATGGTGAAGGACGGGGAGGGGACGCGGCCTCTGCGCCCCTCTGATGTGATGATCCTGCTGCGCAGCCCAGGCGTGGTGCTGCACCACTATCTCCGGGCGCTGAGCGAGGAGGGCATCCCCTGGTCCGCCGACGGCGGTGGGGACCTCTTTGACACCACAGAGGTGAATGTGGCTCTGGCGCTGCTCCAGATCGTGGACAACCCCAGGCAGGATGTGCCCCTGATTGCCGCTCTGCGCTCCCCGGTGTTTGGCTTTGACGGGGATAAGCTGGCCTTCCTTCGGGCGGGGGCCAAAGGGGACTTCTATACCGCGGTGACCGAAGCGGCCGGGCGGGGCGATCAGGCGTGCCGGGACTTCCTGACCCAGCTGGAGGAGCTGCGCTTTGGCGCGGGTGAGCGCACCTGCCGGCAGCTGATCTGGCACATCTATGAACAGACCAATCTGCTGGGCCTGTTCGGGGCCATGCCCGGTGGGCAGGAGCGGCAGGACAACCTGCTGGCCCTGTACGCCCTGGCAGGGCAGCTGGAGGACAGCGGCTGCCGCTCTCTCTTTCAGTTCCTGCTCCGTCTGGAGCGGCTGCGGCAGACGGGGGCCAAGCTGCCCTCCTCCGGCTCCGGACGGGAGGGGGAGGGGGTCTCCATCCTGTCCATCCACCGCTCCAAGGGGCTGGAAAAGCCAGTGGTGCTGGTGTGCGGCCTGTCCCGGCGGCTGAACCGGGAGGATCTGATGCGCCCGGTGCTCTTCCACCCTGTCCTGGGGGTGGGGCCCAAGGGGCTGGACCGGGAGCGGATGGTGGAGTACCCCACCCTGGCCCGGCGGGCGGTGTCCCGGCAGCTGGAGCGGGAGATGATGGCGGAGGAGCTGCGGCTGCTCTATGTGGCCATGACCCGGGCACAGGAGAAGCTGATCCTGTCCGTGGCCCTGACGGAGGGGGTGCGGGCCCTGGAGCGGCTGGCCCAGGAGGCCGCCGTCCCCGTCCCGGCCGCCGCCCTGGAGCGGCAGCAGAGCGTGGGGGCCTGGGTGCTCCTCCACGCCCTCACCCGGCCGGAGGCGGAGGGGCTGCGGGCGCTGGCTGGTGGACCGGAAGAGATTGCGGCCGGTCTGGGTCCGGCCTGGGACATCCGCTGGGTGCAGGGGGATGCGCTGGAGGCGGGGGCGGAGGAGCGCCCCGGCCGCTTTGCGGACCTGGAGCCGGAGCGCGGAGAGGCGGAGGACCTGACTGCCGCCCTGACCTGGACCTATCCCCATGAGGCGGCGGTTTCCATGCCGTCCAAGTTGACCGCCACCCAGCTGAAGGGCCGGGTCCTGGATCAGGAGGCCGCCCAGGAGGGGGCGGAGCTGGGGGGCGGCCGGGAAAAGAGAGAGCCGGAGGGCCTGTACCGGCCGGACTTCATGGTGCGGGAGCGGGGACTGACCGCCGCCCAGCGGGGGACCGCCCTCCATCTGGCCATGCAGTATCTCCCCCTGGAAGGGGACCACAGCCCGGAGGGGATCCGGGAGGAGCTGCGCCGCCTGACGGCGGAGGGCTTCCTCACGGGCCAGCAGGGGGAGGCGGTCCCGCCGGAGGTTCCGGCGGCCTTCTTTGCCTCGGAGCTGGGGCGGCAGCTGTTGGCCGCCCGGGAGGTGCACCGGGAGTTCAAATTCTCCATTCTGACGCCCGCCGCCGGCTATGGGCATGGGCTGGAGGGGGAGGAGGTGCTCCTCCAGGGCGTGGTGGACTGCTGGTTCGATGGGCCGGAGGGGATCACGGTGCTGGATTTCAAGAGCGACCGCGTCCGCCCGGGGGGCGAGGCGGCCCGGGGGGAGGAGTACCGCCCACAGCTGGAGGCGTACAGCCGGGCGCTGGAGCGGATCACTGGACAGAGGGTGGCCCATCGGATCCTGTGGTTCTTTACTACGGGGACCGGCCTGGAGCTGTGAGCGGTTCCCGGGCGTTGGGAGCGCAGGATTCATAAACTCTTCATCATTACTCCCTTGAAAAGCCCTGTGGAACATGGTACACTGAGACGAGCCCAGGCGCGGGAGCGCCGTATGAGTTTTTGATATTCCGGGCCCCGCGGAGGCGGGCCCCAACAACAGATGAGACACAGGAGGACGCTGTGAAAGGTATCGTATTAGCCGCGGGGAAGGGGACGCGCCTCTACCCCATGACCAAGCCGGTGAGCAAGCCGCTGCTGCCGGTATATGACAAGCCACTGATCTATTATCCCATCGCCATTCTGATGCAGGCCGGGATCTCAGACATCATGGTGATCGTCCCGCCGGGAGAGACCGACACCTTCCAGACCCTGCTGGGGGACGGCGTCCAATACGGGCTGAAGATCACCTTTGCCGAGCAGCCGGTGGCCCGGGGCATCGCGGACGCCCTGCTGATCGGCCGGGAGTTCGTGGGGGAGGACCGGGTCTGTCTGGTGCTGGGGGACAACATTTTCTATGCCCCCTCTCTGGGCGAGACGCTGAAGGCCGCGGCGGTCAATCGCTCCGGGGCGACGGTGTTCGGCTATTGGGTGGAGGACCCACGCCCCTTCGGCGTGGTAGAGTTCGGCGCGGACGGACGGGCCATCTCCATCGAGGAGAAGCCCCGCCATCCCAAGTCCAACTATATCATCCCCGGTCTGTATTTCTATGACCATCAGGTCATGGAGATCGCCGGAAACCTGAAGCCCTCCGCCCGGGGAGAGCTGGAGATCACCGACGTGAATCTGGAGTATCTGCGCCGGGGACAGCTCCAGGTAGTTCCTCTGGAGCGGGACTTCACCTGGCTGGATGCAGGAACGGCGGACAGCCTGCTCATTGCGGGACAGACCATCAAGCAGATCCAGGATCAGACGGGCCGGTATGTGGGCTGTCTGGAGGAACTGGGGCTCCGGGAGGGCTGGGTCACCGCGGAGCAGGTCCACAAGATCGGAGACGAACTGAGCATGACGCTGTACGGCAAGTATCTCCAATGCCTGTGACCACACAGCGAAGGCAGAGAGAGGGGGCTGGAACGGCCCCCTCTCTCTGCCTTAAAATGATCGGATTTCCTGCAAAGAGATCCTCTCAGTGATTTTTGATGTACTTGTACAGCGCGACAATGCCCAGGATATAGAATACTGTCTCAAGGATCGGCAGGATATAGGAGAGCATGGTCAAAAAGTTCATAAAATAATACATGAGGCACCCCCTATCAGCGTATGGCTATATTTAACATTTTTTGACGGCTTTGTCAAGTGATTTGGTCTGATCTGTTCACTTATCATTTGTGAGGAAAGGGGTAAATTTTATGACACACACATTTGGAGCCTATTTCAGCCCCACGGGGGGTACCAAGCGCGCCCTGGAGGCCGTATGCGGCCTGCTGGGAGGGGAGAGTGAATCTTTCCCGCTCACCGGTCCGGACAAGAAGGAGAAAACCTTCGGCCCGGAGGAACTGCTGGTCCTGGCCCTGCCGGTGTACGCCGGACAGATCCCGGCGGTGCCCGGTCTGCTGGACGGCCTGAAGGGAGACAACACCCCCTGCGTCCTTCTGTCCACCTACGGCAACCGGCACTATGACAACGCCCTGGCCCAGATGAAGCGGCTGATGGAGGCCCGGGGCTTCCGCTGTGTGGGGGCGGCCGCGGTGGTCACGCCCCATATCTTTGCCCCGACCCTGGGTGTGGGACGCCCGGACGGCGAGGACCTGGAGGTCCTGGGCCGCTTTGCCCAGGACGTGAAGGACAGGCTGGCCTCCGGCGCGGCGGGCAGCGTGGAGCTGCCCGGAGACCCGGAGCCGCCCGCCCACCCCGCCGTCCCGGTGAAGAAGGACCGGGATTGGGACACCTGCCTGGGCTGCGGCTTCTGCGCCCAGGTGTGCCCCACCGGGGCCATGGATCCCAAGACCCTGCTGTGGGATATGGAGAAGTGCATCAGCTGTATGGCCTGTGTGTCCCGGTGCCCGGTGGGGGCGCTGGGCTATAACTCGGCGGCCATCGCCGCCCGGCTGACGGAGAAGTTCTCGGAGCGCCGGCCCGTGGAGGTATTCCTGTAAGGTAACATGGCGCAAAGGCTGCCGGGACCGCACGCAGACGGTCCCGGCAGCCTTTTTTGGAAAGGAAAGGAGCGGAAAAATGAAAAAACGCATCCTGATGCTGGCCACCGGCGGGACCATTGCCTCCCGGGAGAGCAGCCAGGGCCTGGCCCCGGCCATTACCTCGGAGGAGCTGCTGGGCTATGTACCGGGGATCGGGGGGCTGTGCCGGGTGGAGACCGTCCAGCTGATGAATCTGGACAGCACCAACGTGGGCCCCTCCCACTGGCTGAGCATCGCCCGGGCCATCGAGGCCCAGTACTGGGACTATGACGGTTTTGTGGTGACCCACGGTACGGACACCATGGCCTATACGGCGGCGGCCCTCTCCTACCTGATCCAGCGCTCTCCAAAGCCCATCGTGCTCACCGGCTCACAGCGGTCCATCTGCATGGAGGACACAGACGCCCGGATGAACCTGTACAACGCCTTTCTGTACGCGGCGGCGGAGGGCTCCCGGGGGGTGAGCCTGGTCTTTGACGGCAAGGTGATCTCTGGCACCCGGGCCAGGAAGGAGCGGACCAAGAGCTTTAACGCCTTTTCCAGCGTGGACTATCCGGAGCTGGCCATCATCCGGGACGGGCGGCTGATCCGCTATCTGGCCGAGCTGGACCACACGGACGGCCCGGAGTTTTTCCACTGTCTGGAGGAGCGGGTGCTGCTGCTCACCCTGATCCCGGGGATGGGGGCGGACGCCCTCTCCGCCTTGCGGGACAGCTATCAGGCGGTGATCCTTCAGAGCTTCGGAGTGGGCGGTGTGCCCGGCGGGAGCAGCGGCCCCTTCGCGCGGGCCATGGAGGACTGGCTGAGGGCGGGAAAGACCATCGTGATGATGACCCAGGTGCCCTATGAGGGCAGCGATATGGCAGTCTATCAGGTGGGCTATCAGGTGAAGGAGAAATACCAGCTGATGGAGGCGTACAGCATGACGCTGGAGGCGGCGGCCACCAAGCTGATGTGGATCCTGGGGCAGACCCGGGATCCGGAGGAGGTCCGCAGGCTGTTTTACCAGCCGGTCCAGTGGGACATCATTCGCTGAACCGGAGGCGGGACGGGGGGAGAAGCTCCAGCAGCTGGGACAGCAGGATGGACGCCTGCTTCTGCTGTCCGGGATCAAGGGGTTTAAGACAGTCCACCGCCTCCAAGAGGAGAAGGGCGGAGAGCAGCCGGTCCTCTGTGTGCTGGCCGGTCAGCAGGACCTGAGGCGCGACGCCCAGGCTTTGTGCGATCTGCTCCACAGTACTCAGAGTGGAATTGCCCTGACCGTGCAGGATGTTCCTCAAGGTGGAGTGCCCGATCCCAAGCTCACGGGAGAATTCCACCAGCGTAGTGCGCCTGGCCTGATAGACCAGGCGGAGGTTCCGGGTAAGGTTTTGGTTGAGAGAGTCTGTGGATTCCAGCGGCATTGCGGGATCATCTCACTTTCCGGGGAATTTGGACGAAACGCGGAAAATCGTATGACAGATCCTCCTTTCCGCGCGTCCTGAGAAAATCATAGGGAAAACAGTCGAAATTTTCAAGAATATGATATTGGAAACTTTTACACTATACTGGATACAGACTGAAAGAGACCGGAAGGGAAGCGTGAAATCCCTCTTGCGAAATGCAGGATTTTGTGGCAGAATAGGGGCTGTCAGATCAAGATAAAACGGGGAGGGAGCATGGTGGATCGGTTGAGACGCTGGATCAGGCTGATAGCCGCGGCGGCGCTGCTGTGCTGTGTTCTGCTGCCCGGAGCGTGGGCGGCGGAAGGAGAGGCGGGCTCCGCCACCATTTTGTTTACCCATGACCTGCACTCCAGCTTTCTGCCCAGGAAGGACGGGGCCGGAGGGACGGCGGGAGGTTATGCCCGGCTGGCCTCCGCACTGAAGGAGGAGCGGTCCGCCCATCCGGGGGCGCTGACTGTGGACGGCGGGGACTTCTCTGTGGGCTCCCTGATCCAGACGCTGTATCCCACACAGGCGGCGGAGCTGCGCACCATGGGCACCATGGGATATGACGCTGTGACGGTGGGCAACCATGAATTTGACTACACCGGTCCGGGGTTTGGCGAGATGCTCACCGCCGCCCGCCGGAGCGGAGAGAAGACCCCGGCCCTGCTGCTGGCCAACTACCGGCCTGAGGAGGACAGCCCGGACCGGCTGGACCTCCAGCGGGCCATGGCCGCATACGGTGTGGAGGAGTCCATGCTTCTGGAGCGGGGCGGCGTGACCTATGGTATCTTCGGCCTGATGGGCCGGGACGCCCACGCCTGCGCCCCCACCTCCGGCTTTGCCCTGGAGGCCCCGGTTCGGGCCGCCCGCCGGTGTGTGGAGCGGCTGGAGGAGCAGGGGGCTGAGGTCATCATCTGCCTGTCCCACGGCGGGACCAGCGCCGACGGCCCCTCGGAGGATGAGGAGCTGGCCCGGGCGGTGGAGGGGATCGACCTGATCGTCTCCGGACACACCCATACCGCGCTGGAGGAGCCCATCCTGGCCGGAGAGACCTATATCGTCTCCGCCGGGGAGTATGGAAAGAACCTGGGATCCATCACCTTGTCCTGGAATGAGGCGGGGGAGAAGACCCTGACGGATTACCGCCTGATCCCCATTGATGGGACCTGGGAGAGCGACCCGGAAATCGCCGTCCTGATCGAGGGGTGGAAGGGGCAGGTGAGCAGCGGCTATCTGGCCCCCTACGGGCTGACCTATGACCAGCGGCTCACCCGGCTGAGCTTTGACCTGCCTACCCCGGAGCCCGGGGTCCAGGCGGGCAGCGCCCTGGGGGAGCTGACGGCGGACGCCTATCTGTGGGCCGCGGAGCAGCTGGTGGGCCTGGAGCCTGAGACACCTACCGTGGCGGTGACCGCGGACGGCGTGCTCCGTGCGCCGCTGTACGCCGGAGAGCTCACCGCTTCCATGGCCTTTGATGTGCTGTCCATGGGGGTGGGGGAGGACGGGAGCGCCGGGTTCCCCCTGGTGTCCTGCTATCTCACCGGAAAGGAGCTGCGGGCGGTGGCTGAGGTGGACGCCTCGGTGACGCCCCTCATGCCGGCGGCCCAGCTGTATACGGCTGGAATGTCTTACTCCTTCAATACCCACCGCCTCCCCTTCAATCGGGTGACCGGCGTGTGGCTCACAGGAGAAAAAACGACCGTTCTGTCGGAAAAACACACCGAGACAGAGATATGGAAAAATGATCTGGAGGACGACCGGCTCTACCGGGTGGTCACCGGAATGTATTCCGCCCAAATGCTGGATACCGTGAAGGACCGCTCCTTCGGCCTGCTGTCCATCGTGCCCAAGGACGAGCGCGGGGAGCCAGTGACGGATTTTTTCCAGCGTATCCTCCGGGACCGTAACGGAAATGAGATCAAGGAGTGGTACGCCCTGGCGGCCTACCTCCGCTCCTTTGGAGAGAAAGGGGTCCCCAACGCCTACGCCCTGTCCGGCGGGGACGGACGCAAGCAGGTGAGTCACAGCTGGAGCCCCGGGCAGCTGCTGGGACATCTGAACTGGATCGGCGTTTCCGCGCTGGTCCTTCTGGCGCTGGCCGCGGCGGCGGCGGTGCTTTTGGCGCGCTGGGCCCTCCAGGCCCGGCGGAGAGGCCGCCGGGGAGGCGGATACCGCCGCCGCAGGCTGTTCTGAATTTGTTGTCCCTGCGCGGCGGGGCCGCGCGTTTGATATTTGAACGCAGGGGGCCGGCCGCAGCCCACAAGGCCGCAGCCGGCTGAATGCGATTCGAGGAGGAGAAACCGTGAAACAGCAGTATCAAATTGTGAAGAAGAAGGTGCTCACGCCGGAGATCAGCCAGATCTCCGTCCATGCGCCCCTGGTAGCTGCCAAGGCGAAGGCCGGACAGTTCATCATCCTGCGCGTGGACGAGAATGGAGAGCGCATCCCGCTGACCATCTCCAGTGCGGACCAGGAGAACGGGACCATCACCGTCATCTTCCAGAAGGTGGGCGGCACGACCCTGGCCCTGGATCAGCTGAACGAGGGCGACTGCCTGCACGACTTTGTGGGCCCCCTGGGCGAGCCCACCCATGTGGAGGACCTGGGCCGGGTGGCCGTCCTGGGCGGCGGCCTGGGCTGCGCCATTGCGCTGCCGGTGGCCCGCGCCCTGCACGAGGCGGGCAATCAGGTGGACCTGATCGGCGGCTTTAAGACGAAGGACATTGTCATCCTGGAGGAGGAGATGTCCCACGCCTGCACCGACCTTCATATCTGCACCGATGACGGCACCTATGGCTATCACGGCTTCGTCACCGGCAAGCTGGAGGAGCTCATTCAGAGCGGGGTCAAGTTCGACCACGTCTTTGCCATCGGCCCTCTGATGATGATGAAGTTTGCCTGCAAGCTGACGGAGAAATACGGTATCCCCACCACGGTCAGCATGAACCCCATTATGATCGACGGCACCGGGATGTGCGGCGGCTGCCGCCTCACTGTGGGCGGCGAGGTGAAGTTCGCCTGTGTGGACGGCCCGGACTTTGATGGCCACCAGGTGGACTTCGACGAGGTGATCGCCCGCAACGCCACCTACCGCGAATTTGAAGCAGAGCGGAAGAGAGACCATCTCTGCCGCCTGGGAGGAGGTGCCCTCAATGGCTAATATGCAGATGACGAAGACTCCCATGCCGGAGCAGGATCCCCAGGTCCGCAACGCCAACTTCCTGGAGGTGGCCCAGGGCTATACCCTGGAGCAGGCCATGAACGAGGCCCAGCGGTGCATCCACTGTAAAAACCCCGCCTGCGTCAGCGGCTGCCCCGTGGGCATCCCCATCCCTGACTTCCTGGCCAAGGTGGCGGAGGGCGACATCGCCGCCGCCTATGAGATCCTGTCCAACGCCAATGCCCTGCCTGCCATTTCCGGCCGCGTATGCCCCCAGGAGAACCAGTGTGAGGGCAAGTGCGTCCGGGGCGTGAAGGGCGAGCCCGTGGCCATCGGCCGGGTGGAGCGCTTCGTGGCCGACTGGGCGGCCCAGCAGGGCATTGCCAATGTGGCCACCGCCCCCAAGAACGGCCACAAGACGGCGGTCATCGGCTCCGGCCCTGCCGGCCTGACCTGCGCCGGGGAGCTGGCCCGCATGGGCTATGACGTCACGGTGTTTGAGGCGTTCCACACCGCCGGCGGCGTGCTGACCTACGGCATCCCGGAGTTCCGCCTGCCCAAGGCCATCGTGGCCCGGGAGGTGTCCAACCTGGAGAAGATGGGGGTGGACATCGAGCTGAACATGGTCATCGGCAAGGTCCTCACCATCCCCGAGCTGTTTGAGCGTGGCTATGAGGCGGTGTTCGTCGCCTCCGGAGCCGGCCTGCCCATGTTTATGAAGATCCCCGGCGAGGGACTGGTGGGCGTCTACTCCGCCAATGAGTACCTCACCCGCATCAACCTGATGAAGGCCTATCAGGAGGGCGCCGAGACCCCCATCCTCCACAACAAGAAGGTGGCCGTGGTGGGCGGCGGCAACGTGGCTATGGACGCCGCCCGGTGCGCCAAGCGCCTGGGGGCTGAGGTCCACATCGTCTACCGCCGCTCCGAGGCGGAGCTCCCCGCCCGCGCCGAGGAGGTCCACCACGCCAAGGAGGAGGGCATCATTTTCGACCTGCTCACCAATCCCATTTCCATCGAGGGGGATGAGAAGGGCCATGTCCAGTCCATGACCTGCATCCGTATGGAACTGGGCGAGCCTGACGCCTCCGGCCGCCGCCGCCCTGTCCCCATGGAGGGCAGCGAGTTCAAGATGGAGGCCGACGCGGTCATCATGGCGCTGGGCACCTCTCCCAACCCCATGAGCACCAAGGGTACCGAGGGCCTGGAAAAGACCCGGAAGGGCTGTGTGGCCGCCGACGAGAACGGTCAGACCAGCCTGCCCGGTGTGTTCGCCGGCGGCGATGCCGCCACCGGAGCCGCCA
>CABIYX010000008.1:88934-90406 GCA_902363045.1 Clostridiales bacterium
GAAGGCGAAGATGGAGTTGAACACCGGCTCCAGGCAGAAGATGACCCCCACATGGGAGGCGGTGGTGTACTGGAGGGCCACCGACTGGATCAGGAAGGCGGCCCCGGTGCAGAACAGGGAGAGCACCAGGACGGAGGCCCAGACGGCGGGGGTCCGGGGGAGGTCGGGTCCCTCCAGAAAGACGCTGAGGACCAGCATACCCAGGCCGGTGACCAGCTGCTGATAGATTCCCAGCTGAAAGGCGTCTATCTCCGGACGGGCCACCGCCCGCTCTGTGATGATGAGATAGACGGCGTTGGACAGGGCGCACAGGATGCACAGGACGTCCCCCAGGGCGGGGCGCAGGTCGTCAGACAGAGTGAGCAGGGCGATGCCCGTCACCGCCATGACCAGCACCAGGGCCAGCTTCCGGGAGGGCCTGCGGCGGAAGAACAGAAAGTCCAGCAGGGGGGTAAAGACCACCGGCAGGGCGCACAGAAAGCCGGCGTTGGACAGACTGGTGTACTTGACTCCGAAGGTGGTGGCGGTGTACACGCAGAAGAGGGCCGCTCCGGTGGCCAGAGCGGTCTTGAGGGTGGCGGCGCTGGGATGGCGCATCCGCGGAAGGAAGCACAGGCCGCCCACCGCGAAGGCCAGCAGGAACCGGATGGCGTTGAGGCTGAATACTCCCACCTCCGTCAGGGCCAGATCGGTGAGGAGATAGGAGATCCCCCAGAAGAAGGTGACCAGGACCAGCATCAGGTCCGCTTTCAGCTGTGTGTGCACAGCGCTCCCTCCCTATGCTTGATGAGAGCATTATAGCATAGCGGGCGGCGATTTGAAAGATAAAATATGACAGATCTCACAAAAATATCGGGGAGAGAGGGGCCTTCCCGCTTTACAGCGCGCGGCGGTGTGTGGTACACTGGAGAATAGAAGGGTCCGCACAGGACCGGAAGGGAGAACTGCTGTGATGGAAAAACCAACGGAATACACGCTGACCTGGGAGGTCACCGATGAGATGACAGCCAAGCGCATTGGGAGCGCGGGCTCCAAGATCCTGTCCACCCCCAACATGGTGGCGCTGATGGAGGCTGCGGCCCTGGAGCTGGCGAAAGCCTATCTGGACGATGGGATGACCACCGTGGGGGCGGAGATCCACTGCCGCCATCTGGCTCCCACCCCCGTGGGGATGAAGGTGAGCGCCACCGCCCGCCTGCGCTCCATCGAGCGGCGGAAGATGTGGTTCGACATTGAGGTGAACGACGAGAAGGGCAAGTGCGGCGAGGGCTCCCATCTCCGGATCATGGTCGCCCCCAAGGGGATCCAGGAGAAGGCGGAACAGAAAAAGGACTGATCCGCGGCCCGCGCGGGGTCTCAATCAAAAACGGACGGCGAAGGCTGCATCTGTCAAGTAAAAGTAGACACAAAAAAGCGCAGCTAACAGAAGCCCAGTTCGGTCCTGTACTGAACTGGGCTTCTATAGCCCAAAG
>CABIYX010000009.1 GCA_902363045.1 Clostridiales bacterium
GGCTATAGAAGCCCAGTTCAGTACAGGACCGAACTGGGCTTCTGTTAGCTGCGCTTTTTTGTGTCTACTTTTACTTGACAGATGCACCTGTTCACTCTGAACAGGCCCGCGTTTTTTCTTCCTCAGTGTCTATACATAGCCGTACATCCCCCGGACAGACACCTCGCCGGCGGACAGGGCGGCCCGTCGGCCGTCCGGATACTCCACCACCAGCCGGAACTGGTCATCGATCTCCAGGGCAAAGGCCTCCTCACGGGAGACGGGGGTAATCAGCTGCACCTGGTTGCCCGGGGTCAGACAGTCCGCCCGATACCGGGCCAGATACTCCGCCTTGTTGCCCGGAAATCCGGCGTACATCCGGTCCAGCGCCCGGATGATCTCCACCGCCAGGTCCGCCCGGCGCACCGGACGGCCCAGCTCCTGGGCCAGCGAGACGGCGATGGGGCGCACCTCTGGAAGAAAATCCTCCGGCCGCTGGTTCACATTCACGCCGATGCCGGTGATGAGGTAGTCCAGGGCATTGCTCTCACTCTCCAGGCCCAGCTCTGTGAGGATGCCGCACAGCTTCCGCCCCCCCAGCACGATGTCGTTGGTCCACTTGATCCTGGGCCGCACGCCGCAGGCCGCCTGGATACCGTCGCACACCGCCACCGCCACCCAGGCAGTGAAGTCCACCACCTCCTGAGGCGGGAGGGAGGGCCGCAGCAGGGCGGAGAGGTACAGCCCCGTGCCCCGGGGTGACTGGAAGGAGCGGCCCAGCCGCCCCCGGCCGCCGGTCTGCTCCTCGCTGAGGATGACCAGCCCGTCTGGGGCTCCGGCCATGGCCTGGCGCTTGGCCTCCGTATTGGTGGAGTCAATGACGTCCAGGCACATCAGACGGCTGCCCACATGACAGCCCGCCAGCGGCCCGGCCAGTTCCCCCTCCCGGACCCGGTCCGGGGCCCGCTCCAGCCGATAGCCCCGCTTGGGGGCGGACTGGATCTCATACCCCTCCTGCCGCAGGGCCTCGATGGCCTTCCACACCGCAGCCCGGCTGATCCCCAGCACCCGGCTCATAGCCTCTCCCGACACATAGGAATCCCCCTGCTCCAGCAGGAGGGACAGTACCTTTTCCCGGCTCATTCCGCTCCGCCTCCCGGTCCTCGTTTTTCTCCATTATAAGAAAAACTTTGTCTCTCGTCAACTGGAGCCGCCGCTCCGCCCTTTGCTTTTCCCCGGCGGCGCGCTATAATGGGGACATAAGCTACCAAAAGGAGGAACCGTCTATGGACTGTCCCCTGTCTTCCCCCTCCGGACCGCCCCGGCGGATGGCCGAGCTGGATCTGCTCCGCTGTCTGGCCATCCTGATGGTGGTCACCCTCCACGCCGCCGCCCCCCTGCTCTCCGACCCCGCCCTGATGGGGACGCCCGCCTGGTATTTCTGCCTGCTGCTGGACCCCTTCAGCCGCACCGGCGTCCCTCTTTTCTTCATGCTCAGCGGCTTCCTGCTCCTGCGGGACCCCCGCACCCTTCAGGTGGCTCCCTTCTACCGCCGCCGCATCCCCCGCCTGGCGGTCCCCCTGGTCCTGTGGAACCTGATCTATGCCCTGGCGGATGCATGGAGTGCCCGCCGCCCCTTTTCTCCTCTGGAGTATCTGGAGGGCCTGCTGGACCGGGGCTGCTACTACCACATCTGGTTCATCTATCTGCTGCTGGGGCTCTATCTGCTCGCCCCCTTCCTGAAACGGATCGTGGACCACGCCAGCGGGCGGGAGGTGCTGCTCCTCATCGGGATCATCCTGCTGCCCACCACTCTGCTCCCCCTGCTGGAGGGGGTCTCCCCCATCCCGGTCCGCCCCATCCCCGCCATGCTGGAGGGCCTGACGGGATACTTCCTGCTGGGCTGGCTGCTGGGGAGCCAGCCTCCCCGCCCCTCCCTGCGCCCCCTGATCTATCTGGGCGGCGTCCTGGGCTGGGTCTGGGACGTGTGGGCCAACTGGGCCTCCGCCTCTCCAGCCGGGGTCCCCCTCCCCTCCGCCAGCGGCTACCGCCTGAGCCACTACCTGTGCGCCGCCGCACTGTTCGTCTGGCTCCGGGCCCGCTATGAGCACCGCCCGGTCCCCGCCGCCCCCCTCTGGGCCCGGCTCTCCCCCCTGGTGTTCGGCGTCTACTGGGTCCATCCCCTGATCCTGACCTGGACGTCCCGGCTGACCGGGGCAAACTGGACACCGGGACAATGCCTGCTGTTTCAGTTCCCTGCCACCCTGCTGCTCTCCCTGCCGGCTGCCTGGCTCCTGTCCCGGACCCCGGTGCTGCGGCGGGTCCTGATGTAGTTCCACTCCCAGCTTTCCGATCCGGATACCAAAAGCAGAGCGGCTCCCCTCGGGGAGCCGCTCTGCTGCGCGCGTCGAAACGTCTTTTTACCGTCACTGGGGCGGGAAGAACAGCCCGTCCACTGTGGTCTCCAGCTCCCGGGCAAGACGGAAGGCCAGGGAGAGGGTGGGATCATATTTATTATTTTCGATGGCATTGATGGTCTGACGGGAGACGCCGCAGCGCCTGGCCAGATCCTCCTGGGAGATGCCCCGCTCCTTCCGCAGAGCCCGGATCTGATTTTCCACGGCCCGCTCACCCTCCGTATTTGTGCTTGAACCACCCCAGGAAAACGGCATACATCACTGCCGCCACTGTCAGGCGCACAAACGGGGACAGCGGGACCCCGTCAGACAGCCCCGCCGCCGTCTCGATCACCTCGATGAGGGTCGCGCCCACCATGGCGGTGAAGGCCCACAGACTGGCCCGGCCTACGATGAGCTGCCGCCGCTCATCCTCCAGCTCCGACCGGAGCAGGGAGAGAAACATCCAGACGATCAGCGCCGCCGACAGCAGCAGAACGCCCAGAAACAGAGCGACGATCCATAGATCCTTGTCCATCCAAGCTTCCTCCTTTTTCAATGAAATGTCAAATCTTTTTTACAGTTTTAAGATAACACATCCCGTTCGATATGTCAAACACTTTTTACACTTTTGAAGAAAAACTGCTCCCTGCCGAAGCAGGGAGCAGTTCAGCTCATCGAAAAGCCTTTTCCACCACCTTAGCGGGCGGGGCGGTAGACCGTGACGCCGTCCTGCGTCTCCATGACCAGGTCCCCCCGGTCCACCAGGAACTCGATGAAAAAGCGGATGTTCCGCTCGAACCGCAGGGCGCGGCGGGGCTTGTGAGAGAGCAGCTTGTAGAACAGGCAGACCCGGCGGACGATGTCGCTGGCGGCCATGGGCCGGTCGATCAGGGCCAGAATCTCCCCGGCCCGCCGCAGAGCCAGGGCTTGATTGGCGTCGATAAGCCCGTCCAGTTCCTCCCGCCGGGCGATCCCCCGGTGGGCCATAATCAGCTGCTCACAGTCCAGACCCCGCAGCTTCTCCCGGCTCTCCATCCCCATCCGGTGGGATAGGCAGTAGGGCAGCTTGGCATCCAGCTGCTCCCTGGAGAGAAGAGCGTCCCCCACATAGCACACCCCGTCCGGGGTGACGGTGGAGATATGCCCAACGGAGTGTCCCGGCGTGTGGAGGATCCGGAACTCCGCCCCGGCGAAGGAGAAGGGGCCGTCCCCATCGGGGATGAGCACGTCCGGCGTGTGGACCAGACCGGCGGCGTCCTGCTCTACCATGTCCGGGGAGAGGAGCAGAAAATAGCACTTCAGGCTCAACAGGCTGGCGCACATCCCAGCCTCCCGGGAGGTGAGGGCCACGGGGATGTGGTATTTCTCCTGAAAATAGCGGTTGTTTCCCCCGTGGTCCACATGGGCGTGGGAGCACAGGACGCCCGCCGGAGCAAGGCCGTGGTCCAGCAGGGTCTGCTCCAGCTCCTCCCGCTCCTGGGCCAGTCCCGTGTCCATCAGGATACAGCGGCCGCCGTCCAGCCGGTAGAGGGGGATGAACTCCAGCCCCTCCAGCACCCAGGTATTTCCTTTTACTTGTGTCAGCTTCATCAGCGCCCTCCCGAGTGGTCATGTGGCACGGGGGTCTCCCCGCTTCTCTGCTTCAAATATACCATCAGCACCGCCACGTCCGCCGGAGACACCCCAGACACCCGGCTGGCCTGTCCCAGGTTCTTGGGGCGGATGCGGTCCAGCTTCTGCCGGGCCTCCAGCCGCAGGCCCTTGATGGCGCTGTACTCCAGCCCCTCCGGGAGCGGTGTGCGCTCCAGCCGCTTCATCTCCTCCACCTGGCGGAGCTGGCGGCTGATATAGCCCTGGTATTTCACGGTGATCTCCACCGCCTCCTGCACTGCCGGCGGGAGCTCCGGCCGGGCCGGGTCCAGTGCGGCCAGTTCCCTATACCGGATGGGAGGGCGGCGGAGCAGATCGGCCAGCCGTGCCCCGTTGGGGGCGGCCGGCTCGCCGCGGCTGCGGAGGAACTCCTCCAGCGCGGGACTGGGGGCCACACCGGCGTGCTCCAGCCGCCTGCACTCCCGATCCACCGAGGCATATTTTGCCTCCACCGCCTCCAGCTGTGCCTGGGGCACCAGCCCCAGCCGGCAGCCGATGGCGGTCAGCCGCTGGTCCGCGTTGTCCTGCCGGTGGAGCAGGCGATACTCCGTCCGGGAGGTCATCATCCGGTAGGGCTCGTTGGTCCCCTTGGTGACCAGGTCGTCGATGAGCACCCCGATATATCCCTGGTCCCGGCGGAGGACCAGAGGCTCCCTCCCCTGAATTTTCAGCGCGGCGTTCACGCCGGCAACAAAGCCTTGGGCGGCGGCCTCCTCATAGCCGGAGGAGCCGTTGAACTGCCCGGCCCCGTACAGTCCGGAGATCTTCTTCGTCTCCAGGGTGGGCTCCAGCTCGGTGGGGTCCACGCAGTCGTACTCGATGGCATAGGCGCACCGGGTCATTTCCGCCCGCTCCAGTCCGGGGATGGTGTGGAGCATCTTCAGCTGCACCTCCTCCGGAAGAGAGGAGGAGAACCCCTGGATGTACAGCTCCTCGGTATCCAGACCCATAGGCTCGATGAACAGCAGGTGCCGCTCCTTGTCGGCAAAGCGGACCACCTTGTCCTCGATTGAGGGGCAGTACCGGGGGCCGACCCCCTCAATGACCCCGGAGAACAGGGGGGAGCGGTCCAGATTGGCCCGGATGACGGCGTGGGTCTCCGGCGTGGTGGCGGTGAGCCAGCATACCGCCCGGTTGGGCGGCTGCTTCTCTGTGGAGAAGGAGAAGGGCTGGGCGTCCTCATCTCCCGGCTGGACCTCCAGCTTGGAGAAATCCACGCTGCGGGCGTTCACCCGGGGGGGCGTCCCAGTCTTGAAACGGCGGATGGACAGCCCCAGATCTACCAGGCACTGGGTCAGGGGCAGGGCGGCGGCCAGGCCGTCCGGCCCGGAGTCCCGGACCACCTCGCCCACGATGGTGCGCCCCCCCAGATACGTGCCGGTGGCTATGACAGCCGCCTTCACGCCATAGACGGCCCCGGTGTGGGTGACCACTCCGGACACCGCGCCGCCCTCCGTGAGGATCTCCACCACCTCGGCCTGCTTCACCCACAGGTTCTCCTGAAGCTCCAGGGTGTGCTTCATCACCTTCTGGTACTCCCGCCGGTCCGCCTGGGCCCGCAGGGACCAGACCGCGGGGCCCTTCCCCCGGTTCAGGATGCGGTACTGGATACAGGCCCGGTCGGCAGCCCGGCCCATCTCGCCCCCCAGGGCGTCCAGTTCCCGGACCAGGTGGCCCTTTCCGGTACCGCCGATGGCCGGGTTGCAGGGCATATTGCCCACCGCATCCAGGTTAACGGTGAAGCACAGGGTGCGCAGCCCCATCCGGGCGGCGGCCAGGGCAGCCTCAATGCCCGCGTGGCCCGCGCCGATGACCGCGATGTCAAATTCTCCCGCGTCGTAGTGAATCATAGCAAATTCCTCTTTGGTTCCGATCTGGCCCCGGGCGTCCGCCGCCTGGGAACCGGGATATTGTATCACAGTTTGACCATAGGGACAAGAGGAGTCCAGGCCGCCCCGGCCTCTTTTCCTCCTCCGGCCCGGCACAGGGGAAAAGCTGGAATATCCCGGGGACAGGCGGGACAGAATAACAGCAGATCATGGGAGCAGGGCGCGCCGCAGCTCCTAGAAAGGACGTGACATACATGGTAAAGGGCATCACCCGCCAGGTCATCCTGGTCAAATCCCCCGACCCAAAGCTGTTTGAAGAGGCGATCTTCATCGTGAAGGAGGAGGCGCTGGCCCGGGAGGGGGTCAGCGCCGACCAGGTGCTCCGCCAGGCCAGGCAGGCGGCGGACGGATATTTGAAAGGGAGCCGGGCCTGGGACCGGAGGCTGGGCCGGTTCGCCGGGCTTGCCGGTCCCTTCTGGGGGGCGGCGGGGGCCCTGCTGGCCTCCGGCGTCTGGTGCGCCTGGCTGTTTTTATAAAGAATAAAAGACAGGAGACCATGCAAAAGGCCGGGGCTTTCACGGAGGCCCCGGCCTTGTCTTACCCTTTTTTCAGCGGCATCCATAGAATTTTTTCATATTTCTATGGGAGGACGGAGAAAAACGTGATATAATTTAGCCAAACAGACGAGAGGGAGGGATCCGGCATGGAGCAGGAGAAGCGCCGCCTGCGGAGGCGGGCCGCCCGGTGGGAGCGGCGTCTGCTCACCGCCCTGGCCACGGCGCTGAGCGCCGAGCTGTTCGTCAACGTGTGGGTGGACAACTTCCGGGTATCAGGGGCGGTGGTGCTCTACCCGGTGCTGCTGGTGACCCTGATGCAGGACAGCCGGAAACCGGACACCGGGGTGCTCACCAGCTGCATGGTACTTCTGGTGCGGTGCCTTCTGGGGATGCTGGGGGGCGCGGGGGCGGCGGAGATCCTGCTGCGTGAGTACCCGGGCGCCATCTTCTACCTCTGCTATGAGGGGCTGTTCTGTCTGGTCCTGCGGGACAGGGCGCAGGCATCTCTTCCCCAGCTGTGGCGGAGCTTCTGGCTATGCGATACCCTCTCCAACGTCATCAACCTCACCCTGTCCAAGGGCTCGCTCCCGGACCTGACCTCTCTGTCCGGCCTGGTGCTGCTGGGGCTGGCCCGGTCCCTGCTGGCTGCAGGGGTGCTGTGGGGGATCCGCCGATCCCGCCGGCTCCTGCTGGTGGAGGAGCACGAGCGCCGCTATCAGCGGCTGTTCCTCATGACTGCCAACCTGAAAAACGAGCTCTATTTTTTGAAAAAGGACGCGGAGAACATTGAGGGCATCATGACCCGGGCCTACCGGCTGTATGAGCAGCTGGGGGAGCAGGACTGTCCGGAGGAGCTGCGTCAGCTGGCTCTGTCCATCGCCCGGGACGTCCACGAGGTGAAAAAGGACAACCTGAGCATCATCCGGGGCATCGAGGGCGAGGTAGCCGGCACCGGGACCGACAACGACGAGCAGATGTGGATCTCCGACCTGTTCCACATCCTTCAGGACACCATGGGGCACATCCTGGGGGAGGAACGGGAACAGATCGCCATCCAGTGCCACTATGAGGCTGACTTCGCCACCGAGGAGCACTACCGCCTCATGTCCATCCTGAAAAACCTGGTGATGAACGCCGCCGAGGCCATCCAGAGCGGCCGGGGCACCGGGGCCATCTGGGTGGAGGAGCAGCTGGTGGGGGACGATCTGGTGTTCACAGTCCAGGACAACGGCCCCGGCATCTCCCCCCGGGCCATGCAGAATCTGTTCCGGGTGGGCTACTCCACCAAGTTCAACCCGGAGACGGGGAATATTAGCCGGGGGATCGGCCTGCCCGCTGTGGAGTTCATGGTCCAAGAGCTGGGCGGAACCATTCAGGTAGACAGCGGGCCGGGTACAGTCCCCGGCGGAACAGACGCCACAGGGGCCTGTTTTCGGGTGACCATCCCGAGGACGGCCATGGAGAAGGGAGCAGTATGAGGATCTATATTGTAGAGGACGACACCTCCGTGATCGGGATCCTGGAGGACATCGTGGAGGGAAACGAGCTGGGCGTCGTGTGCGGCGACAGCGGCGGGGAGCCGGTGGATCTGGGCCAGATCCTGGCCCTGAACCCCGACCTGATCCTGGTGGACCTGCTGATGCCCCAGAAGGACGGCATCCAGGTGGTGCGGGAGCTGAAGGAGCAGGGCTGCCGGGCCAAGTTCATTATGATCTCTCAGGTGAGCAACAAGGAGATGGTGGCCAAGGCTTATTTGGCCGGGGTGGACTTTTTCATCAATAAGCCCATCAACCTCATCGAAGTGCGCCAGGTCGTGCTGAATGTGCGCCGCCAGCTGGAAAATGAGCGGGACCTCCACACCATTCAGAGCGTCTTTGCAGAAAAGGCCGCTCCGGTGGGACGGCGCAGCCGCCTGGAAGCCCAGCGCAAGCGGATCCAGACCACCCTGAGCCAGCTGGGGATGGCGGGAGAAAAGGGCGCCCGGGACATCATGGAGCTGTGTATGTTCCTTTTGGAGCAGGGGCAGCAGGTCAGTCAGGTGGGGGTCGGCGCCCTGTGCGCCCAGCTCAGCGACAGCCCCAAATCCATGGAGCAGAGGGCCAGGCGGGCGGTGGAGCGGGGACTGCACCACCTGGCCAGTTTGGGGCTGGAGGACTACGGCAACGAGATCTTCACCCTGTACGCCTCCCGCCTGTTCCCCTTCCAGGAGGTGCGGGCCGAGATGGCCTGCATCCAGGGCCGGGGACCCAAGGGCAAGGCCAACCTCAAGCGCTTCCTGGACGGGATGCTGGTGCTGGTGGAGGAGGACTGAGCCTCTCCTCCACACCCTCTCCAGGCGGCAGGCCCGGCAGAAAAAATCAAAGCCTGTGGAACACGCGGCTCCGCCGCGTGTTCCACAGGCTTTGATTTGTTATGACCTCCCCGCCCTCAGGACAGCAGGATGCGGTCATTGTCCAGATTTTTTCCGGCCCCCGCCCGGAAGCGCTCCAGCAGGTCGGTCACAGTCAGTCCGGACCGCTCCTCCCCCCGGACATCCAGAATGATGTTCCCCGCGTCCATCATCAGGGTGCGGTTGCCCAGCTCCAGGGCCTGGTGCATATTGTGGGTGACCATGAGGGTGGTGATCCGGTGCTCGGCCACCACCTCCCGGGTGAGCCGCAGCACCTTTTCAGCGGTGCCGGGGTCCAGGGCGGCGGTGTGCTCGTCCAGCAGCAGCAGCTTGGGGGGCACCAGCGTGGCCATGAGCAGGGTGAGGGCCTGCCGCTGTCCGCCGGACAGCAGCCCCACCGGCTGCCCCATTCGGTCCTCCAGCCCCATGTCCAGCTTGGCCAGCTGGTCCCGGAACAGGGCACGGTCCGCCCGGCTGGTGCGGCTGAAGAATGCGTGCTGGTGCTTGGCGGTGCGGAGATAGGCCAGGGCCAGATTCTCCTCGATGGTCATGTGGGGGGCGGTCCCCCGCATGGGGTCCTGGAACAGGCGGCCCAGCACCCGGCTGCGCCGGTACTCCGGCTGGAAGGTAATGTCCTCCCCCGCCAGGGTGATGGAGCCCTCGTCCACATAAAAGCCCCCGGCGATGGCGTTGAACAGGGTGCTCTTGCCCGCGCCGTTTGACCCTACAATGGTAACGAAGTCCCCGGGCTCCAGGTGGAGGGACAGGCCGCTGAGGGCCTTTTTCTCGTTGACGGTGCCAGGATTGAAGGTCTTGGAGATATGGTCCAGCTTCAGCATCTTACATTCCTCCCCTCTCCGCTCTGGCGGCGGCCTTGCGCCGCTGGAAGGCGGCCCACCGCCGGACCGCAGGGGCCGCGATGGCCGCAGCCACGATGACGGCGGACACCAGTTTCATATAGTCGGCGGGGACATTAAAGCGCAGGGCAGCGGCGTAGAGCAGGCGGTAGAGGATGCTGCCCACCACCACACCCAGCACCCGGCGGACCATCCCTCCCTTGCCGATGAGGGTCTCGCCGATGACCAGGGCGGCCAGGGCCAGCACCACCATGCCGGTACCGCCGTTCACATCGGCGAAGGTGTTGTACTGGGCCGCCATGGCCCCGGCCAGGCCGGTCATGGCGTTGGCCGCGCACAGGCCCACAGTGATGGTGAAGTTTGTGTTGATGGAGGAGGCCCGCACCATATCCATGTTGTCCCCCGTGGCCCGGATGGACAGGCCCAGCCGGGTGCCCAGAAACAGCACCAGCACGGCGGCCAGGGCCAGCACGATGAGGGCGGTCACTGCCACCTTATACCAGCTCCCGGCGAATCCAATCCCCTTGGCCAGGGTGTAGATGGTGTCCGTCTGGAACAGGGACTGGTTGCTCTTGCCCATGACCATCAGGTTGACGCTGTACAGGCCGATGTTGGTAATGATGCCCGCAAGGATGGACGGGACGGACAACTTGGTCTGTAAAAACGCAGTGACAAACCCGGCGGCGGCCGCCGCCAGCATCCCCGCCGGAAGGGCCAGCACCGGATGGCCGGACAGGCACATCATGGCGGACACGGCGCTGCCCAGGACGAAGGCGCCGTCCGTGGTCATGTCGGCGATATTTAAGATAGAAAAGCTGAGAAACAGGGCCATGGCGACGGGGGCGTAGAGAAAGCCCGCCTCCAGTGCGGTCTGGATGATGGTCAGCACGATGGATCGCTCCTCTCACATACATCGGGGCCGTACTCTCCGCCCGGGGCGGAGGGTACGGCCCGGGTCACAGGCAGGAAAGCCCTCAGTCCTGAGTGGTCTGGACCTCCACCAGCTGGGATCCCATACCGGCAAATCCGGAGTAGTCCGCGCCCAGGGCGGCGGCGGTCTCGGTGTTGACGGTGATGATGTCCCCAGCCACGGTGACATACTCAGGGATCCGGCCGGTGGTGAGCACCTCCACCGCCAGATCGGCGGTCTGGCTGCCCAGGTCGGTATAGTTCACGCCGCAGGTGGCGAAGGCCCCGTTGCGGACAAAGGAGTCGGCGCCGGCGTAGTGGGGGATGCCTGCCTCCGCCAGGGTGGGGGCGATGGCCAGCTCGGCGGCCTGGACCACGTTGTCGGTGGGGGTGAACACCGCGTCCACCTGGCCCGTCATGGAACTGACGGCGGCGATGATCTCATCAGAGGTGTTCCCCGTCTTTTCCAGATAGCCGATCCCCTTGCTGTCCAGGTACGCCTTGGCGTCCTCGATGGCGGGGGCGCTGTTCACCTCAGAGGTGGAGTAGAGCAGGCCCACCGTCTGGGTGCCGGGATTTTGGGCCAGCATCATATCCAGCAGCAGTTCCACGTTCAGTGCGTCGCTGGTCCCGGTGACATAGGGGATGCCGGTGAGCTTGGCCACCTCGGGGTAGCTGACGGTGCCGTATACCACCGGAGTCTGGGTGGGCTCCGCCGTGGCCGCCATCTGCTGGGCGGCGGTGGTGCCGATGGGGATGATGACGTCATAGCCGTCGGCGATAATCTGGGCGCCAATCTGGGACAGGGTGGAGGGGTCGTTGTTGCCGTTAAAATCCTCATAGTCGATGGTCACGCTCAGCTCCGCCTCCCGGGCGTCCAGCTGGGCGATGATGGCGTCCCGGATCTCATTCATGGATGCGTGGTCCAGCTGCCGCACGATGGCCACTTTATAGACATCGTCAGCTGGGGCAGCGGAGCCGGAACCGCCGGAAGCAGCGCTGCCGGAGGCGGAGCCGCCGGAGCAGGCGGCCAGGGACAGGGCCATGGTCAGGGAGAGCGCCGCAGTCAGAAGCTTCTTCATGGTGTTGTTTTTCATTACAATGACCTCCATATTGCCCGGTTTCGGGCTGAAATTGGTTCGGGTGGGCGATGGAGGGGCCGCTGCCAACGGCCTGTGCCGGAGTATAAAAAAACAGCCCCTTATCCCATCCATGGGACAAGAGCTGCACTCCTGCGATACCACCCAAATTGACGTTTTGCAACGTCCGCTCGCTTCACGCGCCATCACGCGTGCCCGGTGGATAACGGGTGGGTCCCCGTCGGCATCTACTTGGGCTTCCAATTTGGTCCCCCGTTCAAGCCGCCCTCGAAAGTCCATTCGCCCGGCCGCGCCCCGCCCCGATCTCACCACCCGGGACTCTCTTTGGGTTTGCCGCACCGGCTACTCCTCTTTCTCAAAGGTTTGCGCCTCATTGACTTGTTGGTGTCATTATATGCACCCCGGCTCCGCTTGTCAAGTCTTTTTTCTCCGAAAGAAAACTTTTGGGGAGAGGGTCGGCCGCCCCCTCCCCAGATCTGTCAGCCCCGGTACAGCCCGGCCCGCTCCAGCCGCTTCCGGAGCATCGGCCCGAAGGTCATGGCCAGCAGCATTTTGACCACATCCCCCGGAATGAAGGGGAGCACACACAGGCCCAGGGCGGCGGACACGGTGCTGTCCATGGAGAGGCAGAACCACGCCGTTCCGAAGGCGTAGCACACCGCCGTGGCCGCGGCCATCCCCACGAACTGGACCGCCCGGCTCCGGGAGCGGTCGATCACCAGTCCGGCCAGCACCGCCATGGGCACAAAGCCGATGATGTAGCCGCCGGTGGGTCCGGCCAGCTTGCCCAGCCCCCCGGTAAAGCCGGAGAACACCGGCACCCCCACCATGCCGATGAACATATAGACCACATAGCTGGCCGTCCCCCACTTCCAGCCCAGCAGGTACAGGGAGAGGTAAATGGCCAGATTGGTCAGGGAGATGGGCACCGGCCCGATGGGAATGGCCATGGGGGCCAGCACACAGGTCACTGCCGCCATCAGGGCGGTCATCGCCAGGGCATACGTCTTGTTCTTCTGTCCGGCCGCGCCGGAGGTCATCTGATCCTGCATGATATTTTCTCCTTCTCTTTTGCACATTACAGCTGATAGCCCAGGGCCAGGAGCATGGCCGTGTCTCCCGCCATGCTGGTCCCGGTGGTGGTGAGCATATCCCCGGTGATGGCCGCGTTGGCCCCGGAGCGGAACAGCTCCGCCCCGCCGCCGGGAAACTGGCCCCGCCCGGCGGCCATCCGGATCCAGGCGGTAGGATCGAGGTAACGGAAGATGGCAACCGCCCGGAGGACCTCCTCATTGGGGATGGGCTCCAGCTCCCCGAAGGGGGTGCCGGGGATGGGCCGCAGGATGTTCAGCGGGATGGAGCCGATCCCCAGCGCCGCCAGGTCAAGGGCCATGTCGATTCGGTCCTCCCAGGTCTCCCCCATCCCCAGAATGCCGCCGGAGCACACCTCCAGCCCCGCCTCCTGGGCCCGGCGGATGTTGTCCACCTTGTCCTGATAGGTGTGGGTGGTGCAGATGTGGGGGAAATAGCGGCGGGAGGTCTCCAGATTGATGTGGCAGCGGTCCACCCCCGCCGCCTTCATCCGCTCAAACTCCTCCTGGGTCTGAAGGCCGTGGGAGGCGCACAGCTTTACCCCGGTCTCCCGGCGCAGCCGCCGGTAGGCGGACAGGGCCAGCTCCAGGTCCTCCCCCTTCAGGCTCCGCCCCGCGGTGACGATGGAGAAGCGGTGGGCTCCCGCCGCCTCATCCCGGCGGCAGGCCGCCAGGATCTCCTCCTCCGCCAGAAAGGGGTACTCCTCCGCCTGGGTGTGGTAGCAGCAGGACTGGGCGCAGAACTTGCAGTCCTCACCGCACCGGCCGCCGCGCCCGTTGACGATGGTGCACAGGTCGGCCCGGCTGCCGCACAGGGCGGACCGGATCCGGTCCGCCCCCCGGCACAGCTCCTCCAGCTCCAGCTCCACCAGGGGGAGGGCCTCCTCCCGGCTGCTCAGCCGCCGGCCCGCAATGATCTCTTCCGCCAATCTGTTCACAGGAACGCCTCCCTATTGTAAACCTTATTTCTACTTGAGTATACATTCTTTTTTCTGAATTGTCAACGAAAAAAAATTCAAGTTTACAAACAGATGTCATCCCAGGTTTCGAGCCGTATTTCTTGCATTTTGTTCCCTCCTCCGCTATAATAGAGGGCCAGAGGCGCGCCGCGCGGCCCTGCCGCCCCGCCCATCCCCATTTGAGAGGAGCATATCCATGCGACGACTTTGCTTCAGACGCGGCCTGTCCGCCGCGGTCCTGCTTACCATGACCCTGTCCCTGGCCCTTCCCGCCTCCGCCGCCGATCCCCTGGCCTCCGGCGGCTTTGCGGAGGTGCTCATCTCCGCCCAGGACACCGACGTCCCCCAGACCACCCTTCAGCTGTCCCTGTACGAGCGGGACAAGGAGGGCCATTTCCAGGCGGTGGACACCCTGGACTTTGACACCCCGGTCAACCGCGTGACCAAGGACGCGGAGTTCCACCTGATCCCCCAGACCTCCCAGGTCACCCTGACGGTGGACTATCTCACCGACCTGAATGGGGACGGGCTGTATGAACTGCTCAGCAGCCAGGAGGCCCCGGTGTGCGATGTGCTCACCTCCTCCGGCGTGCTCACCGCCGCCAGCAGCGGCGTCTCCACCGCTCTGACCGCCGGAAAGACCTACACCCTCACCGCCGGCAGCCTGCTCAAGCGGGGCCAGGCCGCCCTTCAGGACCGCACCGCCAGCGGCAGCGCCAGCCACCTCTCCGGCATGACAGGGGGACAGACTGCCGCCGACTCCATCCTCTATATGATCACTGTGAACTACCACTCCGCCCGTGACAACGCGGACTATGAGCTGTGCTACTACCTCAACCTGTTTGACCAGCTCCCCGCCCCCTCCGCCGCCGATTACCAGGACGTCCCGCCCGGCGCGTGGTACTACGGCGCGGTGGACTATGTGGTCTCCCAGGGCCTGCTCTCCGGCTCCAGCCGAAGCCGCTTTTCTCCGGAGCAGCCCCTGACCCGTGCCATGCTGGCCCAGGTCCTGTTCCAGCTGGCGGGACAGCCGGACGGCGGCCTGACGCATTTTGTTGATGTGCCTGACACCGCCTGGTGCTATTCCGCCGTCTCCTGGGCGGTCTCCCGGGACATCATGAGCGGCGTGGACGGCGAGACCTTCGCCCCCGAGCGCCCCCCCACCCGGCAGGAGCTGGCCTTCACCCTCTTCCGCTATGCCAAGGAGGCCGGACTGGATACCAAGGTGCGCGCCGATCTGACCCCCTACTCTGACGCCGGCCAGGTGGCCGGCTGGGCCCGGGAGGCCGTGGAATGGGCGGTGGCCCAGGGCCTGCTGGCCGGACGCAGCACCGGAAGCACCCAGACCCTTGCCCCGCTGGGCACCGTCACCCGGGCGGAGTTCTCCGCCGTGCTCAAGACCCTGTGCGAGACCGTCCTGCCCAAGCAGTGACGGAAGCCCCTTGTCTGTCATCCCATCCCCGCGGACTTGTCCGCGGGGATGTTTTTTGTCCGGCGGCCCTCCTTTCGGGGTTAAAGTCTGGAATATTTGTCCAAACTATACATACCATTTCTGTACACGGGACAACACGCCTGCCCGCGCCCCTCTCCTCTTCGGCGCGGCCCCGAGAAAGGAGACGTCCATGACCCACGCCCTGTTTTCCCCCCGCCGCCGGGAACACGCCGCCCGGGAGGCGGAGCGCCAGGAGCTGCTGGCCTCTCTGGCCAGCACCCGCGCCCTGATCCAGCAGGCCTACGGCAGCTTCAACACCGTCAGCGACAGCGACCTCATCGAGTCCTATGTCTTTGAGATCAAGGCCCTCCAGTCCCGGTACGACTATCTGCTCCGCCGGGTCAAGGAGCTGGAGTGCGCCCCGTGACCGGGGCCTCCACCCCCTGGCTGGCGCTGGGGCTGCTCCTGCTGGCCGGGCTGACCCTGCTCCGCCGCCCCCTGGGCCGGCTGCTCCGGCTGGCGGCGCGCTCCTCCGTGGGGCTGGCCGTCCTGGCCCTGTTCAGCCAGGTGAGCCCCCTCATCGGCGTCAGCCTGGGGGTCAATCCGGTCAACGCCCTGGTGCTGGGAGTCCTGGGGGCCCCCGGCTTCGGCCTTCTGCTGATGCTCCAGTGGGCCCTGCGCTAGTCCTTTGCTTTTTCTCCGCCTCCATGCTATAATGGCCGTCGGCGGCGGCAGGCCGCCAGTCAAGGAGCGCGAGAGAAGGAGAGAAGGATCCCTATGAAGCTGGAAAACAACCTGCGCAGCGACCCCATCCGTCCGCTGGTCCTGCGCATCGCCATCCCCAGTATGCTGGCCCAGTTTGTCAGTGTGCTGTACAGCGTGGTGGACCGGATGTACATCGGAAACATTGCCCAGGTGGGCAGCCTGGCCCTGGCGGGGGCCGGCGTGTGCGGCCCCATCGTCACCATGCTCAGCTCGGTGGCCTTCTGGGTGGGGGTGGGCGGCTCTCCCCTCATCAGCATCCGCATGGGTGAGGGGCGGCAGGAGGAGGCCCGGCGCATCCTGGCCAACTGCTTCCTGCTCCTCACCGGCCTGGCCCTGGCCCTGATGGGGGTGGCCTACGCCACCCGGCGGCCCGCCCTGCTGCTGTTCGGCGCCAGCCCGGAGACCCTGCCCTATGCCATGGACTACTATTCCTGCTACCTCACCGGCACGGTATTCGCCCTGCTGTCCACCGGAATGAACCAGTTCATGGCTAATTAAAGGGAACAAAAAGAAAGGAAAAGCCAATCCAGACGGTATCAGCGGCAGGCTACAAGAATAAATTGTGATTTCACAAGATTGGTGCTATAATAAGAGAAAAGTTCCTGCCGGGGCAGCCGCTCCGGTGGTATGGATAGAAAGGCAGGAAAACAATATGCACATCAGCTATAAACCACTCTGGCACACACTGTTAGAGCGTGATATGAGAAAAGAGGATTTAAGGCTTGCCGCTGGTATGACAACAAATATGATTGCCAACATGAGCAAAGAGGGAAAGCACATCAGCATGGATACATTAGCCCGTATCTGCGAAACGCTGAATTGTGAGATTACCGATGTGATTGAGTTAGTACCAGACGAGCCTGCTTCCACAGGAGGTAAGGAACATGAGCGAATTGAAACCAAGAATAAAAGAAAACGGAATTGATTATATCCTTGTTGGAGATTACTACATCCCGGACTTGAAGTTGCCGGAGGAACACCGCCCCATCGGAAAGTACGGACGGATGCACCGGGAATATTTAAGAGAAGTCTGCCCAGCCAGATTACACACATTGACCCTGACCGGGGAATTGTGGACATATCTTGCAGACCTGAACGAACAGGCACAGAAACGGTTAGACACCATCATGGAGCAGATGAAAGCTGCCGAGGGCGTGACCGAGGAATTGAAGCGTACCCGTCAAATGGAATGGGTGCAGCGTTGCAATAACATTCACAACCGGGCAGAAGAAATTGTTTTACATGAGATGATTTATTCATAACGGTATGGTAGAATGATTATTACAAATTAGAAGTTGTAAAGGAGACTTTGTATGGGTAGAAAAGAAATAACAACAAAAGAAGATTTAATGAAAGTAATAGAATTATTCGAAAATACTGGAATTACATACTGGTTGGATGGCGGATGGGGTGTAGATATTTTAGCTGGTAAACAAACAAGAATTCATAGAGATATAGATATAAATTTTGATGCTCAACATACGGAAAAATTGTTAAATGTGCTTTTGAATCTGGGCTATAAAATTGATACAGACTGGAAACCGGTTAGAATAGAGTTATATAGTGATGAACTTGGTTACTTAGACATTCACCCGTTCGTTTTAAGTGAGGACGGAACTTCAAAACAAGCTGATTTAGAGGGTGGCTGGTATGAGTTTGAAAAAGATTACTTTGGTAGTGCTTTTTTTGAAGGAAAAACAATTCCTTGTATATCCTTAAAAGGCCAAAGAGTTTTCCATTCAGGTTATGAATTAAGAGATAAAGATAAGCATGATATTTCAATTCTTGAAAGTTTATCAAAATAACATTGCTGTAATTTCTAAGATAAATTCCACTTTATCGCTTTGAAATTTTAACTGAATAAGTATAGCACCAACCGCTGCTACATGGAAGCAAACACAACCATGCAACAGCGGTTTTTCTTTACCGTTTTTTCCTTTGACTGATAGGAGTTCCTGTTTTCTTTGATTTTTGTAGAATCCGAATGAGCCAGCGAAATTCTTCGTCTGACAGATTTTTATAGTTGATGCCGAGCTGCTTGCAGTAAAGGACAACCAGCTTTTCATCCCGACTGCCCTTGAAATTTTCAACCGCTTCCAAATTTTCTTTCAATTCATCGGCAACGGTGGTCTGGGGCGCACTCTCGCTGTCCTTTTTGTGGGCTTCCCGAATATCCCGGATAATGAGATTGAGGTCATCAAGAACCATGTGGCTGAAATATTCATCATCGCTGATATGGGCGGCTTGCAGCACTTTCAAATGCGGGTCGTCTTCGCCGGGGCGATACCGTTCAATGATTTCATGCCGGACAGTATCGACAAGGGCGTTGAGGTTTTGAATCTGCATGGTGGCAATCCCATCTACATAAATCTCAATGTCCGCAAGAAACTTGATAAAGTCCTTATGAGTGGCAAGCTCACAGAGCAGACGGTTGTTAATCCGACCGCCTTTCAGAAGTGCCACCATCTCATCATTCAAATGCAGCTCTGTTAGTGGCGTGTTGATCTGCTCCCGGTTCTCTGTCCGGCACAGCAGATAATCAACGGAAACCCCATAGAAGTCTGCCAGCGTGATAAGGTTGCCATGATTGATTTCCTTATAATCCTCTTTTTCATAACTGCCAAGAGCTGATTTGGAAATGCCCGTCAGCTCTGATAATTCTTCCAGATTTAAGCCTTTGTCCTTGCGGAGTTCCCAAAGGCGTTCCTGTATGCTTGTCGCTCCTTTCATGGGCGCACGCTCCTTTCCGGCGGTTTCATTACTGCCGCTTAACTGGATTATATCATACTTTCCGCAATCGTGGAAATTTCTGATTTTTACCCTTAATTCCTACTTTGTGGACATACGGCACAGGGCACAAAAATGTTCTATGATACAGGTAGTTCATCGATGGATTATTCCAATCGAATGACCAGCCTGTGTGGGATATGCTTCCCCGGCGATGTAGCGCCATGACTTTTGGCAGGGATATGGAGGAACCCTGACCGAAACGAGCGTACCAAAGGGAGCAATACGCCGCTGTGAGATTCAGGGGAGGAACGACACCGGGGAGAACTGGCGAACTGATACCGAAATGATACCGAAACACGACAATCTGATAGGGGGATAGTCTACCCTATTGCTGATACTTCTGGAGATTTTAGACGGCTCTATGACCGTAATTTTGCCGAAAATCGCCCCGAAACTATACACTAAAACGGGAGGAAACGCAATATGCCGAGAATGAGCAAAAAGAGGAAGCATGAGCTTTCTTTTTACCTCAATGACCGGGGGCGTGTCACTTACAACGAATTATGCCGGAAATGCAAGCATGGGTGCAAGCAGAGCTTCCGGGCGGTTGTGGTTGACTGCCCCCGTTATTTATCCAAAAGAGCAAAGAAAAAGGAGGAACACACCGAATGAATTTTGAATTTATGACGATAGGCACACCGCTGCCGCCCTGTATGCCCTTTCCCAGAGCGTTGACAGGATTTCCAGTCAGCAGCACCGCAAAGGTCATGTACTGCCGGATGTTGGACGCTATGCTATCCAACGGACAGGAGGACGAGAACGGAATCCTGTTTATCTGCTTCCCTGTCACAGCCATTGCCGCAGTCCTGTCCCGCAGCCCCATGACGGTCAAGCGTTCTCTGAATGAACTGGAAACCGCCGGACTGATCATGCGAGTGCGTCAGGGCGTTGGAGAACCAAACAGGATTTATGTGCTGATACCGGGAAAGGAGGACGCTGCCCTTGCCTGATACCTCAAAGCTGGAAAAGCTCAACCGAGAGTTGGAAAAGAGTGAAAAGAAACTGCGGAAAGCCATCAATGATGAAAAGGCATTGCAGCACCAGCTAAAGCAGCTTACCCGAAAAGAACGGACACACCGGCTCTGTACTCGTGGCGGTATGCTGGAAAGTTTTCTGCAAGAGCCGGAACGCCTGACAGATGATGATGTCATGCTGTTGTTGACACTCATTTTTCACAGGCAGGACACGCAGGAACTATTGAAGAAACTGCTGGAACGTGAGAAGCCGGAAACCCCTTAGTTTACTAAGGGCGCAATTATACACCACCCAGAGGTTGGTGCATTGCGTTCTCCGAAGGCTCCTCGCCGGGGGGCTGTGATTTTCCGCAGTCATGGTCTGCTCCAAATCAAACAGGGGACGCTACGCTTCCCCTGCGCTGGCTGCCGCCAGCTACCCTTTTGTGGACTTGCCATCTGGGGAGACCTTGCGCTGCAAGCTGTTCCCAGCCGACAAGTAAAATAGTTCCCAGCTGACAAGTAAAATATGGCTTGACTTAAAATTTTTATTCAGTTACCCTTAGATAAGAGTTACCGGTAGCTCTTTATCTAATCAATAAGGAGCGTGTAAAAATGTATCATGCACATTTTAGGGGAACACACTACGAAGCTGGTTTTCGGTGGGGTTCCTTACTGTTAAAACACAAAAATATAATTTTAGAGAACATACCATTTGAAATCACGCAGGAACGGATTGACTATGCTTTGTCCTGCCTTCCGATTTATGAAAAGTATTACCATGAGATTGTAGAAGAAATTCAAGGTCTGGCAGATGGACAACAATGTGATGTCCGTATTTTGCAAGCTGTATTATTTAGTATGTACTCTATGCCTCCATCTTGTAATTGCTCTTGTTTTGCTTTTACAACGGAACAGGAAATTCTTCTGGGACGAAACAGTGATTTTCTGACAGAAATCGAAAGGCTAAATCAGAATGTAGTTTATAAATTAACCGATGGGGGTTATTCTTTCACTGGAAATACAACTGCTTTTGTTGAGATTGAAGATGGCGTTAATGAACATGGTTTAGCTGTTGGTCTAACATCCGTCTATCCTAACCAATGCAAACCGGGATTTAACGCAGGTATGATTGTCAGATACCTGCTGGAGAAATGTAAAAATGTATCGGAAGCTGTCTCCTGTTTATATCAACTACCGATTGCTTCAGCACAAACTTTAACCTTAGCTGATACAATGGGGGCGATAGCTGTTATAGAATGTAATGCGGAACAGATAAAAGTAGAAAAAACATTGGATAGCAATCTTTCTTTTGTCTGTGCAACAAACACTTTCCATCTGCCAGAAATGGTAGGCTATAACAACGATAAAATTGATAATTGGTTTGCAGAAGAACGGTATCAAACATTGTATTCAGCTTTTAGCAAAAAAATGGAGGTTTCAATTTTCCATTTGCAGAAAAACTGTTGTCTGGAGATTATGGTTTTCTCTGCCAGTATGACAGAAGTACAGGTAAAGATACTGTCTGGTCAGTTATTTATGATATGAAACGACACAAAATTTATCGAAGTGAAGGGAATCCCAGACGATACAAATTCAAAGAAGATATTCGTTTTCAGTTTTGATTTTTCAAATTGATGTATTTCTACAACTAAATACCCGCCGCCCACACAGCGGCACATCAAGCAGGAAATCTGAAAAAGGTCTCCTGCTTTTTTTCTGCCCAAAATGAGGTGGTAAAACGCCACCCCATCCACCAATCACAGAAAGGAGGGACACGAAATGCCCTGTCCACACAACGAAATCACGATTGTTCAGCGCAGCCAGCGACAGTCTGCGGTTGCCGCCGCTGCTTACCAGAGTGGCGAAAAACTGTTCTGTGAATATGACCAGCAAGTGAAGCACTACCCGGAAAAGCGTGGCATCGTCCACAATGAAATCCTGCTCCCGGCAAATGCCCCGCTGGAGTATGCAGACCGCAATATCTTATGGAACGCCGCCGAAGCGGTGGAAAAACAATGGAACTCCCAGCTTGCAAGGCGGTGGGTGCTTACCATCCCCAGAGAGATACCGCCTGACCAGTACGCTGTTCTTGTCCGGGAGTTTTGTGAACAGCAGTTTGTTTCCAAAGGTATGATTGCTGACTTTGCCATCCATGACCCCCACCCGCCGGGGCACAATCCCCACGCCCATGTCCTGCTGACTATGCGGGCAATGGACGAACATGGGAAATGGCTTCCCAAAAGCCGCAAGGTTTATGACCTTGACGAGAACGGGGAACGGATCAAGCTGCCATCCGGCAGGTGGAAAAGCCACAAGGAGGATACGGTGGACTGGAACGACCAGAAGTATTGTGAAATCTGGCGGCATGAATGGGAGGTCATCCAGAACCGCTATCTGGAAGCCAATGACCGCCCGGAGCGTGTGGACTTGCGTTCCTATGCCAGACAGGGGCTTGATATTATCCCTACTGTCCATGAGGGGGCCGCTGTCCGGCAGATGGAAAAGCGTGGTATCCAGACGAATATCGGCAACCTGAACCGGGAAATCAGAGCCGCCAACCGCCTGATGAAGTCCATCCGGCAGCTTATCCAAAACCTCAAAGGCTGGATTACCGAGCTGGGCGAAAAACGGAAAGAGCTGCTTGCACAAAAAGCGGCGGAGGAAGCGACATTTCTTCCCAATCTTCTGATGAAGTATATGGAGATACGAAAGGAAGAACGGAAGGACTGGACAAGGGCTGGACAGAACCGGGGGACTTCACAGGACTTAAAGGCAGTCAGCGAAGCCCTGTCCTATCTCCGGCAAAAGGGGCTTTCCACTGTGGAGGACTTAGAAGCATTTCTGGAATCTTCCGGGAAATCAGCCGCAGATTACCGCAATCAGATGAAGCCAAAGGAAGCCCGAAGCAAAGTGATTGACGGGATTCTTGCCAGCCGGACAGACTGCAAGGAATGTAAGCCTGTCTATGAGAAGTACCAGAAGATATTTTTTAAGAAAACAAAGGAGAAATTCAAACAGGAACACCCGGAGGTTGCCCGGTATGAGAAAGCCGCCGCCTACCTTGCCAAGCACCCGGACGATAAGGACAGTACCCAAAAGGAGCTGCAAGAGGAGCAGGAAACACTTCTGGAAGAAATCGCAGAGCTGAAAGTACCGCTGACCGAGGTACAGGAGGATTTGAAGAAGCTGCGGGACATCCGCTACTGGGTACGGAAAGCCACACCCGGCACAGAGGAAAGCAAAGAGCCGCCCAAGAAGCAGCCCATCAAAGAAGTCTTGCAGGATAAGGCAGACGAGAAAAAGGCTCAAAGAACCGCCCCGGCACAAACGAAACACAAACAACAGGATATGGAACTTTAACAGGCACTTGCCATTTTCAATCAGAGAATGTCAGGTGCTTTTTTCTTTTTAAGGAGGGATAGATTTGAATGTATTTGAAGCTGTGAAGCAGTCCGTCACAACCAGACAGGCTGCGGAGCATTATGGAATCCATGTAGGTCGGAACGGGATGGCTTGCTGCCCGTTCCATAACGATAAAACCCCAAGCATGAAGCTGGATCGGCGTTACCACTGCTTCGGCTGCGGTGCGGATGGGGATGTGATTGATTTTGCCGCCGCCCTGTATGGGATGGGAAAGAAAGAAGCCACCGTACAACTGGCACAGGACTTCGGGCTTTCCTATGAGGACTGGAAGCCGCCGGGAAAGGCGAAAAAGCCCAAGCCCCGGCAGAAATCGCCGGAGGAACAGTTTCAGGAAGCAAAGAACCGCTGCTTCCGTATTCTTGCCGACTATCTCCACCTGCTCCGGGCATGGAGAAAGGATTATGCCCCGCACTCCCCGGAGGAAGCCTTTCATCCCCGGTTTGTGGAAGCCTTACAGAAGCAAGACCAAGTGGAATATCTGCTGGATATGCTGCTGTTTGGGGAGACAGAGGAAAAAGCAGCCCTGATTATGGACTACGGAAAGGATGTGATACAGCTTGAACAGCGAATGGCAGAGCTTGCAGCCGCAGACGCAGCAAGAATTAAAAAACACCATGAACGCCATGCAGCCGCCCCAGAGCATTGAGGAAATTAAAGCGGGTCTGGAAACCACAGAGAAAGGTGGTGTCCGTCAGAGCATACGGAACTGTCTGACCGTATTCCAGCGTGACCCGCTGCTCTCCGGGGCTATCGCATACAACGTCATGACTGACCGCAAGGACATCATAAAACCCATCGGTTTTCACAGAGAAGGCACAGCCCTGAACGATACAGATATGAAGTATCTGCTTCTCTATCTGGAAGAAAACTACGGGCTTACCAATGAGAAAAAGATTGATAATGCCATCGGGATTGTGGCGAATGAAAACAAGTACCATCCCATCCGGGACTACCTCAATAACCTTGTGTGGGACGGTACAGAGCGAATCCGTTTCTGCCTGCGGCATTTTCTGGGAGCTGACGCAGATGATTACACCTATGAAGCGCTGAAACTGTTCCTGTTGGGTGCAATTTCACGAGCTTTTCATCCGGGGTGTAAGTTTGATATCATGCTCTGTCTGGTAGGCGGTCAGGGAGCTGGCAAGTCCACCTTCTTCCGTCTGCTGGCAATCCGGGACGAGTGGTTCTCAGATGATTTGCGGAAGCTGGACGATGACAATGTGTATCGCAAGCTACAAGGTCACTGGATAATCGAAATGTCGGAAATGATAGCAACCGCCAACGCCAAGAGCATTGAGGAAATCAAGTCATTTTTAAGCCGACAGAAAGAGGTTTACAAGATACCTTATGAAACTCATCCGGCAGACCGCCCCAGACAATGCGTGTTTGGCGGTACTTCCAATGCCCTTGACTTCCTGCCCCTTGACCGTTCCGGTAATCGCCGCTTTATCCCCGTCATGGTGTACCCGGAGCAAGCCGAGGTTCACATTTTGGAGGACGAAGCTGCTTCCAGGGCCTATATCGAGCAGATGTGGGCAGAAGCGATGGAGATTTACCGAAGCGGCAGGTTCAAGCCGGCTTTCAGCCCTGCCATGCAGCGGTATCTCAAAGAACACCAGCGGGATTTTATGCCGGAGGACACCAACGCCGGAATGATACAGGCGTATCTTGATAAGTACACCGGGAGCATGGTCTGCTCCAAGCAGCTCTACAAGGAAGCCTTGAACCATGCCTTTGACGAGCCGAAGCAATGGGAAATCCGGGAAATCAACGAGATTATGAACCAGTGCATTTCCGGCTGGCGGTACTTCCCGAACCCAAGAATGTTTGCGGAATATGGCAGACAAAAGGGCTGGGAGCGTGAAAACCCGGCAACGGACTCCGGCAACCCGTCCGAAAAAACAATGGACGGTTTTGTGGAAGTCACAGAACAGATGGAGCTTTCATTCTGAAAATGACAGCCCGTTGCACCCCCTGTTGCTATCCCGTTGCCGAGCCGGTTGCCGGGGAGAATCCCTTATTTCCGGGCTTTTTCCCTCTCTGACAACCAAAACAACAGAAAAATAAAAGAAAAGTATAAATAGTAATCATCGCCAGATTGAGATTGTTTGCAAGGTCTTTTGAAGTCCGTTGCCGGACTTCGTTGCCGACACACTCTGTCTGGCTATTTTCATGTATGGAGGATAACTGCCTATGGCAAAAAACAAAACAGAGATTCATGTGACCACTGTGTTTGATGGGGAACTGGACGCAACCGATGTGTTCGTCAGCCTGATTTCCCAGAAATACGGCAAAACAAATACAAAAGAATATCTTGCTAAAAAGAAAGATTTGAAGTATAATGAAGATGAGGTTCAAAAGAGCCAGATACCGTCTGGATTGTGTGGGTAAATGGCTATGATGAACGAAATGGAATACAGAACAATCGGTTCGGCACTTGCCGGGGGCTATCGTGCAGCGGTCTATTGCAGACTGTCAAAGGACGATGACCTGCAAGGCGAAAGTGCCAGTATCGCAAACCAGCGTGATATGCTGGAAAAATACTGCGAAAAGCAGGGATGGGAGGTTGTTGCAGTCTATCAGGACGATGGCTTCACAGGTCTTAATATGGAGCGTCCTGATTTACAGAGGATGTTAAGAGCCATTGAGCGCAGGCAAATCAACCTTGTTATCACGAAAGACCTCAGCAGACTGGGGCGTAACTATCTGCAAACCGGGCATTTGATTGAGGACTTTTTCCCAAGAAACGGTGTCCGCTATATCGCCATGAATGACGGTATCGACACCCTGCGGGATAACAATGATATTGCCCCGTTCAAAAATATCCTGAACGAGATGTATAGCAAGGATATTTCCAAGAAAGTCCATTCCTCTTATCTTCTGAAAGCGCAGAAAGGACAGTTTACCGGGTGTCTTGCCCCCTTTGGGTATCGGAAAGACCCGGAGGACAAAAACCATCTGCTCATTGACGAGGAAACCGCCCCGATTGTGCGGCTGATTTTCGGGTATGCCCTAAACGGTCATGGTCCGAATTATATCCGCAGACGGCTGGAGGAAGAAAAAATCCCCTGCCCCACATGGTGGAACCGGGAACGGGGGCTTCGCAATACCCGCACCAAATGGGAAAAGAAAGACCCGGAAAACGGACGGTATATGTGGGACTTCTCCGTTATCAAAGACCTTTTGATGAATCCCGTCTACACCGGGGCGATT
Organism: Clostridiales bacterium; assembly: GCA_902363045.1. Taxonomy (GTDB): domain Bacteria; phylum Bacillota; class Clostridia; order Oscillospirales; family Oscillospiraceae; genus Lawsonibacter. The sequence continues at coordinate 26,299 of CABIYX010000009.1, forward strand.
GCTTCCCAGAAAAAAGACTACCGCTTCAAAATCGGCACGATTGGGGAAAAGAAGCCGGAGGACTGGATTGTGGTGGAGGGACAGCATGAACCGCTGATTGACCGCATGAGTTTTGATATTGTGCAGAACAAGCTGAAATCCCGCCAGCGTCCGGGGCAGACCAATGAAATCAGCCTGTTTGCCGGATTGATAAAATGCGGCGAGTGTGGGAAGTCGCTGACGGTACGCTACACAAACGCAAAACATCCCCAGCGGATTTACTCCTGCAAGACCTACAATGCCTTTGGAAAGAACCACTGCACCCAGCACCGGATTGATTATTGCACCCTTTACAGCCATGTGCTGCGGAAAATCCGGGAATGTGCCAGAGCTGCCCTGATGGACGGGGAAGCGGTTGCTGACCGCCTGACCAATACCTGTGAAGCCGAGAAGCGGGAACAGCGGGAAGCAATGGAACGCTCCCTTACAAGGGACGAGGAACGGATTGAGGTTCTGGACAAAATGGTAATGCGGCTTTATGAGGATATGATTGCAGGGCGTATCAGTGAGCAGAACTTCAACACCATGCTGGAAAAGACACAGACCGAGCAGACGGAGCTTAAAACAAAAGTGTCCGAGGGCAGGAAGCGGCTGTCCGATGAAGTCCAGCTTGCCAATGACGCAAAACAATGGGTGGAAGCCATTCAGGAATACGCCAACATCACAGAGCTGGACGCAGCCACCCTCAACCGCTTAATCAAAGAAATCGTCGTGCATGAGCGCATTGACGAAGATAAAACAAGACACATTTCTATCGAAATTCATTTTAATCTCAAACCCATCCCGGAGGTGGAACAGGTCACTGCCTGACCTGTCCCGCCGGGACGGTTCTCTTAAAAACACCATATAGATTTTTTGTACGCCGCCGCCCGCCATCGAGCAGAGTTTTACACCTAATTGGGGATAAAACAGTTCATCATCTGCCAGGGCTTTGCCAAAAAGGGGATGCAGTCGGTGATGCTGGGGGCGGTGCTCAACATCCTCCTGGACCCAGTCTTTATCTTCCTGCTGGACCTGGGCGTCAAGGGGGCGGCCATCGCCACCGTGCTCAGCCAGCTGGCAAGCTGTCTGTTTGTGCTTCGTTTTCTGTTCGGTCCGATTCCGCCGGTGCGCATCACCTTCGGCGGATACAGCCTGCGGACCATGCTGCGTATCCTGCTCACCGGCCTGACCCCCTTTGTCATCATTGCGGTGGATAATATGATGATCATCGCCCTCAACGCGGTGCTCCAGCGGTACGGCGGCCCGGAGCAAGGGGACCTGCTGGTAGCCGCGGCCACCGTCGCCCAGAGCTTCATGCTGGTGGTCACTATGCCTCTGGACGGCATTGCTGCCGGGACGGCCTCTATCCTGGGGTACAACCTGGGGGCCGGCCAGCCCAAACGCATCCTGGAGGCCCAGAAGTACACCCTGCTCCTCTCCCTGGCCTATACCACCACTCTGTGTCTGGTGGGGCTGCTGCTGGCCGCCCCCTTCACCCATATTTTTACACCGGATCCTCAGATTTCTGCCCTGGCCGTGACTGTCATCCGCATCTTTTCCATCGGTGTGATCCCACTGGCGGTGCAGTACACCATTGTAGAAGGACTGAACGGCATGGGGATGATGCAGTTTTCCCTCCCCCTGTCCTTCTTCCGAAAGGCTGTCTATTTCGCGGCCCTGTTCACTCTGCCCGCCACCTTCGGTGCGGCGTCCACCTTCTGCGCAGAGACCATCTCCGACCTGATCCCCCCTCTGGTCACCGTGCTGTTCTACCGGCGGAAGCTGGGCTGGATCCGGGAGCAGGCCCTGAGCCACCGCGCGGCCCAGAGCGCAAAAACCGCCTCCATGACGTGTTGAACCGAGACGGCCGAAACGGCGGCTTTCTAGAGTAGCCGGCCGGACGCCCCACGGGACGTCCGGCTGAGACTGTCGAAAAAGTGGCACAGCCACTTTTTCGAGGGGGATTGCACGAAAGCTTCGTCTCGATTTCTTGCGAAATTGTCGGCGAAGCTTTCGCGAGAAGTGTCATTTCCGAGGTACACGCCCCCGGAAATGACGATATTGCATTTTATTCCGTCGCCTTCGGGCAACGGAACTCCTTGCAGGAGGGCTTTTTTGACAAGCTGAGCCGGACGCCCCACGGGACGTCCGGCTCTGTTTTGCATGAAAAACCGGGGTGCGTTCCCAGTGGAAACGCACCCCGGTCATTTTTGTCTTATATCCTGCGGCCGCGGCTCATGGCAAAGCCCAGCCCCGCACCGCACAGGCCGCCCACGATGTGGGTCAGCTGTGAGACCGTGTCCCGGGCGGTCACGGCGTCCACCACCTCGCCCCCCAGATAGAGGAGCACCACCAGCACCAGGGTCAGCGGCACCTCCCCCTCCCGCATCCCGGCCAGGGAGGACAGCACGATCATCATAAACACGATGCCGCTGGCCCCCAGCAGGGCGGAGCCGGGGAACAGCAGGAACTGCACCAGGCCGGAGATCAGGGCGGTCAGCGCGATACAGCCCAGCAGCCTCCGGCTGCCGTACTTCTCCTCCAGCGGCGGCCCGATCACCAACAGCGGCATGATGTTCCCGATGAAGTGGGTGTAATTGGCGTGGCCCAGCACATGGGTGATCATCCGCACATAGGTCAGTGGGTCGGTAAGCGGGGCGCGGTAGACGCAGAACAGCAGCCGGGTGCTCCCGCCCCCTGTGAGCATCCCCAAAAGCAGCGCCCCCAGGGACAGCAGAGAGAAGGTCAGCACCACCGGCGCGTTATATTGCAGGCGCAGGGGCCTCAATGATTCAGCACCCGGACCCGGATCATGCCCGGGATAGCCCGCAGCTCCTCCGCCACCTTATCCTTGATGCGGCTGTTCAGATCCACCATGGTATAGGCGTAGTCCTTCTTGGACTTGTTGGTCAGGTTCTCCACGTTGACCCCCTCCGCGGAGAGGATGGAGGTGATCTTGGTCAGCATGGCCGGGATGTTCTGGTGGATCAGGCACACCCGGGAGATCCCGCTCCACTCCTGCGCCACGTTGGGCAGGTTCACCGAGTTCTTGACATTGCCGTTGAGCAGATAGTCCTTCAGCTGGTCCGCCGCCATGCGGGCGCAGTTCTCCTCGCTCTCCGGCGTGGAGGCGCCCAGGTGGGGCAGGGCCACCACATGAGCCGCCACCGCGATCTTTTCATCGGGGAAATCGGTGACATACCGGGCCACCCGGCCGGACTCCAGGGCCTGGATCATGTCGTCGTCGTTCACCAGACCGCCCCGGGCCAGGTTCAGGATCCGGACCTGACCCTTCATCTTGGCAATGGACTCCGCGTTGATAAAGTCCTTGGTGCTGTTGTTATAGGGGATGTGGATGGTGATGTAGTCGGACGCCCGGTACAGCTCGTCCACATTTTTTACCACATGGACATGGCGGTCCAGGCGCAGGGCGGCCTCCACCGACAGGAAGGGGTCATAGCCGTATACGTCCATCCCCAGCTCCAGGGCGATGTTGCACACCAGCGCGCCGATGGCCCCCAGGCCGATCACGCCCAGGGTCTTGCGGTACAGCTCCGGCCCGGCGAAGGCGGACTTCCCCTTCTCCACCACGGCGGTCAGGTCCACCCCGGGGGTGTGGACCTGCTCCTGCACCCACTCGGCGCCGCCCAGGATGTCCCGGGAGGCGATGAGCAGGGCGGCCAAAACCAGCTCCTTCACCGCGTTGGCGTTGGCGCCGGGGGTGTTGAACACCACGATGCCGTTTTCCGAGCAGCGGTCGATGGGGATGTTGTTGGTCCCCGCGCCCGCCCGGGCGATGGCCCGCAGCTCCTCCGGAAACACATAGTCGTGCATGGGGGCGGAGCGGACCAGGACGCCGTCCTCGTTCTCCACCTCGCCGCCCACCTGGAAGCGGGTCTGATCCAGCAGATCCAGACCGGCGCTGGAAATCTTATTTAAGGTTTTGATGCGGTACATAATAAAAAACCTCGAATCTATGTTGTAATAGGAATGCCCTATCCCACGGGCGCTCAGTTGTTCCGGTCGAACTCCCGGATGAATTGGCACAGGCGCTCCACGCCCTCCACAGGCATAGCGTTATAGATACTGGCCCGCATCCCGCCGGTCTTGCGGTGTCCCTTCAGGTTGACGAAGCCAGCCTCCGCGGCCTCCGCCACGAACTTGGCGTCCAGCGCCTCGTCCCCGGTGCGGAAGGTGACGTTCATCCCGGAGCGGGAGCCCTTCTCCGCGTGGCAGCGGAACAGCCGGGAGCTGTCCAGGGTGTCATACAGCATGGAGGAGCGCAGAGTGCGCAGCTTCTCCATCCCTTCCACGCCCCCCTGCTCCTCCACCCAGTCCAGGGTGAGGCCCAGCATATAGATGCACCAGCAGGGCGGGGTGTTGTACATGGAGTCCTTTTCGATCATGGTCTGGTAGTTCATAATCAGGGGGGTGAAGGGCAGCTCGTGGCCGGCCAGATCCTCCCGGATGATGACCACCGTCAGCCCGGCGGGGGCCATGTTCTTCTGCGCGCCGGCGTAGACGATGCCGAATTTGGACAGGTCCACCGGGCGGGAGAGAATGTCAGAGGACATATCACACACCAGGGGCACAGCGCCCGTCTCAGGAACGTACTGCCACTCGGTGCCGTAAATGGTGTTATTGGCGCAGTAGTAGAAGTAGCTGGCCTCCGGGTCCAGCTTCAGCTGCTCCTGGGCGGGGATGTAGGAGTGGTCCCGGTCCCCGGAGTCGGCGGCGATGTTCACCATGCCGTACTTTTTGGCCTCCTTCATGGCGATGGAGGAGAAGTTGCCTGTAACGGCGTAGTCCGCCTTCCCGGTGCGGCCCATCAGGTTCAGCGGGATCATGGAGAACTGGCCGGAGGCGCCGGTCTGGAGCAGAAGGACCCGATAGCCGTCGGGCACCCGCATCAGGCGGCGCAGCTTTTCCTGGGTCTCCTCAAAAATCCGCAAAAAGACCTTTGAGCGGTGACTCATCTCCATCACGGACATACCGGAACCACGGTAGTTGGCGATCTCTGATCCCGCGCGCTCCAGGGCGGAGAGGGGGAGCATGGAAGGTCCTGCGGAGAAGTTGTAAACACGCTGGTCACTCATTTGGGAGAACCCCTTTCAAAGATAAAATACTGTCCCGCGCCAAAAGAAACAGGGCCGGGATAGTATTTTATTATAGTAAAGAGGAAAAGAAGTGTCAATCCTTCCGGCCGGAATGTGGGGAAATATTTCTTTCGGAGACCGGGAACTCCCCCTTGACAACTGTATGCCGTTCATATATACTGTGCATATAGTATATATACGCTATATCAGAAAGGCACACCGGACGCCGAAGCGCCTGACCCATGCGCAGGGCAGACAGCCGCCCCGTCTGGAAGGGATCAAATATGGACATCATTCTCAGTAACTCCAGCGGAAAACCCATCTATGAACAGATCGCGGACCAGGTCAAGGAGCAGATCCTGGCCGGCGCGCTGTCGGCGGGGGACGCCCTGCCCTCCATGCGCGTGCTGGCCAAGGAGCTGCGGATCTCGGTCATCACCACCAAGCGGGCCTACGAGGAGCTGGAGCGGGACGGTTTTTTGGACAATGTCCCGGGAAAAGGCTGCTTCGTGGCCCCGCAGAACCGGGAGCTGCTGCGGGAGGCCCAGCTGCGCCGGGTGGAGGACGTCCTCGCCCTGGCCGTGGATGAGGCCCGCAAGGGCGGCTTCTCCCTGTCGGAAATGCAGGAGCTTCTGACCTTATTGTATCAAGGGGACGAATTATGACAAATTGTATTGAGATCAAGGGGCTGTGCAAGTCCTATCCGGACTTCTCCCTTCAAGACGTCGACCTCACCCTCCCCGGCGGCACCATCATGGGGCTGATCGGGGAAAACGGGGCGGGCAAGACCACCACCATCAAGTGCATCCTGAACCTGGTCCGCCGGGACGCGGGGGAGATCACCCTTCTGGGGCGGGACAGTCTGCGGGAGGAGCGGGCGGCCAAGGCCGGCGTGGGCGTGGTGCTGGACGAGTGCTTTTTCCACGACGCGCTCCGGCCCCGGGATCTGGAGCGCATCCTGGCCCCCGTCTATCCCTCCTGGGACAACGGGCTGTACCGGGACTATCTGGACAAATTCCGCCTGCCCGGGAAGAGCCTTGTCAAGACCTTCTCCCGGGGCATGAAGATGAAGCTCTCCCTGGCCGCCGCCCTGGCCCACCGGCCCCAGCTTCTGATCCTGGACGAGGCCACCGCCGGCCTGGACCCGGTGGTCCGGGACGAGATCCTGGACGAATTTTTAAGCTTCATCTGTGACGAGGACCACGCCATCCTCATCTCCAGCCACATCACCAGCGACCTGGAGAAGGCGGCGGACTACATCACCTATCTCCATCAGGGGCGCGTCGCCCTGTCCCAGCCCAAGGATGAGCTGCTGGACCGCTATGGCCGGGTGGGCTGCTCCGCCGCCGACCTGGCCGCCATCCAGCCCGGCGACCTGCTGCGGGTACGGAGGGGCACCTTCGGGTGCGAGGGCCTCACCGCCGACCGGGAGGCTTTTCGGAGGAAGTATCCTGGCCTGACGGTGGATCCGGCCACTCTGGAGGACATCATGCTGTTCATCGGAAAGGGGGAGTCCCTGTGTGCGGACTGATCTGGAAGGATTTTCTTGTGCTGCGAAAGACCCTGCGGCTGTATGTGCTGTTCCTGCTGGGCTATCTGGGGATGGCTCTGCTGGGCATCTTCGACCTCACCTTTGTCACCGCCTTCTGCGCGGTGATCCTGATGATCCTGCCCATCTCTGCCTTCTCCTATGACGAGTTCGCCCGGTGGGACCGGTATGCCCGCACCCTCCCCCTCTCCCCCCGGCAGCTCGTGGGGGGACGCTATCTGTTCGTCCTCCTGCTCATGCTGGCGGTGGCAGCCATCGGGGCGGTCTCCGCCGTCCTGCTCTCCTTCACCGGCTCCGCCGATCTGTGGGAGAGTCTGGGGACTCAGCTGGTCTCTCTGGGCGCCGCCCTGTTCATTGTGGACGTCATGTTCCCCCTGAACTACCGGCTGGGGCCGGAGAAGGCCCGCCCCTTCCTGTTCGCCGTCACCTTCCTCCCCTTTATCCTGCTGTTCCTGCTGTCCAAGGCCGATATTCTGGATCTGTCCTTCCTGGACCGCCTCCAGCCCAGCCAGGCGGCGGCGGGATTCGCCCTGGTCCCCCTGGCCGCCCTGGCGGGGCTGGCGGTCTCCTTCCTGGTCTCCTGCCGGGTCGCGGAGCGGAAGGAGTACTGACCGTGGACGCCAGGCGGCGGCTGCTCTGGTTGGGGCGGCTCACCGCCGCCGGAGCCGCCCTGCTCCCCTTCACGGGGGCCGTCCGCCCCGGCGGGCCCCTCTCCTGCTGCCTGCTGGGGCTGGCCGTGGTCCTGCTCCTTCTGGGCAGCGCGGGGTGAACCGGATATTTTTTCCTCCGCCCTTGCGCGCCGCCCCCCATCCGTGCTACAATAGGAACAGAATAAAGGGAGAGGGGGCGCGTCTTATGACCGCTCAGAACGCGATCCATGAATTGAAGCAGGTCCGTCAATACTGCTCCGCCCGTGCCATCCCCGCCATCGACTATGCCATTCAGGTCCTCCAGGGCCTGGCCGAGCGGGAAAAGCGGGTGGAGGAGGCCAGGCAGGCCGATCCCCAGGGACCCCGGGACCCGGCAGAGGTCTTCCCGGACTGAGTTTAGGCCTTCCCAACACAGCGGAGCCCCATCCGGCACGATGGGGCTCCGTTTTTGCGCGCAAAAAACAGCGGCAGAGCATTAGGTCCGGCCTGACAGGGACAACTACAAATTTTAAGGATAGGCAGGTGTTGCATTGGCAGCACCTGCCTGTTCCTTTACGCACTTTTCGTGATGTTCATATTCCCAATCACGCCAATATCCGTGTAATGGATTTCCACCGTTTGGCTGGCGTGTTTGGACCACTTCACATCCTTCTCATGCACCACGATTTTCTCAATAAACAGCCGCAGCAACTCCGGCGTCAGCTTCTGAATGTCTGTGTAGCGTTTGGCCCTGGCAATGAAGTTGTCTGCGCCGGACACCGTGGCCTTCAGTTTGGCGACCTCCCGCTCCTTTTGCGGGATGGCAGTTTTCAACTGCTCCTGCTCCGCCACATAACTGGCGGAGAGGGTCTGGAACTGCTCCGTGGTGATGCGGCCCAGTACGCTGTCCTCATACAGTCGCTTGAAGATGGCCTCCAATTCCGCCTCGCGCTTTTTCATCCCTGAAAGTTCCAACTCCTGCCTGCGGATCTCCCGCCGCAGTTCAGCGGACTGCCGGTCACAGATATAGGCGGCGAACTCCTGCGTATGCTCCCGCGCCATCGCCGTCACCCTGCGGATGTCCTCCAGCACAATCTCGTCGAGGACACACTCCCGAATGTAGTGGGCCGTGCAGACCTCAGACCCTGCTTTCTTATAGGTTCGGCAGGTGAAATTGTTTTGCGTTGGTTTCATGGTGCGCGCCCTATGCAGGACCATTGTGGAACCGCAGTCGGCACAGATGACGAGGCCGGAATACTTGTTGAGTTCCTCCATCTTTGTGGGGCGCTTCCGGTTTTGCCGGACCCGCTGGACGATATCCCAAACCTCCCGCGTGATCAGCGCCGGATGGGTCCCCTCAAACACCAGACACTCCTCCCTGGGATGCTGCACATACCGCTTGTCCTTATAGGATTTTGTGGTGAACTTCATGTTGACCGTGTTCCCAAGGTAGGTTTCATTCTCCAGGATGTTGGCGATGGTGCTGTCGGACCAGTTATAGGGCTGGGACAGATCGAGGCAGGTATGGCCGGATCCCAACTTGCGGTAGGTGTAGACCGCCGGACAAAGCACGTTTTCGGCTCTCAACTGTTTAGCAATCTGACTCGGGCCGCGGCCGGCAGCGCAGAGGGCAAAAATGCGACGCACCACAGCGGCGGCCTCCTCATCAACAACGAGTTTGCCCTTGGCATTCTCATCCTTTTTGTAGCCGTAGGGTGCCCGTGTTCCCAGGCGCTCCCCGCGCTGAGCCTTGGCCCGCTGTACCGCCCGGATCTTCCGGCTGGTGTCCCGCACGAACCACTCGTTGAACAGGTTTTTGAAGGGCATCAGGTCGTTGCTCTCGGCGTTTTCCGTGTCCACATTGTCGTTGATGGCGATGTAGCGGACGCCGAACTGCGGGAACCGCTCCTCGATGTACAGCCCTGTGTGCAACTGGTTTCGCCCCAGACGGCTGAGATCCTTGGTGATGATGATCCCGATTTTCCCGTCCTCCATGTCGGACATCATGCGCTGGAAATCCGGTCGGTTGAAACTGGCCCCGGAGTATCCGTCGTCCACATAGAATTGGATGTTGGGAAAGCGGTGGTCAATGGCATACTGCTCTAATATTCTCTTTTGGTTTTGGATGCTGTTGGACTCCCCGTCCAGACCGTCGTCCTGGCTCAGGCGGCAGTACAGGGCGGTGATTTTCCCTTGGTTTGACTGACTCATAAAAGCCTCCTTCTCTCCAGTCAAACCGTCCAGAGTTTGTGTGATGTTACCTCTGACGGGGCGGTTTGTCCACCCCTTTCCGCAACTGTGTGGGAATTTTTGAGATCCATGTCAATGAGCGTTTTGAGTTTGTCCTCCGGCGAGCAGGCGCCGTCCGCGGGGAACACGGAAACCACATGAATCAGCCGTCCGTGGCTCAGCTGGTCGCGCTCGGCCACAACTTTTTCCACCCGGCCGGGCATGGGAATAACTTTGGGCATTGCGTCCCTCCTCTACAAAATGTGAGGGGCCAGGAAACGGCATATCGGGTCCGGCAGCGTTGCCAAACCCGGTCCCGCCTTACGTTTATGCCCGAAAAGAAAAATCCCCTTCATCCACCTCCCGAAAAACAGGGCAAGTGAATACCCATATTAAGAAAAGGCACGAGGTGTTCCATAAAAGGAGCACCTCGCGTTTGGCCTCTTGCGGCATGAGATGGAGGCGTGTATACTAAGCGTAGCCGTTCTCGAAAAAGAGAACACAGAATAGGAGGCACGCCATAATGGAGCAGACATTCGGCAGTTATGTGCGGGAAAAGCGGATGGCCCGCGGACTGTCCCTGCGCGGTTTGGCGGCGAAACTGGAGGTATCCCCGGTCTACATGAGCAACATGGAGAATGACCGAAGGCCGGCTCCCACCAAGGAGAAGATGGACCGCCTCATTGAGATCCTGGGGCTATGCCAGGCAGACACGGAACTGCTGTTGGATCTGGCCGCCAAATCTAAAACGCAACGGGTGTCCGCGGACCTGCCGGAGTACATCATGGAACGGGATATCGTCCGGGCCGCCCTGCGGACAGCCAAGGAAGTGGACGCCACAGACGAGGAATGGCAGGAGTTTATAGACCGCATCACCCAGCGGCAGAAACCGGGAAACTGAAATAGGAGGCAGGCACATGCGGAAGTATTATACCGAGCAGACGATGGAGAGCATCGCCCGGCGTGTGCTGGATGCCTACGATGAGCGCCTCTACCGGGGGCAGCCCCGCGCCATCCCCATCGAGGACCTCATCGAGCGCCACGGACTGACGCTGGAGTTCCAGTACCTCCGCAAAAATGGCCGGATCCTAGGGAAAACCGTTTTTGACACCGGCCTGGAGGCCGTGTACGACATGGAACTGGGCGAGTATACCCTGTTCCCGGTGAAAGCCGGCACGATCCTCATAGATGCCTCGCTGTGTGAAGAAGAAACCAGCACCGGCCGCCTGCGATTTACCGAGGCCCACGAACTGTCCCACTGGATCCTGCACAAGGGGCTGTACACAGGCACCGGGGAGAGCGCGGCGCTGCAGCCTGCCGTCAGGGAAACCAGTATGGAGATCCAGGCGAATATGCTTGGGTCCGCCCTGCTCATGCCCATGCCAATGGTCAAGCGGTGTTTCTACCAAATGCGGTCCGGTCGGGATAATCAGGCCATTGTTCAGGCCATGTCGGAGGTGTTTCAGGTATCCCGCCAGGCCATGCGGATCCGGCTCACCAACCACCATCTGCTGTAAAATTTTTTACTGTGGTGTTCTCAAAATTGAGAACACTTTGGAAGGAGGAACGCCATGCAACAAGTGAAAAGAACCCATGCGGTGCGCTGCCCTGTGTGCGGTAAAGGGCGCGTCATTGATGCCGCAGCCGACGTGGATCCGGGGCGCCTGCACCTCTACGGCCCGGAGCATGCGGACAAGGCGGAGCTGTTCTCCAAATGTCCAAAGTGCGGGCTGCAGATTGGCATCTCCTTTGAAAAGGCAGGACATTCCTAAAAGCAAATAAAATATAGAGTATCGACCTCGTCAAGTGCACCAACCGCCCGCATCAGCAGCGGGATCCACCGTGTTCGGAGCCTTACAGGCAGCAGTTCTGCTGTGCTGTAAGGCTCTTTTTTGCGCTTTTCCGCGGCAGAACAGCGGAAAGGCACGAAATGCGGAACGCCTGGCAGCCCTACATAGCAAAGTACCCGTGATCCCCAACTCAGAAGTTTCCCCTAAAAAATCTGAGATTGGAGATCACGACTATGGAAAAATGGCAGGAAAATCGCAACTACAGAAAAATCAGGGACGAGAATGGAACTGTCATCGCCAACATCATCACCGTGGATGGTAGGGATGTGGCGGTCACAGAGGACGTATTCGCGGCGTATGCCCAGATGGACCGGCGGGAGCGGTATCTCAGCGAGGATCTGCCCACTGGCAAGGTCCTCTCCATGGAACAGCTGGCAGAGGACGGCGTTTTGCCGGACTATGTGGGCGCGGAAACGGCGCCCAGCGCCGAGGACTGCGTCCTTGCACGGGAGTCGGAACGGGAGCGGGAAGAACTGACCAGCCTGCTGCTGGCGGCGCTTATCGCCTTGGAGGACCGGGACAGGCAGCTCATCACCGCGCTGTTTTATGACCGCCTCTCCACCAGAGAATACGCCCGGCGAATCGGCGTGACCCAGCGGGCCGTCATCAAGCGCAGGGACCGGATCCTGCGGGACATGAAAAAATATTTTGAAAAATTTGCGGCGTGAGGGTATTCACCCAGCCCCTTTTTCGGGAGGACAGCGAAAGGGGGAAATACCTCCCCCTTCGCTGCTCCTTGAAAAGTGCATACCAGCAATGCGGGTAACACGCAGCCGTACCCACCCCACAGCGCGCGCCAAGACCCGGCCCCAGCGGCCGGCGAGCGATCCAGCCTGCGGTCGGCCCTGGCAGGCCGGACAAGAGATGGAACGGCTCGAATAATGACACACCAAGCACGGCCTGCGCGTAAGACAGGCGGCGCTGCTCCGGGATTGAAAGCAGTAGAGATCCCGGAAATATGCCCGTGAGGCCCCGGCCAGGGGCCTGCCCGCATTGTTCCCGAACCCATCGGGGGGGCGAGTGCGAATACGATGGGAACACGAAAAAAGATAAAAGGACGGAAGTATCCATGAAGAAATATACCCATGAAAAGGCCCATGAGGAAATCGACTATATTTTTAAAACCCTATTGCCTCAGAGGGGCATGGCGGAGCGGCCGGAACAGATCCGGCTGTGTCACAGCATCCTGGACGCCATGCTGGACGGCAGCATCGCCCTGTGCGACGCGGGGACCGGCATCGGCAAGACCTTCGCCTACCTGACCGCCGGCATCCTGCATGGCAAGTGCCGGGCGGCAGAGGGTAAACCGCAGCGTCCTATCCTGATCTCCACCTCCAGCATCGCGCTGCAGAGCGCCATCCAGAAGGAGTACCTGCCCCTGCTGTCCAGCGTGCTGCTGTCCGAGGGGCTGATCTCCGCGCCCATTGAGGCGGTCATCCGCAAGGGCAAGGCTCACTACGCCTGCGACGCCCGGCTGGAACGGCGGGTCCGTCAGGTGGAGGGCAGCCATAAGAATCCCGCCGCCCGCCAAGCCCTGCACACCGCCTGGCATGTGCTGGATCTGGACCAGCTGTCCGGGATGAGCAGTTATGACCGGGGGCGGATCTGCGTTCCCAAGCGGTGTAATTGCCGGCGGAAGGACTGCCGATACCGCTGTTTCCTGGACGCCTGCCAGAGCGGGCAGTACACGGTTCAGATCTGCAACCACAACCTCCTGCTGGCGGACCTCATCCACCGCAGCCAAAAGAAAAAGCCCCTCCTGCCGGACAGCGCGGCCATCATCATAGACGAGGCCCACAAGCTGCCGGAAACCGCACGGCAGATGTTCGGCGTAACGCTGAATGCCCAGGACTTTGCGGAGCTGATCCGCAGCCTGCATGTGGAGCGGTATGTCCTCGCGGCGGAACTGCTGTCCGAGGCCGTGGAGCCGCTGGCGGAGAAACTGTCGCTCCCGGTGGAGGAAGGGGCCGGATTTGACGCCTACCAGATGTTCCTGGAGCGGCCGCATCAGGTCCTGACGGTGATCTGCCGGCAGCTGGAGGGCCTGCTGACCAGGGAAACCTGGCGCCTGCTGTCCGCCGTCGCCTCCACAGTATCCCTCTTTTACCTGGGGAATCCCGAGATGATCTTCTACGCGGCAGACGACGACCACGGCGGGGCCATGCTGTGCGGCACGGTGTCGGAACTGGCCGCGCAGCTCCAGGCCACGCTCTGGCGGCAGGAACAGCCCATTGTCCTGACCTCCGGCACCCTTGCCGTTGGGAAGGATTTCAGCCGGTTCCGCACCGCCGCCGGCCTGACAGGGGAACGGCCCGTGACGGAAACTGTGTGTCCGTCACCCTTTGACTATCAGCACAACTGCCTCCTCTATCTTCCCCCGGACCCGATCCCGCTGGACGCGGCGGACTACTACGACCGGCTGGCCGCACAGATCCGGCAGCTGGCGGCGGCATCCCACGGCCACGCCCTGGTGCTGTTCACTTCCTACTTCGCCATGTCGGCGGTCAAGGAACGGCTGCAGGCCGCGGCGCTGCCCTTCCCTGTATTTACGATGGGCAAACGCCCGGCCCTCACCCTGGCGGCATTTCGCGCCGCTCCCGGCAGTATCCTGCTGGCCACCGGCGCGGCGTGGGAGGGGCTGGACTTCGCTGGCGACGGCGTGTCCATGCTCATCATCCCATGCCTGCCCTTCGCCTACCCGGACGCTGTAAAAGAAAAAGAGCGGGAGGACTACCCGAACCTGCGGGAGTTCCTGCGCTCCGTCGTTGTCCCGGAAATGCAGATCAAACTGCGGCAGGGCTTTGGCCGGGCCATCCGCACAGAAACGGACACCTGCGTTGTCGCTGTGCTGGATCCCCGCGCCGCCCGCGGCCGGAGATATTTCCAGAGCATGGCAGAGGCCCTGCCGGGGATGCCGGTGACGGGCAGCCTGCGGGCCGTGGAACATTTCTACCGTGCCCACAAGGACGCCGGCTATTTCCGGCTCCCCAACGCAGGATGAAATTGTTGCCTTTGCTGCGTCTGTTCGCCATTCCTTGGTGGTGTTGGTAATGGCTTTCGTGATGCTTTCCGGCTATACTTGCGTTGCAAATCAAGAAAAGGAGGCAGTCAGACATGGAGCAGACCAAGGGCCTCTCATGCCAAATCCCGGAATCCCTGCATGCCAGGGTGACGGCGGAGCGCGTCGCGGCAAACCAGTCCCTCAGCGAGTACATCACGGGACTACTTACCAACTACTATGAAAATGGAGGAAAAAAAGACATGGCACAGACAAGGACAATGGCATTTCAAATCAGTGAGGACCTGTTCCAGCGGATCAAGGACTATCTGGCCCACGAGAATGAGCGCCAGGGCCGGAAAGTGACCCAGAAGGAGTTCGTGATTGGGCTGATCGAGGACGCTCTGGAGCGGTGGGAGCAGGAAACAGCGGATGCCGATCCCGGCGCACCAACTGACACGCTGGATCCCATAGATGAGCCGGCAGACAGCGCCCCGTCCTGGGAGGCTGAAGAAACGGAAGGAGGAGCCAAGAATGTGGCAGAATGAACTGGAGGCCATGATTGCGGCCGGCGGAGCGCCCTGCAGGGCTTGCGGCCAGCGGATGCTGAAAGCGGACGGCTGCACCTGGACCCATGTGAAATGCGGCAACCGGTACTACCGCCGCATTAAGTACGGCGAGGATGGCATGGCGCATGGCGATGCCCGCTGCCACGATTGCGGCGCCAGGCCTGGGCATTACCACCATGTGGGGTGTGATGCGGAGCGGTGCCCGGTGTGCGGAGGGCAGCTCATCAGCTGCGACTGCGACATCTCCGAGTATGTGGAGCGGCCACCCAGGAAGAGAACAACCGAGTAAATCAGGATCCCAGAACCGCCCGGAGCGCCCGACAGGGACGTTCCGGGCGGTCTGTTTCACAAGAGAACCGGAGGTGAGAAAACGTCGGAACAGAGAGCCAATCGTTTCACAGAACAGGAGTTGGAGATTGCCCGTGGGACGGACCTGCCGGACCTGCTGGCGTCTCTCGGCTACACCGTGACGCGGATAGGCCGCTACTACTCCACCAAGGAGATGGACAGCCTGCGGATCAAGAACCGCCGCACCTGGTATCGCTACTCCGAGAGAGTGGGCGGGGATGCCATCACCTTCCTACAGCATTTTTGCGGCAGAAGTTTCCCGGAGGCGGTGGAGGATCTGCTGGCATTCCACGGCCGCGCCAGGGACGCCCCCGCGGAGCGGAGCAGGCAAACTGAGCAGGCGCCGGAACCGCCGAAACCGTTTGCATTGCCGCCCAGGCACACCGATGCCCGCCGAGTGTACGCCTACCTGAAAAAGCGCGGGGTTTCTCCCCAGATTATTCGGAGTTTTATTTCCGCAGGACTGCTGTATGAGGACTCCGAGCATCACAACTGCGTGTTCGTAGGGTATGACAGGGACGGCAAGGCTGCCTTCGCCAGCCTGCGGGGCACCTACGACCGGGACGGCAGCGGTTTCAAGGGCGACGCCGCCGGCAGCGACAAATCCATCGGTTTCCGACTGCCGTATGCCCCGGACAGCAGGACCGTGTATGTGTTCGAGGCACCTATCGACCTCATGAGTTACTGCACTTTGCACCGGGAGTTCCACAGCAATGCACTTGCCCTGTGCTGCCTGGATGACCGCGCCCTGTCGGTGTTTCTTCGGGAGCATCCCACAGTGCGGAAGGTTGTCCTGTGCCTGGATCACGACCGCCCCGGCCAGGAGGCCGCGGAGCGCATGGGCCGGAAATACGCGGCGGAGGGATATGTCGTGCAGACGCTGTCCCCTCCCTCCCGGAAGGACTGGAACGCCTATCTGACCTTTGTGCAGCAGTTCCGGGAAAGGGGGCGGTGACCAAGTAAACGAAAATAAAAACCTGAACCAGCAATTTCTACACAAAAGGAGGAAAGAACGCTTGAAAAGCAAGACAACCAGGCATGGCCTGAAGCGCATGACGGCCCTGCTGCTGGCCGTGGTTCTGTGCGTCGGCATGGTGCCCACCGCCTTTGCCGCCCAGCAGGACAGTTACCACGACCCCGCTGAGAACTGGCAGGAGGCCAACAACCGCACCAACGAACTGGACGCCAACGCCACCGTGACCCACGAAACCTTTAACTGCAAAGTCTGCAAGCAGCAGACTTCCTTTATCGTGTTCCGCACCCCGGAATATACCAGGGATGGCCAGACGGCCATGAGCCGGAATGTGAAATACTCGGACGGCACCTTTGTAGATGGTTCCGGCAAGGGTTCCATTCTGGACGGCGTACCGGGACAGGACGCCTATTACACGGCTTATCACTGGACCAAAGCCGTGTGTGAAACCTGCGGCAGCATCAACACCAACATGGCCAAGACGGACTACGGCTACCTGAAGAACGTCTATTGGCTCTACGATTGCGCGAACAATTTTTTCGAGGAACTGCCGGAAACCCAGACCATTGAGCAAGCGGACAGCGAGTATCACCGCGTCATCACCACCAGCGGCGAATACTGCGGGTTCTGCTACGGCACATTCAAGGAGGAAAATTCCACGTTGGAGCGTCACCACATGGAGAATGCCATCCGGCCCGAGTTGGCCCATGACCGCTTTGTGGAGATGGATACCTGCGCCGACTGCGGCTATGCTGAAACTTCCTACACCGCCGCCAAGGCCGTCATTGCGGACTACTTCGGCGTGGTGGACGGCCAGCCCCACACCGTCACCGTGTCGGACTTGTCCGAGGCCGGCGTGACCACCGCTATCCGCTACGGCCACAGCGCAGATGCCTGCACCCTGACCAGCGCACCCAACTACACCGAGGCGGGGGATTACCCGGTTTACTACGAGATCACCTACACCTACCACGACACGGACATGGTGGAGGACGGTGTGGCGTATGTCCATCTCAGGGATGAAACCACCACCGAGGACGGCTCCTGCTCCTGCGGCTGCGGCAATCCTGACTGCGGCTGCCAGGATCCGGACTGTGACGGCTGCTGCTGTGACGACAAGGGCTGCGGCGAGAACCACAACTGGACACTGCTGGATAGCGTAGACCCCACCTGCCTGACCCTGGGCTATGACCGCTATCTGTGCGTGGACTGCGGCATGATTGAAAAGCGGGACTATGAGGCCGCGCTGGGCCACGCCTATCAGAGTGTGGTCATCCGGGACGCCACCTGTGAAGTCCCCGGTAAGACCATTGACATCTGTGAGCGGTGCGGCAATGTGAAAGAAACCGACCTGCCTCAGACCGAGCATGAGTTCTCCACCACCGTCATTCCGGCAACCTGTACCAGCCCTGGCTACACCCTGCGGGAGTGTACCGTCTGTGGGGAGCGCCACATCGAGGACATCACCGCCGCGCTGCCTCACAACTATGTAAGCAAGACCACCCCGGCCACCTGTGAGGGCGGCGGGCGCACCCTCCATATCTGCGAGGGCTGCGGCAGTTCGTTCATCACCGACTACACCGACCCGCTGGGGCATAGTTGGGACGAAGGCAAGGAGATCACCGGGGCCACCTGCACCGGCGAGGGCATGACCGAGTACACCTGCGTCCGCTGCGGAGCCACCCGTCTGGAGGGCGACGAGGCCGCGGGCCATATCCCCGGCGACCCGGCCACCTGCACCGATCCTCAACTCTGCACCCGCTGCGGCGCCGTCATTGAGAACGCTTTGGGCCATGACTATGCCGAGGAAGTGACCGAGCCGACCTGCACCGAGATGGGCTACACCACCTATACCTGCACCCGCTGCGGCGACGCCTACAAGGGCGACTACACCGAGGCGGCAGGCCATAAGCCCGGCGACTGGATCATCGACAAGGAGCCTACCACCGACAGCGAGGGCAGCAAGCACAGGGAGTGCGAGGTCTGCGGTGAGAAGTTAGAGGAAGAAACCATTGAGAAGATCTACAATCAGGCCACTACGGACAGTAAGGGCGAGGCCGTTGTGGGCGGCTATCTGGTAATTGTCACGGATACCGACACTAAAGACCCCGTTTCCAATGCTATTGTCACTCTCCATGCGGACGATACCCTGTCCATCCGTCTCCCCAATTCCCGCCAGCTGGACTATGCCGACCAGACTACCGTGACTGTCCTGCTCACCAAGGATAAGAGCGCCGTGGAGGGTATGTTCGTTACTATGACTGACAAGCACGATAACTACTGTGCCGGTAACACTGACAGCAATGGGCAGGTCACTGTTCCCGGCACCAGCGGCAAGACCAATGAGGACGGCAATACCACCGTTGGCTGGGAGGACGAGGACGGCGACCGCTGGACACTGACCGTCACTGTAGAGGACTACGAAACCGGACGCCCCATCGAGGACGCGGAAGTATCCATCGGCAAGGGCGGCAATATTACCGTCACCCTGCCGGACGGAACCGATATGGATGAGGATAACCGCATCACCGTCACGGTCACGGACAATGAGCGCGACCCCCAGGAGGGTGTGACGGTTATCGTCAAGGGTGATCTGGGCCAGAGTGAGCGCGGAGAAACCGACGAGGACGGCAAACTCACCGTCCCCGCTGTCACAGAAACTGAGTACCACGGGGCCTATATCTATGGCTACACAGACGGCACCTTTGGCCCGGAGCGCAGCATGAGCCGGAGCGAGGCCGCAGCCATCTTTGCCCGCCTGCTCTCTGACCGGCTGGACGAGCGCATCCCCAGCGGAAATAATGTGAAGTTCAAGGATATTGACCCGGATATGTGGTATGCGGGCTATGTGGAATATCTCACTGGCTACGGCGTGGCCGTGGGCTACAATGACCGCACCTACCGGGGTGATAAGGCCATCACCCGCGCCGAGTTTACCGCTATGGCGGCGCGGTTCTTTGATGTGTACGGCGATGGAGCCGAGGAAATCATGGAGCAGTACGAGGGCTTTGACGATGTGAGCGACGGCTACTGGGCTGCTGAGTATATCAAGGACGCCGCCATCCACGGCTGGGTAGAGGGCTACGGCGACGGCACCTTCCGGGCCGACGATCCCATTGACCGGGCGGAAGTCGTCACCATTGTCAACCGCCTGCTGGGCCGCGAGGCTGACGAGGACTATATTGCCGATAATCACCGCCGTCTGGTGATGTTCCCCGACGTGTCCTCCCGCCATTGGGCCTACTACAACGTGCTGGAGGCCGCCAACGCCCACACCGCCATCCTCACCGCCCCTGAAACCTGGGACAAGTGATCCAACCGCTGTGCCGCGGCCCCACTGTGGGCCGCGGCGCTTTTATCCCACAATTCACTCTACATTAAATAAAGAAGGAGAAATGCACCTATGCTGAAGATCGTAGCAATCGGAAACCTGACAAACGATGTGGAACTGAAGGTCCATGAGGCCACCGGCAAGCCCTATGCCATCCTGCGGATCGCCTCGGACCGCCGCTACCGGGACAAGGACGGCAACCGCCTGACGGATTTCATCTCCATTAAGGTCCGCGGCCCGCTGGCGGAACGCTGCGCGGAGTTTGCATGGAAGGGCTGCAAGTTGGCCGCCTCCGGCGACTTTGAAACCATCACCTTCGCGGACGAGCCGGAGCGTCAGCCCGGTTTCCTCATCAAAGCCACGGAGGTGGAGTTCCTGTCTCCCCGCCGCGTGGAGGAAAGCGCCGTGTCCATGCCTGCGGACGGTATGGATGAGGCTGCGGCCTGAGCGCCATGCGTAATACAGGCATTGAATACACCAGTGCGGAACGCACCCCCACCATTCTACCGGAACTGGCGGAACTGCTCCCCCCTCTCAGCGGGGAGCAGCTTGCCGCGCTGGAGAAGGACATCCTGCAAAACGGCTGCTATGCGCCCATCATTGTCAATGAGGATCTGGTCGTCGTAGACGGCCACAACCGGCAGCAGATCTGCACCCGGCACGACCTGCCCTACAAGATGGCGGTGTTTGCCTTTGACGATCTGCTGGAGGCCAAGCAGTGGGCGCTGGATACCCAGAAGGGCCGCCGCAACCTGGACAAATGGGAGTTGGGCAAGATCGCCCTGAAACTGCGGCCGGAGATCGAGGCCAGGGCAAAGGCCAACCAGGGTGCCCGTACAGACCTTTCGGCAACATTGCCGGAAGGTTCCGCACCTGTGGACACCCGCAAAAAATTGGCTGCATCCGTTGGCCTCGGAGAGCGCACGATGGGCAAGGTGATGCAGATCGACGAACACGCCCCCGCCGCCGTGAAGGAGGCCCTGGATAAAAAGGAACTGTCCGTCAACCAAGGGTATCAGATCACCCGGCAGGTACAGGATCTGCCGGAGGACGAGCAGGGGCAGGCGGCATTGGACCTGGTGGAGCTGGAAAAAGCGAAAAAGGAGATCCGGGAGAAGGATGCGGAGATCGACCGCCAGAGCAAGATCGCCGGCGTGTTCTGCAAGGCTTATGAAAAGGCCGTTCTGCTGACGCCCACAGAGGAAAATGTGCGCATCTGGGTCAAATGCACCCGCATGACTAAGGAAGAAATGGAGGATACCATCCAGGAGTCCCATGAGTTGGCCGGGGTGTTTACCTCCATTGCCGGCCTCATGGAACACCTCCTGCCGGAAAGGGGGACGCTATGAATGAGATGAGTGTGCGAACATGGCAGGAGCGGTTCCGTGCCGGGGATTTCAGCAGCCGGGACCGTGCTGTGCAGTGCGAGGCCGGCTGGTATGACTGGTTTTGCCGGGACGACGCCCTGGCCGGACGCCTGAAGAAGATCTCCAGCGTGGTGCTGGGGATCACGGACCCCTTCATTCTGGACAACTACTATGTGTGGTTCAAGAACAACTGCCCGCTGGAGGGACCGCTTTATGACGACGTCCGGTTTGAGCCTCTCACCGGGGAGCGCGACGGGAAATATTTTCTTGTTGCCCTGGACAGCCACCACGAACTGATCAAGTGGACGCTGTACACAGAGCGGTATGGCTATGACGCGCCGGAGTTTTGCTGCGGGAATGTGCGGGAGATGACCGCCTATATCAACGCCATGGCGCCGGAACTGGCCCAGGGGATCCAGCCTCGCTTCGTGCTGGAGAAAGCGGCTGTGGGGGAATATGTCCGGCAGCATGAAGGGAAAGCCGCCTACAGCATCCGGCGGGAGGGGGATCACCTGTTCGCCTACCAATCCTCCCGCGACTGGAAATATCGGACTGTCGCGGTTTCGGACTCTCCGGAGAATGTTCCCCAGGGCTTTCCCGCGGAGCGGGCCGAACAGCACGGCATGCTCTATGTTTTCCCAAGCAAGGCCCCCGCTCTGGACAGGGCCGACTATGTGGTGCGGCGCGCACAGCGCAGGAAGGAGCAGACGCGATGACCAGGAGATCCCACGGCCGCCCCGCGCTGCCGCCCGACGCCAAGGATGAGATCCTCCATGTGCTGTTTGCCAACATGGAGATCAGCGGCGACGAGATCGCGGCCATTTTGAAAAAACACCATGTCTCCTGCGACGCCGACGTCCTGCAGGACCGCTACCGCAGGCAGCTGGGCCAGCGCCTCATGGCCAGCCTCCGGGATGCCTCTGGTGAGCGCGAGGTCCTGTCCAATGGGAAGGGGCGGTATGTTGTGCTGGAGTGCTGCAGGGATCGCCAACAGCTCGCGGCCATCCGCCGCCGCATTCAAAATCAGGCGCATGGCCTGAACGCTTCCGCCGGCAAGGTGAGATCCCGCATCGCTGTGCTGGATCGCCTGATCGCCCGGCTCAGAAAGGCGGCGTGACATGAAGATCAAGGATCTGATCGCCGCGGTCCGGGACTACCCCGCTCTGCGGCAGGCGTTGGAGGAATCCAACACTGAATTGGACCTCAGCCGGATGGAATGCGCGCAACTGCAGAGCAAGATCAATGAACTGGAACCGCTCGTCGATGAATACTACCAGGAGAGCTGCGGTAAGGAATATGCCGCCAATCAGGAGCGCCAGAAAGTGGAAACACTGAAGAAAGCCCTTGCGTCCTTTTGCCCGGCCCTGGACAGCACGGAGCAGCTCCGGCGGTTCTATGACACCATCGCCCCGGATTTTGATGATGGTGGTTTCCGCCTCTACGACGCCGCCCTGGCGATCTCCGGCTATCCCAATCTCCCCGGCGAGTTCCCCTATGAGGACAACCGCGGTGTCTTTGATGAGGCGGACGGTCATCAACTGCTGAAGTACCTGACCGCCCTGCACTTCCATGCCGTTCGGTGGGAGGTCGTGCCGGGGACACCTTATGAAAAGGCTGTCCTGTTGGATGTGGACACCGCCACCCCGGAGTACCGGGCCTTTGAAAAGCAGCTCTATACGCAGGCCCTGCGTGACTTAGGTTTTCAGGGCCTTCTGCCCCAGGAGCAGGAACGGCGGATCGGCAAGCAAAAAGAAAAACGGAAGGAAGGTGCTGAGCGATAGAACAGAAACCTGACAATGGGATGAGCAAGGATGCCTTCTGGGCGCTGATTCAGGAGGCAAAAACCGCCTGCGGCCAGGATCTGAACGCTATGGAGGACTACCTGCGGGAGCAGCTTGTGTCTATGGGGCCTGCCGCGGCGAAAAATTTCCATGACATTCTGCAAACCTATGAGGATCTGGCGGACCAATACGGCCTGTGGGACGCCGTCAGCGTGATCAAGGAGTATGGCTGTTCGGATGACGGTTTTATCGACTTCCGCGCCTGGCTGATCGCCCAGGGCAAAGAGGTGTACATGAATGCGCTGAGGGATCCCGACACGCTGGCGGATATAGAGCCATACGGCGATTGCTGTTTCGAGTGCCTGTCCTATGTGGGCGATTACGCCTATGAGCAGCTCACCGGCCGCAGCGCCTACGACGAGATGGAACCAGACAGGATCGAGAAGATGCGGGACGAGCTAAAAAAGGATATCGTCTACAAAGACGGCATCCAATACCCCAGGGAGCCGAAGGACCTGCCACGGTTCCTACCCCGGCTGTGCGAAAAATACGGCGGGCCGGAGCGTTTCCTGGCGGCGCCATCCACATGGAATTACGACCTCCATGAGATCCGCCGGCTGCTGGACGAGGGCAAGGTCCAGGACATGGCTACCAAAAAAGAGAAAGGGGGCGGCGCTCGGTGAGCGAGGGATACGTCATCGGCGTGGACCACGGTTACGCAGCCATGAAAACTGTCCACGGTTCCTTCCCCTCGGGGCTGGTGGCCTATGAGCACGAGCCGTACACCCAGAAGAATGTGTTGGAATACGGCGGTACGTACTATGTGGTAGGCAGCGGCAGGCAGCCTCTGCAGAAAGACAAGACCCGGACGGAGGACTACTATCTGCTGACCCTGGCAGCCATCGCCAGGGAACTGGACTGCCGCAATGCCGAGCGCACCTGCTCCGTCATTCTGGCTGCCGGCCTGCCCCTGACCAGTTTTGGCCGGGACAAGAAGAAGTTCCGTGCCTATCTGCTGCGGGACGGCAAACCGGTGCCCTTCCGCTATGAGGGCCGGGACTATACCGTCACCGTCCGGGATGTGAAACTGTTCCCCCAGGGCTATGCCGCTGTGCTGACCCAGACGGAGCTGCTGGATGAACCGTCCGTCATCGTGGCGGACATCGGTGGCTGGACAGTGGACCTGATGCGCTTGGACAACCGCCTCCCCAATGCCGCCACCTGCCGCAGCTTGGAGTGGGGCATGATCCGCTGCATCGATGAGATCAGCGAACAGGTGCGACGCGTCCTGGGTCTTTCTCTGACAACGGCGCAGATCGAGTGCGTCCTGCGGGGTGATGCCAGCAGCCTCCCGGACGAGGCGAAAGGAATCATCCATGCCCAGGCGGACCTGTATGTGCAGAACCTGCTCTCCACCATCACGGAGTGCGGCCTGGACACCCGCGCCATGCCTACTATTTTTATAGGCGGCGGAGCGGCGCTCATGAAGCGGCGTGTTTCGGCCACAAACGGCCTGTGTCGGCCCGTGATCCTCGATGATGTATCCCTGAACGCCAAGGGCTATGAACGGCTTGTACGGCAGATGTCGGGGAGCGGCGCCCATGCCTGAAAAGCGACGGCTCAGTCTTTCCTTCTCCCTGACTCAGCGGGAGCAGCGGAACGCATGGGAGCGCCTGTCCGCCGTTGCGCCCGGACAGCGCATGGACGCCGTGTGCAGGATGATCAACGGCTATATGGAACAACAGGAACTGCTGGAGGCCATTCGCGGCGCTATCCGGGAGGAACTGGCAGGCGTTTCCTTCCCAAAGACCACTACGCAGCAGGAGCAGGCCGGGGCCGTCGATGAGGACGTCCTCGGCTTTCTCCGTGCGCTGCAGGAGGGAGATGATACCATCTGATTCGATATTTTGATATGTTCGCCGGGATCGGCGGCTTTCGGGCGGGGCTGACCCGCGTCGGCGGCTTCCAGTGCGTCGGACACTGCGAGATCGACAAATATGCCGAAGCCAGTTACCGCGCGATCCACGACATCAGGAAGGAGGAGCGATACTATCCAGACGCCCGAGCCATTGACCCCAACGACCTGCCCGACTTCGACCTTTTGTGTGGGGGATTCCCCTGCCAGGCGTTTTCTCTCGCTGGCCGCAGAAAAGGATTTGACGATGCAAGAGGTACTCTCTTCTTTGAAATTGCCCGCCTGGCTGAAACCAGACGGCCTTCGTATCTTCTGCTCGAGAACGTGCCAGGACTGCTTAACCATGACGGCGGCCGGACGTTTGCGGCCATCCTCTCCGCGCTTTCTGACCTGGGGTACCATGTCGAATGGGCTGTGCTTAACAGCAAACATTTTGGAGTCCCGCAGTCAAGGAGGAGGGTGTTCCTTATCTGCTATCTTGATCCCCGATGCGCCGGAAAAATATTACCTGTCTTCGGAAATGGTGCAAAAGCTCTTATACAACTCATCGGCGGGGCGCAAGGACACCGGGTCTATGACCCAGAAGGAGTAGCCTGTACCCAGACAGCCGGTGGTGGCGGCCTCGGTGTGAAAACCGGGTTATACCTGCTGCCGCCGGACGCGCCCTTTGTGGATCTGTGTGCGGGGCATCCGAAACGGACGCAGCAATCCCGATGCATCACTGCCCGCTATGGGCAGACGACGCTGTCCAATCATAAGGCGGAACGCTCCGGGGCGCTGCTGATCAAGGAAGCCACCCGAAAAGGCTATCAGGAGGCGGCGCCTGGCGACAGCGTGGACTTGGGCTATCCGGGCAGCGCCACACGCGCCGGTCGGGTCGGGGTCGGTGTCGCCCATGACGCCGCCAGTGTGCAGGGCATTGTGGAGCGCGGCGGACGCATCCGCCGCCTGATGCCCAGGGAGTGCCTGCGCCTGCAGGGCTTTGACGATGAGCAAATCGACAAGATCCTCGCCATCAACTCGGACGCCCAAGCCTACAAGCAGGCAGGCAACAGCGTCACCGTTACAGTGATCGAGGCCATTGGCCGGCGCATCCGGGCCGTGGACGAGGCTTTGCGAAAGGAGGCGGCTGCGTGACCGGGATGAAGGACCAGTATTTCGGCGTCGAGGTGGAGATGACCGGCATCACCCGTGAACAGGCCGCGCAGGCGCTGGCAGATTATTTCGGAACGATCCCACAGTACAAAGGTGGGGTTTATGATGCATGGGTCGTCAAAGACACAGAAAACAAAGAGTGGAAACTGATGAGTGACGGAAGCATCCGTGCAGAGCGAAAGACATTGCATGGCTACGAACAAACAAATAACAGGCAATATAAAGTGGAGATGGTTTCGCCCAAACTGACCTATGCGGAGCTGCCAAAGTTCCAAGAGTGTGTGCGGCAGATCCGGCATGCGGGGGCAAAGGTCAACAGTTCCTGCGGCCTGCACATCCATGTGGACGCGGCCAACCACAACCGCCAGAGCTTGAAAAACCTCCTGAGCATCATGTACGCCAAAGAGGACATTTTGTTCAAGGCCCTGCAGGTGAATGAGGCCCGTGCCGCCCGCTGGTGCCAAAAGGTGCGGGAACCCATGCTGCGGCAGGCCCGCACCCTCTCCGCTGAGGAAACCAAGGATCTGACACAGCTGGAGAGCATTTGGTATGAAGGGGAGGTCAGCGCAGGAGAGCATTACAACTGGACACGCTATTATGCCTTAAACCTGCACTCGGTGTTCTATCGCGGCACGGTGGAGTGGCGCTGTTTCAACTCCACCCTCCATGCAGGCCGTGCCGCGGCGTACATCAACCTGTGCCTCGCCATGTCGGCCCAGGCCATAGCCCAGCGCAGCAC
This sequence comes from Clostridiales bacterium, assembly GCA_902363045.1. GTDB lineage: Bacteria > Bacillota > Clostridia > Oscillospirales > Oscillospiraceae > Lawsonibacter. The sequence continues at coordinate 52,849 of CABIYX010000009.1, forward strand.
TGTCATGCGGAAAACCCACAGCGACAATGAACTATTCACTTTCCGTGTATGGCTGGTGCGCCTGGGCCTCAACGGGCCGGAGTTTAAGAACACCCGCGACCATCTGCTGGCCAACTTAGATGGTGACCGTGCCTGGCGCTACGACAAGGACAGTTACGAAGTCAACAAAAAGAAGAAAAAGAACCGAGAGATGGAGAGGTGACGAGATGAAGATCCGCATTGAAGAAGATATCCTGTCCGGTACCGGGGCGGAGATCATGGACCAGCTGCGCGCCCGTGTATTTGACCCCACGGAGTTCCCTGACACGGAGAGTTACATCTGGTTCCTGCGAAACAATGTGGTGCGTACCACCGGCCTGGACTTCCCACTGCCAGAGGGGGATGTGGAGCAGCAGGCCCGCATGATGTTCTCCCAGTTGGCGAAAGTAGGTGCCCTCACGATTCTGGAGGACTGATATGGCGGAACGGTTGTATTTTGCCTATGGCAGCAATATCAATCTGGAGCAGATGGCTGTCCGCTGTCCCGCCGCTCAAGTGGTTGGACCTGCGGTGCTGGATGGCTATGAACTGCTGTTCCGCGGCAACCGGCGCGGAACCGGCGTCGCTACCATCGAGCCTTTGCCTGGCAGCCAGGTCCACGGCCTTCTGTGGAAGCTGACGCCGGAGTGTGAGCGATCCTTGGACGTCTATGAGGGATACCCGCGCCTGTATGAGAAAGAGAATATCACGGTCCGCACCGGGGACGGCAAAGACGTGGTCGTCATGGCCTACATCATGACAGGGGAACTATGGCGGGATCCCACTATCCCTTCTCCCGCCTACTATGGCGGCATTCTGGAGGGATACCGCCAAAACGGCCTGCCGGTGCCGGAACTGGAGGCCGCGCTGAAAAATGTGCACGACGAGGTGCGGCAGGCCCGGCACTTTGAGCGCATGCAGGAAATGGACCTGTTTTTCGGCGAAAAGCCAGGCAGGAAGAAGGGCCACCATGAGCGATAAAGGAAAGAGAGGCGCGGTATGGCAAGAAAAACCATCTCTCTGACGGGAGAACTACACATGAATGCCACAGGATTTTCCGTAACCGTAGATGCACTGGAAACATTGAAAATCGTTGGTATCGCATATGGTGTTTATGACCATGCGGAAGATCTGCGGGATTGCCGTGTCACACTGGAGAATGGTGAGCGGCCGGCACTGGTTGTTCAGGAAGATGTCAGCCTGCATGGAAGTCCCTTTTGGGAAACCGTGCGTACCATTACAGATGACCCGGAACGGATCCGGCAATATGTGGCATTTCGGGAAACGCTAAAAATGTTCCAACAGATAGAACGGGAGCGCGAAGTTGTGCAACGGGATACAGGCCGCAGCAGTCAACAGGGCGCTCCCGCCAAGAGGAAGGATTGCCATGAGCGATAACCATCTGACAATCCTCGTTGTAGAGCCGGGGAAACCGCCATATCCCCGGCAGATCCCAGACACCCTGCAGGCCATGCAGGAGATTGTCGGCGGGGACATCGACGCCACATACCCCTATGAGGATCCCGTGGCGCTTATATTTAACAGCAGCGGCAAGTTTGCTGGCCTGCAGCCAAACCGCCTCCTCCGGCTGGAAAACGGGGATCCGTATGATGTTGTGTGCGGCACCTTTTTCCTCGCCGGCCTCGGCGGGGAAACCTTTGTGTCTTTGACGCCGGAACAGCTTCGAAAATATGAATCCCTGTACAGCCGGGAGATGTTGTTCCCACTCCCCAAAAAGAAAGAGAGAAGGAATGAGCATGAAAGATAAGACCATTCTGACAGCGGAGTCCGTCACAGCGGGCCACCCGGACAAGCTGTGCGACACCATAGCGGATACTGTGCTGGACTGCTGCCTGGAACACGACCCCAACGCCCGCGTCGCCTGTGAAGTTCTGGCGACGGCGGGCAAATTTGTGGTGGCCGGCGAGATTAGCGCGCTGACGATCCCGGATATCTCTTCCATCGTGCGCGACACGGTGCGCCGGGCCGGATACAACTGCAGGGACTTTGATGTGGAGGTTCTCATCCACCCCCAAAGCCCGGACATTGCAGACGCTGTCGCAGACAGCGGCCAAGCAGGTGCCGGCGATCAGGGCATCATGTACGGCTACGCCTGCAGTGAAACAGAAAATCTCCTGCCACTGCCGGTAGTGCTGGCCCACCGCCTGACCGCCCTGCTTACCTGTGCGCGGACGATGGGCAGGATCAGCGGCCTGCGGCCGGACGGAAAGGCGCAGGTGTCTGTGGAGTATGTCTTCGGCGCACCCCGGCGGATCTCCGCCATCGTCCTCTCCTGCCAGCATGCGGAGGATAAGGATCTGTCCCAACTGCGGGAGGAACTGCTGGAATTCGTCATCCAGCCAGCCCTCCGCATCTTCCCCGCGGATGAGGACACGGAGATTTTCATCAATCCCTCCGGCCGCTTTGTACTGGGTGGGATCGAGGCGGACACCGGCCTGACCGGCCGCAAACTGATGGTGGACACCTATGGAGGGCTGGCCCCCCACGGCGGCGGCGCGCTGTCCGGCAAGGATGGGACCAAGGTGGACCGCAGCGGCGCCTACATGGCCCGCTGCATCGCCAAGAATATTGTGGCCGCCGGCCTCGCGGAGAAATGCACAGTCGCTCTGGCCTATGCAATCGGGCGGGCCGATCCGGTGGCCGTCGACGTGGATACCCACCTCACCGGTACATACTCGGACAAACTGCTGGAACAGGCGGTCCGCTGTTTCTTTGACCTCACGCCCGCAGGTATGATCCATACCCTGCAGTTGAACCAGCCGATTTTTGCGGACGCCTGCAACTATGGCCACTTTACCAGGGCAAACCTGCCGTGGGAGCAGACCGGTCAGGCCGGAAAGTTTGCGGAGCTGTGTGCGCAGTTGGATCACGGAGATGGTGGCGGCTGAAATATATAGCATCCTGTTCTTTTGGTAAGGACAGCATCGCCACCATCCTGCTGGCGCTCCGCTACGGGGAACCGCTGGATGAGGCGGTGTACTGCTAAGTTATGTTTGACAGCCATATCTCCGGCGAGGTGCCGGAACACCGGGACTTCATCTATGGCACGGCCATCCCCGCACTGGAGCGCATGGGCGTAAAGATCCGCATTCTTCGTGGGCTGCAGACCTATGTGGGGCTGTTCACCGGGCGGATCACCCGCGGGCCGAAAAAGGGCCTGCTCCGCTCCTTTCCCATCTGTGGGCGATGCGCCGTCCAGCGGGACTGCAAACTGAAACCGATTTTACGGTACCAGAGAAGCCTCCCGCCGGACACGGTCCAATACATCGGCATCGCCAGGGATGAGCAGGAGCGGCTGCTCCGGCTGGACGGACGCCGTGTTTCCCTGTTGGACAAGTATGGCTATACGGAACAGGACGCAAAGCAGCTCTGCCGGGAGGCGGGGCTGCTTTCTCCTGTCTATGACTTCACCGACAGGGGCGGCTGCTGGTTCTGCCCCAACGCCAGGCGACGGGAACTCCGCCATCTCTATGACCACCACCCGGATCTGTGGGCCAGGATGCTGGAACTGCAGGCCCTGCCGGGAAAGGTCACTGAGAAGTTTAACCGGACCACGACATTTTCGGAAATTGACGCAGGTTTTCGGCGTGAAGATGAACAACTCAGCCTATGGAAAAACGCCGCATAGCGGTGAAGGGAGGTTTCATGCCAAATCATATCACAAATTTGATCTCATTTGGAGATCAGCCGGAGCAGGTCGCCGCTTTCCATCAAATGCTGCGGGATCTGCGCCAGAAGGATGGTGTTTACGGGAGCATCGATTTTAACAAACTCATCCCTATGCCAAAAGCCTTAGACATTGAATCCGGAACCAGGACAACCAACGGCCTTGACGCATATCGCCGGTTTATAACTGGTGACAAAGCCGGCGCGGAAGCTTTCCAAAAAGAACATCCGGAGGAATGGGCGCTTGGGAAACAGGCGTATGAGAATATTCAGCAGTACGGTTCCCCCACCTGGTACGAGTGGTGTAATAAAAATTGGGGAACCAAATGGAATGCGTATTCCTGTGTGGAACTGGGTAAGGATGATGATACCCTGGAGTTCTTTACTGCCTGGAGCAGCGTCCCGACAATTTTGGAGGCCCTTTCGAGAAAGTACCCGGATCAGACTATCTCCTACTGCTGGGCAGACGAGGACATCGGGAGCAATGTGGGAGAGGCTGTATACAAAAACGGAGAAATGATCGATGCAAACATCCCGGAACCCGGATCCAGAGAGGCGTATGAACTGGCGTCGGATATCATGGGGATCGACCTTGCAGACTTTGACCTCTATCTCTCTGCGGATAAAAGCACCTATGAGTACCATGAGGACCCATCCAAAACAAAACGCACCAAGGATGGGCCGGCGAGATGACATTTTACGAACAGGAACTTCGGAAACTGTTTGCAGACGGCACGGTGATCGGCAGCCCCAAGTTTACAGGCCGGGCCTGTTTGGGAACGCTGGGAAAGGATCTCCGTGCCCGTGTGCAGTTTGTGACATCAGGCCACGCGGACCACTATGACGTCATCAGCGTTACGGTGCTGAACCGCACAGACGGCGTAGTAGATAAGCTCCGCCTCCGGCTGAAGGACGTCCTCGGCGTCAAGCAAGTGCCGGGCAACCCCAACTTCCGTAATGGCGTAGCGCCGCATATCTGGGAAGATAGCGGGAAAGTGGAGTGGTACGCCTTCCGCCCATCCGCGGCGGACTATTCCGCCATGCGGCAGGCTGTGAGCGAGTACCTGGGAGTGTTCCGGGATCGTGTGACGGAGCGCCGGCAGGATGGCCCAAGACTCGTCTACATCTGCGCCCCGCTCCGCGGCGAGGTGGAGAAGAATATCGCCTTCGCCAGAGATAAAGCGCGGGAGGTATTCGCAGCGGGCAACGTGCCCATCTGCCCCCATTTGATGTTTCCGCCCATTGCCGACCCGGAAAACCCGGCACAGGATCAGGCGGCACGGGAGATGGGCCTGCGGTTGGTGGAGTCCTGCCAGCAGGTCAACGTCTACGGCCCCGTCTGGACGGAGGGCATGTGGGCGGAGATCAACCACGCCGAGAGGCTGGGGATCCCTGTCCTGACAGACCAAAAGGAGCTGGGAAAGCCCCCGCGCCGGCGAACCAAGCAAGGGAAGGAGCGATGATGTGATGGTGGACAACATTCCGCCAGAAGAACTGGAGATCGAATTATCAGGCAGGCAGATCGAGCAGTTAGATGCGATTGACAATACCGTTTACCAAACGATCCTCACCTTCCTCAACAAGACGGAAGATGAATTTCCCTGGGATATGCATTATATAGGCGAAGTAGCGGATGCCATCGAAGGAACACTGCTGGATCTCGGCCAGCGGGTCCACCGGCCTGCAATCATAACGGAAAAAGACGGAACAGTGCATTTGGAAGAATATCAGGAACCTGTACTGCAAACACCCAAAAAGAATAAGAAGAAGGAGAAACCTGCCTATGAGCGATAACCCCCAGTGGGAAATCATCCAAGGCGACGCGCTGAAGGTGCTGTCCGGCTTTGCGCCTGGGACCTTCGACGCGGTGATCACAGACCCGCCCTACGCATCCGGCGGGCGCACCCAGGCGGAAAAGAACAAGTCCACGGCCAAGAAATACTCCAACATGGGCGACCATGCTCCGCCGCCCTTTGACGGGGACGCCAAGGACCAGCGGTCATGGACGCGCTGGGCGGCGGAGTGGCTGTACGACGCCAGAAAAATCTGTAAGCCCGGCGCCCCGGTGTGTATGTTCATCGACTGGCGGCAGCTTCCCGCAGCTACGGACGCCCTCCAGTGGGCTGGCTGGATCTGGCGCGGCACCGCCGTCTGGGACAAGGGCAACAGCCGGCCCCAGAAGGGACGCTTCCGCCAGCAGGCGGAGTACATCGTCTGGGGATCCAACGGGGACATGCCCATCAGCCGGCCTGTGCCCTGCCTGCCCGGCGTGTTCAAGTACGGCAACCCCCAGAACCGCATCCACCTGACGGAAAAGCCCCTGCAACTTATGCGGGACATCGTGAAGATCACCGAGCCGGGCGGACGGATCCTGGACCCCTTTGCCGGCAGCGGCACCACGGTGCTGGCCGCTGTGCTGGAGGGCTACTCCGCCACCGGCATCGAAGTCACGGACGCCTATGCCGCACTGGCCAGAGGCCGGATCCGCCAGGCGCTGGAGGACGTCCAATGACACGCCCTTGCTTTTCAACCGTGGACGGCAAGGACGTCCAATGACACGCCCTGCCATTGAAGGGAGGTCTGCACCATAGCAAAAGAGCAGCAAGCACGATTTTTCAGAAAGGCGGCTTCTGTTGCTGATTTGCAAAACGACACCCCGATCATCAAGACCGCGCCTTTTACGGTGGTGCGGGAGATCATCCTGCCGGAATCCAAATACCGCCGCTTTCAAGCGGACCTGCTGGCCGAGGCCCCTTTCATCGCCGCAAGGACCCAGCTCACCGGGTACAGCGAGAAGTTCGGCCGCTTCCGCTGCCTGCTGGTCACCGCCCGCAGGCGGCAGGACGGCATCCTCGTTGACAGCGAAGGTTACACCTACGCCCGCTATGCGGCGTATGTGCGGGACAAGCGCGAACTGGAACTGGCCGGCGTCCCGCGGGATAACCTGGACTTCAAGGCCCATGAGCGGTGAGCATTTTTCTTTTCCGCAGGAGAGGGAATTGAAATCCACCTACCGCTTGAAAATGGCCGCGCCCTGCGCGGCGAGGCCACCGCCGCCTTCGGCGGCGATGGCGCAAGCATAGCGCAAAGATATCTTTTGCGCGCTTGCAGGGGGGATCCCCCTGGCCCCAATGCCGCCTGCAGGCGGAAAATTGCCGGCTGTGAGCCGTGGAAGGAGTGAGCATGCAGAAGAAATACGAGATTTGCCTACGGCTGTCCCAAGAGGAAAAAACGCTGCTGGAGAACAGCGCCCGATGTTGCGGCCTTTCCAAAACCGCCTACCTCCGGCGCCTCATTCTGGGGGCGGAGGTTCGCGCGCTCCCTTCTCAGGAGATCAAAGCCCTCCGCACGGAGATCCATCATATCGGCAACAATATCAATCAAATCGCCCGCAGTGTCAATGCTGGAATTGCCAAACCGGACGATGCCAAACACGGGCTGTATATGCTGGATCGTGTCTATGAACTCATGTACCAAGTGGCGAAAAAGTAAATGGCTGTTACAAAAGTTCTTGCCAGGAAAGGTCGTCTGGATGTCGGCATCCACTATGTGCTCAATGGCGATAAGACTAACGAACAGATTCTTACAGCCTATCTGAATTGCGATCCCGGCCACGCATGCAGGCAGATGCTGGATACGAAACGTGCAATGGGCAAAACAGACGGCGTCCAGTATTATCACATCATCCAGTCCTTCAAGCCCGGCGAGGTCACCCCGGAGCTGGCGCTGGAGATCGCCAGGGAGTTCGCGGCAGAGCATCTGCCCGGCTACCAGGCGGTCATCGGCGTCCATGTGGACAAGGAGCACATCCATGCCCATACCATCTTCAATTCCGTGAATGCGGATACCGGCGAGAAGTACCACAGCAATGCCCGCAGTTACTACAGCCAGATTCGCGCCATCTCAGACCGGCTGTGCCGGGAACATGGCCTGTCCGTCATCATGGAGGGAAAAGCAGATAAGGCCGTCAGCTACATTGAGTGGCTGCGGCAGAGCAGGGGCCAGCCCACCTTCCGGGCAATGCTGGAGGCGGATCTGCGGGAGGCCATAGAGGATGCCAACGATATCGGTCACTTCTTCCTCATCATGGAGCACAAGGGATATGAGATCAAGCATGGGAATCGCCTCGGTTTCCGTCTGCGGGGCCAAGATCGGTTCATGGTACCGGGCCGAAAAAACCCGCTGTTCACCGAGGACGGCATCCGCGCCGCCATTGGAGGGAATCTGGATGCCATTGCCGCAGGTACGCGCCCCGCCATCATCTACCGGCCGCGGTACCAGCCGTACCGCAGGCATCCCAAGTACACCGGATTCATGGCCCTGTATGTCCATTACCTCTATCTGCTGGGCAAGGCCGGGCAGCGGCAGTACCCGCCGAGGATGACGCCCCATCTCAGACGGGAGATCATGAAGTTCGAGAGTTACAAGGAGCAGTTCGCCTTCCTGCGGGCGCATGGTATTACTACGGCGGAGGATTTGAGTGCCGTCCGCGCCCGCGCAGAGGAAACGCTGGCCAGCCTGATGAAACAGCGCACCATCCTCAACGTGCGGAAGAAGAAACGGCGGGCGCTCTACGACGCCCTCTCCGACGCGGAGGCCCTCGCCCCGGCAAGGGATTGCTATGAGTCCGGCATGCCCGGCATGGAGGAACCCTTCGCCCGCTACATGGACGCCGTCTCCGCGCTGGAGCAGTGTGGGATCCATAGGGAGCAGCTCATGGCGGAAAAGGCGGAGTTGTACCGGCAGTTGGCGGACGTCAACCGTGAGATCCGGCGGGCGCGGAAGGAGATTTCCATGTGCGATACCATTGAGCGGAACCGGCCTCAGATGGAACACGACATCCATGTGGCCGAGGCCAAGGCAAAGGAGGTGGAACGAGATGAATATCGGAGGCGGTGAAGCTGCGGACCAACTGGTCCGCATGATGCTCTCTGGTGGTGAGGTCGCAGTTCGGCTGACCGGTTCGGCAGTGAAAAATCTTTTGGCCATATCGCTGGCGCTGGCGAAAAGCCACAAGAAGATCAGCGGCAAGGTCCGCATGGGCAAAATGCTGCAGCAGACACGGGATCTGCGGGTATTCCCCATGACGCAGGAGGAATACCGGGAGTTCAGGCACAAGGCGCGGGAACCGAAATTGCTCTATGCGGCCATCCAAAACTCCAGAGATCCCAATGACCCCAAAAGCATGGTAGATGTTGTCATGCCGGCCACAGAGGTGGAACGGGCCAACTTGGTGTTCCAGAAGATGATGTACCAGCAGCCGGAGGCCCCCCAGAAGGAGCAGCCGGAACGGGAGCGGCAACCGGAGAAGGAACCTGGAACGCCAAAAAAAGATTCCCGGTCGGGACGCGCCTCGCGCGATACCAGCACCAGCTCTCCTATGCACGCCGGGAGCGCGGCGAGGACGACGAGTGATGAGCGGCCCTCCGTTGAGGGCCGCCTGCAGGACTATCGCGCACAGTTGGAGGAACAGCGGCGGCGCGCCCCGGCCAGGCAGAAAACCAAGACGCGGACCAAGACCAGATAATTGAGTGCTGTTTGGGGAAAGTGCTGGATATTCCGGGCCGGTTCAGGTATGGTTGCGTTACAGAAAAAGTGAAGGAGGCCAGATACCATGAAGGTCGTTTACTACTACAGAGGACGCACCGGCAGCGCAGGATTCCTGCTCCCGGAGGATATGGCACTGCTGAAAAGGCTGTTTGCGCACGGGAGCCTGCCGCCCAAAGCGCAGCTGCGAGGGAAACGCTGCTGGCTGTATCTCCGGGTGAACACGAACAATCCGGCAGCAGACGAGATCGGTATCAGCGGACAGGACACTTACCTGCGCCAATTTGCAGAAGTAAACAGCATGCAGATCGTCGGCGTATACAAAGATTATATGTGCGGATGGGACCTCCGGAGGCCCAGCCTCCGGTTCCTGGCGCGGGAGGCTGCCGAAAAGAAAATGGATTACATCCTGTCCTGTAAACAGGATCGGATCTACCGGGGCCACGACCTGCGGGGCCTCCTGCAGTATGAGGATCACATGCACGCCCTCGGTGTGGACATCCTGTATCCCTTCGAACAGGACTAAGCAAACAGGCATACATCCAAACAGCCTATGGGGCGTACCAATGCGGTGCGCCCCTGTTTTTCAGTTGGAGGTGAATGCCGCTGAATAAACCGGGCAGATCGGGAGGGATCCTCCCGTATCTGTTTCTCTACATCCCCGTGGTCTGGGCCGCTCTCCTGATTGCCCAGTCCCTCGGGAACGGCCTGCCGGAGCTGCTGACGAACCTGACCGCGGCCCTGCAGACTCCTTTGAAGATCCGCTGGACGGAACACAGCCTGATGAGCATCCTCGCCTGCACCGGCGCGTACATCATAGGCATCTGCCTGTATTGCACCACACAGGGCCGCACCCGTGACGGCGAGGAACACGGCTCGGCACAGTGGGCGTCTCCCAAACAGGTCAACGCTATGTTCTGTCAAAAGCAGAATAAGCCCCTGACACAAAATGTCCGTTTGGGGCTGGATACCCACAAGCACCGCAGGTCCCTCAACGTACTGGTCATCGGCGGCAGCGGCGCGGCCAAGACCCGCAGCTATGTCCTGCCTAACATTTTGGAGGCCAACACCAACTATGTGATCACCGATCCCAAAATGGAGGTGCTGACTGCCACCGGCGGCTACCTCAAAAGCCAGGGCTACGATGTGCGGGTGCTGAACCTTGTCAATCTGGAGCAGTCGGACGGATACAACCCCTTCCGCTATATCCGGGACGAGAAGGATGCCCTGCGGCTTGTCAATAACCTCATTCAAGCCACAACACCCAAGAACAGCCATGAGTCGGATCCGTTCTGGACCAAGGCCGAAACGGCGCTGCTGCAGGCCATCATCCTCATGCTGTTTCAGGAGGCGCCGGAGTCCGAGCAGAACTTTTCCATGGTCATGCGGGTGCTGGAATACGCGGAGGTAAAAGAGGACGACGAGGACCACGTCTCGCCGCTGGATCTGCTGTTCAGCGCCATTGAACGGGAGAAGCCGGACAGCGTCGCCGTCCGGCAATATAAGGTCTTTAAGATGGCGGCGGGCAAGACTTCCAAGAGCATCCTTGTGTCGACCGCTGTGCGTCTGGCCCCCTTTAACCTGCCCCAGATCCGGGCCATCACGGACCACGACGATATGGATCTGTACACGCTGGGAGAGAAGAAATGTGCCCTGTACGCTGTTATCCCGGACAATGACAATACCTATAACTTTTTGGTAAGTCTGCTTTATTCCCAGGTGTTCCAGACCCTTTACTACTGTGCAGACCAGATCCACCACGGTCCGCTGCCCCGGCATGTCCACTTCATCCTGGATGAGGCGCCCTCGGTCAATTTGCCGGGGCTGCCCCGCGAACTGGCAACCATGAGGTCCAGAAACATCTCCTGCAGCACCATCATCCAAAACATGGCGCAGATCAAGGAGCAGTTCAAGGACTCCTGGGAAACCATCCCCGGCAACTCGGACACCCTGCTGTACCTCGGCGGCAACGAGTCCAGCACCCACAAGTACATTTCCGAGGCCCTGGGCAAATCCACCATCGATACCAAGACTCATGGGGAAACCAAAGGTAAGTCCGGCTCATGGTCCACCAACATGCAGATCAGCGGCCGGGAGCTGCTGACGCCGGACGAAGTGCGCCGGTTGGACAACCGGTACGCCATCCTGCTCATTCGCGGTGCCGGACCGGTCATGGACCTGAAATACGATTTAATGAAACATCCCGCCGTCCGGCAAACCTCACTGGCTGGCGGGCCACCCTATATTCACCACAGGCAGAACCAAGCACCGGTGATTTCTGGACATGAATTTTTTGCGGCATTTTCCACCGATGACGCCAATGAAAACAAGGAGAATGCAGCATGAATCATAAATTCGAAAAGCGGGTCAAGCGCATTTACGCCATGCTTTCCTGCTTTGTGCTGGTCGCGGTCATGACCGTCTGTCCTGCCTTCGCGGCGGACGATCCGCTGGCGGTTGTGACAAATCTGAGCGACTTCATTTTTTCCCTCATCCGGGCCATCGGCCTCATCCTGCTGGGCTTCGGCGTCCTCCAGCTGGGCCTGTCCCTCAAGAGCCACGACCCCTCCCAGCGCGCCAACGGCATGCTCACCATCGCGGGCGGCATTGTGATCACGTTTACCAAGGAGATCCTCACCCTCATCACCGGCTGAGTGGGCAAAGCGGGAGGGCGCACACAGCGTCCTCCCGCTCCCTTCCCACACGGAGGTGATGCACAATGGGAAGTGGAAACTGGATCGTTGACAACCTGAACTCAGCCCTTGCTACCTGGAATGAAAAACTCACCGAGATTTGGACGCTCATCTCCACGTCGCCGGAAGAATTCAAAGGCGGCGGGATCTGGGACGTCATTCTCAACATCCATGACGCGCTGAGAGCCATCGGCTACGCTCTGTTGGTACTGTTTTTCGTCGCCGGCGTGGTCAAGACCTGCGGCAGCTTTACGGAACTCAAGCGCCCGGAGGTGGCGGTCAAGACCTTTGTGCGGTTCGCGCTGGCGCAGGGGGCCGTCACCTACGGCTTGGAGCTGATGATGACCCTGTTCAGCATCGCCCAGGGCGCGGTGTCCACCATTATGGACGCCTCCGGCCTCACGGCCATGTCCGACACGGCCCTGCCAGACGAGATGGTGACCATCATCGAGGACGTGGGCTTTCTGGAGAGTATCCCGCTGTGGGCGGTAACGCTCCTGGGATCCCTGTTTATCTGGGTTTTGTCGCTGGTCATGATTTTGACCGTCTATTCCCGCTTTTTCAAACTCTATATGGCGACGGCCATCGCGCCCATCCCCCTGGCCAGTTTCGCGGGGCAGCCCTCCAGCAGCATCGGCGTGGCTTTTATCAAAAGCTACGCCGCCATCTGCCTGGAGGGCTGTATGATCGTTTTGGCCTGTATTATCTTTTCCCAATTTGCCGCGGCGCCTCCCGCTATTGCGGACGACACCATGGCTGCCGCTACCATCGTTTGGAACTATATCGGGGAATTGGTTTTCAATATGCTGGTTCTGGTGGGCGCCATCAAGATGAGCGACCGGCTGGTGCGGGAACTGATGGGCCTTGGTTAATCCTGCAGGTCGTCAATATGGACGATACCGCCGCCGTTGAGGCCGGCCTCGCGCACCCGCTGGATCAAAATTTCCTCTTTTTCTTTCCCGCGCCGGCGCCGCTCCATGATGGCGGAGAGTTTCCGCACCAGGGAGTACACCCAGGACAGGACCGTCACCGCCAGCAGGATGTACCAGATCACATTGGCCAGCGTGTAGTGGGCGTAGTACCAATCGCTCAGCAGCGTCGGCACCACCAGCGCATACAGCAGCGGGATCGTCAGACGGAACACCGCGGCCAGGCGGAACAGGATGGACAGGATCAGGATCCCGGCCCCCAGAAAAATATATGCATAGAACATGGGTACACCCCTCTCGCTATTTTTTCACTTTGATGTTAGCATACCCCGGCGGACATGGCAACTCCTGTCTGCCAAAAGTCCAGGAACGGAAACGGAGGTGAAATCCAATCGAGGTACGCATCAACAAAGAGGTCCGAAACTATCAGGAGAGCCTGTTTTTCGGGCTGTCGCTCCGCCAGCTCATCTTTGCGCTGCTGGCCGTCGCTGTTGCCGTAGGCGTGTATTTTGGCCTGCGCTCTGTGCTGGCGACCGCCGAGATCGGATGGGTCTGCGTCCTGTGCGCTTTCCCGTTCGCTCTCGGCGGATTTTTCCAGTATAACGGCATGACGCTGGAGCGGTTTCTACTTGCTTATATCCGCACGGAATTTATATATCCTCACCGGCTCGTCTTCCAATCGGACAACCTGTACGCAAAACTCATGGAGCGTTCGAGTATGAAGGAGGCCCTGAAGATTGATTAAAACCCTGCAAAATACATTAAAGCAGGACAAAGAACAATTTACCGTGCCAAAATCCGTACAGGACGCCATCCCCATTCGCCGTATCTGGCCGGATGGGGTTTTTCAGTTTGGGAGCAAGTTCTCCAAGTGCATCCGTTTTTCGGACATCAACTACGCCATCGCCTCCAAAGAGGACAAGACGGCGATGTTCCTAAATTATTCCGAACTGCTCAATGCGCTGGACACTGGCTCTACCACCAAGATCACCATCAACAACAAGCGGCTCAACCGCCAGAACTTCGAGGAAACCATCCTTCTCCCGCCCCGCGGGGATTTTCTGGACGGATACCGGGCCGAGTACAATGCCATGCTCACGGACAAGGTCACCGACTCGTCCAACAGCGTGGTGCAGGAGCGGTACATCACCGTATCCACCCATAAGAAAAATGTAGATGAGGCCAGGACCTTTTTTGACCGTGTCATCGGCGACGTCACCAGCCGGCTCAATAAGCTGGACTCCCACAGCGAGGAACTGGACGCCATCGAGCGTCTGCGGATCCTCCACGACTTCTACCGGGTAGGTGAGGAAACGGAGTTCCACTTCAACCTGAAGGACAGCATGCGGAAGGGGGCCTCCTATAAGGATGCCATCTGCCCGGACAGCATGGAGTTCAAGAAGGACCACTTTGTCATGGGCGATAAGTTCGGGCGGGTCCTGTTCCTCAAGGAGTACGCCTCCTACATCAAAGACTCCATGATCAACGAGTTGACGGAACTAAACCGGACGCTCATGCTGTCCATCGATGTGATCCCCGTCCCCACGGACGAGGCGGTGCGTGAGATGCAGAACCGGCTGCTGGGCGTGGAAACCAATGTGACCAACTGGCAGCGCCGGCAGAACAGCAACAACAACTTCTCCGCCGTTGTACCATATGACCTCGAACAGCAGCGCAAGGAAACCCGTGAGATGCTGGACGATCTCACCACCCGTGACCAGCGCATGATGTTCGCCGTAGTGACGCTGGTGCATCTGGCGGACAGCAAGGAAGAACTGGACAGCGACACAGAAACCCTCCAGTCCATTGCCCGCAAGCACCTGTGTCAGCTCTCCACCCTCAACTGGCAGCAGGCGGAGGGGCTGGTGACGGCGCTGCCCTTGGGCCTGCGCCGCATCGATGCCCTCCGCACCCTTACCACCGAGGCGCTGGCCGTCCTCATGCCGTTCAAGGCCCAGGAGATCCTCCATCAGGGCGGCGTGTACTACGGCCAGAATACCATCAGCAAGAACCTCATCCTCGCCAACCGCTGGGAGCTGCTCAACGCCAACGGCTTTGTCCTCGGCGTGTCCGGCTCCGGCAAGTCCTTCACCGCCAAGCGGGAGATGGTGGGGCTGGCCCTGGCGGCGGAGAATGGTGACGGCGGGGCGCCGGACGACATCATCGTCATCGACCCGGAGAGCGAGTACCGGCCACTCATCGAGGGGCTGGGCGGCGAGGTGATCGAGGTGTCCGCCACCTCGCCCAACCACATCAACGCCATGGATATGGAGCAGGGCTACGGCGACGGGGAGAACCCGGTGGTGCTGAAGTCCGAGTTTCTGCTGTCCCTGTGTGAGCAGCTCATGGGATCCGGGAAACTCTCCGCCAAGGAGAAGTCCATCATCGACCGCTGCGCCGCCCAGTGCTATCGGGAGTACATCCGCAGGGGCTACACCGGCGCGGTGCCCACCCTGCAGGATTTCCATGCCGAGCTGCTCCGCCAGCCGGAGCCGGAAGCGCGGGACGTGGCGCTGGCCATCGAACTGTTCACCGAGGGCAGCCTGAACACCTTCGCCAAACCCACCAATGTGGACACCAATTCCCGCATCCTCTGCTATGACATCCGGGACCTGGGCCGTCAGCTTCTGCCCGTGGGCATGCTGGTGGTGCTGGACAGCATCTTCAACCGTATCATCCGCAACCGCCAGCAGGGGCGGAATACCTGGATCTATATTGACGAGATCTATGTGCGTCCGGAAGCCGCCTGAAGCAACGCAGGCAGCGCGGGACTATGCAAATTCCACCTTTGGCAAGTGGAAGGGAAAATGTGAAATCTGAAACCCTGTCATCATCCGGCTTACCCGCAAGAGAAATCCCAAGGGGAACACAGCACGCCGGAAAAGGCATAAGTCAGCCAGTCATCACGCTGCGACTGAGTGCCAAGATGAAAAGTTCTGCATGAGGATGAAAGCCAAACTGCCTGAACGATAGTCAGAGGAGCGTTATCGTCCGCCACGGCGAAAAGATGACTATATGCGCCGTGTGATATGGGCAAGTGGTGAAGGTAAATCGCCAAATGCGTACACATCCATATCAGCCGCCCGCAGTCAGCGGGAAATGACGGAAGTCGCATCCGACAGCAGAACAGGCCAATTTGCATAGTTCTAACCGGAGATGACCTAAACCGGAACGCTGGAAACAGCTATGGCCTGGGCCTGAATATCCGGCACGGTCACGGAGCCACCATAGTAGTCCGAGGGCGTTAATGGCGTCCACATGGCGAAGGGTGGCAGTTTATCCCCTGATACTGAAAAGGAAAGGTGCGTGAGGCACTATGAGAAGTCCACAGACAGTATTGGAAACCCTACGAAAGCACGCGCAGAAAGCGCATTACCAGTATGAGCGTCTTTACCGCAACCTGTATAACCCTCAGCTCTACCTTCTGGCCTATCAGAACCTATATGCGAACAAGGGGAGTACGACGGCTGGAGCAGATGGCGCTACCCTCAGCGGTATGAGCCTGAAGCGAATTGAGTCCCTGATTAAAAAACTGCGGGACCGCAGTTATCAACCCCACCCCGCCAGGAGGCAGTACATCCCCAAGAAAAGTGGAAACGGGCTGCGCCCGCTGGGTATCCCGGCGGCAGACGACAAACTGGTACAAGAAGCCGTTCGCATGATTTTAGAAAGCATCTATGAACCGACCTTTCAAAGCACATCTCATGGTTTTCGGCCCGGAAAAAGCTGTCATACCGCCCTGTCGCAGATACAGAAAACCTTCACCGGCGTCAGCTGGTTTGTGGAGGGCGACATCAAAGGGTGTTTCGACAACATCGACCACCACATCCTGGTCAACATTCTGAAACGAAGGATAAAGGACGAGGCTTTCATAGACCTGATTTGGAAGCTGCTCCGGGCCGGGTATCTGGAGGACTGGATGAAGCACCAGACCTACAGTGGCACGCCGCAGGGCTCCGGGGTAAGTCCACTCTTGGCGAATATCTATATGAACGAGCTGGACCTGTTCATGGAAAAGCTCCGGGCGCAATTCGGCAAGGGCGACAAGCGGCGGTTCAGCAACGACTATGTCAATGCCAACCACCACTATGCGCGAACCAGAGAACGAAACGCCAAAAAATGGAACACCATGAGCGAAGAAGAACGGAAAGACGCCAAAGTCATGCAGAAGAAATTACAGGCAATCCTGCTATCTACCCCCAGTCGGGAGCCAATGGACCCCAACTATCGCAGAGTTCTATATGTCCGTTACGCCGATGATTTTCTAATTGGCGTGATTGGAAATAAAGCGGACGCCGAACAAATCAAGACCGCCGTCAGTGAATTTCTGAAACAGGAATTGAACCTCACCATGTCGCCTGAGAAAACCCTGATTACCCACGGACATGACAAGGCAAGATTCCTGGGATACGACATCACCATCAGCAAGAATCAGGCGGTCAAAAAGACAAAGGGCGGCGTAAAGCGAGCCTATAATGGGCGCGTTGTCCTCCTGCTTCCAAAGGAAAAATGGATGGGTAAACTGCAAGAGTATAGGGCGCTTAATATACAAAAGGATGGCACGGGGAAAGAAATTTGGATGCCTGTGGCAAGGAACGGCTTGCAAAACAAAGAACCTATTGAAATCCTCGCACAATTCAACGGAGAAATCCGGGGTATCTACAACTATTATCGTCTGGCACGGAATGTATCTGTCCTGAACAAGTTTTGCTATGTCATGGAGTACAGCATGTATAAGACTATCGCAAGGAAAATGCGGTGCTCCGCAGCGAAAGTCAAGAAGAAATATACGAGAGACCGCATATTTGGCATAGAATACGAAACAAAACACGGGATAAAACGGGCCGAGTTCTACCATAACGGTTTCCGGAAAAGTGCGCCGTCTAAATTAGACATGGACACAACGCCGGACTATAGATACTCCATCCGACCCAAGGAAGTCATTGCCAGATTTATGACCGGATACTGTGAGCTGTGCTGTAAAAATGAACTCCCGGTTATGATTTACCAGGTGAAGAACCTGAAAAGTCTTTCCGGCAACGAGCCCTGGGAACAATTTATGTTGAAAAAGCGCCGCAAGACGCTGATTGTGTGCGAGGACTGCTACAAAACAATCACAAATTCGTAGGGTGGATAAATAGAGAGCCGTATACATCGAGAGGTGTAAGTACGGTTCGGGGGCGAGCTATGGAAAACCCGCCGCCGCGAGGCGGTAAGGCGTCTATAGTTTAGCCCACCTGCTGTTCCAGCATGAGTACAGCGCGAACTTCCTGTTCACCCTCTGGAAGCGCGTCCGCAAATACCGGGCCTGCTGCACCGGCATCACACAGAATGTGGACGACCTCCTCCAGTCCCACACCGCCCGGACCATGCTGGCCAACAGCGAGTTCCTCGTCATGCTCAACCAGGCGGCGACGGACCGGACAGAACTGGCCCGGCTGCTGAATATCTCGGACAACCAGCTCTCTTACATCACCAATGTGGACTCCGGCCGCGGCCTCATCAAGTGCGGCAGTGCTATCGTACCCTTCATGGACAACTTCCCGAAGAACCGACTGTATAAATTGATGACTACCAAGCCCTCTGACACAGATGGCACCATCGGGATGGGGCGGGCCGCGTGACGCGGCCCGTTTCCATGGGGAGGTGCTTGGATGGATAAGATCAAGGAGAAGCCGCAGGCCACATCCTCCATCCGGGAGAAGATAACGGCCGTACCGAAGGAGTTGGTCCATCGCGGCCTGGAGGATGGGACGGACCGCCTGCGGACGCAGCTCCGTGACGCCGCCCAGCAGGGGCGGCGGGATGACTATGGCGGCGACCAAATCGAGGATACCACTGCGGACAGCATGCGCCGCATGGAGCGCGGTGCGGAAAAGCTCATTAAGGAGAAACGGAAGAACCGTGCCTCCCGCGACGGCAGTTCCGCGGATTCCACCGCTGGGGATCCCGCGCCGGAGATCCGTACACGGGAGCATGAAAGCCGTGTCAACGCCGCAGCGGCAGACCAGCCGGCGGAACCGGTCGGAAAAGCCGGGCAGCGGATCAAGACCAAGGACGCATACCTGCGCGCTCAAACGGAAACGCAGGTTTCCGGCCTGTCACCAGAGCGCACCCAGGGCCAGCAACCCTTCATCCGGGAGCGCGGGCGGCAGGCAGCGCAGAAGTCCGCGCAGGACAGAGTCGAGCGGATGCGTCAGCCAGCAGGCAGCGGGCAAGAGCCTATGCAACCTGTAGGAGATCGCCGGTCTTCCGGCAGAACTGCACATGGGAATGGGGGCAGGCGGGACGGGACTGTATCGCCCATGCGGCCAAAGGTGGAGCCTGCCCAAGATGCCGGCCCCCTGCCAAAAGGGAAACGCAAAACACCTGCCATAAAGGAGGCAGGCCGTGGCAGGGCCGTGCGCCACGCAAAGCCGGTTGCCGGCTCCTCCAGGCGGGTGGTAAAAACAGCGGACCATGCTGGGAGGGCTGCGGCCCAGACGGGGCGTGGGGCCACCCGTGCCGCCCAGAGCGCCAAAGCAGCCCATGTGGCACAGCAAACGGCCCGGTTCCGGCAGGCGGCAAAACAGGCGGGGAGTGCGGCGAAAAAGGCCGCTGCCAAGGCTGGAAACGCCCTGCGGGCCATCTATGCCGCCGCCAAGAGCCTGATCGCCGCTGCGGCTGCGGGAGGATCTGTCGTCCTTGCCCTGTTGGTCCTGATTTGTGTCGTCGG
Organism: Clostridiales bacterium; assembly: GCA_902363045.1. GTDB lineage: Bacteria > Bacillota > Clostridia > Oscillospirales > Oscillospiraceae > Lawsonibacter. The sequence goes on from CABIYX010000009.1 coordinate 72,438, forward strand.
CCTGTTAATCGCCTCCCCCTTTGGTATCCTGTTCGCCAACGAGCCTGCTGACAGTACCTCTGTGGCGCTCAGTACGGCCATCGCCCAGATCAATGAGGAATACGCTGGTAAGCTGGAGGAACTGCAGGCCGGGGACTACGACCAGATTATCATAGACGGCGCCCCGCCGGACTGGCGGGAGGTCGTGGCGGTGTTTGCGGTGAAAACCGCAGGGACCAATGACGGCGTGGATGTGGTCACCCTGGACGCCGGCCGGGTGGAGCGTCTGCGGGAGGTGTTCTGGGATATGGTATCCCTCTCCTCCGAGGCGGAAACCATAGACCACCCGGACAGCGACCCGGACGACGGCGAGGACGACAGCTGGACGGAAACCATCCTGACCATCTCCGTCACGGGAAAGACCGTGGACGAGATGCGGGAACACTACGCCTTTACCGACGAACAGAACGACATGCTGGATGACCTGTTAGAGAACCTCGACCTGCTGGGCGGGGCCATTGGGAATCTGGCCGTGACGGAGGCCGACGCCAAAAAACTGCTTGCCTCGCTGCCGGCGGGCCTGAGCGCCGAGCGCCGGGAGATCATAGAAACCGCCTGCCAACTGGTGGGTAAGGTCAACTACTTCTGGGGCGGCAAGAGCCTGGTCCTCGGCTGGGACTCCCGCTGGGGTACCACCATGCAGGTCACTGCCCCCGGCAGCTCCAGTTCCGGCACCTACCGGCCCTACGGGATGGATTGCTCAGGGTACGTTGATTGGGTATTCTATAATGCCACAGGCGGCGAGTATATCATCGGTCACGGGGGAGGGGCCTCCGCGCAGCACACCTACTGCACCACCATCTCTTGGGACGAGGCGCTGCCCGGCGATCTGGTATTTTACCCAGAGGACTCCCATGTGGGCATCGTAGGCGGCAGGGATGAGAGCGGCAATCTGCTCATCATCCACTGCGCCAGCGGATACAACAATGTGGTGATCACCGGCATCGAGGGCTTTACATCCATTGGCAGGCCGGTATACTTTTCGGACTAAAATCAGGAGGACCGCTGCGGGGATACACCCCGCAGCGGTCCTCCTGCCCCGTAAAGGTGAGAGGGATCTGCCCAGCGTTTCCTGGGCGGATCCCTCTTGCTTTTATGTATGCAGCCACGAGGCCATATCCCGCATCTTCGCCAGCGCCTCCCCAGGCCCCTCGATGCGGATAGCGCCGCCGAAGGTGAATACCCATGAGAAGAACGGCGGCGTGGGCGCCACATCCACGGTGGCCCGGAAGTGGTTGGCGTCCACCACCTCCGTGTCCACATCCTCCCCGAAGTGATCTATGATGTTTCGCATGGTGCGGTTCTCACACAGCAGCGTCACCCGCTGGGGCATGTCGTGATACATGCCAAAGATTTCCCGGATGTAGGACGCTGGGTCAAAGGACGGATCCGCTATGTAAGGGGCATCTGAATCCTGGATGGCCGTCATGCGGTCCACCCGGAACTGGGCCAGTTTGCCGTGCTTTTCCGACCAGCCCACGGCGTAATAGAAATCCCGGCTCCAGATGAGGACATAGGGGCTGAATCCATAGCGGTAGCCCTTGTGTTTCAGGACCTTTTCCTTTTTCGGCGTGTACTCGAAATACTGGAAGGAGATGGCCCGTTGTTTGTGAATCGCCGTCTGGATCGCGTCGATGGCGTAGTACACGGCCTCGTTGTCCGGCTTGGCCGTGCCGTCCATGTAGACGGGGCGGTTCAGGAGCGCGGCGTTGTGTCTGCTGGTAAGATGGCCTAACTTCTCAATGAGGGCGGTGCTTTTCTTCTCTGTGATGAGGTGGGAGGACTCCACAGCGTCCACCAGCAGTTTCAGTTCCGGCAGCTCAAGCAGCCGGGAACCGACGAAGTAGCGGTTTTGCGTGCTTTTGATGCAGATGACGTCCAGGCCGAAGTCCATGAGCAGTTGGATATCGCTGTACACATTTTTCCGGGTGGTCTGGATGCCATGAGTCTCCCAAAAACGGAGAATATCCGCGCCAGTTGCGTAGTGGTGCTCATCTGTCTGCTTCAGGAGAAGTTGTAGCAATAGGAGAATTCGGGAGCGCGGATCGTTTTGCATATTGGTCATCCTCAATTTCGAAGACACTCTTGGTGTAATGAGTTCGATCTCCACAGGTTACATGAGTTGTTTCTTTAATTTTTGGAAACTCTCGTCGCTGATGACGTGCTCAATCCGGCAGGCATCTGCCTCTGCGGTTTTCGGATCCACGCCGGCGGCAATCAGACGCTCGGTAAAGAAACGGTGCTTTTCGTAAATCTGTTCCGCCACTTCCCGGCCAATGTCGGTCAGGTGCAGGAAATAGTCGCTGTCCATCGTCAGAAAACCTCCATCCCGCAGGGTCGCCACCGCATGGCTCACGCTGGGCTTTGACACCTCCATATGCCGGGCGACATCAACAGAGCGCACTGTTCCTTTCTGCATTTGGAGCACTAAAATTGCCTCTAAATAATCTTCACCCGATGTGGTGGCTTGCTGTTTTCTTTTCATATTTCCCTCTTAGGACGTTCATGTCGGTAAGGAAGACATTTGCTGTTTCTGCTGGAGTGCAACCAAATGCGCATACAACCCGCCTTTTTTAGCCAACTCGCTGGGAGTCCCCACTTCAGTCACTTTTCCTTTGTCCAAAACAACTATCTTGTCTGCATTTGCTATGGTCCTCATTCGATGCGCAATAACTATCACTGTCCTACCTTTTAATAACGCTGACAAGGCAGTTTGTACCATTGTTTCACTTTCTGCATCCATAGATGCAGTTGCTTCATCGAGAAGAATAACAGGAGCATTTTTTAGCAAGGCACGGGCAATAGAAATGCGCTGGCGCTCGCCACCGGATAATTTACTTCCGTTTTCCCCGATATTCGTGTCATAGCCTTGCGGTAAACGATCAATAAACTCATCACATTGGGCGGCCTTTGCTGCGGCTCTAACATCTTCGTCAGAAGCTCCGCTACGGCCAAGCCGTATATTTTCCATTACCGATTCGTCAAAAAGGGTGACATTCTGGAATACGATTGCATAGTTTTTTAACAATACTTCTGGTTCAACAGTTTTGACATCTATGCCTCCAAGTGTTATGAGTCCGGAATCGGCGTCCCAAAAACGCGCTGCTAATTTTGAAACTGTTGATTTTCCACTGCCAGATGGCCCGACTAAAGCAGTTATTTCGCCTTGCTTTGCTACAAAAGATACTCCTGTCAGAACTGGTTCCTCGTTATAAGAAAAGTAAACATCCTTGAACTCAATATCGCAGCCAATGTTATTGCAACAGTCTGAGCCGGTTTGTTCCTGTGTATTGTCTATCTGTTTCATCCGGCCAATGCTTACAAGTGCGGCAAAAACCTCCGCTAATAGCATGAAACAGTTGGTGAATGGATCATAGATTCGACCAGCGAAAAGAAGGAACAGTATGAGCATGGGAATAGAAAGCATACCTTCAATCACCAAGTTTCCCCCTATAAGCAAAACAGCAACTAAACCAAAGCGCAGGATGAACTGAGCAGCTGTTGTAGATGCTCCGGGGGCTAACTCATTTCGGAAGGAACAACGAATAACATTCTCTAACTTTTTATCAAGTTCATCCAAGTATACATCCGTTTTTGAGTATGCTTTTAATTCTTTTATAGTATCAATATATTCTTGTACTGCGTCATAGGCGCACCTTTTTGCCTCCAGATTTTCAAGTTCCGCCTTACTCTGTGCCTTACGAGCAAGAACAACAACAATTGAGGCAACTGGTACCGGGACAATAATACAAAGAGCCATCCTCCAGTCTAAAACTGCCAGCCCCACGGACATAATAACAAACATAAGAATTGTGCCTAACAACTGTGGAATCGCATTAGAAAATGTCCTTTCTAATGCTGTACAATCCCCCATAATAGTAGTTGTCAGATCGGCTAAATTTTTCTTTTCAAAGAATGACAGTGGAAGTTTTCTGAGTTTTTCAGCCAGCACAATTCTTCGGTTTGCACTTTCCTTATATGCAGCAGTGTATGTCAAATTGTATTGTACTAATTGGGCAATCGCGATCATGCCAAAAAGCACCAGGGTAATTCCGACAAAGAACGGAATATTCCGACCTACATTAACTTGAGTCCCCGCCGCTTTTTCTAAAAGCATCATTACTACCATCAACAACAAACTTGCTGGAATGATCTGTATCAAATTGGCGCAGGCAGTTGCTATAATTCCTTTCGCTAAATCTTTTGCGCCTTGATCGCTTAATGCAAACGCACGTTTTAGCATAGACAGCACCTCAACTTTCTATATGCCACTGCACCGTTTTGTTATAATTGTCCCACATTTTAGCATACTCGCCCTGATGCTTTATCAAATCAGAATGTGTTCCGCTTTCCGCTATCGCACCGTTTTTCATCACCAATATTTGGTCTGCATCCTGGACAGTCGAAAGCCGATGTGCAACCATAATAACCGTTTTATTCTTTATAAGTCCATCAAAGGCCTTCTGGATTTGATGCTCATTTTCGGGGTCAGCATATGCTGTCGCCTCATCTAAAACTACAATAGGAGCATCTTTTAAAATAGCGCGGGCAATAGAAATGCGCTGTGTTTCGCCCCCGGACAGGTATATACCTTGACTTCCAATAATTGTATCTATTCCGTTTGGAAGCTTTTTCAGTATGTCGTCGCACTGCGCCAGATGAGCTGCCTTTAGAACTTCCTCACGGGTTGCCGATGGTCTTCCGGCTCTTATGTTTTCTAATAGGCTATCCTTAAACAACTTGGGGTCTTGGAACACAAATGCCACCATTTTCATTAAATCACCCTGTGGGATTTCCCTGATGTCAACGCCGCCAATTTTTACTGCGCCATCCTGCACGTCATAGAACCGAGGGATCAGACTGGCCGCTGTGCTTTTACCTGACCCGGAGTGTCCCACAAGGGCCGTTATTGCTCCTGCTTTTGCCATAAAAGTGAGATGTGAAACTGCGGGGTGATCGGTATTATCATATGCAAATGTCACATCTTCAAAAGCGACCTCATATGTATCAGGATATTGGGGGATCGCTGGTTCTGGTTGCTGTTTAGAAGTTAAAATCATATCGATTCTACGCATAGACTCCTCTGCCTGCATTTTATAACTAGTCATATACATAATTTTATTAAGCATCACTGCGCATGCCGGAGAGAAAATCACGTAAAACAGAAAACTTTGAATAAAATCTCTGAGTGTCGGGGTCGTAAATCCAACTAGAAAGCCAATCGGAACCAGCACTAAAAAGGATGAGTTTACGATAGCATTAAATGCAACCATGCCTTTCTTGCAAGACATAGTATAAGCAAGTGCGTACTTTTTATAGGTCTCTATCGCATTATGAAATTTGGCGAACGACTTTACAGTTTGTCCGAACACCTTGACAACGGCGATTCCTCTAATATATTCAACAGCCTCATGGTTCATTGTTTCTTGAGCGTCTTGATAAATTCTCATAAACTCAGCACTATTCTTTCCCATGAGAGAGCTTTGCAGATAAAAGGCCATTCCATATAAGATAATAAGTGGAACTCCAATACGCCAGTCAAAAATGATCATAAAGCAAACACCAGCAATCAGGGTTACTTGGGCGCCTGTTAAATCTGGCAACTGATGTGCAATAAAGGTCTCCGTTTGAAAACTGTTTTCATCAATTATTTTACGCAATTTTCCGCTTGGATTGGCATTAAAATAGCCAATTGGCATATGAGCAAGGTGCCTTAATGCTGCCATCTGCAGGTTTTTTTGAATATGGAACGCAACGATATGAGAAGATAGCAAAGCCAAAAAGTAGAGTACTACTCCCACGAGTTCTAATCCTAATGCAAAAAGGCCCCAATTCAATAATGCTTGGCCATTCAATTGATCGCCTAAAAATACAGCGATAAGTTCTCTTGCCGCAAAATATACACAGATAAAAGGGCCTATAATAAACAACGCACTGATGCCGGAAAGGCAACGGGCAAAAGTCAAGAGGCCCCTGTATCTGCCGGCAAAACTGAGAATCCGCTTAATTCCTTTTGATTGATTGCTCACCAATATCTGGACTCCTTTCAACCGGCAGAGCAAATATATGGTTTAACATAACTTCTCTGTAATCTATTTGCAATATGTCGTTTCTCTTTCTACAAACGGCGTGCTATGTTTTGCATAGCACGCCGTTTGCAGAATGGGAAAATGCTCACTTTAATGTGATATTTTGTACAGCAGTAAAGTTTGCATCAGGCGGAAAATCGTAGTTTGCAATCTTATCACTATATACTGCAAGTTGGTGAGGATACACCAGAGGTGTAGTAAGGCACTGATCCGCCATCGTAGTCAAAATAATTCCATAAATCTCTTGGATTCGTTCCTCGTCAGTAGTAGATTCCAATTCTGTAATCAGATCGGCACCGCCCGGCAAGTATGCAGCGACCTGGGAGATAATTGGGTCCATGGCCATGCTGGGATCGATATTACCGATCGTATTGCCCGGATCATAGAAACCGCCTTGTGTTTTAAATAAGGTAAGGCCGTACTCTCCAGTTGTAATCATTGCATACCAGTCCATCATTTGTGCAGACTGCGGTGTAAGTTCGATTCCGATTTTCCCTAACTGGTCGCAGATATAAACAACCAAGTTATCATCAGAAGCGGAGCCTGCTTGGTACTGGAACGGAGAGGATAGTTTCTCACCGTCCTTTTCACGGATGCCATCGCCATCCGTATCAATGTATCCTGCTTCATCAAGCAATTGGTTTGCCCTGTCTATATCATAAGAGTATACGGTTTGCTCTACATCACAATAGGGTAGGGTCTTCGGGAAGAATGTATCTGCTTTTTCATACAGGCCGCCATAAATGCTCTCAGAAATTGCATCTTTGTCTAAGGCCAATGTAATGGCTTGGCGAACAACTTCATCACCGAACATAGAGCTACTTAAATTGTAACCAATATATCCGGTGCGGAAAGATTTGTCGTCAACCTTGGCGCCAAATCCCTCAGTGTTTTGCATTTCCACAAAACTTTCGTTGGAGACGTTCGTGATTCCTGCGACAAAATCAATCTCCCCGTTTTTCAATGCGAGAATTTTAGCATCATTGTCAGGAATGCTCTTGATAGAAAAACTCTCAACATCAGGTCTTTCACCCCAATAGTAGGGATTGCTCTCGAAATTCCAGGTCTGCCCGTCATTATCTCCAGCATACATATAGGGACCTGTACCATAGGTTGCAGTTTCAAAAGTATCCTTTTTCGTTAAATCATCATTAAGTTGTTCACTCGATACGATTCCGAATGGATTCGCCAAACACAGCTCCCGCAGCGCATTATAATAAGGTTGCGTCAGATGCATTTCAACAGTATAGTCATCAACGACCACTGCATCTTCAATAATTGTAGACAGGCGGCCATAGGTTCCATTGTATTGCCCCAAATTGATGGGAACGGCCAAAAGCGATTTGGCAACATCTTCCGCAGTCAGATCGCTACCATCAGAAAATTTCACATCATGCCGTAGATTGAATGTGTAGACCGTTCCATCTTCGCTAATTGTCCAATCCTCGGCCAGACCACCAACGTATTCTCCATCTTGATATTCTACAAGCACATCGTAGAAATTGCTAAGATAATATGTGATACCGAAGTTGCTTGCCGATACATCGGGCGTCATAATTGTATAGAAATTTTCAAATCCCCAACTTTCGGCCAAAGTGATGTGGTTGGTTTCCGTTTCCTCCACAACATCATTGCCCGAAGTAACAGGCGTTTCTGAGTTTTCGCCATTGTCGCCTGTACAGGCAACCAACGAAACCATCATGGCCGCAGCCATAAGAATCGTTGCAAGTCTTTTGAATTTCATCGCAAACTATCCTTTCATTTTATTTCTGCTATGATCAATTCCAACAATGATTATGTATCAGTAATTCCACTCGCATATAAAAGCGTCTTGCTGTATTCGCTTGTAAATACTGATATATCTCCAGAAAATTCAACCTGTTCAATCAAGGTGGAATTTCTCATAACCAAAATTACGTCAGCAATAACGACGGCTAACTCCATATCATGTGTAATAAATATAAGGGTAAATGCGAGTTTCCTCTGCAAGTCAACAATTTCTTCAATGATCTTCTTGCGTAAAGGAAGGTCAAAGCCATTTGTTGCCTCATCAAAAATTAGACACTTAGGTTCTGCTGCCAAGGCCCTTGCAATAGCGACTCGTTTTTGCTCGCCCCCAGATAATTCTGCGGGAAGACGCGAGTAGTATTCAACAGGCAAATTACATAAATCCATCAGATCATGACACCTTTTTTTGCGTTCTCCTTTGTCTAAATGAAAAAAACACAAAAGAGGTTCTTCGATTGATCTACCCACGGACATTTTAGGATCTAATGCAGATGAAGAGTCCTGTTGAATAATTTGGACTTCCTTGAAGTAATTTGTATGAACCTTGTGTTTACCGTAAACAGGCATCCCATCGACATAGATATTCCCCGTCGTAGGACGCTGGAGGCCCGCAATCATTCTGGCGAGTGTTGTCTTACCTGACCCTGACTCACCAACGATGGCATACCGTTCACCATCAATGAATTGGATTGAAACTGGGGAAACCGCCATGAATCCCTCTTTGGAAAACGGATTGCGGGCAAAAGTGCAACTTACATCTTTCGCCTCAATCATAGATAATCACCGCCTTTCCAACGTACAAGCACTAAGCAGATATTTTGTATATTCTTCTTTAGGTTCATTGAATATCTGCTCTGTTGTCCCTGCCTCGACCAACTGGCCATCATTCATTATTAAAATTCGATCCGCCATTGACGCCGCTCTTAAATCATGTGTAACAAATAAGATCGCCATGCCGCCACTGCATAACTGCCTAAGTAATTGCATCAATTCAATTCGGTTACAGGCATCTATTGCTGTAGTCGCTTCATCAGCAACCAATATAGTAGGCTGATTGATTAGTGCTGCTGCAATCATAATCCGCTGCAACATCCCACCTGAAAGGGCATCAGGGTAACTCTTCAGTATCCGTTTCAAATCATCAAGGCCCAACTGTTGTAGTGTGTTGCTCACTAATAGTTGTAATTCCTGCCGCGATATTTGGGGGTTATGTAAGTAACATGTTTTTTCTAATTGCCTTCCAATACGCAGCGATGGATTAAATGCTGTCATGGGGTTTTGCATAATATAGCATATTTCTTTACCGTAGATTGCCTGCAATCGTTTCTTTGAACAGTGCAGCAAGTTTTCCCCCCTATAAAGCACCTCACCTGAAATGGAATAATTAGAACTAAGTAAGCCCATAACGGCCTTGCATACCGTCGTTTTTCCTGCCCCAGAGCTGCCCACAATGGACAACATTTCTCCTCCATCTATTGAAAAAGAAATATCCTTTGCAATTTCTTCACCCGTTTTGAGAGTAATAGTGAGATCTCTGACGTCAAGAAACACTGATCTGGTCCTCCTTGCCAATAAAATCCCGAATACCTTCACCTAATAAATTAAAGCCCGCACAACAGATAATGAGGCATATGCCGGGATAAACAATTAGGGCGGGATTTGTATAAATGCTGTTTCGAGCGTCATTAAGCATGGCTCCCCACTCCGGAGTACCAGCAATAAGGCCCACACCCAAAAATGCAAAACTTGATACCGATAGAATTGCTGATGCTATTCCCGTGGTAAAATAGACAACAAACTGTGGCAATACATTCGGGATAATGTGGTGAAGTACGATCCGCATTGCAGATGCACCAGATACTCTTGCGGATTCTACATACCCCTTTCCACACTCGGTCTTTGCATAAGAACGCGCCATGCGTAAGAACCACGCAGACATAGAAATACCAATTGCAGTGATAATGCTCGCAACAGAATTGTTAATAACTGACACTAATGACATTGCTATTACTAAAAGCGGAAATGCCATAAATATATCGCACAACAATCGGATGACCTCATCTATTAGGCCACCTTTATAAGAAGTGTAGCATCCAATAAACAATGCAATCGCTGCTAGTACTATCAGCACAGGCACCGTAAGGCTTAGTGAATATCGCGCTCCGTAAATTAAGCGCGAAAGTTCACACCGCCCCATTTGATCGCATCCAAGAGGATACTCGGCTGATGGCGGGGCATTTTTTAGTGCAAGGTTTGTTGCATTTGGGTCATTTGGGGCAAGGAGGGGTGCAGTTATCGCAATACAAATAAATAACGCAATAAGCAAAACACCAATGACAATTTGTGGATGTTTCCTCATACACGTTTCCTCCTATACGCAGGGCAAATAATGCCCGAGAAGATGTCTGCTGCAGTATTAAAAAGAACAAATAGGATTGCGCAAATAAGTACCACACCCGATATTCCATATACATCCATACTTTCGCACGCTTCAGTTAAATAGTATCCAAGACCCTGAATGGAAAAGACAGTTTCTATCAGTGCAGAGGTTCCAAAAACTGATGCGCAATATTGTGCGAAAAGTGTTATGGCCGATGGAAATGCGTTCCTCAGGACCTCGCCGTATACAATTTTAGATGTGGAAAACCCCCTCGCTTTAGCGTAAGTAACATAGTCACTTTTTAATTCGTTTATTACAGCAGCGCGCAAAACTCTGATAGAAATACAAGCAATTGGAATGGCAATAGAAATAGATGGCAATATAAGGGATTTAATACTCCCGTCTGAAATCACACTAAATATCGGAATCTCAACTGCAAAAGCAATTAGCAGAATGAGTGCCAGCCAAAAACTCGGAACACATATACCAATTATGCAGATAACTCTTGTTGCATGGTCAAATGCTTTGTCTTTCCATATGACAGAAAACGCTGATATTAAAACGGTTAAAATAGCAACCCAGAGCATAGACATAATAACTAACATACATGTAACAGGAAGGGCATTTCTAATATTATCAATGACAGGCTTTCGATTGGTAATTGAAATACCCAAGTCCCCGGTAAGTAGTCCTTTTATATAATCTGCATATTGCTCAGAGAGTGTACCATCCAGGCCAAGTTCAACTCTCATTGCTTGGATTTGCTCTTCTGTTGCGAACAATGTAGTCTTTCTTACAAGCATTTCTGCCGGATCTGTACCGGTAAATATCTGCAAGCAAAAACTGAGAGTAACGACTCCCAAAGTCACAATTAGCAAGGTTATAATACGTTTTACAATTCGCGCACTGATCCCCATACTGAACAACTGATTTGCCCCCCATTCGCTCGAGGTTAGACATCGCTAACTAACACCCTTAAAAAGAACCGCTGAACGCGGCTCTTTTCACCATTCTCTAATTAACGTCAATTATGATAGCACAAGATCATATATTCGTCTATAACTGTTTAGGTCAAGTCTTAATCCATTTAGGTCACGAGTATTTCAAACGATATGCGATAGGAGTCATTTCGTATACTGATTTGAATGCCCCAGAAAACTTTCCTTGATTTTCATACCCTGCAAGACTGGCAATTTCACCCACACTCAATGTCGGCTCTGACCTAAGTAATTCCGCAGCAGCCTCCATCCGTTTCCTTTTCATAAACGTGCCTAGAGAAGCACCGGAAATTGACTTAAAGCAGCGTTTCATACTTGATTCCGAAACCCCATAAATCTCTGCTATCTCAGAAATATTTTTTTGTGTAAAAGGATTTTCAATAATATACTGATAGACCTGTTGAGTCCGCCGGGATACTTTCTCCGTAAACTGTTGGGGCGGCTCCACATAACTGTTATCCAGTTGGCTTAATAAAAGTAAGATTTCCAGGATTTTCAGCCAGTAATACGGCAATCTTATCTGGTTCTCAACGCTCAAGATCTCTGCAAAAATATGGTCGATTTTTTGTTTGGATTTTATTAAAAGAACACGTCCTTCCGGACATAGAGTTGTGCGGATTTTTTGCAAGTCTATATGCCACTTAGAGAATTCATTGTCGAGAGTCGTCTGGGCTGTTTCTAGCTCCAAGAGAATGGTTATACCTTTATATTTATTGAAAGGGATTCTTGAATTGACAATAACCCGTTTATCATGGTATAGGCCAGATATACTTAAATCCTTTTCACCCAAGAAGGTAATTCCGCCTCCGACCATTTCAACTTCGTGTCCGCCCTCAAGGCAATAATTTATTTCTAAAAAATCTTTTTGGACATTTAGTGGCTGATAGCAAGAACTTAGATTTAGATCATTAAAAGACAGTTGAATACCTGGCGCAATATTATAACAGTGCATTTTCCCAGACCCGCTCTCATCCTCGTATCGCCGGAGGGTATAAAACTGGCGGGGCGTATCATCTGTATAATAAAATGCTCTGAATTCCGGAATATCAACAACATCAGCCATACTTATTTGCCCTTTCTTGGAAATCGTGATTGACTAAAGAAAATGATAACGCAAGTGTATTCTAATTTCAACAAGGATATGTAATTGAAGTATAATTAAAAGCAGGACACATGCCACACGGTGTGTAGCATGTGTCCCAACTTACTGAACCTGGACGGTTTTAAATGATACCCTTATGCGGCCGGGCCCTTCACGCTCTGCCGCTGTTTTACGTTCGTTTTATGTTCAGACCTCAGGCCAGGCGGCGCGCGCCCACGAACCCGGTGCCGTAATAGGCGGAGTCCATGTCGCTGACGATGACGCCCACGGTGGGGGTGGAGGCGTGGACAAACTGGTTCCCGCCGATGTAGATGCCCACATGGGTGGCCCGCTTGCTGCTGTTGCCGTTGTTAAAGAACACCAGGTCGCCGGGCTGAAGCTGGCTCTTGGAGACGGCGGTGCCGTTGTCCATCTGCGCGGAGGCAGTGCGGTTGACGGAGTAGCCGAAGTGCTTGCACACATAGGTCACAAAGCCGGAGCAGTCAAAGCCGCTGGGGCTGGAACCGCCGTAGACATAGGGGTAGCCCACATACTGCTGGGCGAACTGGGCGATCTCGCTGCCCTTTCCGGCGGCAGAGGCTGCCGCCGCGTCCACCTGCGCCACATAGTCGCTGCTGACATAGCCGCCGTCGATCTGATACCAGCCTCCGGCTCCGCCGATCAGCTCCTCGATCTCCACGATGGTCCCCACCGACAGGGAATCCACCTTCTCCGCGCCGGCGCTGGGGCCGGAGCGGACGTTCAGGGGACCGGCCACGACCTGGCCGTAGATCTTTTCCTCCGTGACCTTCAGGTAGTCGCCGGTCACAAAGCCGGTGGTCCCGTTGTAGGAAATTTTATGCCACTTGCCGTCTCCGGTGGTGCTCAGCACATCCACCTGGGTCCCGCTGGACAGGGTGGTGAGGACCTGGGACTCGGCGCTGGCCTCCGCCCGGACATTCAGGCCGGAGTCGCTCACAACGGTGCCCACAGAGGCTGCAAAGGAAGGGGTGATCACAGCGGTGACCGCCAGGATACAGGCGGCCAGCTTCGCGGTCAGGGCTCTGGACAGGTGCATGGTGGGGGTTCCTCCATTCTCTCTTTACACAGTATCGTTTGTACAGGGATGAGGGGGCTTACTTACCGCTCAGCGCCCGGTCCAGCCAGACCGCAGCCACGTCCATTGCGGCGTAGAGGTTATCCTTCTCGCTTTTCTTGACCACGCGGTCCCGGCTCTTCAGGTCCGGGTCGGTGAGCTGAAGCTGCACGCTCACCTTGGTGGCTACCTCCAGATCGTTCACCTTCTGGGTGGCCAGCACCTGGAGCATGATGATATATTTCTCGGCCATCGTGCCGTAGTAGATCAGGTTGTCCTTCCGGCGAAGGGGGTGCCCTTTATAGGAAAGAGGGAGCTTTTCGGATGCCATGGAATTCCTCCTTGAGATTTTAATGCGATTTTCATGTTGTAACCGAATTGTAACATATTCATAACCAATTGTCAAACCTTTCCCGGCTCTTTTTTTTCGTAAAAATTTTCCTGGAATTTTGGACTTTCTGCCGGCCCCCCCTCTTTTCCCCTCTTTCCCCCGCGCTTTGCCGCGGATCTGCCGTTTCCGGGCGGGATGCGGCGTTTTCCAGGAGCCATAAACGCAAAATGAAGCCAGCCCTTTGAAAAAGAGCTGGCTTCCAGGTTCAAATTTAAGATACTTCAACGCTGATCGTTCCGGAAATATTCTTTTCCTCCGCTTTGAGGAAACAACCCCATTCAGAATGGTTCCACAGGGTAAAGGTGGTTGGCTCATTGCAGTCAATATAACTGTAAACCGATGTTCCGGCGTTCATATCCTTGAGCATCACATTCAGTCTTGCGTATGTAGGCTTCCACGTTCCCTTGATCGTAATGTGAGATCCATCGGTGTACTCACCACGGAAATCAGGAACTTCATAGTAATCACCACTGTCAGGAATATAGAATGAGTAGACATCTACACGGCCGCGGGGAGTGATCTGTCGGTCAACAAGAGTGAGTTCAAGGGGTTTGACGGAAGAAGAATCGATCTCGCAGATAGGGGCCATTTCAGCGGCAAGGGCTGGGACAGCCAGGGAAAGCGTCGTCAGAACTGCGATCAGGGACGAAAGAAACTTTTTCATGCCATGTTGGACCTCCTTCAAATTGATATGGATCCAGCAACCGATACCTCAGAACCGTTGATCTATGCTTAGACTGACATAACAAGCAAAAAAAGTCAATACAGTTCAAAAAAATAATGAAAAATCAACAGATCCACATCAGGAAAATCGTTGCCGGTCCCCATTTGGATATGATCGTCACGACCGCCATCCTCTTCCGCCTTCCTTGGTGCTGATTTGAGCCGCCCATTTTGCAGCGCGCCCTGTTTGACGCTCCAGATCCGTTCAGGGAGCCGCCATGAACGGACTCCCACCCCTTGTCAAACCGGGGGAAATCCACTATAATAGTGCATCATAGCAAGAGAAACCGGCGCACGGCGCCGGGATGGAGGGAAACAGTATGGCACTGGACATGACGTATTTTGAGGAGATGGAGGCCAAGATCCCCAAGGGGAAGGTCCGCACCCGCTTCGCCCCCTCTCCCACCGGCTATATGCACGTGGGCAACCTGCGCACCGCCCTGTACACCTGGCTCATTGCCCGGCACAACCAGGGCACGTTTATCCTGCGCATTGAGGATACCGACCAGACCCGCCAGGTGGAGGGCGCCACAGAAGTGATTTACCGCACCCTGGCCGAGTGCCATCTGGACCACGATGAGGGCCCCGACGTGGGCGGCCCAGTGGCCCCCTATATCCAGACGGAGCGGCGGGACACCTATGGGAAGTACGCCCGGCTCCTGGTGGAGAAGGGCCACGCCTACTACTGCTTCTGCGAAAAGGCGGAGTCGGAGGAGGACTCCGGTGAATTTGACCGGGCGGAGGACCCCTGCCGCGCTCTGAGCCCCGCTGAGGCCCAGGCCCGGGTGGACGCCGGTGAGCCCTATGTCATCCGCCAAAAGATCCCTGCTGAGGGCTCCACCACCTTCCACGACGCCATCTTCGGCGACATCACGGTGGAGAACAAGACTCTGGACGACCAGGTGCTCATCAAGCGGGACGGTCTGCCCACCTATAATTTTGCCAACGTGATCGATGACCACCTCATGGGCATCACCCATGTGGTCCGGGGCAGTGAGTACCTGTCCTCCGCCCCCAAGTACGACCTGCTCTACCAGGCCTTCGGCTGGAAGGTGCCCACCTACGTCCACTGCTCCCCCGTCATGCGGGACGCCCAGCACAAGATGTCCAAGCGCCACGGCGACCCCTCCTATGAGGATCTGAAGGCCCAGGGCTTCCTCACGGATGCCATTCTGAACTATGTGGCCCTGCTGGGCTGGTCCCCCAAGGGCGACCTGGCGGAGCAGGAGATCTTCACCCTGGACCAGCTGGTGGACGCCTTCGAGCTCACCGGCGTGTCCAAGTCCCCCGCTATCTTTGACATTGAGAAGCTCACCCACTTCAACGCCCTGTACCTGCGGGCCATGGCTCCGGAGGAGTTTGCAAAGGTGGCTGAGCCCTATATCCGCCAGGCGGTGAAGGATCCCAAGCTGGACGCGGCCAAGATCGCCGGCCTGCTCCAGGCCCGGTGCGAGAAGCTCACCGACATCCCGGAGAAGGTGGACTTCTTCGACGCCCTGCCCGACTATGATGTGAACCTGTTCGCCAACAAGAAATCCAAGTCCACCCTGGACTCCTCCCGGGAGATGCTCTCCGCCGCCATTGGGATGCTGGCCAACCTGCCCAGCTGGAGCGAGGCCATGATCCACGACAGCCTGGTGGGGCTGGCCGAGGGCCTGGGGGTGAAAAACGCCCTGCTCATGTGGCCGGTGCGCATCGCCGCCGCCGGCAAGTCGGTCACCCCCGGCGGAGCCGTAGAGATCTGCCACATCCTGGGCCGCGAGGAGACCGTCCGCCGCCTGAAGCTGGGGCTGGACAAGCTCTCTTCCTTTTCTTGAAAGAAAAGGAAGCAAAAGAACCTTGTGCGAAACTTCGTTTCGCTTCTGACTCCCAGGTGAGGTTCGTCTGAATCAGGAGTCCATGCGGCCCCTGGATGTTTTTGGGCGTTTTGAAAGAAATACGAAAGCAAGAGAGCCTTGTGGGAAGCTTCGTTTCCCCTCTGACTCCTGAGTAAGCATGGCTGATATTGAAAGTCCATGCAGCTTCGGGATGCTCCGTTTTTTCTCCGCCGCCGCCCCGGATGTGGAAACTTTCACCCTCTAAGAACATAAAAACGATCCGCGCCGGCAGATACCTGCATCTGTCAAGTAAAAGTAGACACAAAAAAGCGCAGCTAACAGAAGCCCAGTTCGGTCCTGTACTGAACTGGGCTTCTATAGC
>CABIYX010000010.1 GCA_902363045.1 Clostridiales bacterium
CCTCTATTCCTATTTTAACAGATATGAAAAAAGTAGACACTCACCCGCTTTGTGAGTGTCTACTTTTAGCTTACCAGATGCAACACACAAAATCGGGAAAAGCGCTTTTTTGTGGAACATGGGAACCACTTCCTTTCTTTGTTTCTACTATCTATAACAAACGAGGAGCCTGATTTTGGACACCGATTTTAAAAATTTTTTATTCAATGATAAAATAGTCCAAAGCCTTGCGCCGCAAGGCTTTGGACTATTTTGAATTTATTTGATTCCTTCCGCGATTTTCTCCAATTCCTCCATAGGAACTGTGCCAGACAAGATATATACAAGCTGTCCTTCCGTCCAGTGAATCGTACAATCCAGTCCTTTTATGATTCCCAATGCTTTCTGACCATGGACCGTTAGATCAATCCGTTCTGCATCCTCCGTATCCAATCCAAGCAGCATTTCTGTACCATCTTCAACCAAAATCTGGCTTAAATCCATAAAATCTCCATCCAGCGATTCATAATACACATAAAATTCGATCGCATCTTGTTCTCTGTACTGCTCCTCCATCCCCTCCGGCAGATAGGTAAACCGCACCTCTCCCGGCTGACCACTTGCTGGCAGATCGGAGGTATACCGGAACTCGGTAAACTCCTGGAGCACCTCCACCACCACCCGGAGCACCTGCTCCCGGAAGGAGGCGTCCACCGTCATCAGGCAGGAGAAGGACAGGGTAAGGAAGACCAGAGCATACGCCGCCGCCCGTCGGGCACAACGGAGGGCGGCGGTGACGGCGGGGGAGCGTCTCTGCCGTCGGATCAGCCGCTCCATCCGCCGCCGGAATTTTGGGGAGAAGGGATGCTCTGGCACGATGTCCGGCGTCTCCGACGCCAGCCACATAGCCCCCGCATCCGGGGCGTACCTGTCCAGCAGCTCGTCCAGTGCGTCCTTCATACCTCGATCCCCTCCTCTCTCAGCCGCTCCCGCAGCTTCTCCTTAGCTCTCTGGAGGGCCCGTGACACCGCCCCCGGCTTCATCCCCATCAGTCCGGCGATCTCCCGGTCGGAAAACCCCTGCCAGTGCTTCAGCAGGATCAATTCCCGTTCCCGGTCAGGCAGGGCGGCAATGGCCCGGGCCACCGCGTCCCCCTCCTCCGGCCCCTCGGGGGCCCAGGCCCCGGAGGCCCCCAGCGCCTCTTCCTCCAGGGGCAGGCCCCTCCGGCGGTGCTGGCGGTTGTACTCGTTGATGGCTGTCCTCTCAACTATTAGAACCACGAAGGCCCGCGTTTTTGGACACACCGGCTCAGAAATTTTTTCGATGTGCTCCGCGATCCTCACAAAGGCATTGTGGACCGCGTCCTCCGCGTCCCGTTCCTCCCGCAGGATACGATACGCAACGTAGTACATCAAATTTTTATACTGTTCGTATATGATCTCGAACTTATTCCGGTCCTCCGGGCCCTCGATCATGGACAGATAGACCAGCACCATATTCCCTCCCTCCGCTGGAAAAATAGCCCCGGAGCGCGGCTGAACCTTCGCTCCGGGGCTGTATGATCCTTGATGCTGTTTGGGGCAGTCTCAGCGCTTGCGGCTGAAGATGCGCTCCAGGATGTCCCAGTCGTCGTCGCTGACGGCGGCCTTCTCCGGCTCGGGAGCCGGGGCGGCAGGGGCCTGGGTCTGGTACTGGGCAGCGGGGGAGGCGGCGCGCTGCTGCTCCTCCACCTTGGCGCCGGCGGCGGAGAAGGGCTTGGCCCCCATGGCGGCGGGCTCATCCTTCTCGTCAAAGCCGGTGGCGATGACGGTGACTCTCAGCTCGTCCTCCAAGCTGTCGTCAAAGGCCGCGCCGAAGATGATGTTGGCGTCGGGGTGGGCGGCCTCCTGCACCAGGTTGGCGGCGGTCTCCACCTCCTCCAGCCCGATGTCCATCGAGCCGGTGACGTTGATGAGCACGCCCCGCGCCCCGTTGATGGAGGTCTCCAGCAGGGGGCTGGAAATGGCCATCTTGGCGGCCGCCTCCGCCTTGTCCTTACCCGCGGCACGGCCCACGCCCATGTGGGCCCGGCCCGCGTCCTTCATCACGGCGGACACGTCGGCAAAGTCCAGGTTGATGAACCCGGTGTTCTTGATGAGGTCGGAGATGGACTGCACGGCCTGCTGAAGCACGTCATCGGCGATCTCAAAGGCGTTCTGCATGGTGATCTTGGTGTCGCTGGCCAACTTCAGCCGCTCGTTGGGAATGATGACCAGGGAGTCCACCTTATTGCGCAGCTCAGCGATGCCGCCCTCGGCCTGCTTCATGCGGCGGCTGCCCTCGAACCGGAAGGGCTTGGTGACCACGCCCACGGTGAGGATGTCCTGCTCCTTGGCGATGTCGGCCACGATGGGGGCCGCGCCGGTGCCGGTGCCGCCGCCCATGCCGGCGGTGATAAACACCATATTGGCCCCCTCCAGGGCCTTGGCGATCTGGGTGCGGCTCTCCTCCGCGGACTTGCGCCCCACCTCCGGATCAGAGCCCGCGCCCTGCCCCTGGGTCAGCTTCTCGCCGATCTGGATCTTATAGGTCGCCGCCGACATGGTCAGCGCCTGCTTATCGGTATTCACCGCAATAAAATCAACACCCTTAGTGCCCGTATGCACCATCCGGTTGACAACGTTGTTTCCGCCGCCGCCAACACCGATCACTTTGATGTTTACCACACTCTCGGGTCCCATATCCATTCCGAAGGCCATGGCCGTTCCTCCTAAGTATAAATTAAAATCCGTCAGATAAGACCAGATCCGTAATCAAGGCTATACCTTGATTCATTGTATCGCTCTTTTCCAGCCTGGTCAAGAGAAAATGCTGGAAAATAGGAAACTTTCCCACATATTCAGCCGCTTGCCGGGGTGAAGGCGGCGTCATACTCCTCCTGGGTCAGGTCCATGATCCCGGCGGCCTGCTCGCCCCGGGTCTGGACCGTGTCCTCCACCGCCAGGGCCAGCACGCCAAGGGAGTGGTCCAGGTCCTTATCCAGGGGGATCCGCGCCTCGAACCGCTCCCGGTACACCATGGAGATCCAGGTGCTGTGGGTCAGGTCGATGGAGCCCACCTGCTCCAGCATCCCCGCCCGCTCCAGGGCGGACAGAAGCTTTTTCAGGGTCTCCAGCCGCTCCTGCTGGCTCTGGGACACGGCCATCTGCTCCCCCGCCCGGGGGGAGAGGACGGTCAGCCCGGTCACCGGGATGGCCCCGGAGCCTTCCCCGGCCTCCTCCAGCAGCTTGCCCGCCGCGTTGATGAGCCAGGGGGCTGTGGCCGCGGTCCCCTGCTCCTCCGGCGCCTCCGGAGCTTCTTCGGAGGACTTGTCCCCCTCCTGCTCCCCATCGGGGGGCTCCGCCGTCTCCGGGTCGGCGTAGACCTCCACCCGGGCGGCGGCGGCCCACTCCTTCACTGTGAAGGTCAGGGTGCTGGGCAGGCCGCGCTGCACCGCCACGTCCCCGATATAGGGCAGCTGCTGCCGGATGCGCTGGGACACCTGGTTCTTGTTCATGCGAAACAGGTTATCCCCCACCGCCACGCCGGAGGCCGCGATGACCTCCTCCGGCGTGTACCGGCTGCTGCCCACCACCGCGATGGTCTCCACCTGGAAAAACACCGTGGCCCCCACCGTCAGAGCGACCGCCAGGGCCGCCCCGCACAGCAGCTTGAACAGCAGGCCCATCCGCCGCCGGCCATGCTTTCGTTTTCGATTGTGTCGCGCTGATACCATCGTCTTCTCCTGTCGCCCCGGTCCCTGCCGGGGGTGTGTCCACGGGTGTTACAGCCGGGTCCGAATGTCCGCCCCCAGGGCGGCCAGGCCGTCGTCCAGTCCCTGATAGCCCCGGCGGATGTGGTTCAGGCCGCTCACACGGCTGACTCCCTCCGCTCCCAGGGCGGCCACCACCAGAGCGGCCCCGCCCCGCAGGTCGGTGCTCCGCACATCCGCTCCGTGGAGGCGGCTTCCGGTGACCACGGCCACCCGGCCGGCCAGCTGAATGTCCGCCCCCATGCGGGCCAGCTCATCCACATGGCGGTACCGGCTGTCGAACATATTCTCCACGATCATGGTGGTACCCGTCCCCCCGGCCAGAGCCGCCATCAGGATGGCCTGGGCATCGGTGGGAAAGCCGGGATAGGGCGCGGTGCGCACGGTTCGGATGCCCCACATCCGGCCGGAGGCGGCGATGGACAGCCCATCCCCGTCGGTGCGGAGGCGGCAGCCCGCCTCCTCCAGACAGCAGCAGACCGCCGCCAGGTCTGCCGGTTCCACCCCCGTCAGACGCAGTTCTCCGCCCGCCGCGCCCACAGCGCATAAGTAGGTGGCGGCCGCGATGCGGTCGCCCATCACGGTGTGCACCGCCGGGTGGAGGGGCGCACCCCCCTGGATGGAGATCACCGGACTGCCCGCGCCGGACACCCGTGCCCCCATGGAATTCAGGAATTTCTGAAGGTCTACAATTTCCGGCTCCCGGGCAGCCCCCACAATGGTAGTCATCCCCTGGGCAGCGCAGGCCGCCAGCATGGCGTTCTCCGTGGCCCCCACGCTGGGGATGGAGAGACACAGTTCCCGGCCCGTCAGGCCTTTTCCACGGGTGCAGGTCAGCCGCCCCTGCTCCTCTGCGATCTCCGCCCCTAACCCCCGCAGGGCGGCCAGATGGAGGTCGATGGGCCGGGGCCCCAGCTCGCAGCCCCCCGGATAGGACAGCTCCGCCCGGCCTAGCCGGGCCAGCAGCGCCCCCAGAAAGATCACTGAGGAGCGCATCTCCCTCATCAGCCGGTCGGGGATCCCGCAGCCGGTCAGCTGGGACGCGTCGATCAGAACATCAGTTCCCTCCCGCACCGCCCCGCATCCCAGCAGGCGCAGGATCTCCAGCGCGGCGGTCACGTCGGACAGGTCGGGACAGTTGCGGATC
Source organism: Clostridiales bacterium (assembly GCA_902363045.1). GTDB lineage: Bacteria > Bacillota > Clostridia > Oscillospirales > Oscillospiraceae > Lawsonibacter. The sequence goes on from CABIYX010000010.1 coordinate 4,917, forward strand.
ACACTCTGGCCCGGGGCCAGAAGGGCGGCGGCCAAAATGGGCAGGGCGCTGTTTTTGGCCCCCTGTACCCGCAGCTCACCCCGGAGGGGCCGCCCGCCGCAGATCTCATAAAAACTCATGGGATAGCCTCCGTTTTCTGGTTGGATTCAGGCTATCCTATGCCAATGGGCGTTATTTGGTCCGCCGGGCCTCCATGATCTCCCGCAGGGTCTGATAGATCTTCTCCCCCGCGTCCGGGACGGCCATGGAATTCAGGGCCCGGACCATCTCCTCCCGCCGGGACCGGTCCCGGAGCAGGCCGTCCGCCTGTTCGTACAGGGCGTCCCCCTGGCAGTCCTTTTCCAGCAGCAGCACCGCCGCCCCCTGGCTGGCCAGCACCCGGGCGTTTTTCTCCTGGTGGTTGGCGGTGACGTTGGGGGAGGGGACCAGGATGGAGGGCTTGGCAATGGCGGTCAGTTCGGAGATGGTGGACGCCCCCGCCCGGCACAGAACCACATCGGCGGCGGCCATGACCAGAGACATATCATAGATGTATTCCCGGAGTTCCACCCCGTTGTCCCCCAGCTTCAGCCCCCGGCGGAGCAGCTCCTCCTGCATCCAGGCAAAGTCCCGGCCCGCCCCGTGGATGTGGCGGTATGGGGCCCCCTCGTAGCACTCCTTGGCGATGAAGTCCGCCATACGGCGGTTCATGGCCTCTGCCCCCAAAGATCCCCAGTAGGACAGGAGCAGGGGCCGGTCATCGGTGAAGCCCAGCTTCTCCCGGGCCTCCTGCCGGGTATAGCGGAAGAAATCCCCCCGCACCGGGGTGCCCGTGACTACTACCTTCTCCGGGTGGTCGTAGTGGGAGCGGCTCTCCTCAAAGCCCACCATCACGCAGTCCACCACCTTGGACAGGGCCTTGGTGGTCAGACCGGGGACGGCGTTGGACTCGTGGACCGCTGTGGGGATATGCCGCCGGGCGGCCTCCTTCACCACGGGGAAGGAGGCGTATCCCCCCGTCCCCACCACCAGGTCGGGGCGGAACTCATCCACGATCCGCCGGGCCTGCTTCTGGGAGGTGTACATATTCCGCAGAGTGCCCAGGTTGTGGGCGATGTCCGCCGGGGCCAGGGAGCGGTGGAAGTTGGTGATCCGCACCGTCTCGATGGGGTAGCCCTCCTTGGGCACCAGGCGGGTCTCCATGCCGCCGTCCGCCCCCACAAAGAGCACCCGGCAGCCCGGCTCCCGCTCCTGGAAGATCCGGGCCAGCGCCACCGCGGGATTTACGTGTCCCGCAGTCCCGCCACAGGTAAATAGGATGTTCAAATTGACCACCTCAGGTAGTATTTTTTATAAAAATAACTTTTTGTATTTACATTCATCTGCTAATCGTGCTTGGGAGGCGGGATCTGACGGGAGATGCTCAGCACCATCCCCATCTCGCCCAGCTGGATCATCAGGGCGGTCCCGCCATAGCTGAAGAACGGGAGGGAGATCCCCGTGTTGGGGATCAGGTTGGTGACCACGCCGATGTTCAAAAACACCTGCACCGCCAGCAGGGTGATGATCCCCACGATGGTGAGGGCTCCGAATTTGTCCCGGGCGTTGAGGGCCAGCCAGTACCCCCGCAGGATCAGCAGGGCGAACAGGACCAGCACCACCAGTCCGCCCACAAAGCCCAGCTCCTCCACCACGATGGGGAACACGAAGTCGTTCTCCGGCTCCGGGATATACAGCATCTTCTGGACGCTTTCCCCCAGTCCCCGGCCCAGCATCCCGCCGGAGCCGATGGCAATGAGGGACTGCACGGTCTGATAGCCCAGGCCCTGCCGCTGGCTCCAGGGATCCAGCCACAGGTTGATGCGGTTGGTCATATAGGGGGTCATGGTGATGACGATCCACAGCAGGCTGCCCACGCCGGTGATCCCGGCCACGAACCAGCCCCAGTGGATCCCGGCGGCAAACAGCACCGAGGCGCCCCCCGCCAGCACCAGGATGGTGCCCGACATATGGGGCTGCTTCAGCATCAGGGCCGCGACCAGCAGCAGGATGGCGCCGTAGGGTACCAGCTCCAGAAATCCGACGCGCTCCAGACGGTTGAGCATCCGCCCGGTAAAGGTCCGGTTGGTATAGCGCTTGTGCTTCTCTGTATCCCGCTTGCACAGCCGGGCGGCAAAGAAGAGGATGACCGCGATCTTGGCAAACTCCGAGGGCTGGAACTCGATGCCCAGCTTCAGCCACCGCCTGGCCTGATTGTGGGTCACTCCCAGGGGGGTGAACACCAGGACCAGCAGGATGATGGAGCCGATCAGGGCGGGCACGGACATCCACCGGAAGGTCTGATAATTGATCTTGGAGACCACGAACATCCCAACCACGCCCACCGCCCCAAACAGCGCCTGACGCGAGATATAGGTCAGCGGGTCGCCTTCTGTATAATAGGCGGTGGCATAGGAGGCGGAGAACATCATGATCAGCCCGATCCCCAGCAGCAGCAGCACCAGCATGAGGAAGGGCAGGTCCAGGGGCCCCCGGGCCAGCTGTTCCTCCACCGTCAGATCTCGTTTTGGCTTTCGGGCCATGGGGCTCCTCCTCTCCGTTCGGCCTGTGCGGCGCGTCCGCAGGTCACATGGGATACCGGTACATGACCCCCCAGAAGGCCAGCACGCACAGCAGCAGGGTCAGACCGGAAAAGACGCAGAACAGCTTGTTTTCGCTCCAGCCCCCCATCTCCAGATGGTGGTGCAGGGGTGCCATGCGGAAAAAGCGCTTTCCGCCGGTCTTCTTGAAATAGACCACCTGGATGATGTCGGACAGCACCTCCACCACATAGATCAGGCCCACCACCGGGATGACCATGGGCAGGTCCAGGGCAAAGGCCATCCCGCACACCGCGCCCCCCAGGAACAGAGAGCCCGTGTCCCCCATGAACACCTTGGCGGGGTGGAAGTTATAGATCAGGAAGGCGGACAGCCCTCCGGCCATGGCGGCGGCGGCGGTGATCAGGTCGCTGCGGCCGTACCAGGCGGACACCGCCACATAGAACAGCATCACCGGGATGGTGACGCCGGTGGCCAGGCCGTCCACCCCGTCGGTGAGGTTCACCGCGTTGACGGTGCCCACCATGACAAAGGCGGCGAACACCATATACACGATCCAGGGGATCCCCACGATCTCGATGTTCAGGAAGGGGATGTACAGGTCGGGGGTGAGGTAGCCGTCCCGCCGCAGCAGCACAGTGAAGGCAATGGCCGCCGCCAGCTGGAGCAGGAACTTCTGGGGGGCGGTCAGCCCCTCGTTGGCGTGGTGGCGGAGCTTTTGCAGGTCATCCACAAAGCCGATGGCTCCGAACACCAGGGCGAACAGAAACACCACCAGATGGTTGTGCAGCCCGTTTTGCAGGTCCTCCCACCCGGCGGTGAGCACGGCGATCCCGATGCCCAGAATGAACATCAGCCCGCCCATGGTGGGGGTGCCCTGCTTGGAGAGGTGCCAGGTGGGGCCGTCCTCCCGGATGGACTGGCCCGCCTTCAGCCGGCGGAGCACCGGGATCAGGATCTGTCCGGCGATGGCCGTGACGCCGAACGCCACAATAAAGCTGAGAATGTATGTCATCTTGTCAAAACCTCCAGGAGTTCTTTCTCTTGGGTACTGCGGAGGGTCCTCCGCGCTTGGGCAAGCTTATATTATACTACACCGGCGGGTAAATTGCCAGCCCTTTCCCGGTACTGCGCCCGTTTTTCAAAGTATTCCGCCACGACCTCCCGCTCGTCCAGCGGGAGGCTCACCCCCTGGACCTCCTGAACGGTTTCATGTCCCTTGCCCGCCAGCACGATCACATCCCCCGGCCGCCCCTGGGCCAGGGCCCAGCGGATGGCCTGCTTCCGGTCTGGCTCCACATGGACCTCCCCTCCGGGGCCGCCCATCCCGGCCAGAATATCCCGGATGATGGCCCACGGCTCCTCCGTCCTGGGGTTGTCGGAGGTGATCACCGCCACATCCGCCAGCTCCCGGACCACGCCGCCCATGATGGGCCGTTTGGTCCGGTCCCGGTCCCCGCCGCAGCCGAACAGGCAGATCAGCCGGCCGGCGGTGAAGTCCCTGGCGGTGAGCAGGACATTCTCCAGGGCGTTGGGAGTGTGGGCATAGTCAATGAGCACCGTATAGGCGGTGGGGACCGGAACCACCTCCACACGGCCCCGCACCCCCTTGGCGCTCCGGAGGGAGGCGGCAATCTCCGCCAGCGTCAGCCCCAGGCAAAGCCCGCAGGAGACGGCGGCCAGAGCGTTGTAGATGGTGAAGCCCCCGGGTATGGGCAGGTGGATCCGCTGAATCTCCTCCCGGCTCACCGCCTCAAACTCCACATGGCCGGGAAACAGCCGGATATTTTTGGCCGTGAGGCCGGCCGCGTCCTTGTTCTCCGAGTAGGTGAACGCGGGGCACTCCACCCGCTCCCCATACCACCGGCCCGCCGGGTCGTCCAGGTTCAGCACCGCCCTCCGGCACTGCCGGAACAGAAGGCCCTTGGCCTGGCGGTATGCCTCCATGCTCCCGTGGTAGTCCAGGTGGTCCTGGGTCAGGTTGGTGAACACCCCCGCGTCGAACTCCAGCCCCTCCACCCGGTGCTGGACCAGGGCGTGGGAGGACACCTCCATCACCACATGGGTGCAGCCCCCATCCGCCATACGGCGCAGCAGGCCCTGAAGCTCATAGCTCTCCGGCGTGGTGCGCCCCGCCGGGAGGATCTCGTCCCCCACCATGTTCTGGACGGTTCCGATCAGCCCCACCCGGGTCCGCAGCACCGTTTCCAGCATATCCTTGATGAGAAAGGCGGTGGTGGTCTTCCCGTTGGTCCCGGTTACCCCCACCAGGGTCAGCCCCTCCGCCGGCCGGCCGAACCAGTTGGCCGACAGAAGGGCCAGGGCCCGCCTGGGATCCGGGGTCACCAGCCAGGGCCCATCCTCCTCCGGGCGTTCCCGGCAGAGGACGGCGGCCGCCCCCCGGTCCAGGGCCTCCCGGATGTGCCGGGCCCCGTCATCCCGGGCCCCGGGAAGGGCCGCGAACAGGGCCCCGGGCTTTATGGTCCGTGTGTCATAGGATATGGAATTTATTTCCATATCAAGATCAGGAGTCTCCCCCGTGAGGGGGACGCTGCGCAAAAGTTCCCACAGCTTCACATACATCACCCCTCACGGGTGAGTTTCATTCTCTCTAAGCCTTGCTGTGCCGGCGGCTAATTGATCCCGGCGTAGCCGTCCTCCGTGACGGTTGCGAACTGGACGTCCACAACGGTGCCGATGGCCGCGGGCTCTCCGGCGGCCACGCTCTGGCTCTCCGCCTTGGAGGTATTGCTGTAAAAGGTGCTGGTCCCCACGGCGTGCATGAAGAATCCGGACTCCTCCAGCCGCTTTTTCGCGGTCTCATAGCTCAGTCCCACGATGTTGGGCACTGTCCCTGTCTCCTCCGGCTGGGCTCCGCCCAGATAGAGGATCACCGCGGAGCCCCCGGGCACCGCCGCGCCGGCGGCGGGGACCTGGGCGGTCACCACATCCCCCGTGCCCACGGTGCGGTAGGTCAGTCCTTTTTTCTCCAGCCGGGCCGCCGCGTCGGCCACGGAGTAGCCCACCGCCTGGGGAGTGCTCACGTTCACCGCCGCAGACTCCTCCTGGCTGTACTGCTTCTCCACCCCCATATAGTCCAGGATCTGGGCGATCAGCTTGCCGGCCTGGGGGGCCGCCATGTTGCCGCCGCTGATGTAGACGCCGGTGGTGCCGTATTTGCTGCCGGGGGAGGCCTCCTGGGGCTTGTCATAGGCCAGCAGGACAATGACCTGGGGGTCATCCGCCGGGGCGAAGCCCATAAAGGAGACGATGGTCCGCCCCTCCTCGTCGGTCTCGGAGGAACCGGTCTTGCCGCCGATGCGGTAGCCCGCCTGATAGGCGTTCCCGCCGGTGCCCTCGGACACCACGCTCTCCAGAATGGCCCGGGCCCGGTCGCTGCTCTCCTGGCTGACGACCTGCCGGGTGAGGGTGGGCTCCGTATTCTGGAGCACCGCGCCGCTGGCGTCGGTGATGGACTGGACCACATAGGGCTGATACAGGTTTCCGCCGTTGATGACGGCAGAGAAGGCGGTGATCATTTGCAGAGGGGTCACAGTGAAGCGCTGGCCGAAGGAGGCAGTGGCCAGGGACAGGTAGCCCTCCAGAGAGGTGATATATTCCCGGCCCCAGTCCTGCCCCTTCTCCTCGCCGGGCAGGTCGATCCCCGTCACCTCCGTCATGCCGAAGGCCTCAAAGTAATCGTAGAATTTCTCCGCCCCCAGCCGCTGGCCGATCATCATAAAGGCCGGGTTGCAGGAGTTCTGCACCGCCTCCGCCAGGGTCTGGTGTCCGTGCCCCTGCACCTTGGAGCAGTTGATCCGCACCCCGTTGACCATGTAGTAGCCCGGGCAGTCGAAGGTGGAGTTCTCATCCACCACGCCCTCCTCCAGGGCGGCGGCCAGCACCAGGGCCTTGAAGGTGGAGCCCGGCTCGTACGGCTCCCGGATGGCCTTGTTCCGCCACTGGGTCTCCCGCGCCTTCGCGGCCGCCTGGGCGGCGGCCTGCTCCTGAAGCTCCGCGTCGGTACTCTGCTCCTCCGCGGGCTTCTGGGCGTTCTCCGCCTTGAGCTGCTCATAGAAGCCCGGGACGTCCGCCTGGATCTCCTCCTGGAGCAGGCTGTCCGTCACGGCGGAGTAGCTGTTGGGGTCGAACTCCGGGGAGCTGGCCATGGCCAGGACAGCCCCGGTCTTGGGGTCCATCACCACACAGAAGCCGCCGTTGCGCACGTCGTACGCCTGGATCCCGGTCTCGATGGCCTGCTCGGCATAGGCCTGGATGGTGCTGTCCAGGGTCAGGGTCAGGTCATAGCCGTTGACCGCGTCGATGTAGTTGGAGTAGCTGTTGTACATCTCCACATTTTTTGCTGTTTTTCCCGTGACCACCCGGCCGGGGATGCCCTTGAGCACATCCTCATAGCCGGCCTCCAGGCCGTACACGCCCCCTTCGGTGTTGACAAAGCCCAGCACCTGAGAGGCCAGGGCGGAGAAGGGGTAGTACCGCTTCGTACTGGGGGTGAGGTAGAGGTAATAGGCGGTCTTGTTCTCCTCGATGAAGGCCCGGATGGACTCGGCCTCCCCCTCCTCCACATTGGTCAGCAGCACCTCATACTGGGAGTTCTCCTTCTCCAGCCGCCGCTCCAGATCCGCCCGGTCCAGGTCCGGACGGATGGCGCACAGGCCGTCCGCCACCTCGTCCCGCTTCCGCTGGATCTCCGCCTGATAGGCGCTCTGGTCCAGCTTTCCATCCTCGTCCTCAAAGTCGTCCTTGTCCACGCTGTTGATCAGATCCTTCGGAGCCAGGATCAGGTTGTAGACGGTGGCCGACATGGCCATCACCTCGCCGTTGGCGTCCAAGATGTCCCCCCGGTGGGCCGCAACGGCCACATCCATCAGCTGCTGCTCAGCGGCCTTCTGCTGATAGAAGTCGTGGTCCTGGATGGAGATGTTCCACAGCTGCACCATCAGCGGGATGAAAAAGCCCACCCCGCATATCAGCATCAGGATCACGGTGCGGCGGAACACCATCCGCTTAGAGATCCGGCTCTGTTCCGGCTGGCTGCCGTTCCGGCGGTCCCGCTCTTCCCTTTGACGACCCACGCAGGTTCCTCCTCTCTCCCCATCGGGAGAAAAATCTCTCTTCTGACATCAGAAGGGCGCAGGGAAGTCGCCTTCCCGCGCCCTTTATCTCTGTCCCGCTCCTTCTCTGGCTCTACTATATGGCCGCGTCAGCGGAAATATTCAGTCAGCTCACGCACAATGTTTTTCAGCCCCTGGAGCGCGCCCCGCACGCCGGAGGCGGTCTCCTCCTCCCCGTACAGCACCACGCTGTCCGGCTCAGACAGGTCCAGATAGACAATCTGCTCCTCTGTGGGGCGTACCATCGTGTCCCCCACCGCGGCCTGGATCCGCTCCATGTCAAAGACCTGCTCATACCGGGCGGACAGGGTGACATTCTCCGCCTGAAGGGTCTTGAGGTCGTTCCGAAGGGTGACCACCGCGTCATTGGCTACCACGAACTGGGCATAGCTGAACATCAGCAGGGCGGCAAAGACGCCCACCGCGGCAAAGCCGATCACCGCGAAGGGAGAGACCTCCCCCGCCTCCCGCACCTGTACCCTGGTGCGGGTGAGGGTCCGCTCCCGAGTGCGGGGACGGACCTTGGGCCTCGGCTGGAGGGTGGACTCCCGGCCGGGCGCCCGGACCGCGCTGCCATCGTACGCGGGGGCATAGGCGACGCTTCCATAGGTGCGGTATGTACTGTTGCTGCGATGGCGGCTGGCCATTCCACTCACTCCATTCTCCTCATTGTCTCTTCTCTCACGGCTGGCCCGGCGCTTTGTACCGGACGTCCGGGTCCTTCAGCTTTTCCGCCACCCGCAGCTTGGCGCTGCGGGCCCGGGGGTTCTCCTCCACCTCCCGCTCCGAGGGCAGGATGGGCTTTCGGGACACCAGGCGCACATCCGGCGTCTTTCCGCACACACACACAGGAAAATCCGGCGGGCAGGTGCAGCCCCGGGCAAACGCGGCCAAGCCGGTCTTGACGATCCGGTCCTCCAGGGAGTGGAAGGTGATCACCGCCAGCCGTCCGCCCCGGTTCAGCCGGGGGACGGCCGACTGGACCATCCGGTCCACGCTGGCCAGCTCGTCGTTGACGGCGATGCGGATGGCCTGAAAGCTCCGCTTAGCCGGATGCTGTTTCTCTTTTAAAGCTCTGGCGGGCATCCCGCTGCGGATGACGTCCACCAGCTCCAAGGTCGTTTCAATGGGCTTGTCCGCCCGGCGGCGGACGATGGAGGCGGCAATGGAGGCGGCATAGCGCTCCTCGCCGTACTGGGTCAGGATGCGCCGCAGCTCCTCCTGGCTCCACCCGTTCACCACGTCGGCGGCGCTCAGGCCCTGGTCCCGGTCCATACGCATATCCAATGGGGCGTCCGCCATGTAGGAGAAGCCCCGGGAGCCGTCATCCAGCTGGGGGGAGGACACCCCCAGGTCAAACAGCATCCCGTCCACGCCGTCCAGCTCCAGCCCGTCCAGGATCCCGCTCAGCTGGTCAAAATTGCTGTGGACCAGGGTCACACGGTCCATCCACGGAGCCAGCCGCTCCTGGGCGGCGTCCAGCGCCGCCTGGTCCCGGTCCACGCAGATCAGCCGCCCGGTGGTCAGCCGCCGGGCGATCTCCCGGCTGTGTCCCGCCCGGCCCAGCGTTCCGTCCAGATAGACGCCCTCCGGCCGGATGGCCAGGGCCTGGATACACTCGTCCAGCAGCACCGGACGGTGGGTAAATGTTTCACTCATCTCAGAACCCCAACTCACTCATACAGGCCGCCATCTTCTCCGGCGTCATTTCCTCCTCGTCCTGGTACCACAGCTGGGCGCTCCAGATCTCCGCCCGGTCGTTGACGCCCAGGATCACCGCGTCCTTCTCCAGCTGCGCGTAGCGGCGCAGCTTCTGGGGGATCACGATCCGCCCCTGACTGTCCAGCTCACACTTCACCGCGTTGGCAAACAGGGGACGCATGACCTTGGACTGTGTCATAGGGAGGGAGGCAAACTTTTCTGTAAATTTATCCCAGGTACTCTGGGGATAGATGGCCAGGCAGGTGTCGATGCCCATAGCCAGGTAGAAGGTGACGCCCAGCTCCTCCCGGAGCTTGGCGGGGATGAACAGACGGCCTTTGGCATCGATGCTGTGCTCGTATGTGCCGGTCATCCGCGTCACCTCTCCCCCACTTTGCTCTCTTTTTATGGGGAGGCGCACCACTTTCCTCCACCCTTGTTTTCAGTATAAAAGCTGTTGACATAAAAAGCAACCCTTTTTTTCAATTTTGCACAGAAAAAAACCGCAGGATCCCTGCGGTTTCGCCCCTTTTTTGCATTAAAACATACGTTCTATTCATTAAAGGGAGTCTCTCCCACCCCGAAGCTTTTTGTGTGATAGATCCCAGCCTGCCACTACATCTTGTGTTTCGTGATTTCTACTATGGAGGCCCGCAGCTTTTCGTTGCGGCGGGAGCCCGGTTGTGGTAGACTGGACACACAGTACAGAGAAAAGCGAGGGGACCTGTTATGCTGGATTGGTCAGAGCTGGAGGCCCAGTGCCTCTCCTGTCAGCGGTGCGCGCTGGCGGACACCCGGCACCATGTGGTATTCGGCGTGGGCGTCCGGAACGCGGAGGTCATGTTCATTGGAGAGGGCCCCGGCGAAAATGAGGACCTCCAGGGTCAGCCCTTTGTGGGGCGGGGCGGCCAGCTGCTGGACGAGATGCTGGAGCTCATCGATCTGAGCCGGGAGAAAAACGTGTACATCGCCAACATCGTCAAATGCCGTCCTCCTCAAAACCGGGACCCTCTGAATACGGAGCAGGACGCCTGTATTGACTACCTTCGCAACCAGGTGGCCCTCATCCGTCCAAAGATCATCGTCTGTCTGGGGCGGATCGCCGCCATGCGTCTCATCAAGCCTGATTTCAAAATCACCCGGGAGCACGGTCTTTGGTTTGAAAAGTCCGGCGTGTCCATGATGGCCATGTTCCACCCCGCCGCCATCCTGCGGGACCCCGGCCGCCGTCCGGACGCCTTTCTGGATCTCAAGAGCCTCCAGGCCAGGATCCGTGAGGTATGCACCCGCACCTACCAGTAAAAGAGGAACGATTGCGGCCCCGCCCGGCCCACGCATCCCAACACCCACAGATACAAAAAGCGGCACGGAATACTCCGCGCCGCTTTTTCTCTTTCCTGAAGATCCAGAACCGCCAGTATGACAGCAATTCCTAACTCCTAATTCCTAATTGACCGAATCACATCATTTTCACGGTATAGTACACCAACAGGGCAAACAGCCAGGCCACCATGGCATACAGCAGGTAATAGGACAGCGCCCCTCCCACAAAAGCCGCAATGGCAATAGCGGCCAAGCTGATCACACAGCTGAGCAGCATCAGGGGGTAACCGGCCTCTGCCGGAAGCAGCTGTCCGGCCGCGCCGGGGAACAGGCGGCCGCCGTGGCCCTTCATCCAGAGCATCATCACAGCCAGAACCAGAATGACCGCCACCGCACCAATGGTGTAAACGCTGGAGGCACCGGCATGGCGGACAAACCACAGGCCCAGCACGCCCACGCCGCTCACCAGGGCGGACAGGAAAAACTCCCGCTGATACAGATAGTACACCAGAGCCAGCGCCGCCCAGGCGGGCACCAGCCAGAACAGCATCCGGACGCCGGACTCCTGAAACACCAGCGTAATCTGCGCGCAGAAGTACAGCGCGGTGGAGACCGCCGCCAGGCTCAGCTGAAGCCCGGCCTGGCCGCCCTGCTTCAGCCGCAGGGCCGTCCACACCACACAGGCGGCCAGCGCCGCCAGGCTGACCCACCGAAGGCCGTTGAGGGCCGCGCTGATGGCCAGCGCCAGATTGATCGACTCCGGCGTGGTGCGGAAGTTGATATAATACTTATTGACAAGGACCAGCAGGAACTCCAGGACGATGGCCGCGCCGACCCAAATCAAAGCTCGGTTCAGGTCTCGGTCCTCCTGGCGCCGCTGCGCCTCTCTCTCGTTATAATCCATGTGTTCTGATTCTCCTTGCTTGATGAGGCGGCTCCCGGCCGGTCCAGCCGGTTGGCCGTTTTCTGCACATTGAACATCCAGTCAATTTATTATTTTACCAGAAGTCCAAAGGTTTTGCAACACAAAAAAAGGAAAAAACCGCATTTGAGCGATTCCGGCACAAAAATGACGCAAAACGGCAAAAGCCGGGAGGGGACCTCCCGGCTTTTCAGTCCGCAAAGCGGCGCTTGCTCAGCTGTTTCCGAATTCAGAGAAGAAGCGGTCGTGGATCGCCTGGACCGCCCGGTCGGCGTCCCGCTCATCCACGAGAACGGACACCTTGATCTCGCTGGTGGAGATCATGTTGATGTTGATCCCGGCGCTGGACAGGGCCTCAAACATCTTGCAGGCCACGCCGGAGTTGTTCACCATGCCGGCACCCACGATGGAGACCTTGGCCACCTGGGTGTTCACCTCAATGGACTGGAAGCCGATGTACTCCCGGTTCTCCTCCAGGATGGCTTTGGCCTCCTCCGCGTCGCTGCGGGCCACGGTGAAGCTGATGTCCTTGCTGCTGTCGCGGCCGATGGACTGAAGGATGATGTCCACATTGATCTTCTTCTTGGCCAGCAGGGAGAAGATTTTAAAGGCGATCCCCGGCTCATCCGCCAGGCCAACTAGGGCCAGCCGGGCTACATTCTTATCCTTTGCCACACCGCTAACGTGGGTCTTTTCCATGGTCTTGACAACCTCCTTGACTTTTGTACCAGGTTTTCCGGAGAAGCTGGAGAGGACCTCCATATTCACGTTATACCGCTTCGCCATCTCCACCGAGCGGTTGTGGAGGACCTGCGCCCCCAGGCTGGCCAGCTCCAGCATCTCATCAAAGGTGATCTCCTCCAGCTTCCGCGCCCCCTGCACATTGCGGGGATCGGCGGTATAGACGCCGTCCACATCGGTGTAGATCTGGCACAGGTCGGCGTGGAGCGCGGCCGCCAGAGCCACCGCGGAGGTGTCCGAGCCGCCCCGTCCCAGGGTGGTCACATCGCCATACTTGTTGAGGCCCTGGAAGCCGGCCACCAGGACGATCTTCCGCTTGTCCAGCTCGGTCTGGATCCGCTCGGTCTGGATTCGCTTGATCCGCGCCCCGCCATAGGCGGAGTCGGTGTTCACACCGGCCTGCCAGCCGGTAAGGGAGACCACCTGATAGCCCATGGCCTCGATGGCCATGGCGCACAGGGAAATGGAGATCTGCTCCCCGGTGGCCAGCAGCATATCCATCTCCCGCTTGGACGCGTGGGGATTGATCTCCGCCGCCTTGGCGATCAGATCATCGGTGGTATCCCCCTGGGCGGAGAGCACCACCACCACGCTGTGCCCCTTGCGGTAGGTCTCTGTGATGATCCGGGCCACGTTGCGCACGCGGTCCGCGTTGGCGACAGAGCTGCCGCCGAATTTTTGTACAATGAGTGCCATATATCGTTTCCCTCCAACGGTTGATCAAAACGAAGATGCTCCGGCCCGGCTTCTGCCGGTCCATCCATCCTATGCGCGCCGCGGCCGGCAGGCCAGGGTCACAGGACGCGGAACAGAGAGTCCACCTCCACGCCGGCCAGACGGTCCCGCAGCTGGGGCTCGGTCATGGGGGCGGTGAGGAAGGCGGCCTCGCCGGCGGGCGCACCGCTGCGGGCCAGGGGCTGAAGCTCGCCGCAGGCCAGACGGGCCTGATCCATGGAGATCCGCGCCCGAACGTACCACCGGGAGGTCAGCAGATCGGAGGACACCACCAGGTCGGGGGCGCCTGGCCCCCACTGGTTCCGGTGGTCCCGGTGGGTGTCCCGGGCAATATCCATCACGTCGGCCACCACAGCGGAGGCGGTGGGCAGCTTGCCCGCGCCGCGGCCGTAGAACATCACATCGCCCACGGCGTTTCCGGTGACGGAGATGGCGTTGAACACGTCCTCCACGCCGGCCAGGGGATTTTCGCAGGAGACCAGATGGGGGGCAACAAAGGCGCACACCTTGCCCTCCGGCTCCCGGATGGCCCGGCCCAGCAGCTTGATCTTATAGCCGCAGGAGTCGGCATAGGCCACGTCGGCCAGGCTCACGCCCCGAATCCCCTGGGTGGGCACCTGGTCGGGATAAATATGCTGTCCGAAGGACAGGGCCGCCAGGATACAGGTCTTGCGGCAGGCGTCGTGGCCGTCCACGTCGGCGGTGGGGTCCTGCTCGGCATAGCCGTTGGCCTGGGCCTCCTTCAGGGCCTGGTCAAAGGTGAGGCCCGCCTTAATCATCCGGGTGAGGATGTAGTTGGTGGTCCCGTTGAGGATGCCGGTGACCTGATCCACCTCATTGGCGGCCAGACAGGCGTTCAGGGGCCGCAGGATGGGGATGCCGCCGCCCACGCTGGCCTCAAACAGATAGCTGACGCCGTGCTCCTTGGCCAGCTGAAGCAGCTCATAGCCGTGGGCGGCGACCAGCTCCTTGTTGGCCGTGACCACGCTCTTGCCCGCCTTCAGGGCCCGGGTGGTATAGTCCAGGGCGGCGCCCACGCCGCCGATGGTCTCCACCACGATGCTCACCTCGGGGTCGCGCTCGATGATGGAGAAGTCCTTGACAAACAGGTCCTTGTAGGGGCCCTCAAAAATATCCCGGGCCCGCATGATGTATTTCAGCCGGACCTGGTTGTTCACCCGTCCGTCGATCAGTCCGCCGTTCCTGGTCAGCACCTCCGCCACACCGGAGCCCACGGTCCCAAAGCCCAAAATCGCTATATTTACCATTCCGTTCACCTCATTCTGCATCTGCCAGCCAGCTTAACCGGCCAGGATCTCACATTTCAGCACGCCCGGACTGCCCGCCGCCGCGCTCAGCATATCCTCCAGCGAGCGCTGGAGCGCGGAGGTCTCCGCCGTGATGGTCACCACGGCGCAGCCGTTGACCGGGATGTTCTGATTGATGGTCAGGATATTGACCCCCGTTCCGGCAAAGACATTGAGCAGTCCGGACAGGATCCCCGGCTCATCCTTCAGCATGGTCTGAAAGGTGACGATCCTTCCATGGAGCATATCGTTGAAGGGACGCACCGCGTCCTTGTACTTATAGTAGGCGCTGCGGCTGATGCCCACAGCCTGGGCCGCCCGGTTCACCGTGGTCTCCTCGCCTGTCTCCAGAAGGCGCTTGGCCTCCGCCACCTTGCGGAAGATCTCCGGCATGGCAGAGGCTTCGACAATAAAATATCCTGCCGTCTGTTTCATAGTGGCTCCTCCATCCGCGCCATTTTGTCCGCCTGCTGCGGCCATTTGTTTTTGTACTGCGGTCTATTTTAACATATCTTTCAGAGGGATGCAACGGCGAAACACATTCCGCGTATAGATTTTCCCCGAAAAACCCCGGGGTATATTTGTCGTTTTTCACAACAAGCAGCACGAAAATACAGCGGGAAGAGCTTATGCTCCTCCCGCTGAGAGATTCAGTAGCCGTAGGGCACTCCGGTATCCGGGTTGATCTGCTCCCCATGTCCGTCGGAGCCGCCCAGCTCCGGCGGCAGCGCCGGATCATCCGTGCCGGGGTCTCCGGACTCCGGACCGTCCGGCCCCTCAGGCTCTGTGGGCCCGCCCGGCTCCGGGACCTCCGCTCCGGGGTCGTTGGCATGAACGGTGCAGCTCTGCCCTCCCGTGGCCGCCAGATAGGCGGAGTAGAAGGCGCTGCTGTCTCTGGCCACGGCGCCGCCCACGTTCTCCCGCTCCAGGTTCAGATAGCACAGGGTGCGTACGCTCACCTCCGGGCAGAAGGGGCCCGCCGCCCGGTAAAAGCCGGTAAACTCTCCGTTGGCGTCCAGGATGGGATCGTCCACGCACACCCGCGCCATGGAGTTGGAGCCCTCCTCCAGGGAGTGGCAGCTGCACACAAAGGAGGGGCGGTCCTCCGGGAACACATAGCCGGTGGCGATGCGCGAGCTCCCTCTGGCGTCATATTGACAGGCCTCGATGGCCTCGCCGCCGCAGTCCATGCAGTAGGAGACGCTGACCAGTCCGCTGACCTGGGGGAACTTCCGGTCCGCCAGCCCCTCATGGATGGGGGTCATCACCTTTTTGAACACCTGGGCCGCGGGGTTGCCCGGGGCGGGTACCCGCTCCGGCGTCTCATAGCCCACCCAGACCGCCGCGGTATAGTAGGGCGTATAGCCCACGAACCAGCGGTTGTCCTTGGTGTCCGTGGTACCCGTCTTGCCGGCGGTGGTCATGCCGCTGATGCGGGCCTCGGTGCCGCCGCCGCTGGTCACCACATTGGTGAGCATGGAGTTGATATAATAGGCGGTGGTGTCCTTCACTGCCACCGAGTCCTCCCGGGTATTGTCCAGGATGACCTCCCCCTTGCTGTTTTCCACCTTGGTATAGGTGCGGGCCTGGCGGTAGACGCCCCCATTGGGGAACACGGAGAAGGCGTTGGCCATATCCCGGGTGCTGACGCCGTCGGTCAGACCGCCCATGGCCAGGGGGGCGATGCCGATGTCCCCCTTCACCTCGCCGTTCACCATGCGGCCGCTCTCCAGCGGCAGGTGGAAGCGCTGGGTGGCGAATTCAAAGGCCTTGGCCGGAGTCACCTGGGCCACCGTGCGCACCGCCACGGTGTTATAGGAGTTCTCCACCGCCTGATTCACCGTCACCTGTCCCCGGTAGACGCCGTCCACATTCACTGGCCACGCCTTGCCGCCCAGCACCTGATAGGGGTAGTCGGGCATGACGGTGATGGGGCTGATCAGGCCCATCTCGATGGCCGGGGCATAGGCGGACAGGGGCTTGATGGAGGAGCCGGGCTGCCGCTTGGCGCTGGTGGCCAGGTTCAGGCCCCGGTTAATCTCCTTCTCGCCGATCCGGCCCACCAGGGCAGCGATGTCCCCGGTCTCGTTGTCAATGATGGTAATGGCCGACTGGAGGCGCTGGCCCGTGCTCTTGGAGACATAGTTCAAAAGCTCCTCGTCCCCATAGACGGCCTCTGCCTTCTCCTGGACCTCCGGGTCAATGCAGGTGTAGATCCGCAGGCCGCCGCTGGACAGCATCTGTCTGGTCACCTTGTCGGAGTAGCCGTACTTCTCCTGAAGATCGGCCATCACGTCGGTGATGACCTGCTCCTCATACCAGGAGTAGATGTCCTCCGCGCTCTCCGGGTCGGTATTGGAGCCGGCCTCCACACCCACAAAGACCAGCTCCTGGGCCACCGCCTGGTCGTGCTCCTCCTGGGTGATGTACCCCTCCTTGAGCATCTGGTTCAGAATGACCTCCTGGCGGTACTTGTTCCACTGCTTGCTGTCCCACAGCTCCCCCTCGCTGTTGGCCACCTTGGCCAGGGAGTACGGGCCGTATTTGGAGGGGTTGTTGGTAATGGCGATGAGGCTGGCGCACTCGGCCAGGGTCAGCTCGGACACCTGCTTCCCGAAATATTTTTCGGCGGCAGCCCCCACGCCTTCGCAGCCGGCCCCCAGGGGAATGACGTTCAGATACCACAGCAGCGTGGTGTCCTTGTCATAATTCCGGTCAAACTCCAGCGCCCGGAAAATCTCCGTCACCTTCCGCTTCACGGTGGTCTCGTTTTTCTTCGTCAGATTTTTGATGAGCTGCTGGGTGATGGTGGACCCGCCCTGGATGTCGCCGCCGGTGAACATACTAAACACCGCCTGGGCGGTGCGCCACCAGTCCACGCCGTTGTGCTTCCAGAAGCGCCGGTCCTCAATGGCGACGGCCGCGTTCTTCAGATCCTCCGGGATCTCCTCGTACTCCACCCACTGGGAGCTGATGGAGGTGAGCACCTGTCCCAGCTCCTGGTACTGGCCGCTGTCATCCTGATAGTACATCACACTGTTTTCCCGCAGCGTGAAGTCCCCCAGGTCCAGCGACGCCTCCGGGAGGATGACCGTCTTAACGTAGACGGCCCCGAAGCAGCACAGGATGGCCCCGGTGGTCATGGCAATGAGCAGTAGGGTGCCGATCACCCGCATCGCCATTCCGCCCCGGCCGCGCCCCTTTTTCGGGCGTCGGGGCCCATCCCCGGACCGCCGGCCGGAGCCGCCGTTGGACCGGGGACGGCGCTCCTCTCCGGACGCGTAAGATGAATAGTTTTGTTCAGACACAGAAATCCCTCCGAACCCGCGGCGCGGCCGGCAGCCGGCCCGCCCAATGTCCATGGTGATAGTCGGTTTTGATCCCTCCGGAAGCGCGGCTCCTCCCTGAAAAAGGCAGCGGACACGCACCTCTGGCGGCAAAAAATCAGTATATATTATACCATATTTTGCGTTTTTGTCTATCCTGGGTTTTCCTGGCCTCTCTCCTCCGGTCTCCGGCCCGTTTTTTCCGGCACGTCCCTCCGCGCTCCTCCGGTGGAGTGAGACGTTTTTCCCTTGAGCGCCCCGGCGGAATATGGTATACTGGACCCGGACCCGGGGCTGCTCCGGGACCTGTGTGTGGGCCGCTCCGGCCAAAGCAGCGCTTCCAGCCCCGCCTGAAGGCGTCCGAGAGCGCTGAACAACAACTTAGGGGAGTGTTATCTATGAACGGTATCTTTAAGAGCCTGCCCTTCCGCCTGCTGGTCGGCGTCGCGGCGGGCATCGTGCTGGGCCTCTGGGCCTCCGGCTTTACCTATGGCAGCCAGGTGATGCAGGTGGTGTTGACCCTCAAGGAGCTTCTGGGCTCTCTCATCAACTTCTGCGTCCCCCTCATCATCATCGGCTTCATCGCCCCCTCCATCACCCGGCTGAAGCAGAATGCCTCCCGGATGCTGGCCCTGGCCCTGGTGCTGGCCTACACCTCCTCGGTGTGCGCGGCCCTGATGTCCATGGCGGCGGGCTACGCCATCATCCCCGCCCTGTCCATCCAGTCGGCGGCAGAGGTGCTCAACCAACTCCCTGAGCTGCTGTTCAATCTGGAGATCGCCCCAGTCATGTCAGTCATGTCCGCCCTGGTGTTCTCTGTGCTGGTGGGTCTGGCCGCCACCTGGGCCAGAGCTGAGGCGGTCACCCGCCTTCTGGAGGAGTTCCAGCGCATCGTGCTGGACGTCGTGACCCGGGTGATCATCCCCATCCTGCCCTTCTTCATTGCCGGCACCTTCACCAGCCTGGCCTATGAGGGCTCCATCACCCGGCAGCTGCCGGTCTTCCTCATCGTCATCCTGATCGTCATGGTGGGCCACTACATCTGGCTGGCCGTGCTGTACGGCCTGGCCGGCGCCTACTCCGGCTCCAACCCCTGGGAGGTCCTGCGGCACTATGGTCCCGCCTACCTCACCGCCGTGGGTACCATGTCCTCCGCCGCCACCCTGGCCGTGGCCCTGCGCGGGGCCCGCAAGTCCTCTGTCCTCCGCCGGGACATGGTGGACTTCGGCATCCCCCTGTTCGCCAACATCCACCTGTGCGGCTCTGTGCTCACTGAGGTATTCTTTGTGATGACCGTCTCCAAGGTGCTGTACGGCCAGCTGCCCGCCCCCATGACCATGGTCCTGTTCTGCGTCCTGCTGGGCGTCTTCGCCGTTGGCGCGCCCGGCGTCCCCGGCGGCACTGTGATGGCCTCCCTGGGCCTCATCATCAGCGTGCTGGGCTTCGATGACACGGGCACGGGCCTGATGATGACCATTTTCGCCCTTCAGGACAGCTTCGGCACCGCCTGCAACGTCACCGGCGACGGCGCCCTCACCCTGATGCTCACCGGCTATGCCAAGAAGCACAACATCCAGGAGGTCCAGTCCGGGGAGATCCTGTGAACCCCCATCCTCCCGGCTCCCTATTGCTGACCTGCCCCGTCCGGTTCTCCCGGACGGGGCTTTTTCCATAACAAGGGGGCCGGAGCATGACGCTCCGGCCCTGCTGCCTGCTGTATCACAGGCTCTCCGCCCAGCGCTCCACCGCGGCCCGCAGGAATTGGGCGCAGCCCGGAACGCGCCGGTCGTAGTAGGCGGTAAAGCGGGGGTCCTCCGTATAGAGAGCGGCCAGCCCCCGGTGCTTTTCCGGGTCGTAGCGGCTCCCGGTCAGGGTCAGCCACCGCCGGTGCAGGGCGGCGATGCGCCGCCCCTCCTCCCCCTCCGGGGACAGCTTCTCAGAGACCGCGCGCTCCAATCCCGCCCGGATCTCCTCCCCCAGACCGGTCCAGGTCCGGTACTGCTCCTGAGTCAGGCCCATCACCGCGGCGTTGGCCTCGTCCATCTGGGCGTCGCCGTATTTCTCCCGGACCTCCCGGCCATAGAGCGCCTCATTGCGCTCCACCGCCTGACGCTTGAATACCTCAAATTTTTGTTCGTCCCGCATGATCTCGTTCCTTTCTTCCGCATGGATGGTGTCTGTGACCGACCGGATCAGCCCGTCCAGACGGGCCCGCTCCCCCTCCAGCCGGGCCAGATGGCCCCGCAGAGCGGTCAGCCGGTCGAAGTCGGGATCGTCCAGGCACGCCCGTATCTGGGCCAGCTCCACCCCGAGGGCCCGATAATACAGGATGTCCTGGAGCCGGTCCACCTGGGCCGGACCGTAGCGGCGGTAGCCGTTCTCCGCCACGCGGCCGGGCTTTAGCAGACCGATCTGGTCGTACCAGCGCAGGGTGCGGGTGGTCACCCCGGACAGGCGCGCCAGCTCTTGAATGGAATATTCCATGCTGATCCCTCCTCAGCCCCCATTGTAGCCTCTGCCGTTACGGCAAGGTCAAGGGCTTTTTTCAAACTTTTTTCACCATCGGGACCATGCCCCTCCCAGGATAGCAGAGCACCCCCCCCGCCTGTAAATTTTCTTGTCAAACCGCCCCGTCTGGTGTAGGATACAAATAAAACCGCCTGCGCCGGCCCGCCCGGCTCCAGGCGTCAGGAGGCGCTATGAAGATCCTCATCTCCCCCGCGAAAAAGATGCGGTCCGACCCGGACACCCTGGCCCCGGAGGCCCTCCCCGCCCTGCTGGCGGAGACAGAGCGCCTTCTGGCCGCCCTGCGCGCCATGACCCCCGGTGAGCTCCAGGCCCTGTGGCGGTGCAGCGACGCCATTGCCGCCCAGAATCTGGAGCGGCTGCGGGACATGGACCTGCGGCGGCAGCTGACCCCGGCCCTGCTGTCCTATGTGGGGCTCCAGTACCAGTACATGGCCCCCGGCGTCCTGGAGCAGCGCCAGTACGACTACCTTCAGGACCATCTGCGCATCCTGTCCGGCTTTTATGGGGTGCTGCGCCCCTTCGACGGGGTGACCCCCTACCGGCTGGAGATGGGGGCCAGGCTGGAGACAGAGGGCGCGCGGGACCTGTACGCCTTCTGGGGGGACAAGCTGGCCCGGGCCCTGGAGCCTGGGGACGGGCCGGTGGTGGACCTGGCCTCCCGGGAGTACAGCCGGGCGGTGGTCCCCCATCTGCCCCGGGGCATCCCGTTGGTCGCCTGCGTCTTTGGCAGGCTCCGGCCGGACGGCCGGGTTGTGGAGCAGGGCGCGCCCTGCAAAATGGCCCGGGGCCAGATGGTCCGCTGGATGGCGGAGCGGGCAGTCACCCGGGTGGAGGAGCTGCGGGAGTTCCGGGATCTGGGTTACCGCTTCTTGCCGGAGCGCTCCCACCCCGGGCGGTATGTATTTTTGAAGGAGGATGAAGTATGATGTTAGAGATCGGAAGCCAGGCGCCGGACTTTACCCTGCCGGACCAGAACGGGGAGCCCATCTCCCTGTCGGATTTCCGGGGACAGACAGTGGTACTCTATTTCTATCCCAAGGACAGCACGCCCGGCTGCACCCGCCAGGCCCGTGCCTTTGCCGCCGTCTATGAAGAACTTCAGCAGTTGGGAGCGGTGGTGCTGGGGGTGAGCCGGGATTCCTCGGCCTCCCACCTGCGGTTCATCCAGAAAAATGGTCTGCCCTTCCGCCTGCTCTCCGACCCGGAGCGGACCGTCCTGGAGGCCTACGGCGTCTGGCAGGAGAAAAAGCTGTATGGGAAAATAAGTATGGGCATCGTCCGCACCACTTATCTCATTGACGGGACCGGGATCGTCCGCGCCGTCATGCCCAAGGTCAAGCCGGACCAGAATCCGGCGGACGTGCTGGCCCTGCTCCGGGCCGGAGAGGGGGCAGCCCAATGATCCGGTTCGAGTGTGACTACGCTGAGGGGGCCGCGCCCCAGATTCTGGAGCGGCTGACCCAGACCAATCTGGAGCAGACCCCCGGCTACGCCGTGGATAAGCACTGCCAGCGTGCCCGGGAGCTGATCCGGGAGGCCTGCGGCGCGCCCCAGGCCGCGGTGGAATTTTTGGTGGGCGGGACCCAGACCAATCAGACGGTGATCTCCGCCGCCCTGCGCCCCTATCAGGGGGTGCTGTGCGCCCAGACCGGGCACATCAACACCCATGAGACCGGGGCCATTGAGGCCACCGGCCACAAGGTGCTCGCCCTCCCCTCCCAGGACGGCAGGATCACTCCGGAGCAGGTGGAGCGGTTCTGCGCCGCCCATTGGGCCGATCCCACTCGGGAGCACACCGTCCAGCCCGGTATGCTGTATCTCTCCCAGCCCACCGAGACCGGGCTGCTGTATTCCCGGGCGGAGCTGGAAGGCTTCCGGGCCGTCTGCGGCCGGTATGGGATGTATCTGTATATCGACGGGGCCCGGTGCGGCTATGGGCTGGCCGCGCCGGGGAACGACGTGGAGCTCACTGACCTGGCCCGGCTAACCGACGTGTTCTACATCGGCGGCACCAAGGTGGGGGCCCTGTTCGGCGAGGCGGTGGTCATCTCCAATCCCGCCCTTCAGAGGGATTTCCGATACTGCATCAAGCGCCACGGCGGAATGCTGGCCAAGGGCCGATTGCTGGGCCTCCAGTTCGAGGCGCTGTTTGAGGACAATCTATACCGGCAGCTGGGCCGCCACGGTGTGGAGCAGGCCCTGCGCATCCGGGAGGCCTGCCTCCGGCGGGGCCTCTCCCTCCACTTCGCCTCCCACACCAACCAGCAGTTCCCAATCCTGACCCGGGAGCAGCAGGCACATCTGGAGAAGAAGTATACCTTCACCCTCTGGGAACCGCTGGACGATGGCCGCGCCGTAGTCCGCTTCTGCGCCAGCTGGGCCACCGACCCGGCCGCCGTGGACGCCCTGACCGCCGATCTGCTCTCCCTGCCCTGATTTCACGATTCATACAGAAACAGAACGGCCCACTGCAAAATATCGTTTTCACTCCTATGCAGAAATTGATATATTAGAAAAGTTGCTGAGAATCGCCATTTGACGGTTCTCAGCAACTTTTTCCTGATTTTCAGGTTTTGCAACAGGCCAGCTCCTCTGAACTCAGATCATTCCATCAGGCTGTACCAATTTTGGATGGTATCCTTTGCCGCCTGCTTCGCCATGGCATAGCTGCGGGTTTTGAGCGCCTCAATAATGGTGGTGTGGTCCCGGATCGTCACGTCGCACCCCCCCTGTCGAGAGGTCGTAGCGACCACTTGGCCCTCAAAGGCGTCCATGATGTAATCATAGACGATTTGGAGCAGCATATTTCCGCAATACTGAGACAAGATCCGGTGAAATGCCAAATCATTTTTTACCAGCGCCTCCGGCGAGGCCTTCTCCGTCAGCATCTTGCGGTGCCGGTCAAGATTTTCTTCCAGAAGGGGAATAACCTCCTCCACCTGTTCCTCCCGGCCAAGCAAAAGCTCTAAAATGTCCCGCTCCAGCGCATAACGGGCATCCGCGATTGTTTTGGCCGATGGTTGAGAAATCAGCATGGCAAACACCAGGGGATTAAAACTCTTTTCAGACAGCGAAGTATTGACATAGGTCCCATCGCCAGGGCGGATGGTCAACACGCCCAAGGTCTCCAGCGCCTTCATCGCCTGCCGCACCGAGCCCCGGCTGACAGAAAAGAGACTGGCTAACTCCATTTCCGGCGGAAGGCGGTCGCCCGGCTTCAGCCGCTGTTCCAACAACGCGCTTTGAATCTGTTCGATCACATGGTTGGGCGCTAAGGTATGGGGCTGTGGTTTGGGGATCCAGATACTATTGTCCATAAAACAGATTTCCTCTCTGCCTTCCGCGCCGGACACAAGCGTATCCCTTTTCCGGAAGAAATAGGTATTATATAGATAAAATTCTTGCAGGCCTGTCATAATTCAGCTTGCCAAAAAAGTCTTTTCGAGAAGCTGGCAAACGTTTGAGCACGTTAAAAAAGCGCTCAAACGTTGTTTAATTGAAGGTAAAAGGCAAACTTGACGGTTTTCTTTCACTCGTTCTTTCCCTCCGAAATCCTTTGGATGGAGGATTTTTCGATCATTTCTATTTTTCATTATAGCGAAACCGAATGAAAAAATCCATATAAAACTTTTATAAAAAATCCCAGCGGGATACAGGAGGAACAGGGATCCACTTTCACCATAAAATTTTCACCTCACGACTGGCCATCAAAATATAGAAGTGCCTTCTCCTAAGCCACAGCTATTTTCCACAAAAAAGACGCAAAAAGTTGTGCAGGCAAACGAAATGTATCTTTTGACGAAAAACAATATTGACAGCGCTCCATAACTGTACTAAAATAACAGCACATTCATTAAACGTTTAACGTTTAACAAAAATCAAAGTAACTGAGAAGGAGTGAACGAATATGACCAATGAGCAGATCCATGAAATCGCTCAGAAGCTTCGCCTGGAAACAGTGCGGATGGTCTATGAGGGAAAGGATGGTCATCCCGGTCCCGCTTTGTCTATCGCGGATATTATCGCTACCCTCTATTTTCAGGAGATGAACCTTGATCCGCAAAATCCTCAGTGGCCTGACCGGGACCGTTTGATCCTGTCCAAGGGCCACTCCTGTCCGGTGCTGTACGCCGCTTTGAATGAGCGGGGCTACTTCCAGCCCAAAGTGGAACATTTCCGCCTGCGTCAGCTGCACAGTATGTTCCAGGGACACCCCTCCATGCACAATACCCCCGGGCTGGACATGACCTCCGGCTCTCTCGGAAACGGCATTGCCATCGGCGCGGGCATGGCCTTTGCCGCCAAGGTCCAGAGCAAGGACTATACTACCTATGTGATCTGTGGCGACGGCGAGCTTCAGGAGGGAGTCTGCTGGGAAGGAATCAACATGGCCGCCGGCCGGAAGCTGGATAACCTGGTCGTTTTTGTGGACCGAAACGGCTGGCAGAGCTATAAGAGCGTGGAGTTCACCGTGGGCCAAAACAACATTGCCGACCGTTTCCGCGCCTTTGGATGGCACACCCAGGAGATCAGCGGACATGACATCCAGGCCATTCGCTCCGCTATCCACATTGCCAAGTCTCATCAGGGGAGCCCCTGCTGCATCGTTTGTGACTGCGTCAAGGGCAAGGGCGTCAGCTACATGGAGAACAACAACGCGTGGCACAAGGGCGTACCCACCGATGAAGAATATGCCATCGCTGTAAAAGAGCTTGGAGGTGTTCAGGCATGACAAACTTTAAAGGAACCCGGGAGGCCTTTGCCGCTGCCATGATGGATATGGCGGAGGAGCGAAAGGACATTGTTGTGATCTCTCCCGATTCGCTGAAGGCTATGCGGGCGGTCCCCTTCGGGGAGAAGTATCCCGACCGCTATCTGGAATGCGGCATTGCCGAGCAGGGCGCGGTGGATGCTGCCGCCGGTCTGGCCAGCGCCGGCCTCACCCCCTTCATTGGTACTTACTGTGGCTTTTTGACCATGCGCGCCTGTGAGCAGATGCGTACCTTCGTGGGCTACACCAATCTGAACGTAAAGTTTATCGGCGTCAACGCCGGACTGCTGGGCGGAGAGCGTGAGGGCGTCACACATCAGTTCTATGAGGATCTGGGGATCATCTCTTCCATGCCCAACTACACCATTTTTACCCCTGCCGATCCTGCCCAGTGCTATCACGCGGTCCGGCTGGCCGCCGAAACCGACGGTCCTGTATACATCCGGGGCGGCAGCGGTCGTGAGGTGGATGTATATGACAAGAACGCCCCCTTCGCGAAAAGCGGTATCACAGTTTGGAAGGACTATGGCACAGACGCAGTCCTCTTTTCCAACGGCTATGTTCTGGACCGGGTGCTGGCTGCCGCAGAACTCTTGAAGGAGCAAGGCATCAACGTCACAGCCGCAGACGTCAATATCCTCTATGGCAAGGATCCCTCCGCCATTTTGGAGGTCATGGGCAGAGCCCAGCAGCTGTTCACTGTGGAGGACCACAATATCAACGGCGGCCTGGGTTCCTATATCAGCCGTCTGGCCTGTGAGAACCAGCCCGCCTGGGTGACCCGTATCGCGCTTACATCTTATGGTGAATCCGGTCCCGCCAAGGAGCTGGCCGACGCCTATGGCTTCTCCCCAGAGGATATTGCCGCCAAGGTAAAAGAGACTCTGAAAAAATAAGTGGAAATCTGTCTTCACAGTGCGTTATAATTGAAAGGATGGAACGGATCATGAGTAAAATCCATGTAGCAGTCATCGGCGCCGGCGGAAAAATGGGCACCCGGACCAGCAGGAATCTGGCCAAGCTGACGGATAAGTATGACCTGATGCTGGTGGAGAACGCCCCCAAGGGGATCGAGAGCATCCATGCCCGCGGGCTGGACGTTATCCCGGTAGAGGAAGCCCTCGCAAAAGCGGAGGTCGTCGTTTTCGCCGTCCCTGATACCCTGATCAAAAAACTGTCCGCGATCTACGTTCCGATGCTGAAGCCCGGTACTGGCTTTCTGATCCTGGACCCGGCCGCCGCTGTGGCCAAGGAGTTAACACTTCGGGATGACTGCACCCTCGGCGTGGCCCATCCCTGTCATCCCTCGTTCCTGTTGGATCAGGACACTCCTGAAGCCCGTGCTGACCGCTTTGGCGGCGACGGCGGCAAGCAGGACATTGTAATGAGCATGATCTGCGGCGAGCAGGAAGTCTTTGAGAAAATGCAGGAGACTGCCCGCGATATGTACGCCGCAGAGCACGCCTATGTGATGACCTCGGAGCAGATCGCCTTCCTGGAGCCCACTCTTGTGGAACTGCTGGGCGCCACCTGTCTGTACGCTATGGCGGAGACGGTGGATGAGGCTGAGCGCCGTGGCATCAATCGGGACGCCGCCGTCTCCTTCCTCACTGGCCATATTTACAATTTGACCTGCAACTTCCTCGGGTATATTCCTGGAAAGCCGCCAGTATCTGACGCCTGCAAGGTGGCGATCGGCCTGGGAAACCGGCTGGTCATGCGTGAGGACTGGAAACGCATCTGGGATGACGAGGTGCTCCATAAGGTTATCGCGACCATGCTCCATCCCGAGGACCCCAAAATCTGATCACAGACTGGCAGCCATTCCATGTAAACTGATTTGAAAGAAGGAACGATGGAAATGAAATCAAAAATGCTCTCTCGCTTCTCTGCCCTGTTTCTGGCCGGGACAATGACCTTGGGGCTGTCCGCCTGTGGGAACGGCGCAGGCAGCACCCCGCCAGCCAGCGGTACGTCCACGAATGCCTCCTCTGCTGAATCTGATGAGCTTCTTGGGTCCTCCTCCGCCACGATCCGCTTGAAGGTCGGCACCACCACCGCGCCCGACGGCCATTATGTGCTGGGTCTGATCGAGATGCAGAAGCTGCTGGAGGAATATTCCGGCGGTGAAATGACGCTGGACATCTATCCCAACTCGGCATTGGGTAACGAGTCCGATATGATGAACTCCGTCTCCATGGGAATGCAGGAGATGTGTCTGGTCTCCACCGGCCCGATCCCCTCCTTTGCTACCTCCACAGCCAATTGGAGCGTGCTGGATCTTCCCTATCTGTTTGAGGACGCCGAGCAGGCCTATGAGGTGCTGGACGGCGAGGTCGGCCAGACCCTGCTGGACGGCTTCAATGGGACCGGCATCAAGGCTCTGGGCTTTTGGGAAAACGGCTTCCGCCAGATCACAAACAACACCAAGGAGATCGTCACCCCCAGCGATTTGGCCGGTGTGAAGGTCCGTACCATGGAGAACCCTGTCCACATGGCCACCTACACCGCCTTGGGCGCCGCTCCCACCGCCATGGCATGGAGTGAAATTTTCTCCGCTCTGCAGCAGGGCACTGTGGACAGCCAGGAAAACCCCTTGGCGATCATCTACACCGCCCGTGTCCACGAGGTACAGAAATACTGTTCTATGATCGACCTGTTTTACAGCCCCTGCGTCTTGATGATCAACGAAGACCTGTACAACAGCTGGACGGACGAGCAGCGCGCCGCCTTTGACAAGGCCGCCGAAGAGGCCAAGGCCGCAGAGCGTGGGATCAGCCAGCAGATGAACAACGATTTCCGTGCCAGCATGGAGCAGGAGGGCATTACCTTCACCGATGTGGACAAAGAGGTCTGGAAGGAAGCCGTTCAGAGCGTTTACGAGGATCCCTCTCTGAATATCGATCAGGATCTCCTGTCCCAGATCCTGGCGGTGACTGGAGCTTGATTTTCCAATTTGCCTATCCCGATACAAGTACGGTCATGTCCCAATTCTAATGCACAGGGCAGGCGGACTGGCTGGCGTCGCTGCCAGCCCGCCTGCCGGCCCTGATTCTCCGTTTGACCGTTTGGATCGCGGGGAATGTTGGAAACGACCCCAAGAGGGAGGTACATACATGAAAAAAGTTTTGGATGGCTTCGCAAAGATCGTTGAAGTCTTGTGCGTTATTATCATGTGTCTCATGGTCTCGGTGGTTTTTCTCGCTACCTTTGGGCGGTATACTGGTATGTACGCCATCCCCTGGAGCGAGGAATTTGCCCGCTACTGCATGATCTCTATCGTCTATATGGGGCTGATGCTGGCCTCTCGCAACGGCAGCCACTTCGTTGTGGAGATCGTTCCGATGATTTTCCCCAAACCAGTGGTCAAGGCTGTCTCTGTGGTGGTGGCGCTGATGGTAGACGCCTTTGCCGTATTCCTGGTCCGCTACGGCTGGATGGTCTCCTCCCGGATGCTGGCCCAGGGGCAGCTCAGCCCTATGCTGAAGCTGCCTACTGGTATGGTCTATATGCTCATCCCCATCGGTGTCGCACTGATGGCGGTCTATTACACCGTTCACACCTTTGAAAATCTGAAGGATAAGGGGGAAGACGCCGAATGATCGCTGGTATTTTGTTTGGCATCCTCTTTCTGATGCTGTTTGTTGGTGTGCCCATTGCCATCTGTCTGGGCATTGCCGCCGCGGTCACCATGGTGCTGACTGGAAATGTTCAGTATCTGGCCGCCATCCCCACCCGGATGTTCACGCAGCTGGACAGCTTTACTTTGATGGCTGTGCCCTTTTTCATCCTGGCCGGCAACATCATGGCAGAGGGAGGAATCTCCGCCCGCCTGATCGGCTTTTTGGAGCTGCTGCTAAAGCGCCTGCCCGGCCGGCTAGCCTGTATTTCCGTGGTCGGCTCCGGCTTCTTCGGGGCGATCTCCGGCTCTAATCCCGCCACAGTCGCGGCAATTGGCGGGATCACCGCTCCACGCATGATCCAAAAGGGGTATCCCCCTGAGAAGGCAGCCGCAATCGTGGCGTCCTCCGGCACTCTTGGCGTCGTGATCCCGCCCAGCATCCCAATGGTCACTTACGCTGTGACCGCCGGAGTGTCTGTGGTCAGTATGTTTGCCGCCGGCTGGATTCCCGGCATCATGCTGATTATCGGCCTGTGTATTACCAACGCCATTACCTGCCGCCACTACGACTCTGTGGATACAACCAAATATCCCCCGAAGGAGTATTTCATCCGCTTTAAGGACGCCATTTTGGCTCTGCTGATGCCTGTCATCATTCTGGGGGGAATTTATTCCGGTATCTTTACGCCTACGGAGTCCGCCTCTGTGGCCTGTGTCTACGCCCTGGTCGTCTCCTTCTTTGTCTATAAGGAACTGACCCTGAAAAAGCTGTATAAGATTCTGTTGGACAGCTGCATCAGCTCAGCCGTTGTGCTGTTTGTAGTGAGTATGTCTCAGCCCTTTGCCTGGTTTATGACCACTGAGAATATTCCTACCATGATCTCCAACGCAGTCATGAGCATTTTCAGCAACCGCTTCGCCATGCTGCTGGCAATGAACCTACTGCTGCTGTTTCTGGGCTGTTTCCTGGAGACCCAATCCATCATTCTGCTGGTAACACCTATTCTTCTCCCTATGGCCAGCTACATTGGTCTGAGTGAGATCGCCCTGGGGCTTATCATGATCGTCAACACATCCATCGGTATGATTACACCCCCTATGGCTGTCAACCTATTTGTGGCGTCCGGAATCACGAAAACCAGGATCGGAGCCGTATCGAAAAAGATCATCCTCTATCTTGTCGTAGAATTCGGGATTTTGCTCCTTTACACCTATGTGCCGCTTTTGCTCAACATCCCTATTTAAACGAAGCACCTTACCGGACATCCTTTCAGAAGTAAATCTTGATTCTCTTGATTGCACCTTCGCCCCTGATCCAGCCGCTTGGCTGTGATCAGGGGCGCTCTTTTCCCGTCAGCGGAATATATCAGCCACTAAGTTGACCGCTTAAGCGGGCTTTTTTCCCGTTTGACCGATCCACCATCGTTTTTTACAGCAACTCTCCACTTCGCTTGGATGTAGATCCTGTACACATCAAGAGCTTTTTTAAATCCAACAGCACAACTGACACTGTTGACTGGGCGCAAAAAACCGCCACTTTTCGGTTGAAAAGCGGCGGTTTCTTCTGGTTGCGGGAGGAGGACTTGAACCTCCGACCTCCGGGTTATGAGCTGCTGTCAGTTTGTCCATCTGCTGCGGTTTAAGGGGTTTCGGGCGCTTTTTGGCCCAAAATCGTCCAAACCCGAAGGTTGTGTGCTCTCCGCTCCACAGCGATTTTCGGCAATCTGGGTCAGATTTTGGGTCAGGGAAGCGGGCCCCCACACAGCCGGTCATATCTGCGTATTCTTCGTAAAATTTCTCCGATTGAGTAAAATAAGAAAGATTTTATCCAAAGGAGGGTCCAAAATGGAACATCGGATTATGAACAGGAAGGCTCTGAAGGCGTTCGCCCGGGCGCTGTTGGAGCAGGAGCGCAGCTCGGGTACCATTGAGAAGTATTTCCGGGACGTAAGGGCGTTTACTGTCTGGCTGGGCGGGGCGGAGGTGACCCGGGAGCGGGCAGCTGCCTGGCGGGACAGTCTGCTGGAGCGGGGATACGCCCCGGTGACGGTCAATTCCATGGTGGCGGCGGTGAACCAGTTTTTTGCCTTCCTGGGCTGGGAGGACTGCAAGGTGAAGGCCCTAAAAATCCAGCGGAAGCTGTTCCGGGACGACCGGAAGGAGCTCACTCGGGAGGAGTATCAGCGGCTGTTGGATAGTGCCCATGAGCTGGGCCGGGAGCGGCTGGCATTGCTGCTGGAGACCATCTGTGCCACCGGAATCCGGGTGAGCGAGGTAAAGTATATCACCGTGGAGGCCGCCCAGGTGGGGCGGGCGGAGATCTCCCTGAAAGGGAAGCTGCGTACCATTCTCCTCCCCGGCAAGCTGTGCCGGAAGCTGAAAAAGTACGCCAGACAGCAAAAAAACGCCTCCGGCGAGATTTTTCTCACCAGAAGCGGAAAGAGCTTGTCCCGGCGGCAGATTTGGGCGGAGATGAAGCGGTTGTGCAAGGTGGCAGGGGTGGCCCCCAGCAAGGTGTTTCCCCACAACCTGCGGCACCTGTTCGCCCGAACCTTTTACAAAGTGTGCCGGGATGTGGTGAAGCTGGCCGATGTGCTGGGCCACTCCTCCATCGAGACCACCCGGATCTACCTCATTTCTACCGGCGTGGAGCACATGAAAATTTTAAGCCGGATGCGTCTCATCCAGTAGGACAAAATGAGTGTTTTGCTTTCTGAGCGCGAAAAAACACCAAATCCTTACATATGGTTAGCTGAATTGGACGTTAAAAAACGGAAAGAAATGGCAAAACGGGCGTGAAAGCCAAGACCGCTTGAGCAAGGTTTTTTCAAGCGGTCTGATTTTTACGCCCAAAATTGCAGGAACACCTTGAAATCTTTCAAGCTTCGTGCTACAATTCAGCTAACCATATGTAAGGATTTGGTGTTTTTTCGCGCTCAGAAAGCAAAACACTCATTTTGCCTACAACGGGAGGAGATGAGGACGATGGAGGCGCTGCTGGACCCGGCGGTGGAACGCCGGGTGCAATCCCCGCCTCGTGCGGGACCTCCGGGTCTGCGGCTGACCCCGGCGGACCTGGAGGCATATCTGGACAGCCTGTCCCAGCAGGGACGGGGACACGATACCTTGGCGACCTACATGCGAAATGTCCACGCGCTGTATGACGGGCTGCCGGAGGACAAGACAGTCCGACCCGGCACCCTGGCGCGGTGGCAGAGGACGCTGCTGGAGGGAGGGTACTCCCCCCGGACCGTCAATGTCCGCATGTCAGTGGCCAACAGCCTGATGGCGTTTTTGGGCCGCAGGGACCTGCAGTCTGTAGGGTCTCTGGAGGTAGACGACGTGCAGCCGGAGCTGACCCGGACGGAGTATCTCCGTCTGCTCACCACAGCCCGGGCGCTGGATAAAGAGCGCCTGTATCTGCTGGTGAAGCTCTTCGGCTGTACCGGCCTGCCCCTGCAGGAGCTGCCGCGGGTGACGGTGGAGGCCCTTACCGAGGGCCGGGTCATCGTCCGCAGCTGCGGGATTGTCCAGCTGCTCCACCTTCCGGACTTTTTGCGGAAGGAATTATTGGCCTACGCCCGGCGGGAGGGGACGGCTTCCGGCCCCATTTTCCATACCAAGAGCGGAAAACCGCTGGGGCGTACCGCCGTCACGGACAGCATTAAGCAGCTGTGCCGGGACGCCCGGGTACCGGAGGAAAAAGCCAATCCCCGCTGTTTGAAGCGGCTGTGGCAGAGTACTCAGGACGGCATTCGCACCCAAATCGACCTGCTGGTGGAGCAGGCCTGCGACCGGCTGATAGAAGCGGAACAGCTTACCGTCGGCTGGGATGTAGGTAAGGGGGTGAGTGACGTGTGATGTGCTCTTCCCCGCCCCCGCGATTAGGGGGCAGCTACTTCAAACAGTAAGGAGGAAAATGGCAAAATGAAAAAGCGAGTATTGTCGGCGATCATGGTGCTGTGCATGGTGCTGACACTGCTGCCTGTTTCGGCGTTCGCCGCGCCGACAACAACCCTGAAGCCTGGTGAAGTATCAGCTACTAAAACAGCTCGATACGATGAGGACACTGGGAACGTCACCATTACACTCAATGTTCAGGGGAAAAATATCACTGAAACCAGCACCACCGCAACCCCAGTGGATGTTGTTTTAGTGGTAGATAACTCTGGTAGCATGAGTAACGGACAGCAAGACTGCACATCCACATCCTTCACAAGAAAGGGGTATGGATATATTTGTGATGTTTGTGGCAAATGGTATCATTTGCCCTGGCATCCGGAGGAATGTTGGGGGCATATTTCCAAAATGAGTGCCGCCCAGGAAGCTGCTCGTACATTGGTAGATCAACTGGCAGAAGCAAATACTAATAATCGAGTAGGTATCGTTTCCTTTGCGGGCTCTACAGGGGGAACCAACGGTTATGAGCTCAACAGCAATGCCTGTATCCCGTTGAGTGCTTTGACTGATGAGCGTGATGCCATCAATCAGGCGATCGACAACATGACCGCAAACGGAGGCACCAACTACACCGCAGGACTGGGTCGTGCGGCAAATTATCTCCAAAATAGCCAGAATGACAAGTATGTAATTTTTATCTCTGATGGAACACCTGGCTTAAATGAAAATTCCAATCAAACGGAAAACGCAAATTGGAATGGAGTCAATCAGGCTGCACAGCTGGAAGCGCAGGGAGTGGAAATCTACACTATCGGTTTGGGACTGGATGAAAGCGAGTATATGAGCCGCTTGGCTACTGCTCCGGAATATCACCACAATTTCACCGATATTGTGAGTATTCAGGAGGAACTTCCTGTACTAGTGCGGGAAATCGCTACTGAAATCACAGAAAGTCAAAAGTATGCGGGAACAGGAGCTACCTTCACAGATATCGTTTCGGACCAGTTTACCATCGTCGAGGGGCAGGACATTCCTGACCTGACTTTCGAAGGTCAAACGGTTAAATGGACAGTCGGTGATATTACGGAGGAAGGAAAAAGCGTACCCTTCATCGTGACACCGAAGGACACAA
The DNA here is from genome assembly GCA_902363045.1 of Clostridiales bacterium. Lineage (GTDB taxonomy): Bacteria > Bacillota > Clostridia > Oscillospirales > Oscillospiraceae > Lawsonibacter. Next base: position 38,640 of record CABIYX010000010.1, read on the forward strand.
CGACCGGCGACAAGGTTTCAACCAATCAGGGCGCAACCTTGACCTATACAAAACCCGATGGCACAGCCGGTACGATAGATGTAGACAGCGCTGTTGTTAGCATTCCTGGTTATCAGGTCACTTACAATGCGAATGACGGCGAAGGTGTTGTAACAGACAACAACTCCTATCGTAAGAATGCAAAGGTTACTGTCCTGAAAGGCAGCAATCTCAAAAAGGACGGCGCTACTTTCCTCGGCTGGAGCAAAACTCAGACCAATCTGATTGAGTCCAAAGAAGTTGCAGCAGATGTGGAGTTTGTAACCGGCACATTGACCATTACAGACGATATCACTCTGTACGCTGTCTGGGCTGCGGATAAGAACGGAAACGGAACTCCTGATTACGGAGATGAGAAATTTACCGTCACTTATACCGACGGCGTGGACGGCGAGGTCATCTTTGAGGATCAAGTCACCACAGGTATTCTGTCCGGTGCTACGACCCCCGTTTTCTCCGGCGACCTGGAGCGCCCCGGCTATACCTTTACCGGTTGGTCTCCCAAAGTATCGGAAACCGTGACCTCCGATATGATTTATACGGCAATTTGGGAGGAAATCGAGGATCCCACGACCAAGAACGTCACCCTCAACTTCTTTGATGAGGTCAACAACGTCCAGGTCAAGGAAGAGGTCATCTCTGTTCCCTACGACGCCATTCACGTCAACACCGGCGATATGACTCTCCCCGAGGGCTATGAGTTCATCAAGACCGGCGACCTGGAGATCGTTGACGGCTATGTCTACGTCGGCCTGAAGCCTATTGAGAAGCCCGATACCAAGGTCATCGGCGTGAACTATTGGGATATCGTCAACAACAAGCAGGCTGGCGAGGGTGAGGTCACCGTAGCCGCCGACGCTACGAACGTGAACTCCAGTGCTCTGACTGACATTCCTGCCGGTTACGAGCTCGTCAATGTGGGCGATTTCACTATCAACGATGGCTGGATCTACGTCGAGGTCCGTCCCGTTGCCACCACCCAGACCGTGGGTGTGAACTACTGGGACATCGTCAACAACAAGCAGGTAGCCGAGGGTGAGGTCACCGTAGCTGCCGACGCCTACAATGTAAATTCCAGCGACCTGACCGACATCCCTGCCGGTTACGAGCTCGTCAATGTGGGCGATTTCACTATCAACGATGGCTGGATCTACGTCGAGGTCCGCCCCGCTGCCACTACCCAGACCGTGGGTGTGAACTACTGGGACATCGTGAACAACGAGCAGGCTGGCGAGGGTGAGGTTACCGTAGCCGCCGACGCTACGAACGTAAACTCCAGTGCTCTGACCGACATTCCTGCCGGTTACGAGCTCGTCAGTGTGGGCGACTTCGCCATCAACGACGGCTGGATCTACGTCGAGGTCCGTCCTATGGACGCCGAGGCCAAGACCGTTGGCCTGAACTACTGGGATGTGGTAAACAACAAGCAGGTGGCCGAGGGCTCCCTCACCGTGGCTGCCGATGCCACCAGCGTGAACACCAGCACCTTCAAGGACATCCCCGCCGGCTATGAGCTGGTTTGGACTGGCGACCTGCCCATCGTGGATGGCTGGGTCTGGGTTGAGGTTCGTCCTGTGGACGCTGAGACTAAGACCGTAGGCCTGAACTACTGGGACATCGTCAACAACAAGCAGGTGGCCGAGGGCTCCCTCACCGTGGCTGCCGACGCCACTATGGTAAACACCAGCACCTTCAAGGACATCCCCGCCGGCTATGAACTGGTCTGGACCGGCGATCTGCCCATCGTGGACGGCTGGGTCTGGGTTGAGGTTCGCCCCGTGACGGCTCCCCCTGTGGAAAAGACCTTCACGGTGACCTTTGACAGCAACGGCGGCAGCAAGGTTGCCAGCCAGACCGTAAAAGAGGGGGAGAAGGTGGCCAAGCCTGCTAACCCCACTCTCAGCGGATATACCTTTGAGGGCTGGTTTGTGGATAAGGCCTTGAAGACCGCTTACGACTTTAATACTCCTGTCACGAGCGATATCACGCTGTACGCCAGCTGGGACCGCCGCAGCAGCGGCGGAGGCGGAGGCGGCGGAAGCTCCTCCACCAAAAAGTACATCATCACTGTGACCTGCGGCGAAGGCGGCGAGATCACCCCCGACGGCGGTTCCGACAATGAAGTCGAAGTGCGCAAGGGGAATGACCAGACCTTCCGGATCTCTGCAGACAACGGTTACCGGATCTCCGACGTCCTGGTGGATGGCGAGAGTGTGGGGAACGTGGACAAATACACCTTTGAGGATGTAGATGAGGACCATGAGATCGAAGCTATCTTTACCCGCAGAGCCGCAGATCCCAGTGACAGCGGCACCGACCGTTATCTGAACACCAAAGACCATGTTCAGTATATGACCGGCTATCCGGATGGCTCGTTTGGCCCTGGCCAGAATATGACCCGTGCGGAGGCCGCTCAGATGTTCTACGCACTGCTGTTGGACCAGAATGTGCCTCACACGGTCAGCTTCTCCGATGTGCCCGCGGATGCGTGGTATGCGGAAGCTGTAAACACCCTGGCCTCTCTGGGTATGATCAATGGCTATCCCGACGGGACCTTCCGTCCGGACGCCCCCATCACCCGGGCAGAATTCTGCGTTATCGCCTTGGCCTTTGCCTATGAGCCGGAGGATTTCGACTGTAACTTCCGGGATGTGTCCACCAGTGACTGGTTCTACGACTATGTGGCCCAAGCCACCAGCTACGGTTGGATTTCCGGGGCTGACCGCAGCTTCCGTCCCAACGAGTGCATCACCCGTGCGGAGGTCTCCGTGATCGTCAACAACATGCTGGGGCGTGCAGCCGATGAGGACTACATCGACCGGCATGAGGACGAACTGAACACCTTCCCGGATGTAAAGCCCTCCCATTGGGCGTACTACTCCATCATGGAGACGGCCAACAGCCACGACTACACCAAGAACAACGGAAATGAGAACTGGCGCTGAGCGCCCAAGTTCTGTCCTGACGGACTTGATGTAACCCAGGACCGCCTGTCCCTATGGGATGGGCGGTCCTCTTGCGTTTTATGGTTCAAAACCTGTACGAGGAAGCACTGCTTAGTCCGCTGCCGAAAGCTGGCCTGGGAAGCAATTTTACCCACCCTTGGGTGGGGCAAGCAGAGCGTCTGGCTTGCCGCAAGCGGCCGCCAACGCAGTTTCCGGGCAGAAGCCCGGACCCACTTTATCGGCAGAGAAAAGAAAAGCCAGGGTGCCTGGCAGGACAGGGAGCGCGGTCCCGCCGTGCGTTGCCCCTGTGAGGCCGCGTGTGAGGCGCTTTGGCGCAGGACAACCGTGTACCAACAAGCGTCGGCATAAAGCCGCTGTGCGGCCCCTGTGGGCGAAAGGTGGGAACAGAAAGTTAGTGCCCAGAGAACTCCGTATTTTCCATTTTTGAAGCGAATTCTGATTCCTGGAAAAAATATTTTTTTGCCCCTGGTTCCGGCCGTTTCGCTGGAATCAGGGGCGTTCGGTTTTAGTACGAGGATAAAGGGAGGTGGTCGCAAAGCGCCCACCTCCCGGTCACAACGCCCCGCAGAGCGGGGCGTGTCAAGGGATTGCGGGATTTTGCCGCAGCGCAAGCTTAGGTGGTCGCTGAACCGGCTTTTCGGATTTCAGGTGGTCGTAGATTTGAGGAAATCCAGAGGTTCCAAAAGGTTCCCAGCTTTTTCACCGACGCTGTGCACAGCAATGCTTCGGGTATCTCAAAAATTGCGCTGCATAAACAAAGAGAGGAAACCCGCCCCGGGACCGGAAAATCAGACGCTGTTGACAAAGAGAGCTCCCATCTGAAAAGTGTGAATTGTTTGATAACTCTGCGCCGGAGCCCTGGATATTTTTTGTTTCTGTGGTATGTTGTGTCGTTGCAAAGGAGGCGACACAACATGGCAAAACGCAGAGCCAACGGGGAGGGCAATCTCCGAAAACGCAAGGACGGCCGCTGGGAGGGCCGGTACACCGCCGGACACGACCCAGAGACGGGGAAAGGCCATTTACCGGAACGTCCTGGGCCGGACCCAGGCGGAGGCCAGAGCCAAACTGAAGCAGGCTATTGAGGAAGCAAAGATCGTAGATCAGACAAAAGCCAAGAAATACACCGTGGGGGAGTGGATGGACGTCTGGTTCGAGAATTACGCCAAGGTGAAGGTCCGTCCCTCGTCCCACCAGACCTACCGAGGCTACATCGACAACCACATCAAGCCCAGCATCGGCAAGGTTCCGCTGGGCAAGCTCACCTCTCTGGAGTTACAGAAGTTCTACAAGAAGCTGCTCAGCAGCGGCAGAGTGGACCGAATCGAGAGCAAGCACCAATCCAAGAGCCTGAGCCCCAAGACGGTGCGGAACCTCCACCAGATCATTGCCTCAGCGATGAAGCTGGCCAAAGAACAGAAGCTCATCGCCACAGACCCCACTGAGGGCTGCGCCCTACCCAAGCTGGAGCACAAAGAGATGAAAACACTCCCGGTGGAACAGCTGGCGTCCTTTCTGCGGGAGGCGAAGGAGAGCGGCGTATTCGAGCTCTACTACATGGAACTGACCACTGGATTACGGCGGGGTGAACTGCTGGGCCTCAAGTGGGAGGATCTTGATTTGGAGAAAGGTGACCTCCGGGTAAAGCGGCAGGCGGCGGAGGCTATGGAACATGTCCTATCCGGCAGTTTATAGCCCTGTCCAGTCCGGAAAAATTCCCGTATGGGTCAAAATCTGGGTCAGATTCAGGAACCCAAAATGAACCTCGCAAAAAAGTTGCAGAAAACAAAAATAATCCGCTGGAATCAGGTGATTCCAGCGGATTTCTGGTTGCGGGAGGAGGACTTGAACCTCCGACCTCCGGGTTATGAGCCCGACGAGCTACCAACTGCTCTATCCCGCGATATTTGGTGCCGGAGACCGGGATCGAACCGGCACGGGATTGCTCCCACGGGATTTTAAGTCCCGGGCGTCTGCCAATTCCGCCACTCCGGCATCTGGTGTGGCTCCAGTCTCTCAAGTGCTAACTTAGGATACCACAAACCAAAGCGCCTGTCAAGAAGAATTTTTAAAGCCGGAAAGAAATTCAAAATAACCTCAAACTCGCCGGCAGCAGGCTGTGGCGGAGGCCCTGGGACGGGATGCTGTGCGCTCCATGACCACCCGTGCATCAAGGCCTCCCTTGGTACATTCCGTGTTCACGGTTCTCTCTCCGCCCATTCCCGCATCGCCGCAAGCTGTTCCGGGGTATGAAACCAGTGCTCCCCGCCCTCTGCCACAGTCAGCTCCGCGTTGTGCCGCCGGGCATATTCCTCGGCGGTCCGTCGGGGCATCATGCCGTCGCCGCTCCCATAGAGGATGCGGATGGGACAGCTCCATGTGTGGACCGGGTGCTTCTGCACCCAGGTCAGGTACTTCCAGGACAGGGTCTGGCCGAAGGAGGTGGGGATCTCTCCCCGTGCCCGGAGCTCCTCCTCCGTCACACCAGCCCAGCCCATCATGGTCCGGATCAGTTCCTCCATGTCCAAGATGGGGGAGACCAACAGGGCGCGGGCCGGATCCTCCCAGGCCAGCATTGCGAGATAAGCCCCGATGCTGTTGGCCCGCAGGGAGACCGACTCCCAGCGGCGGCCAGCCCAATCCAGCGCCGTCTGAATCTCCGGCACTGCGGTCCATGGGAGCAGCTCCCCGCCCCGGTCCCGGCGCTCCCCATGGCCGGGCAGGTCGATGGAGAGCACCTGCCGCCCCTTGGGGCAGACCACCTGGGCGAACTCCTCCGCCTCCTCCTTGCAGCCCATCTGGCCGTGGAGAAACAGGTATCCCTGTGCTGCGGCGGACCCATACAAAACCGCTGGGATGCCGCCGGTCAGAAGGCGCTCTGTCTTCATAGAAAAGGCTCTCCTTTCTTCTCCCGCCGCAGGCCGCGGGCATCAGCAGACTTCATCCCGGTCCGTCTCCCGGAAACCCAGCTTGGACCTCCCGAAAAAAACGGCGGGCGTTTTCCAGATCCCGTATGTTTGGGCGGCCCTTGGCGATCCCGCCCACCAGCCGGAAAGGGCCAAAGGTGTCGTACCCCTTGCAGTGGAACTCCCCCAGCACCGGGCACCCCTTCTCCCGGGCGATCTCCGCCACAGCTTTCGGGCCGGAGCCCCGGAACCCGCCGTAGGTATCAACAAAAAACACCGGCTTTCCCTGCGGCAGGTACTGCCGGGCAAACTCCGCCACAGCAGGATGAAAGGCAAAGGCGTAGATCCCGGAGGCAAAGCCGATGCAGTCATAGCGCTCCAGCCGGACCGTCTGGCGGGTGGTCACGTCAATGAGCTCCACATCCCCCTCCCGGGCCATAGCCTCCAGGACCTGTCTGGTATTCCCATGGTGGCGGGAATAATAGCAGATGGCGGTCTTCATCGTGTCCCCTCCTTATATAATAATGCCTTCACAGTGGTCGATCTCATGCTGGATGATCTGGGCTGTCCAGCCGGTGAAGGTTTTCAGCCGCTCCTGGAACCTTTCATTCTGCCAGCGCACCTTAATGGACTGCCAGCGGCGGACCGGGCGGACCCCGGTGAGAGAGAGGCATCCCTCCTCTGTATCATAGGGCCCGGACCGCTTGACGATCTCCGGGTTGAACATGACCATGTTCTCTCCCCCGTTGTCAAAGACAATGATCCGCTTGTTCACCCCGATCATGTTGGCCGCCATGCCCACACAGCCCGCCTTATGGTACACCAGTGTATCCAGCAGATCGGCGGCGGTGGCCAGGTCATCCGGCGTGGCCGGTTCGGCCCTTTGCGCCAGAAAGGCTTCATCCTTACAGATCTCTCGAATCATAGCTTAGAGCTCCTTCTACCAGTGGCGCGCCGCCCGCCGGACGCCGCCCACGCTATTTTGACACGCCGTGTCCGGCGCAGGGGGAAAGGTCCCCTCTGCGGACAGCACCGGAGCGGAGCGCTTTCAACGGTGTCAGTATAGTGCCGGAGCCCAGATCCGTCAACCAGGAAATACCCCGCCAGCCTCCGGGCAGATCCGTGCGGTTCCCTTCTTATCCCCTTCCCGAGGCGCGCAAGGGTAGACATTTCCACGCGGACATGATAAAATAAGGAACTTACAGGGGAATTTTGTCCCCATGGAACCACAACGCTTTGGAGGAACCTTCCATTGAAAACCAATATATTAGACATCCAATTCGACAACCTCACCCGGGAGGAGGCCCGGCAGGCCGGGGCCGAGCTGCTCCGTTCTTCCGACTTCCACTATGCCGTCACCCCCAATCCGGAATTCATCCTCACCGCAGACAAGGATCTGGAGTTCCAGAAGATCCTGAACCAGGCCGACCTGGTCCTCCCCGACGGCATCGGGGTAGTCTACTCCGCCAAGATCCTGGGCACCCCGCTGAAGGAGCGGGTGGCCGGCTTCGATTTCGCCTGTGATATGCTGGATGTGCTGGACGAGATGGGCGGCCGGCTGTATCTGCTGGGCTCCAAGCCCGGCGTGGCTGAGGAGGCGGGCCGCCGCATCCTGGAACAGCACCCCAACATCGTTCTGTGCGGCGTCCATGACGGCTATTTTCAGGACTCCGATCCCGTAGCCCACGAAGTGGCTCAGGCCCGGCCCGACCTGCTGTTCGTCTGCCTGGGCGCCCCCAAGCAGGAGAAGTGGATCGCCCGCTTCGGCCTGCTCACTGGGGCCAAGCTGGCCATCGGGCTGGGGGGCGCTCTGGATGTGTTCGCCGGCAACGTGGAGCGCGCCCCGGAACAGTGGCAGAAGCTGGGAATGGAGTGGGCCTACCGCCTGGTGAAGGAGCCCAAGCGCATCGGCCGCATGGCCAAGCTGCCCCTGGTCCTGGTCAAGGCCGCCGGCCGCCGGGCCAGCGGCCGGGGAAAGCAGAGGGTCCTGTAATGGCGGGCCGGCTGATCGTATTTGAGGGGACGGACGGCTCAGGCAAGTCCACCCAGTTCCGTGCCCTGTGCGGCCGGGCCGCCCAGTCCGGCCGCAGTTTCCAGAAGCTGGTCTTTCCCCAGTACAGCGAGCCCTCCTCCGCCCTGATCCGGATGTACCTGGGCGGGGAGTTCGGCTCCCACCCCGAGGACGTAAACCCCTACGCCGCCTCCGCCTTCTACGCGGTGGACCGGTATGCCTCTTTAAAAAAAGTGTGGGGGGAATTTTACCAGTCCGGCGGGCTGGTCCTCACCGACCGCTACACCACATCCAACGCCGTCCACCAGGCGGTCAAGTGCGCTCCGGAGGAGCGGGACGCTTTTCTGCGCTGGCTGGACGATTTTGAGCATAATAAACTGGGTCTCCCCCGCCCCGATCTGGTCCTATACCTGGATATGCCCACCGACCGCGCCGTCTCCCTGCTCCGCCAGCGGGAGAGCGACACCCACACCCAGGCCGACATCCATGAGCTGGACACCGGCTATCTGGCCGCCTGCCGCTCCTGCGCCCTCCAGGCCGCCCAGCTTCTGAACTGGCGGGTGGTCCGCTGCGTGGATGAGGAGGGCCGTCTGCGCTCCATCCAGTCCATTCATGAGGAGATCTGGTCCCTGGCGAGTCCCCTTCTGTGACCCCTCCCCGGCCCGGGTCCCATCAATCTAACGCTTTCAAGGAGGTCTTCCCTATGGTCTATGTTCTGCTTGCCCCCGGCTTTGAGGAGTCGGAGGCCGTTGTCCCCACCGACCTGCTCCGGCAGGCCGGCCTGGAGACCGCCCTGGTCTCCCTCTCCGGTCCCACCGTCTCCGGCTCCCACGGGATCACCCTGTGCGCCGACCTGGAGCTGTCCCAGATAGACCTGTCCAACGCTGAGATGCTGGTCCTCCCCGGCGGCCTGGGGGGCGTGGAGGCCCTGTGGGCCGACGGCCGGGTCTCCGCCCTGATCCAGGAGGCCGCTGAAAAGGGCGTCTGGCTGGCCGCCCTGTGCGCCGCCCCCATCCTGCTGGGGCGTTGGGGCCTGCTGGATGGCCGGGAGGCCACCTCCTACCCCACCCGGCATGACCAGCTGGGCAAGGCGAAGGTCCTCCCGGAGGCCCGGGCCGTGGCGGACGGGAAATTCGTCACCGGCCACGCCTGCGGCTCCGCCTTTGATTTCGGCCTGAAGCTGGTGGAGGTCCTTCGGGGGAAGGAGGCTGCCCATGCTGTCAACGACGTCATCTACTACCGTCGCTGAGGACAAGGCCGCCCTGCGCCGCCAGGTGCGCCTGACTTTGGAGGGCCTGTCCCCGGAGGCGGTCCGCCGCGGCGACGACGCCCTGTTCGCCGCCTTCTCCGCCCTCCCCCAGGCAGAGGCCGCCTCCACCCTGTTCGCCTTCTGGGGCATCCTGGGCCGGGAGCCTGACACCGGCCGCCTGATCCGGGCGCTCACCGCCCGGGGCAAGCGGGTGGGTCTGCCCCGGATGCTGCCCGGCCGGCAGATGGAGGTGCGGCTGTATGAGCCGGACCGCCCCCTGGTCCCGGCGTCCTTCGGGATCCTGGAGCCGCCAGCGGACGCCCCCCTTCTCGCCCGGCCGGACATCGACCTGGCGCTGGTCCCCGCCGTGTGCTATGACCGCCGCGGCTTCCGCCTGGGCTTCGGCGGCGGATACTACGACCGCTGGCTGTCCGGCTTTTCCGGCTTCACTGTTGGGCTGTGCCGGGACTGTGTGCTCCAGGACCGCGTCCCGACCGAGGACCACGACTGCCGGGTGGACCTCCTTCTCACGGAGACCCGCCGTTTTCTCCGCTGAAACGCGGAGGGAGCGGGGCTCTCCCCCGCTCCCTCCGCCGGTCCATTCAGGATCTCCTCAGCATCCGCAGCCATTGTCACAGCCGCAGCCGCCGCAGTTGTTCCCGCAGCCGCAGTTGTTCCCGCAGCCACAGCCGCTGCCGCCCCAGCTGTTCCCACAGCAGCAGCACAGGATGATGATCAGCAGGATGATCCACAGGCAGCTGTTACCGCCCCAACCATTGTTTCCGCAACACATTTTCGTTTCACCTCACTTGCAGCGCCGGGAGCCTCTCCCGCGCGTTCTGGTACAGTCTATGGCGAACCCCTGTCCCCGGTTCCGCCTGGACGGAAAATTTTTCTCTGTTAGGAGCTGACTCTATGGCACAGGAACACCGCAGATCTCCCCGCGAGCCGGAGCGGCGGGAGCGCTCCGCCCCCCGGACCCGCTCCACCCAGTCCCGTCCCGCTCCGGCCCGCCGCCGGAACGGCGGGGCCAGCTTCGCCCTGCTCTATGTGATCTTTGTCATCGGGATCTCCGCCCTGCTGGCCTGCATCGGCTGGGTGGCGGCCAACGACGTTCTGGCCCTGAACAAGCCGGAAAAGACGGCCACCATCACCATCCGGGAGGAGGACAGCTTCGGCGACGTGGTCACCATGCTGAAGGAGAACGACCTGATCGAATACAAAAGCCTGTTCAAGCTCTTCGCCGCCTTCACCGGCGGCCGGGACAAGATCGTGGCCGGGACCTTCACCCTGAACTCCGATATGGACTACCGTGCCCTGATCTCCGGCATGAGCGCCAACTCGGCCACCAAGGCCACCGTCAAGGTCACCATCCCGGAGGGCTACTCCATCGACCAGATCTTCGCCCTGTTGAAGGAAAAGAGCGTGGTGTCGGACACGGCCAAGCTGGAGGATGAGGCCGCCAACCACGACTACGCCTTCTCCTTCCTCCAGGACCTGCCCCTGGGCGACTACCACCGGCTGGAGGGCTATCTGTACCCGGACACCTATGAATTCACCACCCCCCAGAATCCCCTGTACGTCATCAACAAGATGCTGGACCGGTTTGACGCCAAGCTCACCGAGGAACTGCGCCAGCAGATCGCCGACAGCGGGCGCACCATCCACGAGGTGCTCACCGTGGCCTCCCTCATCGAGAAGGAGACCGACGGCGCTGACCGGGCAGACATCGCCTCGGTCATCTACAACCGGCTGAACAACCCCAATTCCTCCGCCGGCACCAACGGCTACCTTCAGATCGACGCCACTCTGGCCTACCTCAACGGGGGCAAGGTGCCCACCGAGGCGGACAAGTCCATCGACTCCCCCTATAACACCTACCTCTACCCGGGGCTGCCTCCCGGCCCCATCGCCAATCCGGGGATCGAGTCCATCCTGGCGGCCATCAACCCCAGCAGCACCTCGTACTACTACTATGTGCTGGGAGACGACGACCGCCACCACTTCTTCAACACTTACCGGGAAATGCAGAACTTCATGTCCACCCAGGCCATGTACAGCAACAGCTGACCCACACACGCAGAAGGGCTCCGGAGCATCTCCGGGGCCCTATTTCAGGAGGAATACGACTTGGAACGAAAGAATATCGAGCTGCTCGCCCCCGCCGGGGACATGGAGCGGCTGCACATGGCGGTGGCCTATGGGGCCGACGCGGTCTATCTGGCGGGCAGCGCCTTCGGGATGCGCTCCTTCGCCGGCAACTTCACCCCGGAGGAGCTGAAAGCCGCCGTGGCCCTGTGCCACGGCCACGGGGTGCGGGTCCACGTCACCTGCAACACTATGCCCCGCAATGACGAGGCGGCCCGGCTGCCCCAGTGGCTGGAGTATCTGAACGAGGTGGGGGTGGACGCGGTCATCCTGGCCGACGTGGGGGTGCTCTCCCTGGCCAAGCGGTACGCCCCCCGGGTCCAGTGCCACATCTCCACTCAGGCCAGCATCGTCAACTACCAGTCCGCCCGGGCCTGGCATGAGCTGGGCGCCAGCCGGGTGATCCTGGCCCGGGAGCTGTCCCTGGACGAGATCCGGGAGATCCGGGCCAAGGCCCCCAAGGAGCTGGAAATGGAGGCCTTCGCCCACGGCGCCATGTGCGTCAGCTACTCCGGGCGGTGCCTGCTGTCCAACTACATGACCGGCCGGGACTCCAACCGCGGGGCCTGCGCCCAGCCCTGCCGCTATCAGTACGCCCTGATGGAGGAGAAGCGCCCCGGGGAGTACTTCCCGGTCTTTGAGGAAAACGGCGAGACTTATATCCTGAACTCCCGGGATATGTGCATGATCGACCATGTGGGCGAGCTGATGGAAGCCGGCCTGGACTCCATCAAGCTGGAGGGCCGGGCCAAGTCGGCCTACTACGCCGCCATCGTCACCGGAGCCTACCGCCACGCCATCGACGCGGCGGCGGCGGGACTGCCCCTGGATCCGGTGTGGCGGGACGAGGTGGAGCACATCAGCCACCGGCACTACTCCACCGGCTTTTACTACGGCCAGCCCGGCCAGTTCACCCAGGACGCCCGGTACATCCGGGACTGGCAGATCGTGGCCAAGGTCCTCTCCTGTGACAGCGAGGGGAACGCCCTGCTCACCCTGAACAACAAATTTGCCCGGGGCGACCTGCTGGAGCTGGTGGGTCCCGATGTGCGCCCCGTCTCCTTCTCCGCGGAGGACCTGCGGGACGAGGAGGACCAGCCTCTGGACGAGGTCCGCAGGCCCCAGATGCGCTTCCGCCTGAGACTGCCCCGGCCCGTACCTCCCCTCTCCCTCCTGCGGCGTCAGGCGGACCTGACTCCCTGAGCTGCTCCACCGTCCGGGGCCTCCCGCAGCCCTCTCCCGCCCGGACGGCGGCCCAAACCGGCCGCCGCCCGGGCGGTTTCATGTTTCTCTCCACATTTCGCCCATGATCTGTGGAAAAATTTCGGGAAGATTATGAAAAAATCCTCTTTTCATCCCCACCACTTCTGAATTATGATAATGACCTGTTCCATTCGTTTTGCGGCACAGCCTGAGCACTTCCGCTTAACACCACCAAGGAGGAATGACCCATGGCCCGAGATCTCACCACAGGCAGCCCTATGCGGCTCATTTGGAGTTTCGCCCTGCCCACCCTGTTCGGAATGCTGTTCCAACAGTTTTATAACATGATGGACACCATGATCGTGGGGCAGCTGCTGGGCGCCTCCGCCCTGGCCTCTGTCGGCTCCACCAGCTCCATCAACTTCTTTGTCATCGGCTTCTGCATGGGGGTGTGCAACGGCTTCGCCATTCCTGTGGCCCAGCGCATGGGAGCCGGAGATTACAGCCAGATGCGCCGCTGTGTGGCCAACGCCGGGTGGCTGTCCGCCCTGTTCGCCGTGGTGCTGACAGTGTTCACCGGCCTGTTCTGCCGCACCATCCTCACCGTGATGCGGACCCCGGAGGACATCTTTGATGGGGCCTACTGGTATATCCTCATCATCTTCCTGGGCATCCCCACCACCTTCCTCTATAATCTGCTGGCTGCGGTGATCCGGGCCCTGGGGGACAGCAAAACACCCGTGTATTTCCTTGCCATCTCCTCGGTGCTGAACATCGCCCTGGACCTGCTTCTGATCCTGTACTGCCATGCCGGCGTGGCCGGGGCCGCTCTGGCCACCGTCATCTCCCAGGGTGTGTCCGGCCTGGCCTGTCTGGTCTTTATCGCCAAGCGCTTCCCCATCCTCCGCATGACGCCGGAGGAGCGGCGGCCCGATGGCCGCACCTGCCGTACCCTCTGCTTCATGGGGATCCCTATGGGGCTTCAGTACTCCATCACCGCCATCGGCTCCATCGTCCTCCAGTCCGCGGTCAACGGCCTGGGTAGCCGCTATGTGGCCTCGGTTGCGGCGGGGACCAAGCTGTTCCAGGTCATCTGCTGTCCTTTTGACGCCATGGGGGCCACCATGGCCACCTACTGCGGCCAGAATGTGGGGGCGGTCAAGCTGGACCGCCTGGGACAGGGGATCCGGGCCTGCTCCCTGCTGGGCCTGGGCTATGCCCTGCTCTCCTTCGCCGCCATCTTTTTCTTCGCCCCCCAGATGGCCCTGCTCTTCCTCAATCCAGGCGAGGAGGCCCTGATCGGCTATACCGCCCAGTACATCACCACCTTGGGCGCCTTCTTCTTCCCCCTGGCTCTGGTGAACATCCTCCGCTTCTCCATTCAGGGGATGGGCTTCAGCAATCTGGCCATCCTGGCCGGCGTGATGGAGATGTTCGCCCGGATGGGGGTGGCCACCCTTCTGGTCCCCGCCATCGGCTATACCGGAGCCTGCTTCGCCTCCCCCGCCGCCTGGGTCTGCGCCGACCTCTTCCTCATCCCCGCCAGCCTTTGGAGCGTCTCCCACCTCCGCAGGCTCCATGGACAGTCCGCGGAGCGCCCCGGCGCCCCCGTCCTGTAACCTCCTGCCGGATCCATGGCGCGCCTCTCCCTCCGGAGGTACACACCTGCATACCGTTCCGCCCCCTGACACGGCCTCAGCCTGCCGCGTCAGAGGGTATTTTTTGGGCGCGGCCGCAAAAATTTACGAAAAGGGATTGCATCTCGGCCCACGCTCGGTTATGATATAAATACTGATTTTAAATTTTGTACTTTATTGATCCCGAAAGGAGCGGAAGCAGCATGGCGCGCAAAGCCTATTCCGGGCAGGAGCGGGAACAGGTGCGGGAAGCCCTTCTGACCACCGCGCTCCAGTGCATCATGGACCGGGGCCTGATCCACAGCAGCATCGAGGTCCTGTGCGGAAAGGTGGGCATCTCCAAGAGCTTCTTCTACACCTTCTTCTCCTCGAAGGAAGAGCTGGTATTGGAGGCACTTCGCTACCAGCAGCCCAAGCTGCTGCAATACGCCAGACAGCTGATGGAGGACCCCGCGCTCAGCTGGCGGGAGGGCGTCCGGACCTTTTTGGAGACCTGTGCCTATGGCGAAAAAAAGGGGATCGCTGTGCTGTCCATTGAGGAGGAGCAGGAGATCTACCGCTGCCTCTCTCAGGAAAGCTTCCAGACCTTCCGGGAGGACCAAACCAAATTATTCCGGGAGCTGCTGATGATCTTCGGCCTCCCCGCGGGCAGCGTGGAACCCCGGCTGTTTGGCAATCTGGCACTGTCCATGATGATGACCTACAAAGCCATTCCAAACACCATGCCCTTCCTGTTTCCAGAGGTGGCGGAGGACATGGTGGAGTTTCAGATCACCGCTCTGCTGAACGAGCTGCTGCGGATCAAGGAAAAAACAGACAGGGGGAACGAGGATGTACAGCGCTGAGCCGCCCTCCTCCGCGCGGAAGCCCGGAAAATCAAATCATGCAGCCAATGGAACGGGCCGGTCCTCTGCCGCCGGCTTTTGGTTTCGCGCGGCCTTTTTATGCCCTGCGTCCGCCTGTCTCTGTGTCAGTGCGGCGCGGGGTATTTTTCATCCTTCGGAACGAGGCGTTCCGACCTATGAACCAGAGGCTTTGAACATTTGATGCGGTGGATGACCGGCCTTGAGCTTTCACCGGCATACCGCAGGTGAATGGAGAGAAGTAAGGAGGCACATCATGGAATTACCAAAACGGGCGCGGACAGCGGACTGGGAAAACGGCGTCCTGACCCTGGACAGAGAGAAGCAGTTTGAGGTCCCAGAGTTGACCACGGAGATCATGGAGCGGCTGGCTGGATACACCCTAGTAGGCTTCCATGTGAAAGAGTATCCGGTGACGGATGAACTGCTGGCGCCCTTTGCCGGACACAAAAGCATGGTCAACTTCGGCGTGGAGGACGGCACGCTCACCGACGCCTGTTTCCCCGTCTTTGCCGCTATGTCCAAGCTGCGCTATCTGCTGCTGGACGGCAACGCCGGAATCAACGGCAGCGGCCTGGCCGCCCTGCAAGGCTGTAAGCTGGACCTTCTGACCCTCAACCGCACCGGGCTGGATGACGCAGGGCTGCTCCAGGCGGCCGCTATCCCCAAGCTCTCCCACATCCAGATGGACCATACCGCCGTGACATACGAGGGCCTGCTGGCCGTCGCCGGCAACCACTACATCAAGCCGGTGGCCCATGAGCAATTCACCAAAGAGCAGATGGAACACTTCTCCCAGCTCCAGCGGGAAAAGGCCAAAAAGCCCACCAAGCTGGACGAACAGGCGGCGGAGGAATGCCGCAAAGTCCTGTCCGCCTTCTTCGCGGAAATGACCGCGTGGGAGCAGTACATGGAGCAGGCCGGGTTTGAGGACGCCAGGGCGGTCCCCCGCCTGCTGGCCATCTGGGAGAAGTATGTGAGTGAAAAGCCCCGTATGGGTTACCGTCCCCTGGGCCTCTCGTACAGCGCCCAGGGCACTTACAAGGGCGAGCAGTTCCTGGACGCAGAGCAGGTTACCCGGAACAAGCTTTACATCTACACCAGGGAGGAAAATACAGGCTTTGACCGCCGCTTTCTCATGAAGCGTGTGGACGGAGGCTGGAAGATCGACGGGGTGCAGGAGCGGCTGGACGGCTGGCAGCGGGCAGAATTATGACAAGAACCACAGCATCAACGGCTTTTACGGCCCGGTGATCCAGGTCGAGAAGTTAAAATAAATTTTTTCAAATACGATTAGGAGGATATTATTATGGGACTGTTCAGCAAACTGTTTAAGGGGCCGGAGCCGGATATGGAAAAGAGCGCGGCCAACGCAAAAAAGGTGCGTGCAATGTTTGACCAGGCGGTGGAGCACGGCGAGGAATACCGACTGATCGTGGGCTATACCGAGGATGTTAGCCGCTTCAACTATGGCTTTGTCCACGGCAGCAAAACCAAAATCGGCAATTTGATCGTGGGATGGAATGAGGCCACCCGAACCATCGTGGTGGTGCCTACTGTTCCCGACCTCTCCGGATATGGCGACCCCACCTACTACCGCCGAGAGGAGATCCACAAGGCGTACCGGAACAAGTATCCAACCGACGCCTTTATCATTTACCCCGACCGGAAGGGGTACATTGGTATCAACGCCTATGAGTGGCTGGAGGATGAGAGCCTGTACATCTACCTCTATCAGAAGGAGGAACTGGAGGCATTCACCGCCTTTTTCCAGAATGAGTTTTCTACCAAATAAGCAGGACATGAGGTGAAGCACGGTGTGGCGGGAAATCGGAATGTGGGTCCTGGTCCTGACTGTGATTTTTATCTTTGGACAAGTGTGGTTTCATCTGGTTGAGGGGCTTCTTTCCAAGATCAAGTCTCTGCTGGGTCGGAACAAAAAAGCGCCAAATTGGCACACCTTTGACAAAACAGACGAAGAAAACAGCGTGAGCTATGGCGGACCGAAACAGGAAAGGAGGCGCTGATATGGAATTATTGGAACAGTGCCAAAAATGGAATGAAAACGACGAATACCAAAAGATCATTGACGCCCTGGAGGCCATCCCCGCCGGGGAACGCACCCCGGAACTGGACAGCGAACTGGCCCGGGCCTATAACAACTTGGCACAGCCGGGGGACCGAGAGCTCTTTGAAAAGGCCATCGCCTTACTGGAGCCCCATGAGGAATATTTTCAGGGGGACCACTGCTGGAATTTCCGTATGGGCTATGCTTACTATTATCTGGACCAGGAGGGTCCCGCCCTGCGTTACTTTGAACAGGCGCTGAAGGCCCGCCCCGGCGACGAGGACACCCAGGAATACATCGACGACTGCCGCCGTCGTTTGTCCCTGCCCCGGTTTGAGAAGAACTTCCGGGAGAGGACGCTGGAAGCGTGGACAGCCTTTACTCAGATCGAGGCGGAACTGCGGACCATCATGGACACCGATCAGCTGCGGGAACGGGGCGAGGAGATCATGGAAAAATGCGGCAGGGCGCTGAAGCTGGCCCTCCCCTCCCCTGCCTTTGAACTGGGCTTCAACGGTGAAAAGTATGAACTGATCCTCAGTCCGGAGGGGCTTCGCTCCCGCCTGTTCCCGTTGGTGTACTTCCAGAAGCAGGCCCCAGAACCGGTGCTGGAGCATTGGAATATCTGGGTAGGACGCCAGCCCTGCGAGGGGTTCGAGCTGCGGGCTGGAGAGATCGAAGTTCGGGCCGAGGATGTGCAGGTATGGGCAGAGAAAACAGAGGACAGCCAAATGAACTTGGTCCTTTACTGTGAGAAGCTGACGCCGCTTTTAAAAGAAGATCCGGACAGGGTCTGGTGGGCGCTCTCCATGCTGGTGGATCAAACCATTGGAGAAGTTTCCGCAATCGCGCTGATTGCCGGTTTTGATGTCTGTGCAGAGCCGAAAGACGAACCGGCCATGCTTCTTTCCGAAGTGCCGCAGCTGGTACAAAGCATGGGACTCTCCCTCTGGCGGGATGGCAGTGATTATCTGGAAAACAGCTACATTGCCTATGAATTGGAACCGGTAAAAGATCCGGAAGCCGACTGGCGGCTGGATACCTATGTTGGAAGCTGCCGTCTCCCGGTCATGATCAACGAATACTTGACTGCCTGTACTGATACGGCGGATGAGTACCACAAGGACGGCATTACAGCCGGCTTCCTGTGCTATCCGGTGGACGAATTTTCCGGTGAGAACCGTGCGGAACAGATCCTGCAATTCCGGGACGCTCTGCAAGGGGCCATTCTGGAACACGCCGGAGCGGACTCCGTTACCTTCCTGGGAGGGGCCACCGGCCTGTACTATGGGTATCTGGATTTCCTCGCCTGGGATCTGCCGGCCGTGCTGGATGCGGCCAGGGATTTCTTTGCTGACTCCAATGCCGCCCAAGGTTTGTTCCATGTATTCCGCCGGGATGTGGGAACGGTCCGCCTGTGGGAGCGGGAACCAGAGCCTGAGGTGGACCCGGAGACCGGTTCCCTGCTCTCGGCGGAGGACATCCGCACTTTGGAGGGCTTCTGCGGGGACGTGTCCAGCTATTTTGGGAAGATGTACCGCTGGCTGGAGGATTTTATCAAAAACGGCGCAGAAGAAGGACGGTTCACCGAAAAGCAGGCCCAGCAGGATCTCCAGATCGCCCTGTGGTACTCCTTCGCCTGCAATAACCTGGATGAGTACCGCTTTTACTACAAGGCGGCCCAGTGGATGAAGCACTCTGAGAAACACGCCGCGGGCTGCGCCACATGGTATTACCGCTATTCGGTGGCCCTCATGTACTGCGGCCGGCTGGAGGAAGCCCTTGACTATGCGGAGCGGGGCGTGCAGGAGGAGCCGGACTACCCCTGGATCTGGCTGCAAGTTGGCAAGCTGCGCAGCCACTTCGGGAACAAGACCGGCGCGCTGGAGGCGGTCGCCCACGGCCTTGCCCTGGAACCGGGCGATTATGAATTCCTGACTCTGAAACGAGAAATAGAAGCCGGAGAATCTTTGGAGCGGATGGAGTATCACTGGATCAACCCCGACGCGGACCGGACGCTCCAGCAGGGGCTGGACGCGGACGCCGACGATAAACAGCGCTCCATCTCCTGCATCACTGTTGACCAAGAAGGACTGGAACGCTTCTGGAGCATCTTTGGCCCCAAGCCGGAGCAGTACACCCCCAACGCACCTTACACGCAGTTCCCATATATGGTGAACGGCCGTCCTGTGGATCTGGTGTTCCAGATGAATGAGGGCGGGATGTCCAAGCTGAATACAGACTGGCTGGAGCAGCTGAGAGGCCGGCTTCAAAGCGGCCAGTGGCTGGAGCGGGATCACCCGGATGGGAGAGTGGCCTGCCTGGACACGGTGCTGGTGGGCCTGGACTACCGCATGGGCCTGCTTTACAAGCTGACGGAGGAGGACGCATACTTCCAGATCTTCCTGAACCCGGACGGGACGGAGCAGGAGGGCGCTTTCTGGTCCTCGGAGGAGAGCCGTGAGCCGGAGCTCTATACCGAGGAAGAGATGGCGGCGGTGGAAACGCACATCAAGAACACCTTTGGTGCGTTTGAGAATGTGTTTCACGAGCTGGTCTCTCCGGACATCCATGTGGACATCTGCGTGGTACCGCCCTCTGAGGAGCGGGACTACTACACCCTGGTCACCATGGGCATGGGCGCCCACCGGATGAATGTGCCGGAGG
Organism: Clostridiales bacterium; assembly: GCA_902363045.1. Classification (GTDB taxonomy): domain Bacteria; phylum Bacillota; class Clostridia; order Oscillospirales; family Oscillospiraceae; genus Lawsonibacter. Next base: position 58,397 of record CABIYX010000010.1, read on the forward strand.
AGCTGGCAGAATACAAGCTGGAGCGGGCAGAACTGGCCATCGCTCTGCCGCCGGATTGGAAACTGGATAAAGAATCCCTAAAGGATGAGCGGTGGTACTGGCCTATTAGGCTCTTGAAAGCGCTGGCCCGCCTGCCCATTTCCTGCGACACCTGGCTGGGCTTTGGCCACACGATGGACAAGCAATCGCCGTTTGCGGAGAACACGGCACTCTGCGGCGCACTTCTGGTGGGCCCGCAGGATGTTGTCTGGAACGGAGGCGAAGTCTGCACTTTGCCGGGCGGCGAGGAGGTCAACTTCTATCAGGTGATTCCCCTGTACCGTGAGGAGCTGGAGTACAAACTGGAGCACGACGCAGACGCGTTGATCGAACAAATGGCAGATGTAAGCTTTGTGGTGCATCCGGACCGGCCAAACAGCCTCGCCGGGGGACCGCGCGCGGATTGATCTGCAACGCCCGGAGCGCAGACAGGAAAACCATTCCGACTGAAATACAGCGCCGCCCACACACTCCAAAAAATATACGAAATCTGAACGGGGAGAGCCGTTGACTTCCCACTGGGAGGCGGCTATCATAAACAGCGGACCGCACACATTTGAGACGAGAGGCCGCCTCCGCGCGGTCCCGGACGGCGGCCCCGCTGGAGCTGTTTGACAAGGTGGGAACGGAATGGATTATGTGATTTTTCGGGACATCGCGGTCGTCCTGATCGCCGGAAAATACATGGGGCTGCTGGCCCGCAAGTGGAAAGCCCCTCAGGTGGCCGGGGAGATCCTGGCCGGCCTGCTCATCGGCCCCTGTCTGCTGGGCCTGGTACAGCCCTCAGATTTTCTGACGCAGATGGCCGAGCTTGGCGTTGTTCTGCTGATGTTCAGCGCGGGGCTGGACTCCGACATTGATGAGATCATCAAAAGCGGCCCCATCGCCCTCCTGGTGGCGATGTGCGGGGTGCTGCTGCCCCTTGCGGCCGGGACGGCCTTGTACATTGCCTTCTACGGATTTGACGGCTTTGGCTCCGACTCGTTTTACCACGCGCTGTTTATGGGCTGTATTCTGACCGCCACCTCGGTATCCATCACCGTCCAGGCCCTGCGGGAATTGGGGCATCTCAAGACCCGGGTGGGGACCACCATCCTCTCCGCCGCCATCATTGACGATGTGCTGGGCATCATCGTTCTGACGGTGATCACAGGCTTTAAGGACGCGTCTACCTCTCCGGTCAAGGTTCTGGCAGATACAGGGCTGTTTTTCCTCTTCTCCGGGGTGATCGGCTATCTGGTGTACCAGGTCTTTGAGCGCATGAGCCTCCGCCACCCCAGGACCAAGCGTTTGACCGTACTTGGTTTAGCCTTCTGCTTCCTCATGTCCTATCTGGCGGAGGAGTTCTTTGGGATCGCCGACATCACCGGCGCCTATGTGGCCGGCCTGGTCCTGTCCAATCTGCGGGATTCCGATGACATCGAGCGCCGGCTGGACGTCAACTCCTATACCCTGTTCGGCCCCCTGTTCTTCGCGTCGGTGGGCATCAGCACGGACATCAGCGCCTTTGATACCTCGATCCTGGCCTTCTCCCTGGCGTTCCTGGTGGTGGGGCTGCTCTCCAAGATCGTGGGCTGCGGCCTGATGGCCTGGATCTGCCGCTTCAAGAAGGAGGACGCCCTGAAGATCGGTGTGGGGATGATGAACCGGGGCGAGGTGGCCCTCATCGTCTCTCAAAAAGGACTGGCCGTGGGACTGATGAACGCGGCCTATTTCCCGGCGGTCATCCTGCTGATCATTGTGTCCGCCGTCGTGACCCCTATCGCTCTGAAGGTGCTGTACTCCGCCTATCCGGACGCCCCCGCTGAGGCCGCGTAGCAGGAAAATACGCCGCCCCGTACCACTGGTACGGGGCGGCGCTGCCTCATTTTGATTTCTTTAATCTTCAGCTGGTTCCTCGTCCGTCGATCCCATCGCCGCCCTAGCGTCCGGTCCCGGGACAGGAAAATACTCCGGCTCCAGATCCATCGCCTCTTTCGTCCCCACACAGCGGTTGATCTTGGTGCCGAGATTGTGGAATTTTTCCTCATAATCTGTCATCACACCACAGATCCCATCGGCGTGGAGGTCCCTGGTCACTTCCGTGAGCGCATAGCCCGCCTTAGGGAACTGAAACAGGGAATATTCAAACAGGTCCCGGTTGTCCGTCTTGAAATGGATCTGTCCGCCGGTACGGAGCACTCCGCGATACAGAACCAGAAAGTTCTGGTGCGTGAGCCGCCGCCGGGCGTGTCGGTTGGAGGGCCAAGGATCGCAAAAGTTGATGAACAGACGGTCGATCTCATCGGGGGCAAAGTACTCCCGCAGTTTGGCCGCGTCGCCGTCCACAAAAAACACATTGGTCAGGCCCCGCTGTGCGCAGCGCTCCATCGCCACGATCATGGCATCCGGTACCCGCTCCACTGCCAGATAGAGCACATTGGGGTTCTGCGCCGCGGTCTCCGCTGTGAAGCGGCCCTTACCGCACCCCAGCTCCAGCCAGACCTGCTCCGCGTCCGGCTTCAGCTCCCGCCAACGCCCACGCTGCTCCTCCGGCGTCTGAATCAAGAAACGGGCGCAGCGCTCCATCCGCGGGACCAGATTGGGCTTTTTTCTCATGCGCATAATTGTCACCTCTCAGTTTTGTTCCAGAAATATTTTAACATAGACAATCCACCTCTTGCAATCTTTTTCAAAATATACTATACTGAAGAGGTCAGTCCCACTGTTCTGCCGGGCCCGCCTCCTGATGGCCGGTCCAGGCAACCTTTAGAAAATTTCATATCCGGGTGTAGCGCAGTTGGTAGCGCGCCTGCTTTGGGAGCGTGCGGCTCGGGTTTGAGCCACAGCCCTTGGAAACCCCGGAAAGCCTTGGGACACTTGGGTTGACAGCACTTTCGTCCTCGCCGGTAACTGGTCAAAAATCGGCGTTGACCACATGTTTGACCACAATTGGAAAACTTCATAACCGGGTGTAGCGCAGTTGGTAGCGCGCTTGCTTTGGGAGAAACCGCCCGGGCAGATTCACAATTTCATATCGGGGTGTTGCGCAGTTGGTAGCGCGCCTGCTTTGGGAGCAGGAGGCCCGGGGTTCGAGTCCCCGCACTCCGACCACCTTTGACGGAAAAACCGCCTATTTAGGCGGTTTTTCTGCATTTTTTGTTCTGTTTTTGAAAATTGGCCGATTGCTATTTAGCGACGGTTTCAGGGGCGGAAATGCGGTGGACACACGAACGAGGACAGTCGCCGAAACCGCCAAATCCCTAACCCATCCCTAACTGGCACAACTGCCGTATTCTTTATTGTGGATACGACGAATTCTTGAGTTTTCCAGCCTTATCCTTTATAATGGTTCTACGGTGAGACTTTGCGCCACCAAGGCAGCCGTATGGAATTCCATACGGTTTATTTTTCCAGTCCCGAATATACTATGTTTTAAAGAGGCAATACTAAATACCAACATAAGCATAGTATTCAGGAGGAAAAATGAAGCAAGATTTCTTTTGGCTTTATGCCAGCATTGATGATATTATCGATATTGAACCATATACAAACGAGGTGGATAAAAGCAATGACGGAACAGATGTTACTCCGATTTGCAATGATTCTGCAGAGCCAAGCTCCGAGCACACTGAATAAATATATTTGTAAACTTGCTGAGGCGGTATTATTGGAATGCCACACGGGCCTCAATTTATATGAACTTAATCAGGCAATCAATAATCAATTTAATCTTGCATTTACCGAAGAAGAAATTGAGTCCGCCATCGCCAAGAAAGGTCAAGGTCGCATTTTAATCACTGACGGAACATACTCTCTCTCTACATCTGCCATTCAATTTCTTTCCACACAACCTTCACTTGCTGGAAAACTTGACGCCACCATCTCTAAGTTCGTTAGCGCAACTGCTATCAACACTCCGATCGACGAAGTAGCTGCTCTCTTGCTTAAATATCTATACTATTGTTTTAACTCTAATGTTGACAACCTTCTATCACTCTTCGAAGGGAAAATTACATATAGTGTAAATTCTTTTGAGGCAAGCCCAGAAGAGATTTCTATAATCAATTCTTTTGTTGCATGGGAAGATAGCGAAAAAGATTCTCTGGTCTATAGTTTGATTGCAACTTGTTATGAGTACTGCATATTGACAATCAAAAAAGATAACATTCTTTCAGCTGAGCTGTTTAAAGGAAAGCGCTTTTATCTTGATGCAAATATAATCTTTAGAATGGCCGGTATCAACAATGAAGAAAGAAGGACTGTTACCACGGCCTTTGTACACCACTGTCAAAAGGCCGGTATTGAACTTTATTGTACGAGTGCAACATTAGATGAGGTCTATCGTGTAATTACATCCCAAGTGGAGTTTATCCGCGGGATTGCGGGTTCGTCGATGCCAGTAAGTAGCAACACGCTTGAGTCTATTAACCCCTCTATGGAGATTAATGACTTTTATAAGATATATTATGAGTGGTGCCTTACGCCAGGAAATCAATATGGCGATTATGTCTCATTTAATCGCTACTTATTTGACATAGTGCAAGATACTTTATGTCAACTAAAGATCAAAGAGTCAAGTGCTTATAAAGTTGGTCCGTCCTCTAAATATTTTGAAGAGCATACGGCGAGCCTTAAAGATTATAAAAATAGTAAGTGAAGATGGAGATATACTTCCCCAGCTTCTGCTGAAACAGATATTACGAATATAATGGACACCCTCGCCTGGCGAAAAGGGACAGGCTCGAGCATTTGGCAAACAAATGATTTCATCGTATCCGCTGACCAATTGTTAATCAGTTGGGCAGACAAAGCGTTTTCAGGTGTACCTATTGTCGTTCTTCCAAGTGTGTGGCTTTCAATTATTTTGCGTTTTACTGGCCGAACAGATGATGACTATAAGTCATTTTGTCTATTTCTAACCCAACGCCAACACATCGTAGATAGAAATTCCATCGACCCTATTCAGCTATTAAGGAATATTAACTCCAAAACGAATCAAACTGAAATAAAAGAACAAATTATTGTTGAAATAACCCAAAACAAGGCGCAATATACTTTTGAAACTGCCGAGGATTATGATGCAAACACAGATCGCGCTTTTGATAAGGTTTTGGAGGAAGTTTACGGAAAAACTGCACAACAGATTAATGAGATGCGAGATGAAATGCGACAACAGCTATCGGATTTGGCAAGTAATTCACAAGCGCAAATCGAGGAGCGTGCACGAATAAGTGCAGAAGCAGAGCGAGAAAGAACATTGGTTACTCTATCGAAGAAACAGGCAGCAGATAAGGTAGGCAAGTTCAGAAAAATGGGAGGTTTTGGTTGGATGCTATATCTTTTGGCAGGAATTGTACTCATGGCCGGGATTTGCATTTATATATTCGAGATATCCCCCGTCTATCCATGGCTATTAAGCATTCTCCCCCAAAAGCTACAGTCTGCAGAAATATTTGCAATTGTTTGGACAATTGTGTCTGGCGGGATCTTCCTAATTTTTACCGCATTCAACAAGTTAATCACTTTTCTTGGAAGTGAAGATAGAGAAAACGATTTGTATGAGCGGTTTTACAAACAAAACAAATCTACAATCTCCTAAAGAAATGCAGGGACCGCTAACAGTAGGGTCCCTGCATTTCAGCCTTATCCCACCCTCTCAAACGGTATCACTTTGCACCGGCTCTCCTCCGGCGGATCAGGCGGTTCCGGTTCCGGCTTGGCCGTGGCTGTCTCCATGAAGCTGCCGATCTTCTCCGCCGCACCTCTCTGCATATCGTTGGTGATGTGCGTATAGGTGTCCAGGGTAAACCCGGCGCTGTAGTGGCCCAGCATACTGGACAGGGTCTTTACATCCACGCCGCTGGAGAGGGCCATCGTGGCGAAAGTATGGCGCAGATCGTGGAAGCGAACACGCTCCTCAATGCCCGCCGTCGCCAGCAGCTTCCGGTTGATCCTGGACACTGCGTCCGGGCTCCAGTAGCCGCCGGTGCGGGGCGATGGGAACAGGATGGGATTGTCAGGGTGCTGTTCATGCTCCCGCACCAGCATGTCCACCGCCTGCTGGGACAGCGCCACCTTGCGGACGGAGTTCTTGGTTTTCGGCTCCGTTACCACCAGCTCTCCGTCGATCCGGGTGACCTGCTTGCTCACCGAGAGGATGCGGTCCTTTACATTCAGGTCATCCCACCGCAGCGCCAGCAGCTCCCCACGCCGCAGGCCGCTGGACAGTTCCAGGAAGAACATGGGCAGGACGCCGTACTTCTCCGCCTCACTGAGATATACCCCCAGCTTCTCTGGCGGGATGATGGCCATCTCCTTTTTCTCCTTGGGCGGGATACGGCAATTGTCGCAGGGGTTATACGGAATGATCCGCTCCTTGACCGCCTGCTTCAGCGCCGAGGAGAGCACCATGTGGATGCGCCGCACTGTGCTTCCCGACAGGGCCGTGTCGGTCTTTTTCTCGAACCGCTGCACCCGCCCGCTGGTCTTGGAGTCGTTGTACATCTTCTGGATCTGGATGGCGGTGAGCCGCTTGAGTTTTACTCCTCCGATAGCCGGTACGATGTGGTTTTCGATCATGTTCTCATAGGTCTTTGCGGTGTTGGGCCGGATCACCGGCTTGCTGTAGGTTTCAAACCACAGCCTGCACCACTCCGCCACGGTGTAGTCCTCGTTGTGGTTCACCGGGATGCCCCGGTTGTCCCGGATGGCCCGGTCCAGTTTCTCCTTGCACTCGGCCCGTGTCTTGGCGGATACGCTTTTCTGGATGGCCCGGCCGGTGGCGGGGTCGATGCTCTGGGTGTATCGGCCCTCCCAGCGGCCATTGGGCTTTCTGCGGATGCTGCCCTCGCCGTTTGCTCGTTTCTTTGCCATTGATTATCCCCCCTTACGACTCGCTAAGCGCCTCGCTCCGCTCGGTTGCTCGCATGCATTGCGCCTGCGGGCGCTTATGGCAACACAAACAAATACCACAGAATCTTTGAAATAGCCACTAAAATATTTCCGTCTTTTTGGCCGCCTGTTCATCGATCCACGCCATGAACTTATCACGGGGGACGATGATCCGGCTGCCCAGGGTGATGGTGGGGAAATCCTGCCGGTGGGCCACCTCGTAGGCATGGGCCAGCCCGATACCCAGCACATCGGCTACATCCTGCACGGTCAGCATCAGGGGGAGTTCGTTGAACGAGCTGTACTTGGATCGTTTCATCAGATTCCTTTCTACCCTTCTTGCGGAAGGGATTTTATTCTTTGTTTTGCGCCTCATATTCTGCGCCGCTTACATGGTCATCTCAGGCCACTGCTCCTCCTCATGGTCGTCCGGCTTGTGGCCCATAGCGATCTTCTTCTCCTGGATCTTCCGCCTGAGTTTTCGATCCACCTGCTGGCCCGCCGGGACGGCGGCCAGCACAGAGTTATCCTGGAAGATCCGGCTCATGTGGTAGAGCAGCTGAGTGACCGCCAGCATCACAGAGGGCGGGCGGAGATTGTTTCTCTGCGCCAAAAAGAACTGAGCGTATGGATTTCCCTGGGCGGCGGAGCGGCTGAACCACGCCATCGCCTGGGCCTGGTCCCTTGGGAGGCCCTGTCCCGTCAGGCACAGTTTGCCCAGCATGTACTGGGCGTATTGGTTTCCCGCCTCTGCCGACTTTGCGAACCAATCCACCGCTCTGGTGGTGTCCTTGCTGACGGTGCTTCCCTCCAGATACTCTTTGCCCAGACGGTAAGCGGCGAAGTGGCTTCCGTTCTTCGCCGCCTGTTTCAACCAGCGGACGCCCTCGTCTGGGTCCCGCACCTCCCAATCGTCGGAGAGAAGCAGCTTGCCAAGGGCGTACTGTGCTTCAGGCAGGCCCTGTTTCGCTGCCTGAGTGAGCCAGTGTTTGGCCTTGCGGTTGTCCGGGATCAGCAGAGGGCCATCCCGGTAGAGCTGCCCCATCCGGTATTGGGCATAGGCGTCGCCGCGCTCCGCCACCTGCTCCAGCTTCTCCGCCGCCCGGTCACGGTAGTCCAGGGAAATGTCCTCGTTCCCAATGATGCGCCACAGCTCCCGGCAGGCTTGGGATTCATCCCGTGCCTGTTCCGGCTCATCGTGCTCAGCCAAGTCGTTGTCCTCGAAGGAGAGCTCACCCAGCCGGATGCGCTCCGCCTCCTGAATGACAGCGTTTTTGATCTGCCGGAACTCTTTCTCCTGGGACAGCTTTTTTCGTTCTCTGGGTTTGTCGTGGTAGTAACTCTCCACCTCGCCCTGGAGCCTGCACCACCGGTCGTAGCACTCACGCACCACCGGCAGCTCCGCCAGCTTGTCCACTACCTCGTCCACGGTTTTCTTCACGGACTTGGGAAGGTAGCCGTAGGATTTTTTGCCTTTGACCGTTTCCAGTTGTCCGGCCAGCTGCTCCATCTTCTGCTCAATCTCAGGAGTCGTACAGATACTTCGTGTCATCTCCTGGGTGAGCTGCCGGATCGCGCGGCGTGCCTCCCGCACCAGTTCATCCCTCGATTGTGACTTCTGTTCGTAGGCGTGGAGCATCTCCTGTTTGAAAATCTGATTGGTGAGCGCAGATTTGATGTTGCGGATACCATCCCGCGTGAGATATGCTTCTCCCGGCTGTGTCGACCACGCCATCATGTGGACATGGGGATGCTTGCCCTCATCGTGGAAGGCGGCATACCAGCGGAAGTGATTTGGTTGGATGTTCATAGCGGCAGCGACTTCATTGCGATTGGCTCGGAGCAGGTTTCGCCACGCTTTGGCATTGTCATATCCAAGACGCGCAGCGTCCTCCCGCTTCAGGGAGAGAATATGCGTCCACACATTCCCGTTGTACTGATCCAGTTCCTGCATGGCCTGCTCCAAGTCCACAGCATCTTCATCACCAAAGAGCCCGTGGTCACCAAGCCGCTCCGCGCGAGGCCGGGTGGCAATGTACTTCATGTAGCCATCTGACTGCTGCACTTGAGACCAGTTTTCCTCCAGTGCTCTGGTGATAAAGACAGAGGCATTGGCCTTGGTGGGCTTGTCTTTGTAATCGGAATACTCGCCCAGCTCCCTGGCCTCCGGAAAATCCTTTGTCAGTTTGGTGATGAGCTGCTCCTGCTTTCGAGTGGGCGGACGGTCATCTGTGAGGATCTCAACCCGTTCCCGTGTGCCGATGTAACTCAGATAGCCACTGACCGAACTGCCGCCACCGCACTTGAGATAAGGGCTTTTCACGATCAATCCTGCCACTCATCGTCCTCCTCCCAAGCATCACGCACCCGTTGCTCCAGCGAGATGCGGCCATTGGTTTTCCGTACATTTTGAACGCTCTCCGCCCGCCGCCGGCGCAGATCCTCGCCGCTGAACTGATACGCGTCGGCGAGGATACCGGCCACCATGTCCTGCTCCACCGCTTGCCGGAAGGCGATGGAGGCCAGCCGCTCCTCCAGCTGTCCCATCCTTCCGTCCAGGTAGGACTTGATGGAGGTGGGGAGAAACAGTCCGGCGCTGTTGGCACTGAGGTAGTCCAGATAAAAGTCCACCGCCCGTTCAATGAAGGCGGTAATGCTCCGGCTCCCGTCCTCCTGATACCGGCGCTCCAGGATGGCCTTTTTCTCCGGTGAGAGGTAGAGGGGGAATTTTTCTTTTTTGCTCATAATGTTCTCCTTTCCGGGGGTTGACCCCTGTTTTTTCCTTGTGGTAGTAGGCTTTCGGGGATAGTGACCGCAGAGATGATATCACTGCCCGGATTTTGACCCCATTTCCAATCCCCGCAAAATCCCCCGCAACTGCCCGCACTGCGGGCAGAGGTGCTTCTGACGGGGGCGCTTGCGACCCCGTCGTTTATCCTGCTTTTTCTTTCGTCCCCGCAAGCACCTCCGAAAGCGGGCCAATTGGGGCCTCCAGCCCCAGATTGGCACTGGGACTCGCTTCCTCTCCGAAAGGCGCACACAGGGCGTTCTGGGGGCTTTCACGGGCCAATTCTGCGAGGCGTTCCGCCGCCCTCTGACGGGCGGCATCCTCCTCCAGCTGCTGGAACTGCCGCTCGTAGAACAATTCGATTGCTGCCTGGATCGGACGGATGGTGTAGAGCAGATTCCCGTTGAGGGGCCTGCCGTCTTTGCTCCGCACAATCGTCGGCTCGGTGCGGATGAGGCCTTTCTCCTCCAGGCTGCGCACATACTTGCTCACGGTGTTCTCACTCATACCCAGCGCCTTGCCGATGGTCTTGTAGCTGGGGTAGCACTGGTAGGTTTCTCTGTCCTCGATGCTCAGCAGATAGCAGTAGATGGAGATCTCTGGGTAACTGAGACCGATGTGAAATACTTCATTGGGGACCTTGAAATAGTTTTTATCGGGATCTCGTTTGGGCCACTGTTGGAACTTCATATAGCACCTCCCGTATGCTCCTCCATCCACTGAATGCACTTTTCTTTCGGCACCACCATGCGGTTGCCCACGCGCAGCACCGAGAAATCTGGTTGGTGCATCAGTTCATACCCTCTGGACGGTGATACGCCCAGCACCTTCGCCTCGTTGTGGTTTTTGTAGACAGATTCTTTCATGTTGATCATCTCCTTTTCAAAACTCCCTCTACTTCTTTAGCCGCAAACATTTGCATGCGACATAGGTTTGACATAACCTTTGGATGGTGTCCGAGTTGTTTCTCTACTTGTATAGGGGAAAAATATATCCCGCTGACATACATTTGACAGAAAAACGGAGCGTCTGCTTTGTCGCAGACGCTCCGTTCGAGGTTGGATTATTTACTTTTGTGCTGGTTTCAGCAACCGGCATGTTCCCTCCGCCTCGTCCCGCTCTTTCAGCAGAGAGGCCAGAGCAGAGAAGAATTTCTTTTGCTGGTAGTCCACGCTGCCGCGGTTCAGTTGATGGGCTTCCGCGTACTTGCGGATGGATAAACCGTCCACAAACCGCTCCCGGAAATAATCCTGGTATGCAGCCAGCACCGTTTTCAGGGCATTGTCCAGAAACTGCAAGTCCTCTTTCAGCTTGGCGAAGTCACTTTTGGTGATGGCGACCAATCTCTTTTCCTTTACGCAGAGGCGATATTTGTTCCGGTCGAAGTTGTAGTGCTCGCAGAGATCTTTTGCGTATGCGTGGTAGGTAAGAGACTGCTGGTACTCGCGGGAGTCGTATGCTTCATCCAACTGTGGTCGCTGCCGTTTACGAACCGGTCCCCGAAACTCCTCTTCCTCCAGCCGCTCTATTACTTCACCTGAGATCTTCATGTTGAGCAGCCGCTTATACTTGGCTTTCCGTTCGCCGTTCACTTCGACAAATGCGCAGAAGGATTTTTTGCTGGAGGTGTAGTACTTGGGGACATCCGCGAAGGGGTAGGTGGTCCAGATGACACTTTCCTCGCCGGTGTCGGCGTCGGTGGCCAGAGAGATTACATAGACCACTTTCCTGTCGTACCGCCGGTAGTATCCGGCGCTGATCCGTCTGCCCGCCATTGCCGCACCTCCTTGTTTTCTTTTTCAATAACAGGGTTTCTGTAAATGACGGAGGTTTTTATTGTTTATTCCCACGCAAAATTTGAGGAGCCCATTCCCTCTCGTTTAGATTGTAACTGAAAGGCAGATACGGTGATAGACCAGTTCACTGCGCTGGTCACCCTATCCGTCAACGGCTTTTCGTAGATTCTCAAGCCAGAAGGTCCAGCGCGTTACATCCTACATAGGGTGCCCAACATAATCCAAAGCGGACATCTCTACTTTGAATTGACTTGTATCATGCCCAAGTTACTCGACACCCAACGCTTTAAACACTGCGTCTTCTGCACTGTTATAAAAAATCAGATTGAAGCTGCCAATTAGATCGGCAGGAACTGTCCCCAATTCCGCCGCAGAAGTCATGGGCAACAGTACCTTTTTAGCTCCACTGTCCAGACAAACCTGTAAAGCATTTGGCAACTCGTCCACCTTGATCATCGTGCCACTGATGCTGATCTCACCCAAAATAGCGGCGGAACTCAGCACCGGTCTGCCAAGAGCAATCGAACACAGTGCGATCAGCGTAGGCAGCGCCAGCTTGTCTGTCGTACCGATCCCTTGCAGGTCCTGGTAGTTGATGATGTAGTCCTTCGTGGATGTGCTGATTGAGCCACTGATACGCCCACCGTTTGCCTTCAAGTAGTTGAAGGCGGTGTTGGTGGCTTCCTTTGCATCCCGGTCGGAACCAATTCCGGTACGCTCGAACTTTCCGCTCCCCGGTAGCATCTGGCTCTCCAACCGGAACACACCAATCATCCCGGATCTTCCCCGGCTCACCGTGTAAACCTGGCCGGGATTGCACAACCCTTCAGGGATCAGTTTGCCGCCGCCCTGCTCCGGCACAGAGACATAGTGCTCGTCAAAAGTCTCATTGTCCAAGTAGGAGAAGTTCACATCGTAGAACTCCATGCCGCCCAGCTTTTTCAGCTGCTCCTTCACCCGGCGGCGCATTTCCAATGCAATTTGGAGAATTTCTTCCAATTCTTCCTTGTCAAAGACGCCGTCGGGATATACCAGTTTGACAAGCCCACCGACCATTTTCCGCACCGCAATGGTATCGCGCTGGTTGAGGTTTTTCCCCAGGCGGAAATACCTGTCCAGGGTATCGCCATATTGCTCCTTGCGGAGCTCCCGCAGGAACTCAGCCAAGTAGTCCGTGATGAAGCCGTAATCGTCGGTGAAATGCTCTGGGCGGAATTTGGGAATCTCCCATCCCGGAAGGTAACAATGGATACGATCCAGGAAAGCGGTATCCGTCCCCATTTCCGGCGGGAAGGGGTCAAAGAGGCTGGAGGTTTTCAGCAGGACATCCACGCTCTGGTTGATGTTGCCCACAAATACCATCGAGGCATTTGCCGCCTTTTCCTCTTTGCCACGGGCAAAGGAACCGGATGCCATGTAGTCCTTCATAATCTGGACGCCATCTTTATCTTTGAATCGGATACCGGCCACCTCGTCAAAGGCTACGCAGTCCCACAGTCCCACCAACCCCATCGTGTGCTTGCCCATATTGTAGAACAGGTTGGCGACTGTGGTTTGGCCGCCGGAGACCAGGATACTGTTCGGGGAAACTTCTTTGTAGAGATGAGATTTCCCAGTGCTGCGAGGCCCCAACTCGCAGAGGTTGAAGTTGTTCTCCACCAGCGGCACCATGCGTAACAGCAGCAGCCATTTTTCCCGATAGGTCAACTGATCCGGTTCCATGCCGATAGAACGCAGCAGTACATTGATCCACTCTTCCTTAGTAAACGCCTTGCGGCCCTTTTTCAAGTCGTCAATGTCCACATGAGGCATCTGGATCGGCGTCGGCTTGCGAATGCTGATGAGGGATTCGTTTTTCTTTTTTGGTTTCCGATCCTGAAGGCTCATATCGGATTCCTGCTCGTTGTTGTATTCGAGCTGGACAATGCACCAGATGCCTCCGCACAGAAGCCGGTCAAACTTTTCCGGGTATTCTTCGGAGATGGGAACACCGCTAAGACCCAGGTTCGAGAATCTCGCCTCGTAGTAATCGTATTTCAGGTTCAGTTCCACCGTTACCTGGTCGATGATGGTCATAGCACCGCGCTGGCGCAGCCGGGAAAGCACCTTTTCCGACTCGTCCGGCCGCACATAGTTGTCCGCCAGGATGCGCTTGACGGTCTCCACGCCCTTTTGGACGATCTCATCATCATCCGTGCTGCAATACTGCCCCAGCAGAAATTCCAAAACATAGGTAGGGACATTTGCCCCTTCTTTGATTTTCTTGGTCAGATCCTTATGGACGATCTTTCCGTCAAAATTCTGGCGGAGCTTTTCTTTGATTGCCTTGCGGGTATCCATGTTCGCTTCAAACTCATCCATTGTTTTTTACTCCTTGGAGATGCCCTCTCAGAAGAAATTGAAATCATCCACTGCAAAGGCTATGTCGATCTGGAATTCTTCCTTCACCGGCGCTTGCAGTCCGCTCTCGTCCGCAATTACCAGAAAATATGTCTGCCGGTTGCTGTACTTCTGGGAACGCAGGCTGAAATTGCATCGGAAGGTCCGCTCTTGGGCGTTGTCACTGGTCTTATCGGCAATGATCTTTCCGGTGTCACTGATCTTCTGGCCGTTTTCATCTACAAAGTACACCAGATATTGCGCTGCTTCACGGTTTCCGCCCACGGCTTCCTTTTGGTAGAAGTTCAGAGAGAAGATCATGTTGCTGATTTTCCGGCTGGCAGACAGCAGGCTGACCGTCACCGGTTTGGTGTCGATTTTGTCCCGGTTGCGCTGATACGCCTTGTAGGAATTGCGCAGGAACTGGAATTCCAGCACTGGCACTACCATCTCCTGCAAGCTGATACCACCATGCACAAAGTTGAGGCCGCCACCTTTTTTCTTGATACGGACATATTCCCTCGGAGCAAAAGCCTCATAGCCGGTGTTGCCATCCAGGAACTGGACCGGCAGCAGATACTTGGGGTGCGCGTCTTTTTGTGTGATCAGATACCGACGGTCTACCTCCACATCCTGTGCGCTGGGGGTAGTGCGGTCCACCTTGTCGTCCTCGCCCAGCGGGCTGTATGTGTAGAGGAAACCGTGGTCTGCGGTGACAATAATATTCGTTCCACCAAAATCGTTGACAATGACCCTGGCCAAGTTCTTGATCTGACTGATGGCTTCATCACAGGCGGAAAAAACGGCGCTGTCGGAGGTGTGGCTGGCTTTGTCCACGGTGTCATGGTAAATATAGACAACGCTCATGCCCTTGACGAGCGCCTGCCGATCCTGCCGTTTCAGCAGTAGAATATCTTCATATTTCAGCGCCACACTGGCGGGGTTGGCCTTTTTCAGCAGCTTGTCCCGGTATCCGGCATCGGTGGGTTCGCCGTCGGCCAGCACGGCCAAGGTACCGTCGGTGCGGGGTTTGACCTCCAGCTTTTTGTGGGGCAGCAGTGCGGCCATGCCATACTTGGTTACGGTCGGGAACAGACCTTCGCAACTGCCAAGGGTCACCTTGCACTGCATTTCCCGCTGAAGGTCCTCTGCCAACGAGGCAGCAACTTCATACCGGAAGGCGTCCGACACGATTACAAAGATCCGATTCTCACTGGGCCGCACCTTTTGGACATAGAAATCGGTCTGCTGGGGCACCTCCAAGATATGGCCGTGCTTTTCCAGGTTTTCTGCGCAGGCATCCGACCAGTTCTGGCCCAGTTGGCCGAGGAACCAATGGGTGTACAGCCCCTCTACCTTGTCCACCACCTGCTTGAACAAATCATCCAGCAGCGGATGGGACTCTTTCAGGCTGCGCTGGAAGCACAGATGGAACAGCCGGTAATAGGTGTCCATCCGGTAGTAATCGGAGGTATATTCCCTCCAAATGCGGTGCGGCTCCACCGTGTGGAAACCGGCGGAGTGCTCCGTAAAGAACGCCTGCATGTTTGCCACCTGGAGCAAGCCCTCGTAGTAGCTGGCGACGCTTTGGTACCAAGGCATAGTGCGGCGTTTTTCAACCACAAGGCGAATCGACTCCACTTGGATGATGTGGTCGCTGATCTCCTTCATCAGGCTGGTCAGGATGCACTCGTCAATGCAGGGGAAGCAGGCGGTATCCATCAGATCGGCCACCGGCAGCTTGGAGAACCGCTGGGGCAGGCGGGCTTCCTGTTCCACATACCGTGCGGTCTCATATAGCTGCGCAGTGTCCTGACTGTGCAACCAGTCTGAGACGAAATCGTAGCAGTACGCCTGATGCGGGACAGACAGAAAGGCATCCAACCCGGCCAGGAGATCAGTGTGCATGGTGCGGGTGGCGGCGGTGAGCAGCAGGTGGATGGCCAGCCTGCCCAGGCTGCTGTCCTCCCCCTCGCCGTATCCGGTGCCCTGGGATACCATGACCCAGAACGCCTGATCCGCCCCGTAGTTCACAAAGCTCTGGTAGACGCTGTTCGTATCCATGTCCAGCCCAGCGCGAAAGACGGCCCGGAGAACTGCACTCGGCTGCAGGCTGCCGCAGCCGCTGAGTGCCGCCATAACCGCAAGGTGCATCTGTGGGGCTGTGGAAATGCCATCACTGAGTTTCTTTACAGCGTTACGGTGCTTTTGGGAACGGAAGAACTTCCGGTACCGCTTCACCTGGTTGCGGATGATGGGGGTAGCGGGCAGTCCCATCTCGTCCATCCAGATGGAATTGAGGTCAGCGCGGAACTCCTCACTGTACAGCTGCACATTGATGAGCCAGTTGTCATCGTCCTTGGTGAAGGAGCGAGGATCGTAGACAAGATAGTTGGAGGCCAGGTCGTCCTCGCAGAGCTGCTTTTTGACAGCGAAGGTGTTACTGCCGGTCAGCGCCACGACGGTGACGCCATCCAGGGCCAATTCCCCGATCTGATCCTCGAACTCCCGTTCCTCATCGTACCAGAAGATGATCCGGCGCTGGTAAAACTCCGGTAAAGGTGCAGCAAATCGTTTGCTTAACTCCCGCGTAATTACTTCGATATCCATTTATTTCACTCTCAATATGTATTCTTAGTGCCGTCCGATATAGTCCTTTAACCACCAGATGAGGATTCCGGAATATTCAGACTTTGGATCGGTCTCCTGTTCAAACATTTCAAGAACAGATATACAGTATTCCTTGGTTTCTTCTTCGTCATCCATCGGCAATTCAGATTGCATCGCTTCGAGTACTTTTCTTCTGGATTCCGGTAATTGAACCGCTTCTGAAATGCAATTCAAATTTAGTTTCACCGTTATATCATCTTGAACAGCAGGATCATTTGAGAACATTTCCCCGTTTTCCCTGTATTGGATGCTTGCCAGTGTAGCGGGATCACAAGGATTTAGCGTGAGTTGAGGGTAAGTATCCCTTCTCTTTGCGTCACAGGTGAGGTCTCTGGGTTTTCGTGTATGTTTGCGGCCTCTATTTCCAGAGCAAACAGCCAACATATTTTTATAATCTAAACCCTGACCTTTTTCTTCGTGGGTAGGTGGATTTCGTGGAAACCAATGCTCAATTGTCACAGGGTCAATGTCGTCAGGTAGTTCTCTTTCATCTGGGATTCGGCGCGTACAATAGGCACAGAGATGTCCTTGCTCTTCCATCAAACTTTTTAAGATGGCCGTTTTGTCTTCATGATTAAGTTGCTCGTAGGCGTCATTGGAGTTCAAGCCTCGCTCACGGGCTATTCTTTGCTTCTCCAGCAAAATAGCTGGAGAAGCTTTCTTTTTTATCGGTATCATAATTGAGACCCTCTATGCTTTCTCAATTTCAGCTTTAATCTGCAAGCAGCAAGATCAGCATCATCATTTTTGATTGCGCTCTCAAGCGTGTCAAGAACATCCTCAGCCTTGTCATAGTCCCCATTGGCCAGCAAATTATAAAATTCATCAAACAATGCTTTTATCTCGGTCGGGCGCTCGTCTGTTCTCATGGCACCTCGGAGAATGGTATTTACATCTTTTCCGTAAACTTCCCCAGACGGATAATACACATCGTGGTCATCCAACATAACAAGGTTTTCACTCCGTATTGTATTAATAACCGCTGGTGCATGGGTGGTTACAATAAACTGCACTTTGGGAAAGATGGTGGTAAGATCTCCAATAATTCTTTGTTGCCATGAAGGATGCAGATGCAAGTCCACTTCATCAATCAATATGACACCATCTGTTTCACTGCAAATGTCCTCCAGCAATTGTGGATTCAAAACCGCCATACGATAGGCAATATCTGCAACGAGGCTGATCGTACTTTTATACCCGTCGCTCAGTTGATTGATTGGAATACGCATCTTTGCGCCGGTTTCATCTGTATAAGAGATGTCCAGTTCTTTTGTGCCCATATTGTACTGGATTTTCACATCATCGATTCCTGTAATCCGCTTGTAGCACTTTTCCATGGCAGAAAACACTGCTTCCAATTCAGGAATTCCATCCAGTCCGTTTTCTTGATTCTGATATTTTTGAACGGTCATTTTGGCAAACCAATTCATCATCAGTTTAATATTGGCAGTTCCATCAACGCTGTCAATATAGCCGTTGGTTCGGGTGCTGGATTCAAATACATCGCTCTGCTTTTCGCGATGATAGTCCCATAGTCTCCCCGTGCCATAGTAAGCGAGAATAGGAAGTACCAATGTCGTATCACCACTGCGCAGCCGTTGCTGATACTCTTCTGCAATAGAAATAATATCTTTGGCCTCTTTAATGGTTGTGGAACCTTTAGCTGTATTTAGGCTTCGTTCCCATTCAATTTGGTTGTTACCAAATACCGCAGTCGCAGAAACATTAACCGGATACTGAGGTTGTACATCACTTGTACTGCCCATCGTATAAGCTCTCAATCGAGCCTGGGACTTATCAATGCCACGTCCTCTCGCTCCATCCAACGGCGTAAACATTGTACTCAGAGCAATAGAAATTCCTTCCAAAACCGATGTTTTACCAGCACCATTGATACCCACAATTACGGTGAGCTTCTCATTGAAATCAATGCTAATATCTTCAAAGCATTTGAAATTGTGCAGAGTTATCCGCTGCAGATACATGCCAATCGCCTCCTTGCACTATTTTATTTTACCCAGAACATCCTGGAATTTTGCATAGTTTACCTTAACACCGTCATCCAGGTCGATGGAGATCATCTGGTCTGCCAGATGGTGGATTTTTTCCTCATAAGCTCGCAGCTCGGTGTCCTGGTCCTGCAATTTCTTCAGCTGCTTGTTCAGTTTCACCCGCTCGGCGGTAGACGCCGCCGCGATGCGACTTTCCAGGTCAGCAATGGCAGTGCGGTAGCGACTCTGCTGCTCATGGACATAGTCGGTACGGATGCGGGCAATGGTGTCCGGCTGATAGCGGTGCATATAGATAAGCGCCTTGAAGCCGTTCTTCTTGCCGCTGTCAAAGAGCCAGTAGATGGGCCGCTTCTGGTAGGTCTTGCAGTGGTCGGCATAGAAGTCATTGAGGAAATAGCTGCGGATCACATCGCGGGGCGTACCTTTGCCGCCCAGGGCATCGGCAATGAATTTGAGGTTTTCTTCCAGGGTGTCGCTGCCGTAGACCGCCTTGATAAATTTGACAAACCGGCCCACAATGTCATCGTCAAAGTATTCATCATCGCAAATTGGGATGACATTGTCCTCGTCCGGATAAAACCCGTTTTCCGGGAACATGCTTTTGCCCTGCTCTTTCAGCCGGTCCTGTATCTTTTCCACGAGCAGACTATGGTGCCATCCGGGGCCGCCCGCATAAAGCAGGCCATCCGCATAAATGGTGTAGCGGCCAAACATACAGCCCACAGCGTAGGAGACGATAGAAATCACCCATTCTTTTTTGCTATATACCGCAATTGCATTGTCTCTACTTTCAAGTTTAGGCAAAATTTCATCGTTAAGACGATATAAGGCTGCAAACTCTGAATTTATCTCACGCAGATTATCCATGAACATCTGCGCATTCTTTTTTCTTCTTTCTTCATCGTACGCATACTCAGCTTCAAGGCAGTCAGCACAAAAACATCTTGAACCGAAACTATAACTTGTTTCACTACTGTTCCAATCATCTTTTGCCAAGTCACGATTCTGATCTGCGAGCTTGCTTATATTTCCTGTTAAATCTAATATAACAGGTAGCTGCTTAATGTCTTTCGTCTGCAAGTTGATGGAAGGATTCATTACATTAAAATAAAATGTTGAAACACTTGAATTTAACAATGCGAGAATCTGCAGTAATTTGGAATTATCTCGCAGGAAAATTGCTGGCCCCCCCATATCGTATACACAGCCCTTCGGCAAATATCTAAATCCTGTTCCTCTGCTTGTGACGGCTGAATATGTAATCCCTTCTTTGTACCAGTATTCTTCTGCTACGAGATTCGATGTTTTGTTTGTCTTGTAAAAATTTCTCGCCGTATCGCTCCAATCAATCACCATATCAATATTTCCATAATATCTACGGAAATTCCCGCCTTTAGAGTAGAATATCCATTTTTGCCCAATACATTTATTATTAACTTCCCACCAATAGCGGAGATATGTTTCATTGTCACCAGTTTTATTAAGTGATGACATTTCAATCATACTTCCTAATGCTGGGTATTTTTCGTAGTTTTCGATAAATGCTTCTGGAACCCAATATGCTAATGTGGCGCTTGGGATGCGCAAGAAGTCAGCAACTTTGTTTGTTGATAAAAAGTGGTGCTTCAGAAATTCTACTTTCTTCAGCAATTGGTCTTTACAATCCACCAGTCTCGAAAAAATGGAATTATATTCCGGCAATTCAGTTTTTCGTACGACATAGCTGGCTGTTTGAACAACATCATTTCCGATTTCGTCAAAAGCTTTTATTCCCAGATGGAGCAAAGATATAAGATTATTTTTTAAAAAAGCCACTCTGAGTCGCTCAAAACTTGCAAGAAACATAAACGAGTGCATAGTAATCATTGCAGAGAAACCATTGGCGTTTAGAAAATCAAAATCTCTTTCAATAAATACCGCAAAAAGATCTTGATGTCCATCAGGATATAATTCTTCAATTTTATCGCCCAGTTTTGAACCTATGCTTCTCCCACCCATATAAGGTGGATTCGTCACAACCACATCATACTTCTGTGACAAGGCTTCTGCTGCTTGCACAAGCGGTAGCAAATCATTTAGTGCCGTTTCTTTGCTCATACTGATTTCGTTCCGCACTTCGCCAAAACGGGCATAAAGGGCAGTAAAATCCACAGGAGTAATATTCAGAATGGAACCATACTCCTTTGCATCGTGCATTTCCGTGATAATACTTTTTATCGCCGCTCGCAGCTTACTATCACCACTACAGAAATATTCCAGGGTATAACTGTCAATCCCGTTACTTTCCTGGATGGCATACACATGGGGTTGAAGCCCCCGACTGAAAAAGCGCCGATCATACTTCCGTGCCTTCATCATCACCGCAAAATAGGCAAGTTGCGCGGCCCGGTCGTCGATATCCAGGCCATAGAGGTTGTTCTGAACGATACTGGCCACCGCCTCCCGGGTGGTATAGCCGTAGCTCTCATAAATCTGCATAAGGACATCAAACAGATAGGCCAGAATATGCCCGGAACCGCAGCAGGGGTCGATGCACTTGATTTGCTCCGGGGTCATAGTGGCATACTCTTTGCGTATCTCGTCCAACTGAGCCTGCACTTTCAGTTCCTGCTGGGCCTCCTCCAGATAATAGTGCCATTTGATATCTTCCGGGTCTCGATTTCCGGCAACAAAAGCAGACTGTTCATCCTCAGTCGGCAAAAACTGCGTCTTGGTATCCGGGTGCCCCTCCAACCACAGGCGGCCCAGGGAGTTCTCCACCATGTAGCGGACGATCCAGTCCGGGGTGAACAGCTGGGTGGCGGCCGGGATATTCTCCTTGGTGATCTTTACATTCTTTTTCAGCGCCGCAAAAACCTCATCTTTTTTCTCGGCGTTGTAATACTGGTACATCCAGCCGATGATCTGCACTGCGTCCTTCCAGTCCTCCTCGGGGATCAGCTCGATCATCTGCTGGAGAACGCTGCTCTCACGCAGCAAGTTGTCCGGAAAAAGCAGTTCAGTGTAATCAGAGATTCGCTGGAACATTCCGGGCAGGATGGACGAAAGGGCGTTGCACTGGACGATGATCATGTACTTGAACAAGCCGTCGTCGTCATTGGCGTTCTTGCAGGCATAGACCTTCTGCATATCCAGGCCGTCCAGCTCCATGTGGATGGCTTCGGCCAGGATCTGGGGCTTGAATTGGTTGGCCTCGTCGGTGAATACCCGCACATGGGAGGGCAGATATCCATTGACCTCCATGAAACGCAGGGCGATAAAGCGGTTGAACCAGGTATAGGCCACCTCCTCCATCACCTGCTGGTAGCCCTTCTGTCGAACCTGGGCAATCAGTGCCTGCCGCTGGTTCTTTTCCTCAGCGGAAAGGACCCGGCCCAGAACGCTGTCCGCTTCCGGGTCGCCAAATCCGGCTTCTGTAATTTCAAAATACGCCGCCCGCTGGCTGACCCGGGAGATCAGCTCCCGCCGTGCCCAGACCGCGAATTTTTTGATCGCATTTTTGTCCATTACTTCTCCTCCCGAACAATCCCCATGGAATCGTGAAAATCTGCCCGCAAGGCAAAGAGCGGGGTTTCCAACCTCCCCTTGAATATCTTTCCGTCCACGCTGTACGCAATCACATTACACTGTTCAAAACGGTGCTGATTGCAGTGGTACTGCAAGGCGTCAGCATCCTGTTCCATAAGGGTATAAACGACATTCTGGCTGGGCAAGATGACCCGATTGACCTCGTCCATAAAGCAGTCCACAAGGAGTTTTCCGCTATCGTATAACGAGAACCGCTCCAGGATAAAAGGTGTTTTACCTACATTGAATATCTCGATGCCATGTTCGGATGCACTTGTTTTTGTCCGCAGTTCTTTTTCTGTCAACTCCGCTTCTGGTGTGACTGTCATCTGAAAACACAGCTTTGGCCGCTCCCGGCGAGATGTACTCCGCTCGGTCAAAAACCATCCAGCAAAGGTTCCAACCAAGGCGCTGACTATGGCAATGATAGCATCCGATAACATATCATCTCTCCTTAATTCAGCTTGATCCCATCGCAGTCCTTCAGCATGGCCATCAGATAGCTTCTCATGCGTTCCACATAGGCATCCACATCTGCCTGATTCGCCAGGACCTTTGCCGGGAAAGCAGCCTGGCGGTAGACCGTTTTGATGATCTTCTTCGGGGCCGGCTTTGCTGGCGTGTTCGGCTGCTTTGCTTCCACAGGCTTGGGCGGCTGCTTGGCAGCTTCCATCCGGTCGCAGATATCATCCTTGTAGGACCAAATCTGCGGCACCAGGCCGTCCAGCAGAGCAAGGCTCCGAAGCTCACTAATTTTAGTTTTCTGCTGGTCGAAATAGGTATCCGCCTTTCGTACCAGCTCCGAGCAGGCCATATTCCCGTCGGACAGGGTGTGAACCTCGGCCATGCACTGGCGGATGATCTCCAGTAGCTCGGCCCGCTTGGCTTCGAGCAAGCGGCCGTGGCCCTCCCGGACCGTAGCCATCAAACCGTTCAGTTCAGGAATCTTCTGATAACTGAATCCGCCCTGCACAGCAACGATCAGCCGGATTTTGTTCAGCGCGTCGTTGGCAGCCGGCTCGTGGGAGAGGTAGTCCAGCTCGTTTCGCAGATCCTCTTCCATCTGGGCGGCGGCATCAAACAGCTGCACCTGGTTTTTGAAAAAGCCCTCCACGGCTTGGAGATCCTCTTTGCTGTCAAAGAGTTTGTCCTCCAGCTTCAGCACCCGGTCGATGAGCGCAATGTTGTCCTTTTTCTGGGACAGGACATCGGCTACCAGCTGCATCGCCTGCTGTACCTTGCCCTGATCCGGATACTTGCGCCCAGAGGTATACCGCTGGTTCAGGGTCTCGTAGTGGGTTTTCAGCTCCTCAAATTTCTTGACGATGTAAGCAACCAGGCCGTCTTCGTCGTTGGGAACATCCATCACATCAAAGAATTCCCGAAGCAGCTCCTTCACCGCTTTCATCTTGACGGCGGTCACTGCTTGCCGGATGGAGATACTGGTTTTTCCGATCTCATTCTTCTTCCGCAGCATATCCGGCAGCTTGGGATCATCGGGTTGGATGGTCGCGCCGCCATATTTGATGGTCACCTTCTGCTGGTTGATGAGCAGCGCCACCACGGCGGCGATGTCAATTTCCCGCCAGCCATAAGGAATCCCCTGATACCGACTCTGCACATCGTACATGGAGGTGGGCAGTTTGGTGCGATCCTGCACCACCAGGAATTCCTCTACTTTGGCAGCGGCGTCACGGTTTGGCTCTGCGCCGGGCAAGAAATTCCCGGTCAGAATCTCCGCAACATCCTCATCGGTATCCATATTTTTTGTAATCAGGTCCAGCTCGCTGTAAACATGGGTGACCAAATAGTCCAGCGCCTGGTCGATACGGGATTTGGCGTCGCCGCCGCGAATCTCAATGTGCTCGCCGTCCACATAGTACGCCGCGTTGACAATGGCCTGCTTCAGATCCTCCATGGCAGACTGCTCATAGCGGGTAGCCTCATCTTGCTGGTCACGGATGATGTCTTGCATGGACTTGGGCAGCTGGGCCACATTCCGCTGTTTTACAAACTTGCGGATCTTCATGGCATTTTCCAGCGATTCATAGTAGGAGGAACCGGAAAGCACCACAATGGCCTGGCCGTGGGATTCTGTCATCAGGCGCAGTTCGGATTTATCTACCGCATCGGTGGCAACGGTCAAAAAGCGCAGCTTCATGCCGCTGGTCACAGCGCCTGTGGTCACACCATCTACCATCTTGTCGAAGTCGAAGTCGTATTTATCCCGACGGAACTTCTTGGTCTGATAGATGTCAGCATAGATCATCTGGGCGATCCGCTCTACAATGGAGGCAGTATCCACGACCGTATTGTTGATGTCTCGCTGAATATCCTGCTCCTCGTCAGTGAGGAAGTTATAGGTCTCACCAGAGCGCCCAATGTAGTTTTGGCTCATCAAGCGTCCCAGAGATTCGCCCACTTTTTCACGAAGGACAATCTTGTCTGTGCGAATATCATCCGCCATCAAAATCACGATGTTGTCCACATTGGCGGGAATATCGTCCACATAGCGGATTAAGTACAGGAGTTTGAGCACATCCACATCCTGCGGCTGGATACCGGCTCCAATATCCGCTGCGTTCTGGCATCGTTCAATCACACGGCGGATTGAGCTGTCCAAGAAGGTGTGAACTGTATCGTAAAAGCGGAAAAACGGAACGAGGGCATACTCGTCTTGATCCTGAATCTTTTGTGCGGCCTCTTGGAAGCCGGAGAGCATGGACCGCTCGACACCAGACATGTGCTTGCCAGAATTACCATGCTTGCGGATCTCAGCAAAGGCCTTCTGTATGATGATGAATTGATATGGTACGAAGGGGAAATTCACCGCAAATTCACCAGCACCAGCAAAACCCTTGATGTCCTGGATGGAATCGGTGAAGCTGAACAGATTGCGGAGCACGGAGTCATTCTCCTGGTACAGTGCTTCCAGCTTCTGCTCCGCCTCCGGCCTCTTTTTCAGAATACGCTTTTGGATAACCTCGTCCACCGAGGACGAAGTCAGGCTGAGGCGTGTTTTGAAGCGGGCCTGGATGCGGGAAAACTCATCGGCGCGAACCTTGATAATCTCGTCGATGGCCTCCTGACCGGTGCACATCACCCACACTCTGCCGCCGCACTCGCTGCCAATCTTCTCGGTCAAGGATTGCAGGTTCAGCAGCATATCAGTATCGGTGCCCACATACTGGCCTACCTCATCGATCATAAACAGAAGACGGAAGTTCTCCGGCTGCTTGTTCACATAAGCCTTGATGTCTTCCACCAGCTGCGCGATGGAGAACTCCACCGCCGTCTTGTCATTAAACCAACGCTTTGCATCTTCCTCGCTCATGTCCAGCACTTCCATCAGGGTGGGGACAATGAACTTGCCATTAAACGCAAACGCCTTGCGCTGCTCGGTCCAGGGTTTCCCCTTCTTTGCTTCAAAGACGCGGCGGAACTCCTCCGTTTTCCTGAGTTGGTCAATATACTGCTCCAACATCGCCACTTTGAGATTTTCACCGTAAAACCCCAGGTGGTTGTAAAACATTTTGGCGAAGACGCGCAGCACGGCAGTCTTGTCCTTGTTGATTGAGCCTTCAATGTCAATGTTGAACAGAATGGTTTCGGTCTTGCCACGGGTGGAGCGGTCGACCAGCATGAAGGTGGCGGGATCGTCTGCAAACTTCTGGCGGAATCGCTCAACAGTGGGGATTCCGTTGATGGGTTTATTTTCCAGAATATAAGATAGCATTTTCAGGAAGTGGGATTTACCACTCCCAAAAAAGCCGGAGATCCATATACCGATATCGGCGGTGGGTTTATCAAAGGCGTCGCTGTAATAGTCAAAGAAGGAGATAAAATGCTTTTTCAGTTCCTTGGTGATAACATATTCCCGCACTTCCTGCTCAATCACATCAGCCGCATCCTGATCGACCTTGATAACACCGTTGATTGGCCGGTTGATGTCCTCGGCAAACATATCACGAATCATCATTGTTTCGTGTCCTCCTCCGCGAAGAAATTAAATGCCCTGTAATAGTCATTGGGTTTCAGCCTGCCAAACAGCTTCAAATAGTGGCCATCAAACTCGCCGGGATACATCACCAGAATGGGTATATCCGAAAAATGCGGTTGTAATGCCTCAAGCAAAGAGTGGACCCGCATAAACGGGAATACATCGCCCACACCGGTGAGCAACAGGACATCGCCGCGCCTATGTGGCGCATACTGTATTTTTTCTATAAATTCAGATTCGCCGATGGCGGAATGCAGTTGCTCCAAAAGGAAGTCGCTGCCCTCATTTTCTTCCATCTCGGGAATAACATCGGTAATGTCCAGATCATCACAGAGGGTAAGAAAGATTTTGTAGAGATTACATTCGATCAGATGGCATCGTAGCCCCGGATCGGTTCTAAGCTGATTGAGAAAATGTGTCACCGTGATTTCTTCGGCAGCATCGTAACAAAAAATGCGGATATTGACCTCGTTGCTCAGGCCTTTTCCATCAAGAAAGTCATCCTTTTGAATTTCTTCCCGAAGCAGGTCCAGCCGCTCGTTTATCTTGCTCATCGTTTCTATCTCCTTCAGGTAAAGCAGTTGAATGCAGCCAGGGCCTTTGTATCGCCACTATTTCGGATCGCATTTTCCAGAAGCGGGCTAATGAGGACCGGATTCAGGTGGTCAGAAGTCACACTGTCCAAGTATTCGTTTTCCACTAATACTCTGGCCAGGACCTGCTTGATTTTTGCGATGGTGTTATCACTCCAGGATGCTACCCAATCGTCCTGTTCCTGTAAACGCATCATAAAAACATTCAGGTCCAACCGACTAAAGGAAAGGTCGCAGCTTTGAAACTTTGCCCCGATTACGGTAATCATAAAGTCCCACACAAGACGGTACTGTTTCATCATGGCATACAGGCAGATTTGTTTTGCCACATTGCTTGGCTGGGTTGCGATTGCCGCAATCAACTCCGAGTCATCAAGGGCTTTTAATCTCCGAATACAGGTAAAGGCCATTTTTCGAACCGATTTCTCTGTCGGATATTGAAATAGATTTTCCGCTGAGATTGTATCTGCAACTTCTGCATCAGCTATTCCTTGGGACACCAGTTTTGCGGTCGTTCGCATCTCATAAAAAAGAAACTGTTCTCTTGTAATAACAGCAGAATAGGGGCTTGTCTCTTTTGCCGCTTTAAGAACATTATTTTTTTGATACATAGATATAATTTCCCTCTAAACTCTTATTCCATATTGGTTGTATGTTCTGTTTCAGGAATGGATTCGTCTGGAATGACCTCTGCGATATCTCCCAGGTCACAATTAAGTGCGATACAAATATTGTTGAGCACATCTGTCATCATGTTTTCACCGCGCTCCAACTTGTGTAGTGTGGCATAGCTAATACCTGTCATATCCCGCAAATCTTTTTTCTTAAGATCTCGGTCTATGAGAAGTTTGAATAATTTTTTATATGAGATAGCCATGTCTTCACCTCAAAACAGATTTATCAGCTGATGTAACGAACATTATTGTTATTATAACAGATATCCATTCCAATTTCTATCCGTTCACCATCATAATTGCTGCGGAACAGTCATTTTTTTCGCGTACACTTCATTAACTGAAAGGTCCTGTACAACAAAGAGGCCAATAATTCTTTTCATAACCAAATTCAAAAGATTAGTCTCAAAACTCGGTTAAAGAGGAAGAATAGCTTGAGAAAATACTCAAGCCGCTTCGCATATTGGTGAAGTACATATCATCCACTTCGCAGAGTTTAATATACGAATAGACTGATACTGGTAGAGATAGCGGTTGCGATAGAATGCCTGGGCAGCTTTTCGAGGGCTGCCCAGGCTGATTTTATATTTCGTCATCCCATACACAACGAGCGCCCGTTCTCCTCGTCCGACAGGAGAATGAGCGCTCGTTTTCGTCATTTTGCAGTTCTATTGAGAGCCTCCACGCCAGTTCAAAGCCGGCGATAAAACTATCCAGGGAGGTCAGTTCTATGATAAAGTCCTGGGCGTCGATGATCCGCAGCACCAGTTTGCGCTCCGGCTTTTCCAGAGCCGCAATCAACGCTTTGTGGCACTCCTCCACTTCGTTCTCCTGCTCGGAAAGCTCCGGTGGGGTATAGAAGCAGTCATACAGCCCCTTGAGCAGTTTGTTTTCCATTGTCATCGCCTCCTTGTGACACAAACATATACCACACCTCCCGCAGAATATCCATTAGAATTTCAGTAGATTATCCAGAATGTCTGCTGCTTGCCGCAACTCCTCCCGAGACGCTTCGGTGGGTTCATTCTCGTTCTTGGCAGTCGGGCGATCCAAGTAAGGGGCATAGTTCTGCCGCGTCATTGCGGTCCTGAAGTGGCCCAGCATCTGTGATACCTCTTTGGCGTCCATCCCATTTT
The DNA here is from genome assembly GCA_902363045.1 of Clostridiales bacterium. GTDB lineage: Bacteria > Bacillota > Clostridia > Oscillospirales > Oscillospiraceae > Lawsonibacter. The sequence goes on from CABIYX010000010.1 coordinate 86,924, forward strand.
GCAGAGACAGGACGGCGCAGGTGTGCCGGAGATCTACGAACCTGATGTGATCCAGCCCAGCCTCTTGGATGATCTCATCGTGTAGCCGACGCACCATCTGGGGCGAGTAGGGCCGCTGGGTGGCCGGGTGCATGAACATGAGTGGACTTCCTGGGTGTTTGGCATGTTCCAGGCACAGGAGTTCAACCGCTTCCGGGGTCAGGCTGACGATCCTGGTGCCGCCCTCGTACTCCACCAGCTCCCGCCGTTCCACTGAGCGTTTCTCGGTGATGGTCAGCGTCCGCTCTTTTACATCCAGGTCGCTCCATTTCAGGGCGATCAGTTCTCCCTGCCGAAGTCCTGCTGTCAGCGCCAGCAGGAACATGGGGAGGTGGCCTAACCGCTCCGCCGCGTCCAGATAGTCCTCCACTTCCGCTGGCGTCAGCACATTGGCGCTGACTTTCTTGGGCTTTGGATAGTAAAACGCACGGGCAGGGTTATCCGAAATCAGGCCATCTCGGACTGCCTGATCTAAGCATTGCTGGAGTAATCGGTGAATGTGCCGCATCGTGTGTTCGCCCAGTCCTGGGTATTCAGGGCTTTCCGGGCGATGACCACCAAAGCGCTTTCGTTCCTCCAGGAAATCTCCCACCTGCTCTACGGTCAATTCAGAGAGAGGGATCTCCCCAAGTCCGGGGAGAATGTGGTTCTTGAAGATGTAGCCATGAGCTGCGTATGTGGTCGGACGGCTCTGGGGCTTGTCATAGACCTCCTGCCAGCGGAGAATATAGTCTTTCAGCGTCATATCCCCACCTCCCTGCACTGGTGCTGCAGATTTCGGAAGGCCACCCACGGCAGGCCCGCCTGCTTGAGTATCCGCTTGTGCAGGTAGTAGAACTCGTGGAGCTGATACGGCGCTCCAGTCTTGGGGTTGAGAAACACATAGCAGCCGGTTTCCGGTATCCGTTCCAAGAGATGCTCCGCTTTGCTGTTGAGGGTCAGCAGCCGCTGGCCCTTGAGGATGTACCGGCAGCGGATATGAAAATCGGCCCACGACAAGGTGATAAGTTCACATTGCCGCAGGCCGCTGGAGAGTCCTGTGTAGATGAGAGGGAGTGCGCCCAGTTGTTCCGCCGCATTCAGGTACCGCTGGAGCTGCCCCAGGCGCAATGATACGCTTCTGCCTGTGGCTCCCGACAGAGCCGTACCGGGTTGTAGGGAATGCGCTGGTCACGGGCTGCCTCGTCCATACAGCGCCGCAGGAGCAGATGGACGCACCAGACGCTTCTGGCGCTGAGCCCCTGGCTCCGCAGGCTGTCATAGAAGCTGGTGACGGTGCCTTCTGACAGCTCCGCCAGCGGGATTCCCCCGATTCCGGGGAGGATGTGGCGGTAGATCAGGTTGCGGTATCCGCCCACAGTGCTGCCGCTCCATCTGCCCCGGTTCTCGCAGAACCAGCGGTCGCACCACCGGCCTACCGTATAGCTATTTCCTTTCTGCATGTCGTCGCCTCCTTTTGGCAACCGAACAATACCACAGAAAGAGGGAAATAGCCACTACTTTATCGCTCCGTGTATGCCTTTATTGTCTTTTGCGCGGCGGCATGGTAAAATGAGTTAACTTTTTCCATGCTACCCCTGTAAAGAGTGCTTTATTCTTTGTTTATGCGACGCAGTTTCTGCGCCCCTCCACTGAGGTGATCCAGCCTGCCATTGCCCCTCAAACCGGGCGGAACATCCTTTAATACACAGAATCCAATCCCACACAAATCCCAAAAGACGAAAGGGTTTCTTGAAACAAGCAGGGCAAAAGAGTGTTAAAGAGGAACTGGCGGAGCAGTGGAAAGGGTCAAAGAGGGCGGTAGAGTGCCGGCTGAAGGTTCCGACACACATTTGGGAGCAAGATGCCGGGAGTTCGAGTCTCCCCACTCGGACCAAACAATGATAATCCGAACTACATTATCCAAGTGGGTAATGTGTTCGGATTTATCATTTCTATTGAGAATCTACTATAACGAGAAGGGCGGGAATTATAAACTCCTGCATCTGTCAAGTAAAAGTAGACACAAAAAAGCGCAGCTAACAGAAGCCCAGTTCGGTCCTGTACTGAACTGGGCTTCTATAG
>CABIYX010000011.1:0-66970 GCA_902363045.1 Clostridiales bacterium
CTCTCATTCTAACAGCTTTGGCAACGATGCGGAAAAAGACACGGCTGGCTGCCGTGCCTTAGACCGTAAATACATTGTAATAGGGAGGTTTGACATGAGCGATTGTCTGTTTTGCAAGATCGCGGAGGGACAGATCCCGTCCAACAAGGTCTATGAGGATGAGGTCTGCTTCGCCTTCTATGACATCGATCCCCAGGCGCCCACCCACTTTTTGGTGATTCCCAAGATGCATATCGCCTCGGTGGCGGAGGTCAGCGAGGACAACGCGGCGGTGGTGGCCCACATCTTCGCCGTGATCTCCAAGGTCACCAAAGAGCTGGGCCTGGAGAGCTACCGGGTGGTGTCCAACATCGGCGAGCAGGCGGGCCAGAGTGTCCCGCACCTGCATTTCCATGTGCTGTCCGGCCGGGACATGACCTGGCCTCCGGGCTGAGGAGCCTGCTCGCCGTACCGCCGCACCGCGGCGGCGGCGCGGAAGCGCCGTACAAGCGTTTTGGGTATTTCCCAAAACCTTGGCGCAGGGCGGATCGATTCCGCCCGAGCATTGAAATGGACCGGGACCCCAAAGACCGTCTGCGGCCTTTGGGAAGCAGGCGGGCCAGAGTGTCCCGCACCTGCATTTCCATGTGCTGTCCGGCCGGGACATGACCTGGCCTCCGGGCTGAGGAGCCGTATTTCAAAAACAGCCGCCAGTTTTGGCGGCTGTTTTCTCATATATTGTCAAATTGCAAAAAATATGAGAAATACACTAGATTTTTATGGTTGTATCGACTATAATAATAAAAAGGCAGTCAGAAAACCCACCACCCAAAGAATGCGGAGGGAACGCTGCCTGCTTTCTAAGCGCAGATCATTGGATACAGAAAGGATTCTCCCTTATGGAAATACAGACGCTTCGGCGCAGAGATCAGCTTCTGGTCGGCTTTACACTTTTTTCAATGTTCTTCGGTGCGGGCAACCTGATCTTTCCGCCTCAGCTGGGCGCGCAGGCCGGGATGGACACCTGGTTCGCTATGGCCGGGCTGGCGGTCAGCGCGGTGTTTCTCCCGATTTTAGGGGTGATCGCCGTGGTGCGGGCGGGGAGCCTGACGGATTTGGCCAGCCGGGTCCATCCCGCCTTCGCGACTGTTTTCACCGTGTTGATCTATCTGTCCATTGGCCCCTGTCTGGCCATCCCCAGAACGGCCAGCACCTCCTTTGAGATGGCGGTCCCGCCCTTCCTGCCCTCGGGCACCCCCACGATGTGGTTCCAGTTTGGCTATTCCCTGCTCTTTTTCGCCGCCGCCTTCCTGGTGGCCCTTCAGCCGGAGAAGCTGACCGGACGGCTTGGCAAGTTCCTGTGCCCGATGCTGCTGCTTCTGGTGGGGGCGATGTTCGTGGGCTGTCTGGTCCATCCGGTTGGGACCTATGGGCCTGCCCTGCCGCCCTATGACCAGATCCCGGCGGTCCAGGGCTTCCTGACCGGCTATCAGACCATGGATACCATCGCGGCCCTGAATTTCGGCATCGTGATCGTGATGAACATCCGGGCCCTTGGAGTCACGGAGCAAGGCTCTGTCCTGCGCGCTACCGTGCGGGCCGGAGGGATCGCCACGGTGCTCTTCCTGGCGGTCTACTCCATGCTGGCCCATATTGGAGCCCTGTCTGGCGCGGCCTTTCCCGGCACGACCAACGGCGCGGTCACCCTGACCAATCTGGTGGGCGCCATTTTCGGGCACTGGGGGACGGTGATCCTGGCCGCGATCTTCTTTATCGCCTGCTTCAACACCTGCGTGGGGCTGATCAGCTCCTGCTCCGCCTATTTCCACACCTTGGTTCCCAGGGTACCGGCTCCGGCGTGGGCGGCCTTCTTTGCCCTGCTCAGTATGGTCATCTCCAATGCCGGGCTGGACCAGATCCTGAAGATCTCTGTGCCCATTCTGAATATTCTCTATCCTCCGGCCATCGTGCTGATCCTGCTGTCCTTCCTGCCCCGGGGCGTCCAGCGCTTTTCCGCCATCTACCCCTTGGGGGTCGCCTTTACCAGCGTGGCCAGCATCCTGTACGCCGTCCGGGATATGGGACTGAGCATCCCGGCCCTGGACCGGCTCCTGAAGGCCGTTCCGCTGTCAGGAATGGGGCTGGGCTGGGTCCTTCCGGCCCTGGCTGGGGTGCTGCTGGGCGTCTTGGTCTCTGTGGCACTGCCACCTAAGAGGGAGGATTGACCCTTGCCTTTTCCGCCGAAGAGGCGTATCATAAGAAAAACAAGATGGGAGCTCGCAAACGGGCTGAGAGGAAGCTGTGCGCTTCGACCTGTGACCTGATTTGGGTAATGCCAACGGAGGGAGATCTGTGTCCGGCTGATGCCGCGGGCCTGTGCTCCCATGGGGAGCGCGGGCCCGCGTTTTTGCTTCCACAGAGAAACAACAGGAGGATCCAGTCATGAAATTGCAGGCAGAGCATTTGAAGCTGTATGCTGTGACCGACCGCAGCTGGTTGGGGGGGTGTACTCTGGCTCAACAGGTGGAGGAGTCCCTGGCGGGAGGCGCCACGATGGTCCAGCTGCGGGAGAAGGGGATGGACCGCGAGACGCTCCGGTGGGAGGCGTTGGAGATCCGGGCGGTGTGCCGGAGGTACGGCGTCCCCTTCCTGATCAACGACGCGGCGGACCTGGCCGCGGAGGTGGGGGCGGACGGCGTCCATGTGGGCCAGCAGGATATGAGCCCCCGGCAGGCCAGGGCCATTTTGGGACCGGATGGGATCGTTGGAGTCTCTGCCCATACGGTGGAGGAGGCGAGAGCAGCCCAGGCGGAAGGTGCGGACTATCTGGGTGTGGGGGCCGTCTTTGCCACTGGGACCAAAGAGAATACCACGCCGGTGGACTATGACACGCTGAAGGAGATCTGTGCCGCTGTGGACATCCCGGTAGTGGCCATTGGCGGCGTAGGGCGGGACAATCTGGGCACCCTGGCAGGCAGTGGGATCCGGGGGGTGGCCGTGGTGTCTGCCCTGTATGCCCAGCCGGACGTCCGGGCCGCCGCCCGCAGCTTGCGGAGGCAGGTGGAGGAGATGCTGAGACGATGAGGATCGACGGCGCAGTCTTTGACCTGGACGGCACCCTGACCGACTCCATGTACATCTGGAATGAGGCTCCGAAGGCCCTGGTCCGGCGCTTCGGCGGGACGCCGCCGGAGGATCTGGCGGAGCAGCTGAAGGAGATGGGCCGGCTGGAGGCGTCAGAGTATATGATAAAAACCTTCCGCCTGCCCTGCGCGCCCCAGCAGATCATGGACGGGGTGAATGAGCTGGTCACCGAGGCCTATCGGGAGCGGGTCCCCGCCAAGCCCGGCGCGGCTGCCCTTCTGGACCGGCTGAGACGGTTGGGGGTGCCCTGTGGGATCGCCACGGCCAGCGAGGCCTTTCAGGCCCGGGACGCCATGGTCCGGCTGGGTCTTTGGGATCATTTTCTGTTTGCCTTCAGCGCCCTTCAGTACGGTTCCAAGACCGGGCCGGGGCTCTATTTGGCCGCCGCCCGAAGCCTGGGCGCGGCTCCGGAGCACACTCTGGTGTTTGAGGATGCCCTCCACGCCGCCCGAACCGCCCGGGAGGCTGGCTTCCTGGTGGCCGGGGTGTGGGACACATCGGCAGAGAAGGATCAGGACGGGCTGCGGCAGTGTTGTCATTGGTACCTGCCCCGGCTGGATGATCCAGAATTTCTGGCAGAACTGGAGCGGCTGTGCTCCGGGAAGAAAAAAGTCGAAGAAATTGAAAATAACAGTTGACAGCAGGGAAAAAATCTGCTAATATAAACCCTGTTGTTGCGAGTGTAGCTCATCTGGTAGAGCGCCACCTTGCCAAGGTGGAGGTAGCGAGTTCGAGCCTCGTCACTCGCTCCAAAAAAATAACCACACCAAAAGGTGTGGTTATTTTTTTGGATGCCTCGAGAGATCAAAATGCTCGGGCGAAGTGAATTCGCCCTGCGCCAAGGTTTCCGCCTGGGGCGGAAACGCTTGTGCGGCGCAAAGGCGCCGCCGGCCAGAGGGCCGGTAGGGTTTGTCTGCTGAAAGTCTCGCGGACTTGGGCAGATCCATTTGAAGCGGCCTTTGCAAAAAAAGCCATGACCTGGGGGTCATGGCTTTCTTTCTAGGCTCCGGCCGCTTTGTGGCCTGCATCCCTTGGAATTTCAATGCTCGGGCGAAGTAAATTCGCCCTGCGCCAAGGTTTCCGCCTGGGGCGGAAACGCTTGTGCGGCGCAAGGTGTCCGCTGTGTCAGCAGGGCCGGCAGACAGCGCCTCCGGCGGTCGTTCAGGGTCAATATCCGTTGACCAGAGCGTCCAGCACCTGGGCGGCCACATTTCCTGCCGCGCCCGCGCCGCTGCCGCCCTCCTCCACCACCACGGCGAAGGCGTAGGGGAAATCCTGTTCCCGCAGAAAGCCGGTGAACCAGGAGCTGGGCTGTTTGCCGCCCCCTACCTCGGCGGTGCCCGATTTGGCGCAGAGATCCATGTTGGGGAAGCGGTCCGCGCCATAGGTCTGTACCACGTTCTGGGCCATCATATCGGCCAGCACCTGGGCGGTATCCGCCTGGATCAGCTGACTGGTGCGGTGGGGGAAATGGAGGGAGAGGTGGGGGAAACCGCCCTCGGTTTTCAGCACCAGCTCGGGGACGGCGGCCTTTCCGCCATTGGCTACTCCGCCCATCCATACCATCAGGGCACAGGGGTTGACCAGGTCGTGGTACTGGCCCACGCCGGCCCAGCCCAGCTGGCCGGAGGTTGCCCCATCCAGCTCCACACTGCCGGCAGCGGTGGGGATGCCGCTGACGGAGTAGCGGTCCAGCAGGCCCGCCTGTTTTGCGTACTGGGTGATGGTCTCCGCGCCCAGCTCGTCAGCCAGCTGGGCAAATACGCCGTTGCAGGAGCTGGCGAAGGCGTCGTTGATGTCCATCTCACCGTGGGCGAAGGGGCAGGTAATGGTCTCCCCGCCCACAACGGTGGAGCCGGTGCAGGTGAAGGTGCGCTGGAACAGATCGGGGATCTGCTCCAGGGCGGCGGTGAGAGTGACCGTCTTAAAGACGGAGCCGGGAGTGAAAGTGCTGGACAGGAAGCGGTTGAGATATACCCCCTCATAGCGGGGATCCCCGTCCTGGATCTCGGGGGGATCGGCGGGGTCAAAGGTGGGGGCGGAGACCATACAGAGGACCTCGCCTGTCTTGTAGTTATAGACGCCCACCGCCCCCTTGCGGCCGTTGAGGGCCTGATAGGCGATGTAATTCAGCCGGGCGTCCAGAGTGAGATAGAGGTCGTTCCCCTGCCCGAAGGGGTTGTCCGCCCCGGTGAGGAGGTTATAGCCGGAGAGCTGGTCCGCGAAGGCGACCAGGGCGCCGGTGCCGATGGCGCCGTTTGGATCGCCTACGGCGTGGAGCGTGGCCTTCCGGACGGTGGCATTGGAGTAGTAGCGCCGCTGGCCGGACTCGTCCACCCAGGAGAGCACATCTCCATCCCGGTCCAGCACCCGGCCCACAGATAACTGCCCCTGGCTGTTGTACAGGTGGCGGTTGGCGGCGAAGGAGGCCCAGTCGCCCCCGTCCAGAACGAACCGGACCAGGAACAGGGCCAGGCCCAGCAGCAGGAACAGGGTGAGGGCCAGACAGATCACCGTACGCTTTTCAATCTTTTTCACCAAAAACCTCCTTTTGGACACGACCGCCCTTGGCGGGGATCAGATTGCCCAGCCAGCTGGCGCTGTGGCGGTCCTGGGGACGGATGGCGAAGCTGGCGTTGCTGCGGGTGTCCGCCGCCTTGAGGAAGGCCAGCAGGGTCCAGGAGGACAGCATGGACGAGCCGCCATTGGATACAAAGGGGAACGTGACCCCGGTGAGAGGCAGGATGTCCACCGAGCCCAGTACGTTCAGGGTGGTCTGAAAGACCAGAAGGCTGGTTGCGGCGCAGGCGGCGATGGTGTAAAAGCTGGACCGCCCCGCCCGGCAGCTGCGCACCGCGAAGACGGCCAGGGCTACGATGCACAGCACCGCCAGCACCGCGATGATCAGTCCCCACTCCTCACACAGCATTCCAAACACCAGATCGGTGTCCGCCGCAGGGACCCGGTGGAGCCAGCCCTCGCCGGGCCCCACCCCGATCAGGCCGCCGGAGGCCGCCGCCGACATGGTGCGGGTCTGCTGGAAGCCGCCGTCGGAGGCCTGCTCCCAGGCGTGCCCCCAGGCGGCGAAGCGCCGCAGGATATAGGGCTTGACAGTGACCAGCATCAGCCCGCCGAACACCGCGCCGCCGCAGATCAGGGAGAGAGTGGCGAAGTCGCCGGAGCGGAGGTAGGCGATGACCAGAAAGGTGACAAAGAAGATGGCGGCGGTGCCGAAGTCGCTCATCAGAGCCAGACAGCCCATACATACCCCGGTGAGCAGGATGAACAGCCCCAGGTTCCGTTTGCGGAACAGGCGCTCCAGGGTGGCCGCTCCGGCGAAGATGTAGCAGGGCTTGGCCAGCTCCGAGGGCTGGAAGGAGAAGCCGAACAGGCTGATCCAGTTGGCCGCGCCGTACTTGACGTGTCCGGCGATGAGGGACAGGGAGAGCAGCGCGATGGCTCCCGCCGCCATGAGCCATCGGATCCTCCGAACCCGCTCCAGATCCCGGAGAAAGACCCCGGTGACCAGGAACAGGACGATGCCCAGCAGGATGGCCAGCAGCTGCTTGGGAACGGCGGAGGGGGCGGAGGAGGCGGTGACCGCCAGACACAGGGTAGAGAGGAAAAAGGCGATGGTCTCCATCTCAAAGCCGGTGCGCCCCATGCTCCGCAGGACAAGACAGTAGATCCACATCACCGCGGTCAGACACAGAAAGGCCCCCGGGATCAGCAGGGCGTGGAGCCCTTCCTCAAAGAGCAGGAACTGGAGCCCGGCGAGCACCTGGAACAGGGTGAGCAGGACCAGGGAGCCCCAGGGGGAGACGGGACGCTGGGCGGCGCGGCGGCGGCGCTCGGTCTCCTGATCGGAGACAGGGAGAAGCACGGTCTCCACGCCTCCCAGGCCGAGCACATCCCCCAGGGCGATGTGGGCGCCGCCGGCTCCCACAGGAGTTCCGTTGACGGTGGTGCCGCTTTTAGAGTCCAGGTCGTACACGGTCCACTGGTCATCCGCTCCGCGGATGAGGGCGGCGTGCTGCCGGGAGACCACGGGGTAGTTGAGCAGCACATCAGAGGCGGAGCCGCGGCCCAGAATATTCTCCCAGTGGGTCAGGGGCTCCGCGGCCCCGTTGGGCAGAGAGAGGTAGGCCCATACCTCCGGCTTGGGAGAGGCCTTGACCAAACCGCGGATGATCCGCGCCAGCATCAGGACAGCCAGAACAGGAAAAAGAAAGCGAAGGATCAGCGTGTACCAGGCAAACAGGACCGGGTATGCCTGCGGCAGCTGCCGCAGGGCGTCCAGGCCTGCCTGGAGGGAAGTGGTCAGATCAGACAAGGCGGCCTCCTTTCAAGTAAAACGAAGATGGTCGGCAGGGTCGTTATCAGGATACTACAAGCGCCCCGTCCGCACAAGAGCGCTTTTGCACAAAACAGAGGCACAAGCAAAAAATAAACAGGCCATGGGAGGGGCTGGGACGTGCGGAGGGCTGGTTTGGATGGGAGCGGCCGGTTCAACCAGAAAATAAAAAAAGACCGTCCTCTTTTGGCGGAAAGAGGACGGACGGTATATCCGGAGCAAAAAGGAAGGGCAGTCAGGAGAGAGGACTGGAAGAAGGCTGCTCCGGAAAATTGGGGGCGCCTGGAAGAAGTGAGGGCTCCCAAGGCGCCGCGTCAGGCAATGTAGTGCAGAAGCTGCTCGGGGTGGCTGACATGGTAGAACAGCATCCCCAGCATATCATTCTGGCTGCTGCTCTCCCGGATGCCCAGCACCGCGTTGGAGCGGCTGTTTCCGCTCCCACAGCCCACGGCCTCGCCGAAGCACAGGTTGCCGCAGTCGCGGTCCCGTCCCTCCACAGAGACAGCGGGCTTCTGCTCCAGGGGAATGTACATCAGGTCATCCTTCACCAGGGCGATCACACGCCGGTCGGTGATGGCATAGAGCGTATTTTTTTCCAGACAGAGCTTGTCCAGCAGAGGACGGAGGGAGAGCATGGCGGGGAGAAAGGCCACCACCACCAGCATAACGAACCAGTCGGCTCCGCCCCGCTGGGTGCTGTCCAGGGCGGGGAGAAGATAAAACAGGGCCAGCAGCACAGCGGCTCCGGACAACAGCCAGGTGACAAAAAAGGTGTTCCGCTCGGGACACTGCATCAGCTTGAAGGGACTGGGCCGGCCGGTCCAGCGGACCTGCTCGCCATCCATCAGGATCTCATGTAACCGCTGCTCCATGGGAAATCAGGCTCCTCTCCGTGTCTGCTTTGTCCCGCTTCTGTCCCGTGACCCGGGAGACCGGGCCGTGGCCGAAGGGGGAACTGCTTTCGTTGTTTTGATTATAGCAGAGGGGAGATTAAATGGGTATAAATGAATGAGAGCGCCGCGCTAAGGAAGCGTTAAGAAAATGAAAATCAGAAAAAAACGGAAAAGAAGCTATGAAGAAACGGAAAAGAAGGACGGGGATATATTTAGAGCGGAATTGTTTTGAAATGAAGGAGAAAAGATGCGGGATGATGGAATACTTGCATGAAAAACGAAAATAAGAGAGCGGTTCATCTGAAAAAACAAAAAACCGGCGGAGGCGTCTCCACAGTGGGAGACGCCTCCGCCGGTGTGGGCGGAACGGCGCGGGCAGGGAGCGCCAACGCCGGATGGATCACAGATCCTCCTCCTCGGTGATGGCGTGGGGGACCGGCGGGGTCACAGGCTCGTCGTGCTCCAGAGGGTCGAAGTAGTCCTGATCCACCAGAGTGGGCTTGCGGTGGCGGACGATGGCGATGATGATGGGATAGAGGACGATGGCCACCAGGCCGCCGGAGAAGCCGTTGTTGTACAGGTTCATGCCGGCCACCGGGGTGCCGGTGTACAGCACCACGGAGGAGTGGAGAAACCCGGCCAGCACGCCGAAGGGCCAGCCGAAATAGCCGGAGATCGGGGCCAGAGTGGTGCAGAACAGGCAGGCAAGCTGGATCGCGGAGTCGCTGAGGGACCAGTGCATCACCAATCCGCCCAAAAACACGCCGGCCATGACCGGGATGATGTTGAAGGCGTGCTTGCCGAAGGCGGAGAAGCCCATGATGGTGAGGATACCGCCCACAGTGGGGCCGTTCAGATCCCCGCCGCTGCACAGGATGAAGGCCATGCTGATCAGGCCGTTGATCCCCGTGTTGAGCAGCACGGGGCCGGCGCCGAACATCCGGAGGAAGTCGCTGGGCGCCCGCCCGCTGTCCTGAAGGAGGCGGCGGTAGCCCGCCCAGACGGCCCACAGGGGGCGGCCGGTACAGAACAGTCCGGCCAGGCAGCAGGCGGCGCACAGCAGGCCGAGGGCAGCGCCGAAGGTGAGGTCATAGCCCTCTGCCCAGTGGTATCGGGTGGTGGGGGTGGCGCCCATGGAGCCCATCAGCGGAACCAGGATGAAGGCCACCAGACCGCAGGCAAAGCCCACATTGTACAGGTTCATGCCGTTCTGGATCTTATAGGTATAGGCAGACAGGGGGGGCATGACGAACCCGATGAGGACGCCCACCAGGCAGCCGGCCAGAGGGGTCCCCCAGCCGTTGTCCAGGGCGATGTAGCTGACCACCGGAGACAGGGCGGTGGCCAGCAGCCCCACCGGAGCGTACTTGCCGGCAGGCTCCCGGCGGCTTTTGGCGTAGAGAAAGGTGCCCAGCAGGATGGGCCAGATGTTGACGAAATTTTTGCCGAACAGGGAGAAGCCGGACATCAGACCCACCACCACGGGGGAAAAGCCGTTAAAGGGCTCTCCGGAGTGCCGCAGGATCACGGCGGTGATGGCGGTGACCAGGGCGGAGTTGACCAGGGCGGCCCCGGGCCCGGCGATGAGGACATAGTCGGTAATCAGGGCGTCCTCTGTGAGGATGATGGTGGACAGGCCCCGCAGGATCCCGGCGGGGGTGTCCAGTGTCAGGCCAAACAGGGCAAGGAGGGCGGCATAGGCCAGGAAAAGGCCGTACAGCCGCTCATAGCGGGTGTGCTCTGCCATGCTATGTCTTCCCATCAGCGCGCTCCGGGCGCGTCCTGGGACGCGGCGAGGAAATAGGCCCGGGTCTCCTCCGCGTTGCGGCGGATCTCCTGAGAGAGCTCCTGAAGGGAGGGGAACTTCCGCTCCCCGCGGATACGGTGATAGAACTCCATCCGCAGCTCCTTGCCATACAGGTCCCCATCAAAGTCCAGGATAAAGCCCTCCACCGTGACCCGGCCGTCATTGTCCTCCACGGTGGGGCGGACCCCTACGTTGGTGACCGCGATATAGGAGCGGCCCTCCACCCAGACCCGGGTGGCGTACACCCCGAAGGCGGGGACGATGACCTGGGGCGGGATCTGGAGGTTTACGGTGGGAAAGCCCAGGGAGGAGCTGCCGATCTTTTTTCCGTGGGTCACCCGGTTGGTGAGCACATGGGGGTGGCCCAGGAACTCCACTGCCCGGTCCATCTCCCCCTGGGCCACCAGGGTGCGGATATAGGTGGAGGAGATGGTGATCCCCTCCCGCTCGACCTTGCCGATGATGTCGCAGCCGACGCCCAGCTGGGCGCACACCTCCTGGAGGCGCTGGGGGTTGCCCTTGCCCATATAGCCAAAGTGGAAGTCATGGCCCGCCACCACATGGACCACGCCCAGCTCCCGGACCAGATACTCTGTGATAAAATCCTGCCAATCCATGCGCATCATCCCGTCAAAGCTGGAGACGATGACCTCCTGGATGTGGTAGCAGGACCGCATCAGCCAGACCCGGTCCTCCACAGAGCTGAGGAGGGGAACGTGCTGGCCGGTGATGGCCGCGGTGGGGCTGCGGTCGAAGGTGAAGGCGGTGGGGACGGCGTCCAGCTCCCGGGCGCGCTGGGTCACCCGCTGGAGCAGCGCTCCATGTCCGGTGTGGACACCGTCAAAAAAGCCGAGGGCGATGACACGTTTTGTTTTGTTCAAGCTGTTTCTCTCCTTTGCGATGGGGGTGCGGAAGGGGTCAGGTCACTTCAAAAAAGCTTTTTACGGTGGTCAGAACGCCCTGTCGGACCTGGCTGAGGGCCAGGAAGCAGCCGTCCTCTCCATAGACCCGGTACTCTCCCTCCGCTGTGCCGGGGAGGGGGAAGGGCATCCCATTGCGCACCTTTTTCTCCAGCGCGCGGGGGAGGGTGATGGGAGGCCGGTCCTGAAAATAGGCGTCCACCGGCAGCAGCAGGGATTGGGGCTCCGGGTGGGACAGGACCTGCTCCAGGGGGAGGGCCTGCTCCAGAGAGAAGCCGGCGGCCATGGTGCGCCGCAGGGAGAACATGGTCCCGCCGCAGCCCAGGGCCTGGCCGATGTCGTGACAGAGGGTGCGGACATAGGTGCCCTTGGAGCAGCGCACACGGAGCAGGAAGCGGTCCGGACCTAAGACCTCCTCCACCGTGAGGGAGTGGATGGTGATGGGGCGGGGGGGCCGTTCCACCTCGCGGCCCTTCCGGGCCAGCTCATAGAGCTTCTTGCCCTGGATCTTGATGGCGGAATACATGGGAGGGACCTGCTGGATAGGGCCCCGGAAGCGGGGCAGGACGGCCTCCAGTTCTCCGGGGGTTACCGCAGCGGACATCTCCTCCAGTACCGTGCCGGAGGTATCCTGGGTGTCGGTGACCAGCCCCAGACGCAGTCCAGCCAGATACTCCTTCTGCCCCTCAGAGGCGAACTCCACCGCCCGGGTGGCCCGTCCCACAAAGACAGGCAGCACGCCGGTTGCCATGGGATCCAGGGTGCCGGCGTGCCCGATCCGCCGCTCGCCCAGGCAGCGGCGCAGCCGGGCGCACACATCCATACTGGTCCAGTCCTGGGGCTTGTCAATAATCAGGATTCCGTTAGGCACTGAGATCCCTCCGTTTCTCGCAGCAAAGCCCAGCGCAGCGGGTTTGCTGCGAAGAGGAGTGGATGGCCGCGAGGATAAGCGGGACCGCACCAGCGGTCTCGCGTTCTATCAGGCCGAGCCCCGACGAGGTCCAGTCCTGGAACTTGTCAATAATCAAAATTCCGTTGGCCATGGCGCCTCCTGTCAGGCCGGACGGCCCTGGACCTGGCGGATGGCGGCCATCAGGACCTCCTTGGTCCGCTGGATGTCCCCCTCCACTGTGGCTCCGGAGGCCGCGGCGTGGCCGCCGCCGCCCAGAAGGGTGCATACGGCGCTGGCGTTCAGCTGCTTCGGATCGGTGCGCAGGGAAATCTTACAGAGGCCGGGCTTCAGCTCACGGATGGTGACGCCGGTCCTGACCCCCTCCACCTGGCCCACAAAGGCGGCGATGTCCTCCGCGTCCGCCTCGGTGGCCTGGAGCCGGGCCAGCATCTCCAGACTGATGGCGGCGATGGCGATCTCGCCCCCGTCGTGGAACTCTATGGATTCGGTGAGCAGGCTCTCCAGGCGCAGGCGGCGGAAGCTCTTGGTGCGGAAATGGCGCTTGTTCAGCTCTGCCGCGGGGATCCCTGTGTCCATCAGGGCGGCGGCCACCCGGTGGGTGTTGGCAGAGGTGTTCCCGTATACGAAGCAGCCGCAGTCGGTGGACACGGCCACATACAGAGGGAGAGCGATGTCAGCGGTGACTGGGCCAAGCTGCCGCAGGATGTCGTACATTAACTCGCCGCAGGCGGCCCGTCCGGCGTCCAGACAGGTCTCCCGGGCAAAAAACTCCTGGGACGGATGGTGGTCGATGGCCAGATCTACCCGGGGGAGATAGGGCAGGGCATTGTCCGGGAACAGGCTCCGGGCGGCGATGTCCACAGAGACCACCGTGTCCGGAAGAAGATCTTCCGGGGCCAGGAGGCCCTCCAGATAGGGGGCGAACAGGGGGGTGAGCTCCGGATTGGGCAGGACATGGGCGGACTTGCCCAGGGCGCGGAGGGCGCGGCACAGGGCGGCGGCGCAGCCCACTGTGTCGCCGTCCGGACGGACGTGGGTGAGGATCAGATACTGGTCATGAGCGGCAAGGAACTCCGCTGCCTGAGAGGAGGAGATGGTCATGCCTCATCCTCCTGCTCCTCGCCATAGTGGTTGTCCGGGTTGACCGGCTTGACTACCTGGGGATCCCGGAGCAGAGAGAGGATATGGGCCCCCTGATCGATGGAATCATCGGGGACAAAGGACAGCTCCGGGGTATTGCGCAGGTTCAGAGAGCGGCCCAGCTCCCGGCGGAGCCAGCCGCCGGCGGATTTTAAGCCCTTCAGCACCTGGGCCTCACTGCTTTTATCCAGAACGCTGACATAAATCTTGGCGTATTTCAGGTCAGGGGTGGTGCTGACCGCGGTAACGGAGATCATCCCGGTGACCCGGGGATCCTTGACGCTGGGGATCAGGGCGGAGAGCTCCCGCTGGATCTCCTCATTGATGCGTCCAATTCGATTGCTTGCCATAATATGCTCCTTTCCAAAGGGGGCGGAGCCCCGGGTTCAAATCTGAATGGTCAGACAGGTCTGTGCCCGCTCAAAGAGCTGCTCCAGAGCGTCCGTCTCCAGATCGTCCAGCGGCCCAGTGAAACGGAAGGCTCTGACCGGACCATCCCCTACCCACAGGTTCCACAGCTCCGCTGTCTCGCCGGGGCGTAGATGTTGTTCCAAATAGGCCCTCAGCTGGACCGCGTCCTCCTCTGTGGCCCGAAGGTCCAGTTCGTACTGGAAGGACTTCATGGTCAGACCCAGCTCTTTGACCGCCTGGCGGTAGTATTTGTGTGTTTGGACGGAAAAACTGTCCTCAGTCACCGGGCCGGAGGGAGTGCTCCGGATCCGGCGGCTGTTGGAGCGGTACAGAGGGAGGGGATGGTCGGCACAAAGCAGGGTGACAGCGCTCATTTTACTTCCTCCAGAACACAGAAACAGGGCGGGGGTACAGACGTCCGCCCGCCTTATGACACAAATCTATTATACAATGATTTTTTCCCAATGAAAAGGGGAAATTTCGCTGGACAAAGGTGCGGAACAGCGGGAGGTCTGGATCAGATCTCCCACTGTTCCGTCTGCTGTATTCTGCTCATGATTTCGGGACTGCACCGGCGTCCGAAGATCTGTTTCAGAGGAGCTGGAAAACAGAGGAGCGCCCAGACGAATATCACTCGTCCGGGCGCTCCTGGTTTGATGATCTGATTTTCTCCGGGCGAACCGCATCCGCTTGGCTGGGCTGCGGTCCGGAGAATGGGGGACGGGGCGGCGGATCAGCGCTCGACTTCCTCCATGATGAAGGCTTCGATGATGTCGCCCTCCTTGATGTCCTGGAACTTCTCAAACGTAATACCGCACTCGTAGCCGGCGGCGACCTCCTTCACGCTGTCCTTGAAGCGCTGGAGGGAGGCGATGGCGCCGTCGTAGATGACGATGTTGTCCCGGAGCAAGCGCATCTGAGCGTTGCGCTGCATCTTGCCGTCCAGCACATAGCAGCCGGCCACCATGCCCACGCCGGTGATACGGAACACGTTGCGGACCTCGGCCCGGCCCAGCTCCACTTCCTTGAACTTGGGAGCCAGCATACCCTTCATGGCGGCCTCGATCTCGTTGATGGCGTCATAGATGACCCGGTACATCCGCATATCCACGTTCATCCGGGCGGCGGTATCCTTGGCGTTGGCGTCGGGGCGGACGTTGAAGCCCACCACGATAGCCCCGGAGGTGGCGGCCAGAGTGACGTCGGACTCGTTGATGGCGCCCACGGCGCAGTGGATGACCCGGACCCGGACCTCCTCGTTGGTCAGCTTCTCCAGAGAAGCCTTGACCGCCTCGGCGGAGCCCTGGACGTCCGCCTTAACGATGACGTTCAGGTTCTTCATCTCACCGGCCTGGATCTGGCTGAACAGGTCCTCCAGCGTGACCTTGCCCACGTTGTTGTTCAGCGCGCTCTTCTGCTCATGCTTGCGCTGCTCCACCAGCTCGCGGGCCATGCGCTCGTCGGCCACGGCGTGGAAGTCGTCACCCGCGCCGGGCACCTCGCCCATGCCGATGATCTCCACGGGGACGGAGGGACCGGCCTCGGTGACCTTCTGACCCTTGTGGTTGGTCATGGCGCGGACACGGCCCACAGCGGTGCCGGCGATGATCACATCGCCCTGGCGCAGGGTGCCGTTCTGGACCAGCAGGGTGGCCACGGGGCCGCGGCCCTTGTCCAGCCGGGCCTCGATGACCGCGCCGTGGGCGGAGCGGTTGGGGTTGGCCTTCAGCTCCCGCATCTCGGCGGTGAGGACCACCATATCCAGCAGGTTGTCGATGCCCATGCCCGTCTTGGCGGAGATGGGGCAGATGATGGTCTCGCCGCCCCACTCCTCAGGTACCAGCTCGTACTCAGTGAGCTGCTGCATGATCCGGTCGGGGTTGGCGGTGGGCTTATCCATCTTGTTGATGGCCACAATGATGGGGATCTCGGCGGCCTTGGCGTGGTTGATGGACTCCACGGTCTGGGGCATGATGCCGTCGTCGGCGGCCACCACCAGGATGGCCACATCGGTGATCATCGCGCCCCGGGCGCGCATGGCGGTGAAGGCCTCATGGCCGGGGGTGTCCAGGAAGGTGACCGGGCTGCCCTTGACGTCCACCTGATAGGCGCCGATGTGCTGGGTGATGCCGCCCGCCTCGCCGGAGACCACGTTGGCGTGGCGGATATAGTCCAGCAGGGAGGTCTTACCGTGGTCAACGTGGCCCATGACCACTACCACGGGGGCGCGGGGCTGGAGGTCCTCCTCCTTGTCCTCGGTGGTGTCGATCAGCTTCTCCTCGATGGTGACCACGACCTCCTTCTCCACCTTGCAGCCCAGCTCCATAGCCACCAGGGCGGCGGTGTCGTAGTCGATGATCTCGCTGAGGGAGGCCATCACGCCCATCTTCATCAGGGCCTTGACCACCTCGGCGCCGGTCTTTTTCATGCGGGAGGCCAGCTCGCCCACGCCGATCTCGTCGGGGATCATCACCTTCAGCGGGGCTTTTTTGGCGATCTCCAGCTGGAGGCGGCGCATCTTCTCGGCCTCCTCCTGCTTGCGCTTGTTGCCGGGGCCCTGCTGGCGGCCGCGCTGGCGCTGGGCGTTGCGGCCCTGGAACTTCTGCTTGCCGCCGCCCTGCTGCTGACGCTCGGTGGTGAAGCTCTCCAGACGCTCGTCGTACTTATCCAGATTCACCGCGCCGCTGCCGCGGGTGTCCACCACCTTCTTGGCGGGGATGCGGGAGGCGGGCTGGCTCTGGACGGCCTGCTGCTGGGGCTTGCCGCCGGAGCGGGCCTGCTGCTGGGGCTTGCCGCTCTGAGGGGCGGCGGCCTGCTGGCTGTGGGCGGACTGCTTGGAGGCCCCGCCCTTCTGGTGGGCGGCGGGGGCCTGCTTGGCCTGCTGCGCGGCGGGCTTGGAGGGCTCGTGGTACACATCCTCATAGATGGAGGCGATGGACTCCACCTGATTGTGCTGGGTCAGGTATTCAAAGACAATGGCCAGCTCCTGCTCGGTCAGGGGCTGCATATGGTTCTTGGGGGGATGTCCGTACTGGGTGAGGATGTCCATGACCTCCTTGGAGGGGAGCTCCTTGGAGCCATGCTTGAAATCCTTTGCGACCTTGTGGATGGGATATTTGATCATCATATTCGGAAGCCACCTCATTTCTTAGGGATTATGCCGGAACTTGCCGGACAGCCTGCGGCCGCCGGGGCCGGGATTATGGGGACCGCCGGGGCGGGAGGAGGGGCCGGAGCCCTTTCTGCCGCCGGGGGCGGAGGGATGGGGAGCGGAGCCGCCGCGGCCTTTGCGCGGGGGCTGCTTGCCCTTCTGAGCGGGCCTGCCGTCCTGTTTGGACGGCTCGTTCCGCTTGGGCGGGGGCGGAGCCCAGGGGGCCTTTTTGCCCTCACGGAGGTTTTTCTCGTGCTGCCGCTGCTCCCGCTGCCGCTGAAGGACACGGTCGGCCTTCTCGCGGAGCTGCTGGGCGGCGGGGCCGTAGCGCTCCGGGGCGCGGACCGCCAGCTTCTGGGTGAGGGAGGCGGCAAAGCCGGCGTCCGTCAGGGCCAGCATGGCGCAGGAGCCCCGGCCGAGGGCGAAGCCCAGCTCCGCCTTGGTGAAGGGGACCTCCAGCCACAGGACATTTCCAGCCTCGCCGAAGTGGGCGGCCCGGCGGCAGGTATTGGGGGCGGCGTCGCTGGCCAAAAGGACCAGGCGGGCCTGCCGGGCGCGGCAGGCCGCGCCCACCGGCTCCTCGCCGATCTCCAGACGGCCGGCCTTGCGGGCCAGGCCGAGCAAATGGAGGATGGGATCATTGGGCATCTTGGGGCACCTCCTTCATCTGGGCCTCCAGTCCGGCCCACACTTCATCTGGCAGCTGGGCGGAGAAGGCGCGTTCCAGGGCCCGGCTCTTTTTGGCTCTGGCCAGGCAGGCGGGGGCGGGACACAGGTAGGCCCCCCGTCCGGGCAGCTTGCCCTTAAAATCCAGAGAGACCTGCCCCTCGGGGGAGCGGACCACCCGGATCAGCTCCTTTTTGGGCTTCATCTCCCGGCAGCCCACACACTGACGCATGGGAATCTTCTTGGGCACGTTCTGCACCACCCTTCTGTGAATTGGCAATGAGGGATGGGAGGGGCTTACGCCTCCTCCGTGGTAACGGCCTGCTCAACGGGGGCCTCCTCCAGGTCCTCGGGAGCCTGGACGGGCTCCTCCTCCGCGGACAGGTCCTCCTCCGGGGCCTCGATGGGCTCCAGGGGGGCGGAGGCGGGCTTGATGTCGATCTTATAGCCGGTGAGCTTGGCGGCCAGGCGGGCGTTCTGTCCCTCCTTGCCGATGGCCAGGGACAGCTGATCGTCGGGCACCACCACGCGGCAGCTCTTGCCGTCGGGGAAGGGCTCCACGCTGATCACGTCGGAGGGGGCGAGGGCGGCGGCAATATAGGCCTCCGGGTCCTCGGACCACTTGATGATGTCCATCTTCTCGCCCTTGAGCTCCTCCACAATGGTGTTCACCCGCTGGCCCCGGGGGCCGACGCAGGCGCCGATGGGGTCCACGTTGGGGTCGGCGGACCAGACCGCCAGCTTGGTGCGGGAGCCGGCCTCACGGGAGATGGACTTGATCTCCACGGTGCCGTCATAGATCTCCGGGACCTCCAGCTCGAACAGGCGCTTGACCAGTCCGGGGTGGGTGCGGGAGATGATGACCTGGGGGCCCTTGGTGGCCTTGCGGACCTCGACCATATAGACCTTCAGGCGCTGGCCCTCGGTATAGGTCTCACCCCGGACCTGCTCGTTGACGCCCAGATAGGCGTCGGTGAACTCAGAGCCGGAGCTGATGCGCACCGTGGCCGCGCCGCTGCGGGGGTCGATGCGGGTGACTACGCCGGTGAGCAGCTCGTGCTCCTTGGAAGAGAACTCGTCGTACACCATGCCCTGCTCGGCCTCCCGGATGCCCTGGATGATGACCTGTCGGGCGGTCTGGGCGGCGATGCGGCCAAAACTCTTGGGCTTGACCTCGATGCGGATCACGTCCCCCAGCTGAGCACGGGGGAGGGCGGCCTGGGCCTCGGCCAGGCTGATCTCACAGGCGGGGTTGTCCACCTCCTCCACCACATCCTTCTTCAGGAACATCCGGACGGTGTTGGTCTCCGGATTGGCGTCCACCACCAGATTGTCGCCCACGCCCTCGTGGTCCCGCCGGTAGGCGGACACCAGCGCCTGGGTGATCTTCTCCATCATGTAGCCGGGCTTGATGCCCTTTTCCTGCTCGATCTGAGCGATGGCGGCAAAAAACTCCTGGCCGTCCAGCTCATTATTGTTGACCTTCTTGGTCGTTTTCTTAGCCACGATCGTTTCCTCCTAACGCTAAACTATCAAGACAAGCCTCAGAAGCGGGGATAGAGCCGCACCTGGGCCACCTCTTTCTTTTCAAAGGACATGGGTTGGCCGCCCACCTCCAGGACCACGTCTCCGTCCTGCCAGGACTGGAGCAGGCCCACAAACTCCTTCCGGCCGTCCCGGGCTCGGTAGAGGCGGACCTCCACCTCGCTGCCCTGGAACTGGGCGAAGTGCTCCGGCTTTTTCAGCACCCGGTCTGCCCCGGCGGAGGAGACCTCGAAGGTGTAGCTTCCCTCAATGGGGTCGGCCTCGTCCAGCTTGTCGGACAGGGGGCGGGAGACTGCCTCGCAGTCCTCGATTGAGATGCCGCCCTCCTTGTCGATGTAGATCCGCAGGAACCATTCGCCGGCCTCCTTGACGTACTCCACATCCCACAGAGAGCAGCCCGCCGCCTCAACAAAGGGGAGGGCCAGCTGGGCCACGGTATCCGTTACCTTTGCCATAAAAGAAAACCTCCTGTCCCCGTCCGGACCGTCTGAAGCAGGGGGGTCCGGGCCGTTTGGTCAATCAAAAAGAGCGGAGCCGAAACCCCACTCTAGCCAATACTACCATAATTTACGTTCTTACTATATCACAGCCCGGGGAGGATTGCAAGGGGGTCGGGAGGATATTTTTCCCCCGGCCCCCTGATTTTATCACCGGCGTCCGGAGCGGACTGCCGTCAGTCCTCCAGGGGCAGGCCGGACAGCCACCGCCGGGCCAGGTCCAGGGCGTGGTGGGCGGTCTGGGTGCGCAGGCGGTCCCGGACCGGGCGGCCGCCCAGGCGGAGGGGCCGGACGTGGGTGCCGTCCGGCGCGGCGATGGCCACGAACATGGTGCCCACCTCATTGCCCCGGTCGTCCCGGTCTGGACCGGCCACGCCGGTGGAGGACAGGGCCAGGTCACAGCCCAGGGCCCGCCGCGCCCCCTCCGCCATCGCCCGGGCCACAGGCTCGGACACCGCGCCGTACTGGTCCAGCAGGGCCTGGGGGACGCCTAGAACGCCGTGCTTGACCTCGTTGGTATAGGAGACCACGCCTCCCCTGAATACCTGGGAGGCTCCGGAGACGTCGGTGAGCCGCTTGGCGATCAGGCCGCCGGTGCAGCTCTCCGCGGTGCCCAGGGTGAGCCCACGGGCCTTCAGACCCTCCAACACCACATACTCCAGGGAGGGGACGTCCACCCCGTAGACCAGAGCGCCGAACCGGGCCTTCAGCTCCTCTACCTTGGGGAGGAGGAGGGCCTGGGCCTCCTCCTGGGTGGGGGCCTTGGCGGTGACCCGCAGCTCACACTCCCCCTCCTTGGCGTAGGGAGCCAGGGTGGGGTTGGACATGGCGTTCATCTCGTCCCGAAGCTGGGCCTCCATGGCGGATTCGCCGATGCCGAACAGCTTCAGAGTGTGGGAGGCGATGACCCCCTCGGACAGGGCCTGGAGATAGGGGACCGCCCGGTGGTGGAACATGGGGCGGCACTCGCTGGGGGGGCCGGGGAGCATGATAACGTGGACGCCGTCCGCCTCAAAGGCACAGCCGGGGGCGGAGCCCCAGTCGTTGACCAGAACGGTGCTCCCCTCGGGGACCAGGGCCTGCTGGAAGTTGTTCTCCGTCAGGGGGCGTCCGGTGACCCGGGCGTAGTCCTTGATGCGCTCCAGAGATTCCTGGTGATAGACCAGCTGTTTCCCAAACACCTCGGCCAGGACGTTTTTGGTCAGGTCGTCACAGGTGGGGCCCAGGCCGCCGGTGGTGATGATGATGTCGGCCCGGCTCCGGGCCAGCTCCACCGCCTCCCGGGCGCGCTGAGGGTTGTCCCCCACCACGGTGTGCCAAAATACGTTCAGACCCAGGGCGGACAGCCCCTGGGAGAGCATCTGAGCGTCGGTGTTGGCGATGCTGCCCAGCAGCAGCTCGGTGCCCACCGACAGGATCTCGACCTTATGCGACACAAAAAGACCACCTTTCAGAGTGTTGCTGCGGCAGAGCCGCAGGATGCGGAACACGGAACACAGGGCAGGCCGCCCGCCGGGAAGGCAGGCCGCCCGCCGGAGCGTCTGGATGGGGCGGGGCGGGCCTTACAGGTTGACCTGGACCCGCTCGATGCCGTCCACAGCCGCCTGGACCATGGCCTCGATGTCCAGGGCCTGCTCGGCGGCCTCCACCTCGCCGGGCATGGGGCGCAGGCGGGGGTGGCGGGGGGTGAATACGGTGCAGCAGTCCTCATAGGGGAGGATGGAGGTCTCAAAGGTGCCGATCTTCCGGGCGATCTGAACGATCTCCTCCTTGTCCATCCCCACACAGGGGCGCAGGATGGGCAGCTCCACCACAGAGCCGGTGACCAGCATGGCGTCCATGGTCTGGCTGGCTACCTGGCCCAGGCACTCGCCGGTGACCAGGGCCTTGGCCCCGCACCGCTTGGCCACCGCCTGGGAAATACGCATCATAAAGCGGCGCATGATGATGGTGAACAGCTCCTCGGGGCAGGAGCGGCGCAGCTCCTCCTGAATGGCGGTGAAGGGGACCACATGGACGGTGAGGCGGCCGGTATAGGGGGTGAGCAGGCGGGCCAGCTCCAGCACCTTCTCCTTGGCCTCCGGGGAGGTATAGGGATAGGAGAAGAAGTGTACCATCTCCAGGGCCACCCCACGCTTGGCGATCATCCAGGAGGCCACCGGGCTGTCGATGCCGCCGGACAGCAGGGAGACCGCCCGGCCGTTGATGCCCACAGGCAGGCCGCCCGCCCCGGGCTGGGGCTGGGCGTGGACATAGGCGGCGTAGTCCCGGACCTCGATATAGACCGTCAGCTCCGGGTGGTGGACGTCCACCTCCAGGTTATCGTAAGCCTCGTGGAGCTCGCCGCCCACATACTGGCTGAGCTGGATGGAGGTCATGGGGAAGGATTTATCCGCCCGCTTGGTCTCTACCTTGAAGGTCCGGGCGGTCCGGAGCTGACTGTCCAGAAAGTCCCGGGCACAGGCCAGAATGGCGTCCTTGTCCTTCTCGCAGGGGCGGGCCAGGGACAGCCCCGCGATGCCAAATACCTTGGTCAGGGCCTCGTAAGCGCCCCGCACGTCGCAGCTGTCATCTTTGGGCTCCACATAGGTGGCGGACTGCCGGGTATACACCCGGAACTGGCCGTAGGGGTGGAGGCGGCGGTGGATGTTGGCCTGTAATTTATCCTCAAAGCTGCGGCGGTTCAGGCCCTTGAGGACCAGTTCGCCCAGCTTGAGCAGAATGATCTCGTTCATGTCAGTCCCTCTCTCATCTTTATCATGGTATCCGATGGAAATCGAACCTATTATAGCCGATGGGCGGGGGAAATGTCCAGAAGAAACGGGGAGAAAAGTGCGGCGGTCAGAAATCGTGTCTGGATCCGCAGCCGGAACCAAGATCTTCAAACACCTGGACGATGGCCTCGATTTTTTGAAAGCACTCAGGGTCGGACAGGGTATCATCCTGTAATATACCGCGGATCTGGCATAGGGCCTGATAGCTGGCCGATTCCAGCAGATCCTGCGCTGTGAGCGTCAGACCTGGAAATGAGACGGCGATTTTCCGCCTCTCTAACAGCTTGGACAGCAGTTCCACTGCAAATTCCATAAGAAATCGCTCCTTTTTTCGTAATAGGACCAGAACTGGTCCTATTATAGCATCGCTTTTTCATAAAATAAAGGAGAAGATTTGATGGAATGGAGGCAGGTGACAGCGGGTGGGGGAACAGAAGATCAAACAGGATCGGATCCGGATCGGCGAGAACATCCGCCGTCTCCGGCTGGAGCGGGGACTGGGACAGACAGAGATGGCCAGGAAGCTTCAGCTTGCCGGTGTGGAGATGACCCGGGAGACCTTGGTGAAGATCGAACGGGGGACACAGCATATCACGGCCAGTCAGCTGCGTGGGATCCGGGATCTGCTGGGCACGACCTATGATATGTTATTGAATGAAACCCCTTGAACCTGCGGACGCACCGTGGTTCAAGGGGTTTTTATGGTTACCCATAGGGAGCGGCTAGCGGCGCAGATACTCCGGCGGGCGGTATTGCAGGGCCTCGGCCAGGTGCTGGGGCTGGATGTCCAAGGCGCCGTCCAGGTCGGCGATGGTCCGGGCCACCCGGCGGATGCGGTCATAGCTGCGGGCGGTGAGTCCCATCCGGGCGAAGGCCCCCCGCATGATCTTCTGGCAGGAGCCGTCCAGGGCGCAGAACTGCTCCAGGGCGGATGGGTCCATCTGGGCGCTGCACCGGCAGCCCTCCCGGCGGTTTTGGACCGCCCGGGCCCGGTCCACCCGCTCCTTCACCGCGGCGGAGGACTCTCCGGGCTCCCGCTGGGCCAGCTCCTCAAAGTCCAGGGCGTCCACCTCCACGAACAGGTCGATGCGGTCCAGCAGAGGGCCGGACAGGCGGGAGAGGTACTTCTGCACCTCGTTTTCCGTGCAGCGGCACCGCCCGGAGGGGTGGCCGTACCAGCCGCATTTACAGGGGTTCATGGCGCACACCAGCATAAAGCGGCTGGGGTAGGTCACAGAGCCGGAGGCCCGGGAGATCTGCACCCGTCCGTCCTCCAGGGGCTGGCGGAGCACCTCCAGCACATCCTTTTGAAACTCCGGAAGCTCGTCCAGAAACAGGACCCCGTTGTGGGCCAGAGAGATCTCGCCGGGGCGGGGATTGGCTCCGCCGCCGGACATACCCACGGCGGAGATGCTGTGGTGGGGGGAGCGGAAGGGGCGGCGGGTGATGAGGGGGTGGCTGGGATCGGTCAGCCCCAGCACCGAATGGATCTGAGTGACCTCCAGGGCCTCCTCCCGGGTCAGGCTGGGGAGGATGGAGGGCAGGCGCTTGGCCAGCATGGATTTGCCGGAGCCCGGCGGCCCCACCATTAAAATGTTGTGGCTGCCCGCGGCGGCGATCTCCAGGGCGCGCTTCACCGGGGCCTGCCCCTTCACCTGGGCGAAATCGGGGCCGGGCTCCGGCTCCCAGCTGCCCTCCCAGCGGGGGGCGGGAGAGATGGGCTCCTCTCCGGTGAAGTGGCGCGCCAGCTGGAGAACATCGGCCACGGGATAGATCTCCGGCCCGCCGGCCAGGGTGGCCTCGGCGGCGTTTTCCCGGGGGACGAAGAGCTTTTGGACGCCCAGCTCCCGGGCGGCCAGGGCCATGGGCAGCATCCCCGCGCAGGGGCGCAGCTGCCCGGACAGGGAGAGCTCCCCCAGGAAGGCGCAGCCCTCCTCCCGGATTTTCAGCTGCCCCCCGGCGGCCAGCAGCCCCACCAGAATGGGCAGGTCGTACAGAGTGCCCAGCTTCTTCACATGGGCGGGGGCCAGATTGACGGTGATCCGGCTGACCGGGAAGGTGAAGCCGCAGTTTTTGATGGCGGAGCGCACCCGCTCCCGGGCCTCGTTCACCGCCGCGTCCGGCAGGCCGACCACGGTGAAGGCGGGCAGTCCGCCGGACAGGTCGCACTCCACTGACACCGGATAGCCCGTGATGCCGTGGAGCCCGAGGGATTGGACAGGATAGACCATGGGAGAGCGCCTCCTCGACCGCAAAAGGTCAATAAGTGATTTGGGATGAAAGTCCCGGGCCGGATCCCGGAAACGCGGGGGAGCGCCGGGAAAACAGGGCTCCGATTTGTATCTATTGTAAGCTTTTGCAAGAATTATTGCAATAGGAACGGGTATTTTTGTGTATAAAAAGAATAAAAAAACCCGCCGAATGAATTTACAAGTGGTACAAAAAGTGATAAACTAAAGGACGCCAAGAAGATCCAACCGCTCCCACCTGTCCGGGGGCGGTGCTGTCATGTGATTTTATAAGTGAATACTTATAAAGATCATAACCATTTCCGACATAGGCTTTTTGACGGGAAGACAGTAAAATAGGGCAGAGAACCGTTTGGAGGAGAGGGCCCGCGGGCCTTGTCCTCTGCACAGTATCATTGATTAAGGAAGAAAGTAGGGAACTCTATGGCAAGAAAGTTCAAAACCATGGACGGCAACAACGCCGCTGCATACGTCAGCTATGCGTTCACTGAGGTAGCCGGCATCTACCCCATCACTCCGTCCAGCCCCATGGCCGACTATGTGGACCAGTGGGCCGCCCAGGGCCAGAAGAATATCTTCGGCACCACCGTGAAGGTCATTGAGATGCAGTCTGAGGCCGGCGCCGCCGGCACCGTCCACGGCTCCCTGGCCGCCGGCGCTCTGACCACCACCTATACCGCCTCCCAGGGCCTGCTGCTGATGATCCCCAATATGTACAAGATCGCCGGCGAGCTGCTGCCCTGCGTGTTCCACGTTTCCGCCCGTACCGTGGCCGCCCAGTCCCTGAACATCTTCGGCGACCACTCCGACGTGATGGCCTGCCGCCAGACCGGCTTTGCCATGCTGGCCGAGGGCAACGTGCAGGAGGTCATGGACCTGGCTCCTGTGGCCCACCTGTCCGCCATCAAGGGCCGCGTCCCCTTCATCAACTTCTTCGACGGCTTCCGCACCTCCCACGAGATCCAGAAGGTCGCCATCTGGGACTACAAGGATCTGGCCGAGATGGTGGACATGGACGCCGTTGAGGCCTTCCGCAAGCGCGCTCTGAACCCCGAGCATCCCACCATGCGCGGCTCCCACGAGAACGGCGACATCTTCTTCCAGCACCGCGAGGCCTCCAACAAGTACTACGACGCTCTGCCTGAGATCGTCGAGGAGTACATGGGCAAGGTCAACGCCAAGCTGGGTACCGACTATCAGCTGTTCAACTACTACGGCGCTGCCGACGCGGACCGCGTCATCATCGCCATGGGCTCCATCTGCGACGTGGCTGAGGAGGTCATCGACTACCTGAACGCCCAGGGCGAGAAGGTCGGCCTGGTGAAGGTCCGCCTGTACCGCCCCTTCCGCGCGGACAAGCTGATCGCCGCCATCCCCGCCACCGCCAAGAAGATTGCGGTGCTGGACCGCACCAAGGAGCCCGGCGCTCTGGGCGATCCTCTGTACCTGGACGTGATCACCGCTCTGGCCGGCGCCGGCATCACCGATAAGACCGTTGTGGCTGGCCGCTATGGTCTGGGCTCCAAGGACACGCCTCCCAAGAGCGTGTTCGCTGTGTATGAGAACCTGGCTCAGGACGCCCCCAAGAACCACTTCACCATGGGCATCGTGGACGACGTCACCAACACCTCCCTGGTGGAGAAGGACGCCCCCAACACCGCCGCGGAAGGCACCATCGAGTGCAAGTTCTGGGGCCTGGGCGGCGACGGCACCGTGGGCGCCAACAAGAACTCCATCAAGATCATCGGCGACCACACCGACAAGTATGTTCAGGCGTACTTCCAGTACGACTCCAAGAAGACCGGCGGCGTGACCATCAGCCACCTGCGCTTCGGCGATCACCCCATCCGCAGCCCCTACTACATCAACAAGGCTGACTTCGTGGCCTGCCACAACCCCTCCTACATTGTGAAGGGCTTCCCCATGGTCCGCGACGTCAAGCCCGGCGGCACCTTCCTGATCAACTGCCAGTGGTCTGACGCCGATCTGGAGAAGCACATGCCTGCCGAGGCCAAGCGCTACATCGCCGCCAACAACATCCAGGTCTACACTCTGGACGCTATCGACCTGGCTGCCCGCATCGGCATGGGCAAGCGCACCAACACCATCCTTCAGTCTGCCTTCTTCTCCCTGGCCAAGGTCATGCCCCAGGAGGAGGCCATCCAGTACATGAAGGACGCCGCCACTCATTCCTACCTGAAGAAGGGCCAGGACGTGGTGGATATGAACCACAAGGCCATCGACGCCGGCGCCACCGCCTACAAGAAGTTCGAGGTCCCCGCTTCCTGGGCCACCGCCGAGGATGTGAAGAAGGAGAACGGCCACACCGGTCCCGCCAAGCTGGTGGACATGGTCAACAAGATCCTGGATCCTGTTGACCGCATGGACGGCGACAGCCTGCCTGTTTCCGCTTTCGAGGCCCATGTGGACGGCACCTTCGAGCTGGGCGCCGCCGCCTATGAGAAGCGCGGCGTGGCCGTGTCCGTCCCCGCCTGGGACGCCACCAAGTGCATCCAGTGCAACCAGTGCTCCTTCGTCTGCCCCCACGCCACCATCCGTCCCTACGCTCTGACCGAGGAGGAGGCCAAGAACGCCCCCGAGGCCGCCAAGATCGTGGACATCAAGGCCGGCAAGGGCAAGGGCGTTTACAAGTTCGCCATCGCGGTCAGCCCCCTGGACTGCATGGGCTGCGGTGTGTGCGCCAAGATCTGCCCCGTGGGCGCCCTGACCATGGTGCCTCAGGAGCAGGAGGCCGCTCAGCAGGATGTGTTCAACTACATGGTGGCCAATGTTGCCGCCAAGGAGGATGTGGCCGATCTGACCGTGAAGGGCAGCCAGTTCAAGAAGCCTCTGCTGGAGTTCTCCGGCTCCTGCGCCGGCTGCGCCGAGACCTCTTATGCCCGCCTCATCACCCAGCTGTTCGGCGACCGGATGTACATCTCCAACGCCACCGGCTGCTCCTCCATCTGGGGCGGTCCCGCCGCGACCTCTCCCTATGCCACCACGGCTGAGGGCAAGGGTCCCGCCTGGGCCAACTCCCTGTTCGAGGACAACGCCGAGCACGGCCTGGGTATGTATCTGGGCCAGAAGGCCATCCGTGAGCGCCTGATCGCTCAGGTCAAGGGTATGGCCGAGTCCGACCAGGCCAGCGAGTCCTTCAAGGCTGCCTTCCAGGCCTTCCTGGACACCAAGGACGACAGCACCGCCAACGCTCCCGCTGCCAAGGCTCTGATCGCCGAGCTGGAGAAGGCCGCCGCTGAGGGCTGCCCCGTGGCTCCCGCCGTCCTGGCTGAGAAGGAGTACCTGTCCAAGAAGTCCGTGTGGATCTTCGGCGGCGACGGCTGGGCCTATGACATCGGCTTCGGCGGCGTGGACCATGTCCTGGCCTCCGGCGAGGATGTCAACGTCTTCGTGTTCGACACCGAGGTGTACTCCAACACCGGCGGACAGGCCTCCAAGGCCTCCAACATCGGCCAGGTGGCTCAGTTCGCCGCTGCCGGTAAGACCATCGCCAAGAAGAGCCTGGCGGAGATCGCCATGACCTATGGCTATGTGTATGTGGCTCAGGTGGCCATGGGCGCCAACATGAACCAGACCCTGAAGGCCATTGCCGAGGCTGAGGCCTATCACGGCCCCTCCCTGATCATCGGCTACGCCCCCTGTGAGATGCACAGCATCAAGGGCGGCATGACCAACTGCCAGGGCGAGATGAAGAAGGCTGTGGAGTGCGGCTACTGGAACCTGTTCCGGTTCAACCCCGCTCTGAAGGCCGAGGGCAAGAACCCCTTCACCCTGGACAGCAAGGCTCCCGCCGGCGGCTATCAGGAGTTCCTGATGAACGAGGCCCGCTACTCCAGCCTGACCCGCTCCTTCCCCGACCGCGCCAAGGAGCTCTTCGCCCTGAACGAGGAGACCGCCAAGGCCCGCTACGAGAAGCTGCTGCGTCTGCAGAAGATGTACGAGGCCTGATCCCGGCCTGCGCCTGAGATCAAACCCGAATAAAACCGGGGCGGATGGATTCCGCCCCGGTTTTTTCAAAGGGACCTTCTTTCGCCCTGTGGGCGGGAGAAGGTCCTTTGCATCCTGCCCCCCAAAAGCGGGGCAAAAGGCGCCCTGGAAGAAGTTGCAATCCGACTGTTTTTTTGCTATAATTATAATCTATTTTTATGCCCATCAGTCCAAATGGAGGCCGGAGAGACGGCTCCGGCAAGAATGAGGTGTGCGAGTTGTACTTAAAGGCGCTTGAGATCCAGGGATTCAAATCCTTCCCAGACAAGACGGTCCTGACCTTCGGAGAGGACATCACCGCCATTGTCGGACCCAACGGGTCAGGAAAATCCAATATTTCTGACGCCATCCGCTGGGTCATGGGGGAGCAGTCCACCCGGACTCTCCGGGGGGGCAAGATGGAGGATGTGATCTTCGGCGGAACCGCCAGGCGGAAGCAGACGGGCTATGCCGAAGTGTCCCTGGTGCTGGACAATACCGCCCATATCTTTGATATGGATGAGAGCGAGGTCATGGTGACACGGCGCTACTACCGCTCTGGGGAGAGCGAGTACTACATCAACCGCCGCTCTGTCCGCCTTCGGGATGTGAACGAGCTGTTTATGGACACCGGCCTGGGCCGGGAGGGCTACTCCATTATCGGACAGGGGCGCATCGATGAGATCCTGTCGGTGAAGTCTACCGACCGCCGGGAGATGTTCGAGGAAGCGGCGGGGATCTCCCGCTTCCGCCACCGGAAGGAGGAGGCGGAGCGGAAGCTGGAACGTACTGACGAGAACCTGCTGCGGATCAACGACAAGATCGATGAGCTGGAGCTCCAGGTAGAGCCCCTCCGGGAGCAGAGCGAGCGGGCCAAGCGATTCCTGATCCTCCGGGACGAGTTGAAGGGGCTGGAGATCTCTGTTTGGCTGGATACGCTGGAGCGGCTCCGGGCGGGAAGCATCAAGCTGGAGACTGACTATAAAGAGGCGGTCCGTCAAAAGGAGGCCGCAGAGCGGGCGATGGAGGAACGCTTTGGTGCGGCGGAGGCCCTATCTGCCCAAATGCGGGAAAAAGAGGTGGAGGCCGACCGGCTGCGCTTTGCCATTCAGGGTAGGGAGGCCACGGTCCGGGAGCTGGAGTCCTCCATTGCGGTGCTGAAAAGCAGCATCCAGCACAATCTGGAGAACACGGCCCGCATCCGGGAGGAGCTGGAGCAGCGGGAGGGGCGGCAGGACAGCCTCTCCGGCCAGATCGCGGAGCGGAGCGCCCGGCTGACTGCGATCAATGAACAGCTGGAACAGGCCCGGAGAGAGGCGGAGGAGAAGAACGCCGCCGCCCAGGAGGCCCTGCGCTCGGCGGGGACTCTGGCCCGGGAACTGGAGGAGCTGCGGGGGATGGAGTCGGTCAAAACGGCCGACGCCCATCAGGCCAAGGCCCTGCTGTCCGCTCTGGCCGCCGCCGCCCAGGAGGTGATGGACCGGGACGGGGCGGTGCGTCAGGAACTCAGCCGGCTGGACCGGCGGCAGGCGGCGGCGGCGGCGGAGTCTGCCGCCGCGGTGAAGAAGCTTCAGGAGGCCCGGGAGGAGCGGGACGCGGTGAAAAACGTGATCTCGGGCTACACCTTGCGGCTGGACGGGCGGAAAAAGAAGGCGGAGCAGGCCAGAGAGCGCCATGTCCGCCTTAAAATGGACGAAAACGCCCTGATTTCCCGGATCCGGATGCTCCGTGAGATGGAGAAGCTCCATGAGGGGTACTCCAAGGCGGTGAAGCTGGTCATGGGGGAGGTCCAGAGGGGGACCCTGCACCACATCCACGGCCCAGTGGCCGGACTGCTCCATGTGCCGGACCGCTACACAGTGGCCATCGAGACCGCTCTGGGGGGCGCGATGCAAAACCTGGTGGTAGACCGGGAGGAGGATGGCAAGGCGGTCATCCAGTATCTGAAGCGGCGGGACGGAGGCCGGGCCACCATCCTGCCCATCAGCTCCATCCGGCCCGGCGAGCTGCGGGAGGCGGGGAGCCTGTCCCGGGAGCCCGGCTTTGTCGGGGTGGCGGACCAGCTGGTCCAGTTTGATCCCCAGTACCGGGCCGTATTTTCCAATCTGCTGGGGCGTGTGGCGGTGATGGAGGATCTGGATACGGCCATCGCGGCCGCACGGCGGTATGGCTACCGCTTCCGGATCGTCACTCTGGACGGCCAGGTGCTCAATCCCGGCGGCTCCATGACCGGCGGCTCCGCTAGCCGCAGCGCCGGGATTCTCAGCCGGACCAACGAGCTGGAGCGGCTGAACGCCCAGAGCGCCGCCCTGCGGGAGCAGCTGGAGCAGGCGGCCCGGACCTTGGAGGAGGCGGAGCGGGAGGCGAAGGGAGCCTCCTATGAGCTGGAGACCGCCCAGGCACAGCTCCGGGAGTGGGAGGACGCGGTGCTGAAGGCAGAGGCCCAGGTGGAGCACTGCCGCAGCGTGGCTGCCTCCCTGGAGGAGCAGCGGGAGAACCAGCGCGGCGAGCTGGAACAGCTCCAGGCCCGCACCGGCGAGATCGAGCGGGACATCCAGCGCGCCCGGGACCGCATCCGGGAGCTGGAGGGGGAGGCCGCCGCCCTGAAGAGCGAGGCGGATGGCAAGGCCCGGGGCCAGAGCGACCTTCAGACTCGGTCGCTGGCTCTGACTCAGGAGCTTTCCCAGCTCACGGCGGGGCTGGCTGCCCTGGAGGCAGA
This sequence comes from Clostridiales bacterium, assembly GCA_902363045.1. Taxonomy (GTDB): domain Bacteria; phylum Bacillota; class Clostridia; order Oscillospirales; family Oscillospiraceae; genus Lawsonibacter. The sequence continues at coordinate 31,150 of CABIYX010000011.1, forward strand.
GCGGGAGGCCACCGCCCGCGGGCTGGAGGAGCTGGAGGGCCTGCGCCGGGATCTGGCCGGCGACCAGGACCAGAGCCGGGCGCTGATTGGGGACTATCAGGAGAAAAACGCGAGCTTCGCCCGGGAGATCGGGGAGAAGGAGGGGCAGCTTCAAAAGCTGGCCCAAGAGAATCAGGAGCAGCAGCGGCAGATTGCCGGGCTGAATGAGGAGAAGCTGGCCCTGGAGGGCGAGCGGGTCAAGGCCACCCGGGAGGGGCAGGAGAAAAACCGGGAGCTGCTGGCCATCGGCGGGGAGGTGTCCCGCCTGGAGCAGAAAAAGATGGCCGCGGCCCTGGACGAAAAACAGCTGCTGGACAAGCTGTGGGAGACCTATGAGCTCTCCCACGAGGCGGCCAAACGCCTGCGGGTGGAGATCGAGTCCGTTTCCAAGGCGAGCCGCCGCATCGCCGAGCTGAAAAAGGGGATCTCCGCCCTGGGCAGCGTGAATGTGGGCGCCATTGAGGAGTTTCGGCGGGTGAATGAGCGCTATACCTATCTCACAGACCAGCGGGACGATGTGGAGAAGGCCAAAAGGGAGCTGGAGGAGGTCATTGGGCAGATCACCGGCGAGATGAGGGCCATCTTCAGCCGGGAGTTCCAGAGCATCAACGCGTCCTTTGGACAGACCTTCCAGGAACTGTTCAGAGGAGGAAAGGCTACGCTGGAGCTGGAGGACCCGGACGACATCCTCAACTGCGGCATCGAGATCAAGGTCCAGCCCCCCGGAAAGGCGCTGAAGACCATCACTCTGCTGTCCGGCGGAGAGAAGGCCTTTGTGGCCATTGCCCTTTATTTCTCCATTTTGAAGGTGCGTCCCACCCCCTTTGTGGTCATGGATGAGATCGAGGCCGCCCTGGACGACAATAATGTGGTCCGGTTTGCCCGGTATATGCGGGGAATGGCGGAAAAGACCCAGTTCATCGTCATCACCCACCGCCGGGGCACCATGGAGGAGGCCGACGTGCTCTACGGCGTCACCATGCAGGAGCAGGGGGTGTCTCGTATGCTGACCATCAACCTGAACGATGTGGAAAAGGAATTGAAGCTCCGGTGATGATATGGAATACCCAAATCGCAAGCATATTCGGCTGAAAGATTATGATTATAGCCGCAAGGGGGCATATTTTGTCACCATCTGCACCGAAAAACGGATGCAATTATTCCAGAATGTAGGGGCGGCCCCATGTGGCCGCCCGCAACAGGCCTATCGTTTGGCGCAGAGGTGGTTGGAGAAAATACCGGAAAAATATCCCACAGTTTCATTGAATCAATATGTGATCATGCCAAACCATATTCATTTGATCCTATTTTTCTCGGAAGAACAGATGGCGGGCGGCCCCATGTGGCCGCCCACAACAGGCCTATCGTTTAGCTCAGAGGTGGCTGGAGAAAATACCAGAGAAATATCCCACAATTTCATTGGATAAATATGTGATTATGCCCAACCATCTTCATTTGATTCTATTCTTCTCGGAAGAACAGACGGCGGGCGGCCACATGGGGCCGCCCCTACAAGAGGTCATGGATTGGTATAAGACAATGACAACAAATGAGTATATCCGGGGAGTCAAAGCCGGCATTTTTCCACCCTTTCAGAAGAAAATATGGCAGCGGGGCTATTATGATCATATAATCCGGAATGAGCGGGATTATCTGAATATTTGGACCTATATCGACCAGAACCCTGCCCGGTGGGGCGGGGACGAATACTTTGGAGGTACACCGTGAACGAGAACGAAAACGAGAAGAAGAAAAACAGCTGGCTGCCCATTGTGGGCGGCATCGCCCTGATCATTGTGCTGTTTATCGTGGTCAAGCTGATTTTCGCCATGCTGGCGCAGGTCGTACCACCGGAGCGGCTGAACCCGGAGGCATTCGCCTCCCAATCACAGAGCCAGACTCAGGAGCAGCCCGCCGGAGACGGCCAGGCGGCCCAGGGGCCCGCGTTCTGCCCCTTCTGCGGGGAGGAGATGACCGACAGCTTCCAGTGGGGGCAGTTCTGTCCCTTCTGTGGAGAAAAGGTGGAGCGGTGACTGGGCATGGCCTGAAACTGGAACCGGTTCCTGCAAGATTGTAACAGAGAGGAAGATACTATGGGTTTCTTTGACAAACTGAAAAAAATCAATATTTTTGCCAATTTCGGCTCTGAGCTCACCGACGACTTTTACGACGAACTGGAGGAGTCCCTGATCCTGGCGGACACGGGGATGGACACCACCCTGGAGCTTGTAGAGGAACTGCGCCGCCGGGTGAAGGAGGAGCACATCAAGACGGTGGAGGAGGCGCGGGCCTGTATGTGCCGCTGCATCGCCGACGCCATGACCGTGGGGGACGCCGGACTGGATCTGTCCACCCGGCCCTCTGTGGTGCTGTTCATCGGGGTGAACGGGGTGGGCAAGACCACCACCATCGGAAAGATCGGCAGCCAGCTGCGCGCCGAACGGAAGAAGGTACTCTTCTGTGCCGCTGACACCTTCCGTGCCGCCGCCGCCGACCAGCTGACCGTATGGGCTGACCGGGCCGGCGTGGACATCATCAAGCAGCATGAGGGGGCGGACCCCGCCGCCGTGGTCTTTGACGCCGCCTCCGCCGCCAAGGCCCGGAACACCGATGTGGTTTTGGTGGACACCGCCGGGCGGCTGCACAACAAGCAGAACCTGATGAATGAGTTGAACAAGATCTCCCGGGTCATCGACCGGGAACTGCCTAGCTGTGCCCGGGAGACCCTGCTGGTGCTGGACGCTACCACCGGACAGAACGGCCTGATCCAGGCCAAGCAGTTCAAGGAGACAGCCGGGATTACCGGCATCGTCCTGACCAAGCTGGACGGGACCGCCAAGGGGGGCATCGCCATCGCCATTGCCAAGGAACTGGGTGTGCCGGTGAAGTACGCCGGTGTGGGAGAGGGGATCGACGATTTGAAGCCCTTCGACGCGGAGGAGTTTGCACAGGCCCTGATTTGAGTTAGGAATTAGGCTTGCGTAGGGGGCGGCCTCTGCGCCGCCCCGGATGCCATTTCGGAATTCGGAATGGATGGCGGCCTCTGCGCCGCCCCAGGTATCTGTTATGAAGCTTGCCCAGTAACGGACAGAGAACGCCCAGGCGGGTCATCATTCTGAGATTTACGACTGAATTTACACTCTATCCATAGCTTCAAAGACCGGATTATGATACAATACGACCAAATAGAGAGGAAGTTATCCATGACACGCATTGATGGAAGAAAGCAGGATGAGCTCCGCCCGGTGGAGATCATCCCCAATATCAACAAATTCGCGGAGGGCTCCTGCCTGATCCGCTGCGGCAACACCCATGTGCTGTGCACTGCCAGCGTGGAGGACAAGCCGCCCCGCCATGTCCCCGAGGGGGAGGGCTGGGTCACCGCCGAGTACTCCATGCTCCCCCGGGCCAACCGGGAGCGGTCCCGCCGGGACATCTCCAAGCTGAAGCTCAACGGCCGCTCCGCCGAGATCCAGCGGCTCATTGGCCGGGCTCTGCGCTCTGTGGTGGACATGAAGAAGCTGGGGCCCTGGAACATCACCATCGACTGTGATGTGCTCCAGGGGGACGGAGGGACCCGCACCGCCTCCATCACCGGCGGCTTTGTGGCCATGATGCTGGCCTTTCGGAAGATGATGGAGGCCGGACAGCTGGCGGAGTACCCGGTCAGCGGCTATGTGGCCGCCGTGTCTGCCGGAATAGTGGATGACACGCCCCTGCTGGACCTGTGCTATGAGGAGGACTCCGCCGCCATGGTGGACCTGAACTGCGTCATGGACGACCAGGGCCGCCTCATCGAGATCCAGGGCACCGGCGAGGAACGCCCCTTTACCCTGGACGAGCAGCGGCAGCTGGTGGAGCTGTGCGAGAAGGGCATCCGGCAGCTTCAGGCGGTCCAGAAAGAGATCTTGGGCGTATAAGCAGAGGAGAAATAATATGAAGCTGGTACTGGCGAGTAAAAACAAGAAAAAGCTGGTGGAGATGAACGAGATCCTGTCTCACCTTGGCATTGAGGTCTGCTCTGAGGCGGAGGCCGGCGTGGACGTGGAGGTGGAGGAGACGGGGACCACCTTTGAGGAAAATTCCCTGCTGAAGGCACGGGCTGTGATGGAGGCCAGCGGCCTGCCCGCCATCGCCGACGACTCCGGCCTGTGCGTGGACGCGCTGAACGGAGCGCCGGGGGTGTACTCCGCCCGCTACGGCGGCGAGGGGCTGGACGATACCGGCCGTTACCGGCTGCTGCTGGAGAACATGAGGGGCCAGATGCCCCGGACGGCGAAGTTTGTGTCCGTCATCACCTGCTGCTTCCCCAATGGGGACGTGCTCACCGCCCGGGGGGAGTGTCCCGGGACCATCGCCTTCGCCCCTCAGGGGGAGGGCGGCTTCGGCTATGACCCGGTGTTTTTTGTGCCGCCGCTGAAAAAGACCTTCGCCCAGCTGACGGCGGAGGAGAAAAACGCCATCTCCCACCGTGGGAAGGCGCTGGAGGCGTTTCAGGTCAAGCTGAAGGAGTACCTGAAGCAGTAAAAGCGGATGATCGAGGAGTGTCAGCAGGATGACGAGTTGGCTTTTATTGGGAATCTCTTTGTTGGGAATAGGGGCGAGCTTTGTTTATCTGAATAAAATGACATCCCGGATGAAACAAGGAGACGGCCCGGGCGTAATACAAAACTGCCGTCGGCTGGCGTGGAGTTGGTCAGCCATGGTGCTGGGGCTCAACGGCTCAGATTTGGCTGGGCGGCTGGAAAATAATCCGCAGGCGTCTTTTTTCGATGAGTTTTGGCTTCAGGGACTCAGGGCAGCGCCTGCGGCACTGGTCGGGGCCCTCGTTTGTTTGATATTTTGGAAAAAAGGGAAGAAACTTTACTGAAAGGCGCTGGAGGTTTTTAAAGCTAAATTAGCGGAATATTTGAAGTGAGTATGCAGGGGGCGGCGCCTTCGCTGCCCCACCATATAAAAAACGGGTCGCGAGGGCGGCGACCCCTACGAAATACGCACCGTTCATAGGGCGCCACGACCCGGCGCACCGTAAGGCTCCCTTCGTAAAGGGAGCTGTCGAGCGAAGCGAGACTGAGGGTTTTCCTTTTCCCCGAAGGGGAAAATCCTCCGTCATTTGCTTCGCAAATGCCACCTCCTTTTGCGAAAGGAGGCTTAAGAGGAAAGGAAAACATATACTATGAGTCTGACAAGCAAACAGCGGGCCCAGCTACGCGGCCTGGCGAACAACATTGATACGATTTTGATCGTGGGGAAGGACGGCATTGGGGACAACCTGGTGCAGCAGGCCAACGAGGCTCTGGAGGCCCGGGAGCTCATCAAGGGCCGGGTGCTGGAGACCTCCCTCATGTCCGCCCGGGAGGCGGCGGAGGCCCTGGCTCCCCGGACCCGCAGCGAGGTGGTACAGGTCATCGGCACAAAATTTGTCCTGTACCGCCCCAGCCACAAGAAGGACCTGAAGAATAAGATCGTTCTGGTGGCGGACAAGAAGAAAGCGTAACACACCTATATACAGGGGCGGTTCTGCCGTGTGTAGGGCGCGACGACTCGGCGCGCCGTTTTGTAGGGGGAGGCGCGCCGCGATCATTTTCTCTTCTCCGCAAACCCAAACGTCCCATCGGGGCGGGAACGGGCCGATGAGGACATCGGCCCCTACAAAATACGCATTGCACGTAGGACCGGGGCTTGCCCCGGCCGCCCTTGAAGGAGAAAATCCAATGTCAAAGGGCGCGACGACTCGGCGCACCGTAAGGCTCCCTTCGCAAAGGGAGCTGTCGAGCGAAGCGAGACTGAGGGTTTTCCTTTTCCCCGAAGGGGAAAATCCTCCGTCATTTGCTTCGCAAATGCCACCTCCTTTTGCGAAAGGAGGCTTAAGAGGAAAGGAAAACATATACCATGAGTCTGACAAGAAAACAGAGGGAGGACGGCGAGCTGTGGAATATCATGGTCGGCCCCCCGGGGGGCTTTCGCCAGCGACGGGACAAATGATTGGCGCATCATTGACGGCGAAAAGCTGTGGCAGGAGCTGAACGCCCTGCTGCCGGAGTTCGTAGGCGTTGACAGCCTGCGCACCGGCTGCTGAAACAGGGGCGGCGAACGAGGGAGAACTCCATGAAAAAATATGTGGCTGCCATTTGGATCGCAGCAGTACTGGCGGTGGGCGGATTCCTGGCCTGGTGGTATCTCCCCCGGCCACTGGTGAGAGATCTGCCGCTGGTGAAGATTCAAATGTTTGACGTCGGGACCGGTGCTGACATAGACCTGACAGAACAAGTAGATCTTCCGGCGGTGATGGAGTTGTTGGGTGAAGCGGAATGCTGCCCCCAGTGGCGGCCTGGTCCTCACAGCAATGAGGAATATCCGCTGGACATCAAATTTTCCGGCGGGGGAGAGCATTGGATCGTGATACTGGGGAGCAGAGGCGGTTTTGCTGTGGACAATTCCCCAAAAATTGCCTGGCGTATCCTGGAAGGCGGTCAGCTGTGGCAGGAGCTCCAGCCCCTGCTGCCGGAACTTTGAGTATGCTCCTTCTCCGTTCGGAGGAGGAGAGAAAATAAACATGACAGGAGAGGTGACGGCTGTATGAAGATCGGGATCTACGGCGGGACCTTTAACCCACCCCATCTGGGGCATCTGGCGGCGGCCCGGACGGCGCTGGACGCACTGAAGCTGGACAAGCTGATCTTGATGCCTGCGGCGGTGCCGCCCCACAAGGTGCTGCCGGAAAACAGCCCCGCCCAGGAGCACCGGCTGGCCATGGTGGAGCGGATGGCGGATGCCATGGAGCGTCCCGGAGCTGTGGAAGTGTCCACCCTGGAGTTGGAGCGGGAGGGGAAAAGCTATACCTCTGATACGCTGGAGGCCATCCACCGGCAGTATCCGGAGGCGGAGCTGTGGCTGCTGATGGGGACGGATATGTTCCTCACCCTGCATTTGTGGCATGAGCCAGGGACGATCCTCCGCCTGGCCGGGATCTGCGCCTTCGGGAGGTCTGAACAGGACGGAGAGGATGTCTTTGCCCCCCAACGGGAGTTTTTAAGCAAGACCTACCCCGATGCGCGGATCGCAACCATCACCCTGCCCGGACTGGTGGACATCTCTTCTACCCAGCTGCGGGAACTTCTGGCCCGGGAGCGGGGGAGCGAGTACCTGCTGCCGTCGGTGTACGGCTATATTCTGATGAACCGCCTGTATGGCACCTATCCCTGCCTGAAGCGTCTGGAACTGCCGGAGCTGCGGGCCTGCTCCTATTCCATGATCCGCCACAAGCGGGTGGCCCATGTGATGGGGGTGGAGGAAGAGGCGGTCAAGCTGGCTAAATTCTGGGGCGCAGACCCGGAACTGGCCCGCCACGCAGGGATTTTGCACGATTGTACCAAATACCTGGAGCTGACATCCCAGTTGCATTTGTGCGCGAAATATGGTATTGAATTAGATGCTTTAGAGCAGAAAGCGGTCAAGCTGCTCCACTCCAAGACTGGTGCGTGTATGGCCCGGTATGTTTTTGGGGAACCTGATGAGGTATACGAGGCCATCTTCTGGCACACCACAGGCAAGGCGGACATGGCGCTGCTGGACAAGATCCTGTACATGGCGGACTACATAGAGCCGAACCGGGACTTTGAAGGCGTGGAGCGCCTGCGGAAGCTGGCCTATACCGATCTGGATCAGGCCATGCTGCTGGGAGTGAAGTCTACCATCCGGGAGATGGAGGAGCGGGGCGTTCCCGTCCACATCAATACCATTCAAGCCAGACAGTGGCTGCTTGACCGGGGCGTGAAGCTGGAGGAATAAGACGAGATGAGCGGAAAAAGAGAGACAACACCCCACCGGCAGCGCCGGCAGTCCTCCGGACTGGCCGGCTGGTGGCGGCAGCATCGGGAGTGGGTGGCAGGGCTGGACCGGCGGCAGAAGCTTCGCTACCGGCTGTTTCAGACACTGGTGATCCTTTCCGTCCTGGTGATCGGGGTGTGGCTGGGACTGAAAATGTGGATGAAGCTGCCGGAGATCCCGGACCCGTCTGGTGGGACCGGGACCACCCAGGGGGAGGGGGAGCCGAATTTTGACGGGGCGGAGCTGCCCGACGTGGCCAAGAGCGGCCGGCGGCCCGGGGTGTATACCTTCCTGCTGGTGGGTCAGGACACCGCCGGAGGCGGCAACACCGACACCATGCTGCTGATCACCTTTGACAGCAAGGCAAAGACGGTCCACGGCATGAGCCTGCCCCGGGACACCATGATCAACACCAGCCGCAAGGGCAGCGGCCACCGCCTGAACGCGGTGTATAACTTCAATAAAGGCAGCGATCCGGACACCCAGCTGGTCAACGGCGTTACCGCGCTGAAAAAAGAGGTGGGCAAGCTCACCGGCATCGTCCCTGACTTCTATGTGGTCGTTCAGTGGGAGGCGGTGGGCCGACTGGTGGAGGCCATTGGCGGTGTCCACTTTGAGGTGCCGTTCGATATGGACTATGACGACCCGACTCCCGGGCAGGATCTTCACATCCATTTGAAGAAGGGCTATCAGGAACTGAACGGAGAGCAGGCTATGGGTCTGATCCGCTGGCGGCACAATAACGACTATTCTGTGCAGTACCCCAACGGGGACCTGGGCCGGGTCCAGACCCAGCAGGCATTCCTGAAGGCGGTGGCGGCGGAGTGCCTGAAGCCGGAGATCCTGCTGAAGGTCACCAGCCTGGCCGAGATTTTTATGGAAAATGTGAGTACCGACCTTTCCCTGGGCAATCTGCTGGCCTTTGCCCAGCTGGCTGTGGGGATGGACGCGGAGCAGGACATCCAGTTTATCACCATGCCCAACCAGGACGCCCACTACCCCAGGGTGTCCATGGTCCTGCCTGTGGTGGACGAGCTGCTGGCCGCCTTGAACGACGGCTTCAACCCCTATGTGGATCAGATCCGGGCCAGCGATCTCCAGGTCCTGGTCCGAAACAGTGACGGGAGCTACTCCGTCACCGGCGGGACCCTGCTGGACGAGACCCTGTCCCGGCCCAGAGGCGGCGGGTCCTCCTCCGGCGGCGGCCAGACTGCGGACGAACCGGAGGCGCCGGAGGAGGAGCTTCCGGATCCGGACGGGTCCCAGGTCCTGCCGCCGGATGGCTCCCAGACCCTCCCCCCGGACGGGTCTCAGGAGCTGCCTCCGGACGGCTCTCAGGAGCAGACTCCGGATGGCTCCCAGGGCGGCGGTCAGACGGTCCCGCCGTCTGAGAGCGGCGGAGACAGCAGCCTGCCGGAGCCCGGAGGCTCTCAGGACGCCGGGAACGGCGAGACGGGCCAGCAGCCGGAGCCCCCTGCGGAGGGGGGCGCTTCCACCGGCGGGACAGAGGGCAGCGAGGGAATGACCGTGTCCGAGCTGCCTGACTGGCTCAACCCCACGGGGCTGGAGCCGGCGGCCTGAGCCGCACCAGCCCTGAGATGAGACAGAACCACAAAAGAGCCCGCCCTGCCCCGGAGGGGGTGGGGCGGCATACAGAAAGGAGAAGCGCCTGTGACTTCTTATGAGAGCGCGATTTTACTGGCAAAAGCCCTGGACGGGAAAAAGGGAGAAGAGATCAAGGTCCTGAAAACGGAGGGGCTGACCACCTTGGCAGACTACTTTGTGATCTGCACCGCCACCTCCACCACACAGATCAAGGCCATGTCCGACGCCTGTGAGGAGGCCATGGAGAAGCAGGGGGAGCGGGTCCACCACATCGAGGGCCACCGGGGCGGCACCTGGCTGCTGATGGATTTTTCCTCTGTGGTGGTCCATATCTTCATGGATGAGGCCCGGAAGTTCTATGATCTGGAGCGCCTCTGGGGCGACGCGGAGGAGGTCCCTCTGGACGATGTGCTGAAGGGGGAGTGAGCGGCCGGCGCGCCGCTTTCCGGCCAAATCCCTTGACAACCCCTTGGAAATCCCATATAATGAGGTCTTGTAAAAGCGTTGCGGAAGAGGAGTACCCCACCGCGGGCGGCAGAGAGAGGAGACGGATGGTGCAAGTCTCCCCGCCGGATGGGGGAAGGTGGCTTCCAAGCTCTGCCCCCGAAATCCAGTAAGGGGCGGCGGTCCCCCCGTTACCGGGCTGTGAGCGTCCCCTTTGGGGAAAATCAGGTGGTACCGCGGACAGGATCTTGTTCGCCCTGAGCCTTTTTGGCTCAGGGCGTTTTTTGTTTGGAGGTGTGATGTGGAATTTATCAATGAGACGCGCTGCAATGAGCGGACCGTCCTGGCGATGAACCGGGCCTCCATCCGGGCAACCCACCGGTGGAGCAGTTTGTCCCTCCGGCTGCTGGGCGGGGCCTGCGGTGTGTTTTTGCTCCGGGCGGCCGCACGGCTCGGGTTTCCCTCCCTGGGTGGGATCTCAGCCGGACTGATGGGCGGCGGGCTGTTGCTGTGGGTGCTGTTTTTAAACCACATCCGCGCCTGGATCGTGATCCGTCTGGTGCTGAAGGGAGAACAGCTGCACCGGGCCGCATTTGACGAGGAGGGCTGTACCATCCGCAGCGGCGGGGACGAGGTCCGCCTGTCCTATGACCAGGTTGCCGCCTTCTACGAGGACCAGCGCTACTTCTTCCTGATGCTGAACCGGCACCAGGGATATGCCCTGGAGAAGCAGGGGTTCCGCTCCGGCCAGCCGGACGCCTTCCGGACCTTTCTGGAGCGCAAGGCGGATTGCAGGGCCCAGCGGGTCTGAGAAAATGACCAGTGGCTGGAGGGAGCTGGCGCTCCCGGCGGCCAGACGATAATTTGAGAACAGGACGTGAGATCGCATGAAAAAAGAACTGCCAAAGGTTTATGAGCCCCAGGAGGTAGAGTCCCGGATCTATGAGACCTGGGAGAAGAACGGCTGCTTCAAGGGCCGTCGGGATCCCAAGCGGAAGCCCTTCACCATCGTGATGCCGCCCCCCAATGTGACGGGACAGCTGCACATGGGCCACGCCATGGACTCCACCCTCCAGGACATCCTCATCCGCTTCAAGCGGATGCAGGGCTATGCCGCCCTGTGGGTCCCCGGCACCGACCACGCGGGCATCGCCACCCAGATCAAGGTGGAGGAGGAACTGCGGGTGAAGGAAGGCCTGACCCGCTATGACCTGGGCCGGGACAAGTTCCTGGAGCGGGTGTGGGACTGGAAGCGCCAGTATGGCAACCGCATCGTGGAGCAGCAGAAGAAGCTGGGCGCCTCCTGTGACTGGGACCGGGCCCGGTTCACCATGGACGAGGGCTGCTCCAAGGCTGTGCGGGAGACCTTCTGTGAGCTGTATGAGAAGGGCCTTATCTATAAGGGCAGCCGGATCATCAACTGGTGTCCCCACTGCGTCACCGCCCTCTCCGACGCGGAGGTGGAGTATCAGGACAAGCCTGGCCACCTGTGGTATATCCGCTATCCCCTGACCGACGGCTCCGGCGACCTGGTGGTGGCTACCACCCGGCCTGAGACTATGATGGGCGACACCGGCGTGGCGGTGAACCCGGAGGACGAACGCTTTAAGCACCTGGTGGGCAAGACCTGCATCCTGCCCATTATGAACCGGGAGATCCCCATTGTGGCCGACGAGTATGTGGAGCTGGGCTTCGGCACCGGCGCGGTGAAGATGACCCCCGCCCACGACCCCAACGACTTTGAGGTTGGCCTGCGCCACAACCTGGAGACCATCCGGGTCCTGGACGACAACGGTGTGGTCAACGCCAATGGCGGCAAGTACGAGGGCATGGACCGCTATGAGTGCCGCCAGGCCATCGTAAAGGATTTGGAGGAGCAGGGCTATCTGGTCAAGACCGAGCCGTACAGCCACAATGTGGGCACCTGCTACCGCTGTCACAACGACGTGGAGCCCATCATCTCCGCCCAGTGGTTCGTCAAGATGAAGCCCCTGGCCGAGGAGGCCATCCGGGTGGTGGAGCAGGGGGAGACCAAGTTCGTCCCCGACCGTTTCTCCAAGACCTATCTGAACTGGATGGAGAACGTCCACGACTGGTGCATCAGCCGCCAGCTGTGGTGGGGCCATCAGATCCCTGTGTGGTACTGTGCCGACTGCGGTAAGATGACCGTCAGCCGGGAGGACCCCACCCAGTGCCAGCACTGCGGATCTGAGAACATCACCCGGGACCCCGATGTGCTGGATACCTGGTTCTCCAGCGCCCTGTGGCCCTTCTCCACCCTGGGCTGGCCGGAAAAGACGGAGGATCTGGACTACTTCTATCCCACCGACGTACTGGTCACCGGCTATGACATCATCTTCTTCTGGGTGGCCCGGATGATCTTCTCCGCCTGCGAGCAGACCAAGCGGCCGCCCTTCCACACCGTGTTCATCCACGGCCTGGTCCGGGACGACAAGGGCCGGAAGATGAGCAAATCCCTGGGCAACGGAATTGATCCCCTGGAGATCGCCGACAAGTACGGCGCGGACGCCCTGCGCTTCAATCTGGTCACCGGCAACAGCCCCGGCAATGATATGCGCTTCTACACGGAGCGCTGCGAGGCCATGCGCAACTTCGCCAACAAGATCTGGAACGCCAGCCGCTTCCTGATGATGAACCTGACCATCGACTGCTGCCGCCTGCCGGAGAAGCTGGAGCTGGAGGACAAGTGGATCCTCTCCAAGCTGAACACCGCCGTCCGGGAGATCACGGAGAACATGGAGCGCTATGAGCTGGGCGTGGCGGCGCAGAAAATCTACGACTTCATCTGGGATGACTACTGTGACTGGTATATCGAGCTGACCAAGACCCGCCTCCAGGGTGAGGACGGGGACAGCAAGGTCCGGGCCCAGCAGGTGCTGTGTCATGTCCTGACCCAGATGCTCAAGCTGCTGCATCCCTTCATGCCCTTCATCACGGAGGAGATCTGGCAGGCTCTGCCCCACGAGGACGGGGTGGAGGAGGGCTCCTTCCTGATGCTCCAGACCTGGCCCGAGTATCAGGCGGAACTGGACTTCCCCACCGAGGCGAAGGCTATGGAGCTCATCATGGACGCCATCCGCGCCGTCCGCACCCGCCGCAGCGAGATGAACGTGCCCCCCTCCAAGAAGGCGCACCTCACCGTGGCCACCGATGAGGCGGCAGTGTTCCAGCTGGGTGTGCCCTTCCTGAAAAAGATGGCTTATGCCAGCGAAGTGACTATCGTGCCCGCCGGCCAGGCCGCCGAGGCTGCCGGCCAGGTCACGGTGGTGACCCACGCCGCCCAGGTGTCTATGCCCCTGGCGGAGCTGGTGGACCTGGAGAAGGAGAAGGCCCGCTTGGAGAAGGAGCTGAAGAAAAACAGCGCTGAGCTGGAGAAACTCAACGCCAAGCTGGCCAATCCGGGCTTTGTGAACAAGGCGCCGGAGCATGTGGTCAAGGCGGAGCAGGAGCGCTCCGTCCAGCTCACCGAACTGGTGGCCAAGCTGAAGGAACAGCTGAGCGGGATGTGATCTGTATACAGCCGGTCTGTCTCCGTCCCTATTAAGGGGCGGAGACAGACCGGGCAGCTGGCGCGGAGGAGTAAAAATAAGAAAATCGGAAAGAATACAGTTTAGTGCTTGACAGAAGGCAAGTCCTATGGTAATATATAACTCGCCTCTGATTGCAATGAGATGAGGAGAGATGTCCGAGTGGTTTAAGGAGCCGGTCTTGAAAACCGGTGACTCGTCAAGAGCCGTGGGTTCGAATCCCACTCTCTCCGCCACTTTTTCATCCAGTTCTGATATGTGATGTCAGTTGTAGCCATGCAGAAGTACCCAAGTGGCTATAAGGGGCTCCCCTGCTAAGGGAGTAGTCGGGTTAAACCGAGCGAGGGTTCGAATCCCTCCTTCTGCGCCACGTGGCCGTAAAGTTTACTTTGCGGCCACGTTTTTCTATGAAGTTGAAAAATTGAAAAAAATCAGAAAATACACTTGCATTTTCAAGGAAGCTGTGCTATTATATCAGTTGCGTTTACGAAACGATCCTCCATGGAGAAAGAGGTGAAGATACAATGAAGGCAGGAATTCATCCCGACTATCAGCAGACCACCATCCGGTGCGCCTGCGGCAACGTGATCGAGACTGGTTCCACCAAGCAGGACATCCGTGTTGAAGTGTGCTCTAAGTGTCACCCCTTCTACACCGGTAAGCAGAAGATGGTGGATACCGGCGGACGTGTCAGCCGCTTCAACAAGAAGTTTGGCCTGGACAAGAAGTAAGATTGCGTCTCAAAAGCCGCACCGAGGTTTCGGTGCGGCTTTTTGTCATTTTTTGCCTCTCCAGACTGCCGGAGCGCTTTTCGGAATAAGCTGGAAGGAACATTGAAGGAGGTACTTGCTATGCTGAAACGGATCGACCCCAAAGAAATCGGACAGAACGTATTTTCCCTGATCGGGGAGCAGTGGATGCTCATCACCGCCGGAACGGCGGAGCGGTGCAACACCATGACCGCTTCCTGGGGCGGTCTGGGGGTGTTCTGGGGCGCGCCGGCGGCCACCTGCTATATCCGTCCCCAGCGGTACACCCGGGAGTTTGTGGACCGGGAGGAGTACTTTACGCTTGCGTTCTTTGGGGAGGAATACCGCAAGGCCCTGGCTCTGTGCGGCGGCAAGAGCGGACGTGAGGTGGATAAGGTGCGGGAGTGCGGCTTCACCGTCAAGACGGCGGAGTGCGGCGCGCCCTATTTTGAGCAGGCTCAGCTGGTGCTGGTCTGCCGCAAGCGGTACGTTCAGCCCATGGATCCGGACCGGATCCCGGAGGATGTGAAGGAGAAGTGGTATCCGGGACAGGATTACCACATCATGTATCTGGGCGAGATCGTGGAGGCGTACCAGAGATAACAGGCGCCGCGGACGGGAGCAAGCGCTCCCCGCCGCGAAAAATCAGATCCTGTGGGAGGATGTATGACCCAGAACGATTTACAAGTGAAGAAGAACCGGGCGGTTCTGGTGGGCCTGTGGGCCCACCGGCTGTCCGTGGAGGAGAACGCTACGGAAGAAACCATGGAGGAACTGGCCGACCTGCTGGAGACGGCGGGAGGCGAGTGTGTGGGGACCGTTCTTCAGTCCAAGGACAGCCCCGACCCGCGCACCTTCATCGGCGAGGGCAAGGTGGCGGAGGTCCGGGAGCTGGTCCGGGCGATGGACGCGGACATGGTGATCTTTGACAACAGCCTGTCCCCCTCCCAGCAGCGGGTACTCAGCGAGGAGCTGAAGGTGGCTGTGATGGACCGCTCCGCCCTGATCCTGGACATCTTTGCCCAGCGGGCCCGCACCCGGGAGGGGCGGCTCCAGGTGGAACTGGCCCAGTATAAATATCTGTTGCCCCGGCTGCTGGGGATGTGGACCCATCTGGAGCGGCAGGAGGGCGCCATCGGCACCCGCGGCCCCGGCGAGACCCAGCTGGAGACCGACCGGCGGCATATCCACAGAAAGATCGCCAAGCTGGAGGACGAGCTGCGGGACGTGCGCCGGGTGCGCGCCACCCAGCGGGAGCGGCGGATCAAAAACGAGGTGCCGGTGGTGGCCATTGTGGGCTATACCAACGCGGGCAAGTCCACTTTGTTGAACAAGCTGACCGGGGCGGAGATCCCGGCCAACAACCGGCTGTTCGACACCCTGGACACCACCACCCGCACCCTGGAGATCTCGGACACCTGCACGGTGCTCCTGTCTGACACGGTAGGCTTTATCCGCAAGCTGCCCCACCATCTGGTGGAGGCATTCAAGGCCACTCTGGAGGAGCTCTCCTTTGCCGACCTGCTGCTCCATGTCATCGACGCGTCCAACCCCGAGTGGCGGGAGCAGGCGGCGGTGGTGGATCAGCTCATCCACGAACTGGGGGCTGACCAGACCCCTAGGCTGGAGGTATTCAACAAGTGCGACCTGTGGACGGGGGAGATCCGTCCCCATGGGGAGAACATTGTCTCCATTTCCGCCCGCACCGGCGAGGGGCTCCCCGCCCTGCTGGAGGCTATTGGGCAGCGGCTGGACAGCGGGGTGAAGCGGGTGACCATCCACCTGCCCTATGACAAGGGCGGGCTGCTGGACCGGCTGTACCAGGAGGCCAAGGTGGAGCAGGTAGACTATGGAGAGACCATCGATGTGGTCGCCGTCTGCACCCCCAGGACCATCGGCCAGCTGGGCCCGCTGGTGGAGGGCTGGCAGCCCCACAGGGAGCCTTGGGAAAGTTAGGAATTAGAAGTTAGGAATTAAGGATGGGCGGTTTTTCGGTGTGGATGGGATCCGCGCAGAAAGGCCGCCCTGTTTTACAAAGGGAGGCGCTATGACCATATTGACCACGCCCCGGCTGCTGCTCCGGCCCTTCAGGGAGGGGGACGCGGCGGAGCTGTATGACTATGCCAAGGACCCCAGGGTGGGGCCCATCGCGGGGTGGCCGCCCCACACCAGCGTGGAGAACAGCCTGGAGATCATCCGGACGGTATTTTCGGCTCCCAACGTGTTCGCGGTGGCAGACCGGGAGAGCGGCCGGGTGATCGGCTCGGCCGGCTTTGTGGGAGAGCACCGAAACGAGCTGCCAGGTCCGGACGATGAGCTGGGCTATGCCCTCAGCCCCGCCTTCTGGGGCCGGGGCCTGATCCCGGAGGCGTCCAGGGCTCTGATCCGCTGGGGCTTTACGGAGCTGGGACTGGGGATCATCTGGTGCAATCACTACGACGGAAACGCCAGATCCCGCCGGGTCATTGAGAAGTGCGGCTTCCGCTATCAGTTTTCCGAGGAGACCGACGTCCCCCTTTTGGGAGAGCGGCGGCTGACCCATTTTTTTGCTCTCACCCGGCCGCAGTGGGCCGCAGATGGGGGAGAGGACGAGCTGTAATAGATACAGCCCCCTTTGGAGTGCCTGGAGTGCTCCGGAGGGGGCTGTATGCTATGTGGGGGCGGCCATCAGACCGTCCAGAGGGCCCTGGTGGACCGCTTGCAGGGCGGACAGGCGGCAGAAGTCGGCGGGACGTACTAGGTCGGGGTTTTTCCAAAGCTCCACCGCGCCGCACTCCTCCAGCAGCGTGGCCACGAACTGGGAGCAGAAGTAGTGGTTCTTCCGGCGGAGCGGGTGGTTGAAGCAGCAGGACAGCGCGCCCAGCAGATTGTAGTGATAGCGCTCCCGCTGGCAGTACATTCCGGAGAGTTGCCGCCGGAGACGGCGGTAGACCGGGTCGGAGACCTTCAGTTCGTAGAGACAGCAGGGGATTCGCCGGTTCCTGACACTCGGACGCTCCTCCACCAGGCCGGCGGGAAGGGCGAAGTGCTCGTACTTGCGGGCGAAGCTGTAAAAGGGCCCGGAGGGGCCGTCCAGGCCGATGGAGGCATGGGTATAGCAGTCGGAGGTGACCAGGTGAATGAGCCGGGAGAACCAGGTCCCGGAGCGGGTGAGAAGGATGTAAATGGAGCAGTCCTGCGCGCTTTGGAGTGTGGCAGAAGGAGAAGTGGCCATCAAAACGCCCCCCTTTCTTTGTACTCAGGATACCAGACAGAGTATAAAGAACGTTGAAGAGAAGATTAAGGTTTTCTAAAATCGTGTCCGATGAATGGACCTCAGATCAGGCTATGAGGGGAGCGGGGAAAAAATCCCACAGGGTACAGGAAAAGGACAGAAGGACGCGCCATAAGGCGCGCCCTTCTGCCAAAAATCAAAGAGGATGTCGGAAATATCAAGTGGGATCAGGTCAGATCGGTGATCACATAGCCGAACATACTGTCCCGGGGACTGAGCGTTACTTGGAAATCCCGCAGGAGGCTGCCGTCCTCCAGGGAGTTGAGCTGCCCCGTGAGGACTACGGCGCCGCTGGCCAGCGTAATGGGGGTCTGAAGGACCACTTCAGCCAGGCCCTCGTCACCGCGGGCGAGGTGGTAGGAGTCGTCAGAAGCCTGATAGCGGATCCGCTGGGAGATGGGGGCGGGGATGCCGGGCAGCTGTTCCACCTGGGGGTAGAGGGCCGCGGCATAGTCCTGGACCATCTCAGAGGGGAGAATCAGGGTGTCGTCCGTGAGCTCCGCCCGCTCGTCCATCTGACCGTACAGGCTGAGCATATAGTACAGGCTGGTCCACAAAAATTCGCTGTCCTCCGGCGCGTATTCCAGGCCGTTCTCCGTCATGGCCAGCACCAGGGAATGGACCGCGGGGTACATGGCCTGGGCCGCATCGGCCTGGGCGGGGATGTTGCCGTGGACCTCCTCCACAGAGAGGTCGATGGGGGGCGTCTGCTGCTCCGCGGAGGCGGCGCTCCCAAGCGGCAGAGCGAGGATGGTCAGGATGGTCAGGGAAGCCAGAAGCTTTTTCACAGCAGGCCCCTCCTTTCTTATCTGGTATGGACTAAGTATATCATGTCACACTGTCATTCTCTTGTCAAAGCGATTACATAGAAATGAAAAAGTGGTTACAAAATGATTGCATTGGGGGACAAAATGCTTTGGATTTCTGAAAAAATCTATAAAAAGCTCCTTTTGACGCCCAAAAAAGGGGGATGTGCCCCATTTCGGCTCAAAGCCCGGCGCCCATAAAGTGGGCAGCCCCGGCGGAGTGAGCGGACCCACCCCGCCGGGGCCGGTCATGGGATCACATTCCCATGGCGTCGGTCAGGGTCTCCACCGCATCAGACACCGACTTGGCCGCCCGGTGGGCGGCCCGCTTGATCTCCCGGCGGGAGGGGGCCATAGTCATGCCGATGGCCGTGCCCGCTGCCAGGCCGGCCGCCATTCCGGCAAAAAACCGCCCACAGCCGCATTCAGTTCCGTTCATGCTCTGCTCACTCCTTTTGCGTCATGTCCTGCTGTTGATCTGTTCCACCGGCCGCCCCAGAGCGGGATACAGCCGGTTCCTTTTTATTCTTTCCCCTTCTGCGGAAAAATGCGTTGCTAAATCCTGCTGGTTCCGCTATAATTTAACGTAACGGAGTTTGCCCATTTTTGCGGCAGCCCTTTCGTTTTACCACACGGGCCGATCGGCCCTGCCTATTTTTGGAGGAACCATGCAATGAAACTTCTGATTCAGAACGGCCGGGTGGTGGACCCGGTGAATGGGACAGTCTCCATTCTGGACCTGTACGTCGAGAATGGAAAGGTGCTCCAGCTGGAGAAGGACATTCAGACGGAGGCTGACCGGGTGATCGATGCCACCGGGCTGGTGGTCTGTCCCGGGCTGGTGGACCTGCACGTCCATCTCCGGGACCCGGGCCTGACCTATAAAGAGGACATCTTTACCGGAACGGCCGCCGCTGCCCGGGGGGGAGTGACCTCCTTGGCCTGTATGGCCAACACCGATCCGGTGGTGGACAGCCCGGAGCAGATCCAGTATATCCGCGAGAAGGCCGGCCAGGCCAACGGGGTCCATGTCTATCCTGTGGGCGCGGTCTCCGTGGGCCTGCGGGGGGAGGAGCTCACCGACGCGGACGCGTTGAAAAAGGCCGGTGCCGCCGCTCTGTCCGACGACGGCTGTAATGTGGACAATGCCAATCTGATGCGGGACGCCCTGATCCACGCCAAGCGGGTGGAGCTGCCCATCCTGTGCCACTGTGAGGACACC
Organism: Clostridiales bacterium; assembly: GCA_902363045.1. GTDB lineage: Bacteria > Bacillota > Clostridia > Oscillospirales > Oscillospiraceae > Lawsonibacter. The sequence continues at coordinate 50,667 of CABIYX010000011.1, forward strand.
TCCATGGTGGGTAACCGGGCGGTGAATGAGGGGAGCGTCTCCCGCCAGCTGTGGATGGAGGGCCGCCCCGCCATCGCGGAGGAGATCGTGGTCATGCGGGACGCCATGCTGGCGGAGGAGACCGGCGCCCACGTCCACATCTGCCATGTGTCCACCGCCAAGTCGGTGGACATCATCCGCCGGATGAAGAAGCGGGGGGTGGCCCTCACCTGTGAGACCTGTCCCCAGTACTTTACCCTCACCGAGGATGAGATCCTCACCCGGGGGGCGCTGGCCCGGATCAACCCCCCTCTGCGCACCGCTAAGGACATCAAGGGCATCATCGCGGGCCTGAAGGACGGCACCATCGACGCCATCGCCACCGACCACGCCCCCCACTCCGCCGAGGAGAAGGCCCGTCCCCTGGCCAAGGCCCCCAGCGGCATGATCGGGCTGGAGACCTCTCTGGCCATTGCCCTGACGGAGCTTTACCACACCGGGCGGATGAAGCTGCCCGACCTGATCCGCCGCATGACCTATAACCCCGCCTCCATTCTCCGCCTGGGCACCAAGGGGCGGCTGTCCCTGGGCAGCGACGCCGACATCACGATTTTCGACCCGGAGGAGGAGTGGACCATCGACCCGGAGCAGTTCGCCTCCAAGGCCCGGAACACCCCCTTCGCGGACCGGAAGGTGAAGGGCCGCGTGAAGTATACCATCGTGTCCGGGAACGTGATTTATCAGGATAATATGTGAGATCCGGGAGGCGGCGGGGCCGCTGCCCCGCCGCGCCCACGCCGGATCAAAGGAACAGAAAGAGAGGAAGAGATCCATGTCTTTTGACGTATTGCAGGAGAAAATCATTGCCAAGCAGAACCCCACTGTGGCCGGGCTGGACGCCCGCATCGAGTATGTGCCCGAGCACATCCGCAAGGCCGCCTTTGCCCAGCACGGGGTGGGACTGAAGGGGGCCTGCGAGGCCATCTGGCAGTTCAACGTGGGGCTGATCGACGCGCTGTGCGACGTGGTGCCCGCTGTCAAGCCCCAGAGCGCCTACTATGAGAACCTGGGCTGGCAGGGGATGGAGATGCTGGAGCGCACCATCCGCTATGCCAAGGAGAAGGGGCTGTTTGTCATTGCCGACATCAAGCGGGGCGACATCGGCTCCACCGCAGCCGCCTATGCCGAGGGCTGGCTGTCCGGCGCGCCCATTGAGGGGCAGGTGTTCAAGTCCTTTGACGCCGACTGCGTCACCCTCAACGGCTATATGGGCTCCGATTCCATCAAGCCCTTCCTGGAGGCCGCCAAGGGGGAGGACAAGTGCGCCTTTGTGCTGGTCAAGACCTCCAATCCCGGCTCCGGTGAGTTGCAGGACCTGAAGATCGCCGACGGCCGCACCATCTATGAGGCCATGGGCGAGCTCAACGAGTCCATCGCCGCCGGCACCGAGGGCCAGTACGGCTTCACCATGGCGGGTGCCGTCACCGGAGCCACCTATCCGGAGCAGATCCAGGATTTACGGGCCCGGCTTCCTCATACGTTCTTCCTGGTACCCGGCTACGGAGCCCAGGGGGGCACCGCCGAGGATGTGAAGTACGCCTTCAACGAGAAGGGCCACGGGGCCATCGTCAACTCCTCCCGGGGCATCATGTGTGCCTGGAAAAAGACCGGTGGAGACGGACACGATTTCCAGGAGGCTGCGAGAAACGCCGCCATCGCCATGAAGGAGGACATCGCCCGGTTCGTGACCATCCAGTAAATGTGCTTGTTCCGGCAAACTTTGTGAGCTGCAAGGAGGACAATATGGAAGAGACACGCACCCGGAGCTGCCCAAGCTGTGGAGCGGAGATGGAATGCAAACTGCAAAATTTCTCCATTGGAGCCGACGGCGGCGGCGGTCTATGGACCCTGCTGGCCGACCAGTATGAGGTGGATTTGTATGCCTGCCCTGCGTGCGGTAAGGTCGAACTGTATACTGCTGCATTTTCCGAAGAGCCGAAGCCTGCACCCTACTGGTGTGAGCACTGTCAGGAAGAACGGGAGGATCAGCTCTGCCCGGTCTGCGGACAGGTGGGGCTGTTGATGGAGGAGCATCTTCGGAATTTGGAACAGGCTGAGCAAATCCAAAGCGGCTCTGTCGTCCAAGAGAACGGCGCTCAGCCGGAGGAGCGTTCGGGATTCCGTTTTCCCTGGCAGAAAAAGAAGGTCCCCTGGGAGAAGTAGCAGGAGCTTTCAAAGTGAACAGGAGGGATTTTGATGGCAAACTGCATCCTGTGCGGCCAGAAGGTTGGGTTTCTGGACCGGAAGAACTATATGTTTCACGGCGTGGCACAGACGTTGTGCATCGGCTGTACCGCCCGGCTGGACAACGCCTTGCCTCAGGAGCGGGAGGAGCTGCTCCGGCAGATGCTGGACTCCCCGGATCTGGAGGACGGGGAGCGCATCCGGGCCGACTTGAACACCGGAAAGCACTGTCCCGCCTGCGGCGGGACGCTGGAACGGCGGCTGCGGAAGTTCTCCATCGGCGCGGACGGCTATGGGGGATTGACCTCCATAGGTCTGGAACAGTTTGAAGTGGACCTGTATGTCTGTTCCAAGTGCCGCAGGGTGGAGCTGTATGCCGCCGAGCCTGAGGAGCCCCTCCGGACGGAGCGGGAGGACCAGGTGACCTGCCCGGTGTGCGGCACCAGGCACAGCGCTCTGTGCGGCTGCCCCACCTGCGCGGTACAGGCCGCGTACACACCCCACGCCGCCCGGTCTGAGCAGAAGCAGAGTCCGGAGCCCGCCCCTGCGCCGGAGCGGGAAAAGCATACCTTTCCCTGGCAGAAAAAGAAGGTCCCCTGGGAGAAGTGAGCGATTCCCAGGGCGGTTTGAGAAGGCTCTGTTCTGACAGGGCGATAAAGAAAGCGGTGATCGATCGTGAAAGTAGAACGCAAATGTAAGATCGTCTCCAAGGAGCAGATGGGAGATGCAATCTATATGGTGCTGGAGGCGGGGGACATGGTCCGCACCTCCTTCCGGGCGCCGGGACAGTTTGTTCATGTGAAGTGCGGCGAGGGCCTGCTGCTGCGCCGGCCCATCTCCGTATGCTCCTGCATGGAGGACGAGCCGGTGGACACGCTGGCCATCGTCTTTGAGGTCCGGGGCGAGGGCACCGACTGGCTGGCCCGCCGCCCTGTGGGCCACAGTCTGGATGTGCTGGGCCTGGCGGGCAACGGCTTTGCCATGAAGCCGGAGGGCCGCTATCTGCTGGTGGGCGGCGGCATCGGGATCCCGCCCATGCTGGGCTGCGCCCAGTACACCCAGGGCAAGTCCACCGCCATCCTGGGCGGCCGGTCGGCAGATAAGATCATTCTGCAAGACCGCTTCCAGGACAAGTGCGCCAAGGTGCTGATTGCCACCGACGACGGCTCTCTGGGCCATCACGGCTTTGTGGACGCCTTGGTCCGCCAGGAGTTGGAGGGGGATCAAAATTACGATGCCGTGCTGGCCTGCGGTCCCCGCCCCATGCTGCGGAATGTGGCCAGAGTGGCGGAGAAATTCGGCGTCCCCTGTCAGGTGTCCATGGAGGAGCGGATGGGCTGCGGCGTAGGGGCCTGTCTGGTGTGCGCCTGCGACATGGCTGACGGAAGCCGGAAGCACGTGTGCAAGGATGGGCCGGTCTTTGATTCCAGGGAGGTGAACTGGGATGTCTAATGTGGATATGCGCGTCACCCTGGCAGGGATGACCATGAAAAACCCGGTGGTGGTGGCCTCCGGGACCTTTGGCTTCGGCCGGGAGTACAGCCAGTTTTTTGATCTCAGCGAGTTGGGCGGCATCTGCGCCAAGGGGCTGACCCTGCTTCCCAGGGAGGGCAACCCCGCCCCCCGGATCGCAGAGACCCCCATGGGCATCCTGAACTCCGTGGGCCTGCAGAACCCCGGGGTGGACGCCTTTATTGCCGAAGAGCTGCCCTTTTTGCGGCAGTATGATGTAAAGGTGATTGCCAACATCTCAGGCAACACCCCCGAGGAGTACGGCGTCATGTGCGAAAAGCTGGCCGGGGCCGGGGTGGACATGATCGAGGTGAACATCTCCTGCCCCAATGTGAAGGCGGGGGGGCTGGCCTATGGCACCCGGCCGGAGCTGGCCGCCGAGGTGACGGAGATGGCCAAGTCCCACGCGGGGAGCGTGCCGGTGATGGTAAAGCTGTCCCCCAACGTCACCGACGTCACCGAGATCGCCCGGGCGGTGGAGGCGGCGGGAGCGGACGCAGTTTCCCTCATCAACACCATCCGGGGGATGCGCATTGACGTGAACACCCGCCAGCCCATTTTGAAGATGAACACCGGCGGTCTGTCCGGCCCCGCCGTGCTGCCCGTGGCGGTGCGGATGGTCTGGGAGGTGTCCCAGGCGGTCAAGGTGCCCGTGCTGGGCATGGGCGGCGTCAGCAAGGGGGAGGACGCGGCCCAGCTGATGCTGGCCGGAGCCTCCGCCGTGGCGGTGGGCACCGCCCTGTTTGCCGACCCCATGGCCCCGATCAGGGTACGGGACGGCTTGGAGGCCATTGCCGCCCGCCAGGGGCTGTTTGCCGTCCGGGAGCTGACCGGAGCGGTGCGCCCCTGGTAAGGAAAAGGGGAGTCGTGTTATGACAACGATCTATCTGATCCGCCACGCGGAGGCGGAGGGGAACCTCTACCGCCGGATCCACGGCTGGTATGACGCCCTGGTCACGGAGAACGGCTGGAAGCAGATCAAGGCCCTGGAGGCGCGGTTTTCCGGCGTGCCTGTGGATGCGGTCTGGTCCAGCGACCTGTACCGCACCCGGGCCACCGCCCGGGCCGTCTATGTGCCCAAGGGACTGGAGCTGCACACAGATCCCGGCCTGCGGGAGGTCCACATGGGCCGCTGGGAGGACCGTACCTGGGGCGAGGTGCGCCGGACGGAGGGGGAGCGGCTCCTCCAGTTCAACCACAGCGACCCCGCGTGGGTCGCCCCCGGCGGCGAGAGCCTGGGGGAGGTCGGGGCCCGGGTGGAGCGCGCCATCCGGCGCATCGCCGTAGAGCACCCCGGCCAGACGGTGGCTGTATTCAGCCACGGCACCGCCATCCGCCAGTTTCTGGCCAATGTGAAGGGGATCCCGCCGGAGGAGTGGCACGCCCTGCCCCATGCGGACAACACCTCCGTGACCTGCCTGGCCTGGGACGGCGAGGCCTTCCATGTGGTGTTTGAGGGGGATAATTCCCATCTGGATGACTCCATCTCCACCCTGGCGCAGCAGTCCTGGTGGCGGAAGGGGGCGCAGAAGAAGGAGGATGTGAACCTTTGGTACCGTCCCCTGGACTCTGCGGCGGACCGGGAGTTCTATCTGGACGCCCGCCGGGACGTCTGGATCTCCACCTATGGGGCGGACCTGCCCTTTGACGGCCCCGCGTTCTGGGAGGGGGCGGAGCGGGCGCTGGCTCAGGACCCCATGGCGCTGACTGTGGCCATGGCGGGGGAGGAGCCCGCCGGCCTGCTCCAGCTGGACCCCCAGCGGGACCGGGAGGAGGGGGTGGGCTTCCTCTCCCTGTACTACATGACGCCTGCGTTCCGCTTTCGGGGGCTGGGTGTGCAGCTGCTGGGTCAGGCGGTCTCCTTTTACCGGGGACTGGGCCGGACCTCCCTGCGCCTGCGGTGCGCCCCTGACGGTGCGGCCCGGAAGTTTTATGAGAAGCACGGCTTCCTCAAAACGGCGGAGGGGCAGATCGGGCCCCTCTCCCTGGACGTGCTGGAGAAGTACATCGGTTATGACCGCTGATTATGGCGGGATATTCTGAGGAGACGGCGGGAAAAGTCTGTTGAAGGGCCTGAATTTTGGGTAAGATGCAGAGGAAAGCCCGCTTGTTCTCCGGCCGCGCCTGTACTATAATAGGGCAGGACCGGATCCGCTCCCCACTCCGCCGGAGCGGGGATGCGGACCGTCAGGAAAACCGAGGGCCCGCGTCCGGCGGGCCGATTTTTTGATCGAGGTGTGTCTGTATGAAGCCCGACATTCATTCTTATATCCGTCCCGGCGCCCACGCCCACCTGGTGGGCATCGGCGGCGTGTCCATGTCCCCGCTGGCCGAGGTGCTCCACGGGGCGGGAGTGGTCATCAGCGGCTCCGACCTCCATGAGAGCGCCGCGGTGGACCATCTGCGGGCGCTGGGGATCCCGGTGGTCATCGGCCACCGGGGGGAGAGCGTCCGGGGGGCGGGCTGTGTGATCCGTACCGCCGCCGTCCACGATGATAATCCGGAGATCGCCGCCGCCCATGCCGCCGGGATCCCGGTCTTTGAGCGGGCGGAGGCCTGGGGGGCCATCATGCGCCGCTATGAGAACGCCCTGTGCGTGGCCGGCACCCATGGCAAAACCACCACCACCTCCATGTGTACCCACATCTTTTTGGCCGCCCAGCGGGATCCCACGGTGATGATCGGCGGGACGCTCCCCGCCCTGGGCGCGGGGCACCGGGTGGGGCAGGGGGACACCATTATTCTGGAGTCCTGTGAGTACTGCAACTCCTTCCTGTCCTTCTTCCCCACTGTGGCGGTGATCCTCAATGTGGACGCCGACCACTTGGACTTCTTCAAGGACCTGGAGGATGTGAAGCGCTCCTTCCGCCGCTTCGCGGAGCTGGTCCCCCAGGGGGGCTGTGTGGTGGCGGACGGCGATGACGCCAACACTATGGACGCCCTGCGGGGATTGGAGCGGCCCATGCTCACCTTCGGCCTGGAGCAGGGGGACATCCACTGCGGAGGACTGACCTGGGAGGGTGGGTTCCCCTCCTTTGACCTGATCGTCCGGGGGGAGAAGCTGGGGCGCATTGAGCTCAGTGTCCCCGGCGTCCACAATGTACGCAACGCTCTGGCCGCCGCCGGTGCTGCCCTCCAGCTTGGGGTGCCCTTCTCCGCCATCCGGGACGGCCTTCGGGACTTCCATGGAGCAGGCCGCCGGTTTGAGCACAAGGGGGAGTTCCACGGCGCGGCGGTGTATGACGACTACGCGCATCACCCCGGCGAACTGCAGGCCCTGCTGACCACGGCCCGGAGCCTGGGATACCGGCGGGTGATCTGTGCCTTCCAGCCCCACACCTACACCCGAACGAAGGAGCTGTTTGACCAGTTCGTCCAGGTGCTCCAGCTGCCGGACAAGGTGCTTTTGGCGGAGATCTTCGCCGCCCGGGAGACGGATACTTTGGGGATTTCCTCCCGGGATCTGGCCCAGCGCATCCCGGGTGCGGAGTTCTGCCCCACCTTGGAGGAGGTCGCCCAGCGGCTGGCTCAGCTGGCTCAGCCGGGGGATCTGATCCTGACTGTGGGCGCGGGGGACATCTATCTGGCGGGGGAGCGCCTGCTGGCGGAGCAGTGAGGCGCGAACTGCCGCTGACCCAATGAAAACGAAAACGCCGCCGGCGCTGAACGCGCCGGCGGCATTTATATTCTGTGTTCCGGGGCGCTGGGTCACAGCCCGTTGACTATGTTGCCAGGACGGCCGCCCTCCAACATAGCTTGGACTGAGGCCCACATCCAGGCGTGAGAGCGGCGGAAGGAGGCGGAAGTGATACCGCCCAGATGGGGGGCGTAGACCACCCGGTCCCGCACCTCCGGGGGGAGATCCACCAGCGGATGGTCGCCGGGGGTGGGCTCCGGGGATAGGACGTCGAAGCCCGCACCCCCAAGACGGCCCTCGATCAGCGCCTGGCGGACCGCCTGGTTGTCCAGAAGGTCGCCCCGGGCGGTGTTGATGAGGATGGTCCCAGGCCGGACCTGCTCCAGAAGGACGGCGTTGACCATGCCCTGAGTCTCTGTGGTTACGGCACAGTGAAGGGAGATCAGATCGCAGCGGGCAAACAGCTCCTCCAGAGGCAGATAGGAGATGCCGAAGCCGGCCTCCACCTCCGGCGACCGGCGGTGGGGCGCATAGTAAAACAGAGAACAACCGAAGGGCCGCAGACGGCGGGCCACCGCCTGGGCGATGTCCCCGAAGCCCACCAGGCCCACGGTGCGCTCACCCAGCTCGGGACCTCCGGCGGCCATGATCCCCTCCTTGAAGCGGATCTGCCTCCCTTCCCGCACGGCCCGGTCGCCTGGGATCCCAAAGCGCAGGGACATGAGCATGAGCATCACGGCCATCTCGGCAGTGGGGGCAGCATTGCATCCCTTGTTGTTGCAGACGAAGATGGAGCGGCGGCGGGCAGCCTCCAGGTCGATGGCGTTATAGGCTACCCCCTCAGAGTGGATCAGCCGCAGGCCGGGCATCCGGTCCATAAGGGCGCCGTCCACCGGCGCGATGGCGTCAACGAAGAGAAAGACTGTGTCTGCGTGCTGGGGGAGCATGGACCCCAAGGGCTGCTCCCGGGGGCAGAACACCAGCTCCAGGGGCAGGGATTGGACCGCGCGGGGGAGATCGGCGCGGTAACGCGCCTCGCCGCCCCAAATTAAAACCTTCATGGTGAGAGACCTCCTCAGCGGCGGAGCGATAGGACCGCCGGATTTTTTTCATTGTAGCACAGCCTCCGGGAAGAGGCAAGGATGCTGTTTGAAAGAATGAATTAGCACTCTATATTGTTGGGTGCTAGAATTTACAATTTAGACATATTGTTTGCGAGAAATGTTCATAATAGAGCCCTATAATAAAGCCAAAGTTTAAGAGAGGTCCGGGCGCTGGAGGCAGTGTCCCATGGACCGAAAGGAGTTTTGACTTATGTACGGTATGATCCCCTTTGGACGTATGAACACTTCTTGGAACGACCTGTTTGATGATTTTGAGCGCCGTATGTTCCCCGCGGACCGGAGTGAACTCCCCGCCTTCCGGACGGACATCCGGGACGAGGGCGACCATTTCCTTCTGGAGGCCGACCTGCCCGGCTTCCGGAAGGAGGACATCGACCTGCACCTTCAGAACGGCGTGCTGACCATCACAGCCAGACACCAGGAGGAGCATGAGGAGAAAAAAGAGGGCAAATACCTCTGCCGGGAGCGCCGGGCAGGCAGCTGTGCCCGGGCCTTCGACGTCAGCGGCATCCGGGAGGAGGACATCACCGCCGCCTTTGAGGATGGCGTGCTGAAGCTGACCCTGCCCAAGCAGGGAGATCCGGTCCCCCAGAGCCGCAGGATCGCCATTCAGTGACCGGATCCCGGTACAGCGGCGGGCAGGCCCACAGGGCTTGCCCGCTTGCTGCGTTTCGAGACAGAAAAATTTTCAGAAAACCGCAAATTTTCCCTTGCAAAACAGAGAGAATTGGTATATTGTAGTGTTAGCACTTAAATGATATGAGTGCTAAAAAACGCAGGATATTTGAAACCGCAAAAAGGAGGTTTCTGACATGAATATGAATCAATTTACCCAGCGGTCCCTGGCGGCCATCCAGGGGGCGCAGGAGCTGGCCGTGGAGCACGGTAACCAGCAGATCGAGCAGGAGCACCTGCTGCTGGCCCTTCTCACCGACGGGCAGGGCTTCATTCCCCAGCTGCTGTCCGCCATGGGCATGACGGTGCCCAGCTTTTCCGCCGCAGTCAAGGCGGAGGTGGAGAAGCTGCCCAAGGTGTCGGGCGGCGGCCGGGAGGCTGACAAAGTCTATGTGGCCCAGGATGTGGACCGGGCCCTCAAGGCCGCTGAATCCGCGGCCCAGGCTATGAAGGACGAGTATATCTCAGTGGAGCACATCCTGCTGGGCCTTCTGGACAGCGCCAACAGCCGCCTGAAGGAACTGTTCCGCACCTATCAGGTGAATCGGGAGGCGGTCATGCAGGCCCTGGCCTCCGTCCGGGGCAACCAGCGGGTCACCTCAGACAATCCGGAGGAGACCTATGACGCCCTGAAAAAGTACGGGACCGACCTGGTGGAGCGGGCCCGCCAGAACAAGCTGGACCCGGTCATCGGCCGGGATGATGAGATCCGCAACGTCATCCGTATCCTCTCCCGAAAAAGCAAGAATAACCCAGTCCTGATCGGCGAGCCAGGTGTGGGCAAGACTGCCATCGCCGAGGGGCTGGCCCAGCGGATCGTGAAGGGGGATGTGCCCGGCAGCCTGAAGGACAAGACCATCTTCTCCCTGGATATGGGCAGCCTGATCGCGGGGGCCAAGTACCGGGGCGAGTTTGAGGAGCGGCTGAAGGCCGTCCTGAACGAAGTGAAGAAGTCTGAGGGGCGCATCATCCTCTTCATTGATGAGCTGCACACCATCGTTGGGGCGGGCAAGACGGAGGGCTCCATGGACGCGGGCAATCTGCTCAAGCCCATGCTGGCCCGGGGCGAACTGCACTGCATCGGGGCCACCACCCTGAACGAGTACCGGCAGTATATCGAAAAGGACGCCGCGCTGGAGCGGCGCTTCCAGCCGGTCATGGTGAACGAGCCCACGGTGGAGGACGCCATCGCCATCCTCCGGGGGCTGAAGGAGCGGTATGAGGTGTTCCACGGGGTGAAGATCACCGACGGTGCCATTATTGCCGCCGCCACTCTGAGCAACCGGTATATCACCGATCGGTTCCTACCCGACAAGGCCATCGACCTGGTGGACGAGGCCTGCGCCATGATCCGTACGGAGATTGACTCCATGCCGACTGAGCTGGATGTGATCCGCCGCAAGATCATCCAGCACGAGATCGAGGAGGCCGCCCTGAAGAAGGAGACGGATAAGCTGTCTCAGGAGCATCTGGCAGACATTCAGAAGGAACTGTCTGAGATGCGGGACGAGTTCAACGCCAAAAAGACCCAGTGGGAGAATGAGAAGAACGCCATTGGGAAGGTACAGAAGCTGCGCTCCGACCTGGAGGAGGCCAACGCCCAGCTGGAGAAGTCCCAGCGGGAGTACGATCTCAACCGGGCCGCGGAGCTCCAGTACGGACGGATCCCCGAGCTGAAGAAGCAGCTGGAGGCGGAGGAGCAGATCGCCAACGAGGGCAAGGCCCGCTCTCTGCTCCGGGACAAGGTCACCGAGGAGGAGATCGCCCGGATCATCCAGCGCTGGACCGGCATCCCGGTGGCCCGTCTGATGGAGGGGGAGCGGGAGAAGCTGCTCCACCTGGAGGACATCCTCCACCGCCGTGTGGTGGGCCAGGATGAGGCGGTGCGTCTGGTGAGCGAGGCCATCCTGAGAAGCCGCGCAGGCATCGCCGACCCGGGGAAGCCCATTGGCTCCTTCCTGTTCCTGGGCCCCACCGGCGTGGGCAAGACCGAGCTGGCCAAGACCCTGGCTGAGGCCCTGTTTGACAGCGAGAAAAATCTGGTGCGCATCGACATGAGCGAGTACATGGAGAAGTTCTCCGTCTCCCGCCTCATCGGAGCGCCTCCCGGATATGTGGGCTATGAGGAGGGCGGCCAGCTCACCGAGGCGGTGCGGAGAAAGCCCTACTCTGTCATCCTCTTTGACGAGGTGGAGAAGGCCCACCCGGATGTGTTCAATATCCTGCTTCAGGTGCTGGACGACGGGCGGATCACCGACAGTCAGGGCCGGACCGTGGACTTTAAGAACACCGTGATCATCCTGACCTCCAACCTGGGCAGCCAGTTCCTGCTGGACGGCATCGGGACGGACGGAGAGATCAGCCAGGAGGCCCGGGACCAGGTCAATGAGCTGCTCAAGCGGTCCTTCCGCCCGGAGTTCCTCAACCGGCTGGACGAGATCGTGTTCTATAAGCCGCTGACCCGGGAGAACATCACCCATATCATCGACCTGATGGTCACCGATCTGAACCGCCGCCTGGAGGACAAGCAGCTCACCGTGGAGCTGACCCCCGCGGCCAAGGACCACATCATCGAGGCGGCCTACGACCCCATCTACGGGGCGCGGCCCCTGCGCCGGTATCTCCAGCACACGGTGGAGACGCTGATCAGCAGAAAGATCGTCTCCGACCAAGTGGAGCCCGGTTCCCGCATCACGGTGGAATATCGGGACGGCGAGCTGACGGTGGACAGCCGGGAGGTGCTCACCGGCGAGGTCATTGACGGCTGACAGGCCGGATCAAAGCTGAAGGAAGAAAGAATGCCCGGACTGCAGCGCGGTCCGGGCATCTCTCTGTTTAAAGCGGTTTCGCTCCCGGCTCCTTCCGGCTGCAGCAGTTTCGAAAATTGGAGAGGGCGCAGATAAGTGCAAGGATCAAAAGGGAGAGCCACAGGCCCTCCCTCCAGCCGGGGACGGCCAGGTGCATCCCAAAGCCTGCCGCCCCCCACAGGGAGGCCAAAAGCAAAAGCAGGACGCCGTTGGCCAACTGGGCGGAGCGCTGACATCGGACGAAATATCCCAGAAGAAATTCCCCGAAAAAGTAGAGGACCAACATTCCGGAGAGGGCGAATTGCCAATGCTTCTGGGCGGTATATTCTGACCACTGGGACGGGCTGAGGATCCCGGCCGCGGCGATCCGCCGGTATTCCCGGATGCTGAGCCACAGACTGAGCAGATTCAAAAGTCCCGCGAGCAAGACGAACCATTTGTGTACAGGGCGCTTCCAAAAGGAAAAACCATTTGTCTGACTGCTTTGCTTATGGCGCATGGCAGTGTACCTCCTTTAATGTGGAAGTAAAAGGGACTTTTTCAAAACAATGATACCATTTGAGGTGGTGAGAGTGCAAGTATAAAAATATAAGCTGCAGAAATGTGTCCCGGCCTTTCTGCGGCAAAAGGTGAGGCGCACTCTTGCCCGACAGCCCGGTTTGTGCTATGATACGAAAGAACCGGGCCGGCAGGCCCGTGACCTGCTATTGGAAAGGAACTCGAAGCTTTATGATGAATTTGAAACGATTGGGCGCCCTCTCCCTGTCCGTGGTGCTGGCACTGTCCGCCCTGAGCGGCTGCAAGAGCGGGAATGATGGGGGAGAGTCCTCCAGCTCCAGCCAGACAGACGCCTCCTCCAGCGCTGCCGTCCAGGTGGAGCCGATGGATCTCACCGGGGTCACAGACCCCTATCTGGCGGCCGCCGGCCTGGCCGGGAACACGGTGGTGGCCACGGCGGGAGGGGCGGAGATCACCGCGGACAGCCTGCTGTACTGGCTGACCTATGGCATCGACGGCTCCGCGCAGTATTACAGTATGCTCGGCATGGGCGAGATGCCTTGGGATACCGAGGTGGACGGCAAGACCCTGGAGGAAGCCCTGATGGACTCCGCACTCCAGACAGCAGCCCTGTACGCCCTGCTGCCCGGCCTGGCGGAGCAGGAGGGGGCGGCGGCCTCCCCCGATGTGGACCAGCGGGCGGAGGAGGCTCTGGCCTCCATGGCGAAGGACAGCGGCGGCGATCAGATGCTGGATCATGCCCTTTGGGCCAGCGCGCTGACCCGGGATCTGTTCAAGCAGATGATGCGGGTGAACGATATGAACGGCCAGCTTCAGGACAAGCTGTACGGCGAGGGGACGGCGGGCTATCCCAGCGACGCCCAGGTCCTGTCTTATGCCCAGGACGAGAAGGGGATCTACCGGGCCAAGCACATTCTGCTCAAGACGGTGGACACCGACAAGCCGGTCACCGACGAGAACGGAAACCCCACCGGAGAGTACGAGGCGCTGGATGACGCCGTAGTGGCCGAGAAGAAGGCCCTGGCGGAGGACCTGCTCTCCCAGCTCCAGGCCGCGGAGGACAAGGAGGCCCTGTTCGACCAGCTGATGGCGGAGCACAGCGAGGATACGGACGCCGACGGCGCGGTGAACAGTCCTGAGGGCTACACCACGGTGAAAGGCCAGATGGTGGAGCCCTTTGAGAAGGCCGCCCTGTCCCTGAAGGATGGGGAGATCAGCGGGATCGTGGAGAGCGTCTATGGCTACCACATCATCCTGCGCCTCCCCCTGGACCCCGCCGACTACCGCACGGATTACATCGCCGACCGGATGGCCCAGCTCCAGCAGGGGTGGCTGGACGCCAATCCCCCCCAGCCCACGGAGGAACTGGAGAAGATCGACCCCTCTGAGTTCTACGGGAAACTCCAGTCCCTGCGGGCCGCGGTCCAGGAGGAGCTGGAGGCTCTGGCTCCGGACAGCAGTGCTTCCGGATCTAGTTCTTCCGCAGGATCTTCCGCAGGCTGAGAAAATCACCAATATTGTATAGTTCTCAAACGGATCTGCCGCTTTGCGGTGGATCCGTTTTCTTGTCTGGGGGTTGCTTTTTCTCCAAAAAACCGGTAAAATTCACTCGTCTGTGGGCCGCAGCCGGGCTGCGGCAGAAAGGAACGGAATATGAGCGAATTTAAGGGAAGTCAAAACTATGTAGCCTCAGAGGAACTGATGCGGGCGGTGAACATCGCCATGGTGCTGGAAAAGCCCCTTTTGATCAAGGGCGAGCCGGGGACTGGCAAGACCATGCTGGCCGAGGCCATCTCCCAGGCGCTGGGAAAAAAGCTGATCATCTGGAACATCAAGTCCACCACCAAGGCCCAGGACGGCTTATACGTCTATGACGTGGTGCAGCGTCTGTACGACAGCCAGTTCGGCGGCGATGGCGTGGACAACATTGAAAAATATGTGAAGCTGGGCAAGCTGGGAGAGGCCTTCACCGCCGGCGAGCAGGTGATCCTGCTTATCGATGAGATCGACAAGGCGGACCTGGAGTTCCCCAACGACCTGCTGTGGGAGCTGGACCGGATGGAGTTCCACATCCCGGAGACGGGGCGCACCGTCACCGCCAAACACCGCCCGGTGGTCATCATCACCTCCAACGCGGAGAAGGAGCTGCCTGACGCCTTCCTGCGCCGGTGCGTGTTCCACTACATTGAGTTCCCGGACCGGGAGCTGATGGCGGAGATCGTCCGGGTCCACTTCCCCGACCTGGACGAGGCGCTGCTCACCCAGGTGCTGGAGGCCTTTTACCGCATCCGGCAGCTGCCCAGCATCAAGAAGAAACCCTCTACCAGCGAGATCATCGACTGGCTCCGGGCCCTGGTCCACGGCGGGGTGGATCCCAGCCGGGTGGTGAAGGAGGTGCCCTATCTGGGGGTGCTGCTGAAGAAGAATGAGGACATGGACGCCCTGCGGCGGACCTGGAAGTGAGCCCATGTTTGAGGAATTTCTCTATACTCTCCGGCGGGGCGGGCTGAAGGTCTCCCTCACCGAGTGGATGGCCCTGATGGAGGCCCTGGAGAAGGGGCTGCACGGCTCCAGCTTCACCGGCTTCTACCACCTGTGCCGGGCGCTTCTGGTGAAGAGTGAGGCGGATTTCGACCGCTTCGACCGCTGTTTTCTCCAATACTTCAAGGACGTCCCCTTTGAGCAGGAGGTGTCTCAGGAGCTGCTGGACTGGCTGGACCGTCCGGACGTTCTGAGCGACTATGCCAATTGGGACGAGGAGCAGGCCAGGCTCAACGAGCTGCTCTCCGAGGAGGAGATCGAGCGGATGCTCCAGGAGCGGATGGAGGAGCAGAAGGAGGAGCACAACGGCGGGAAATACTGGGTGGGCACCCACGGAATGTCCACCTTCGGCAACTCTGGGCTGTCCCCCAAGGGGATCCGGGTGGGGGGGCAGGGGATGCACCGCCGGGCCTTCCGGGTGGCGGGGGAGCGCCGCTTCCGGGATTTCCGGGGGGACAACACCCTGGACACCCGGCAGTTCCAGGTGGCCCTCAAGCACCTGCGGCAGTACTCCGGGCTGGTGGACCTGCCTCCCACCGAGTTTGATGTGGACAACACCATCCAGGACACCGCTGAGCACGGCGGGATGCTCACCGTACGCTATAAAAAGCCCCGGCAGAACACGGTGAAGGTGCTGCTGATGATGGACTCCGGCGGTTCCATGGACTACTATGCGCAGCTGTGCTCCGCCCTGTTCCAGGCGGTGAGCAAGGTGGGACACTTCAAGGATCTGAAGGTGTATTACTTCCATAACTGCCCCTATGGCCGGGTCTATACGGACCCCAGCCTGCTCCCCTCCGGGTCGGTGCAGACGGAGTGGCTGCTGTCCAACCTGTCCTCGGAGTATAAGGTCATTTTTGTGGGGGACGCCCAGATGGCCCCCTATGAGTTGACTGGGGGCTGGTATTACAACCGGGACCGGGATCCCAGCCTGCCCCAGTGCGGCATGGACTGGCTGGAGCGCTTCCGGGACAAGTATCCCCATATTATATGGGTCAATCCCAGCGAGCGCCCCTCCTGGGGCCAGTACTGGTGCGAGACCTATGACGCCATCGCCCGGGTGTTCCCCATGTTCCCCCTGACGGTGGACGGCCTGGAGGCCGGGATGAAAAAGCTGCTGGCGCGGTGATGCGGCGGCAGTTGCTGCCCATCCCGCGCCTCTGCGGCGTCACCCGGCGGCCTTCCCGGGAAATATATGGGGACGGCGCTTGCCCCTCCCGCCGGTCCCATTTCGCTGTGATTTGCCTGAAACACCGTAGGGGCGGG
>CABIYX010000011.1:67227-84000 GCA_902363045.1 Clostridiales bacterium
CACAGCACTGGCGGCGGAGGAAACACAGGATGGAGAGCCACCTGTCTCTGAGCCGGTCACGTCTGCTGAGGCAGACGGTTATACGGAGTGGACAAGTATAGATTCCCTGCCGACGAGCGGCACCTACCGGCTGACTGACAATGTAGCTATTAAGCCTACCTTTTTTGATTATGCAACTGTCACAAAAAGCCTGGTCCTGGACCTGGCCGGCCATACTGTCACGGTGAGCGATGAAGAAGCCGGAAAATATGCTTATTTTGTAAATTCTTCAAATGCCAGCTTGGTCATTGAAGACAGCGTTGGTGGGGGCAAGATCACCAACGCTGGAACAAGTGACAGTATGTTAACTTTGATCCAAGTCAATAGCGGCAACTTTGAGCTGAAGGGCGGCACGTTGGAAAATACTTCGTCCATGGGCTATGCACTCCATTTGAATTCCTCCAGCACAGCCACCCTTTCCGGCGGTACTGTGGTCAACACTGCAAGCGGTGGCCGTGCGGCGTTTGTCAATTCGTCTGCCCAGTTGACCATGATGGATGGCGAAATCAAAAACACCGCGAACGGCGGGTATGCTGCTTATATCAATGGCACAGCTGGCTTTACCATGGAGGGCGGCAAGGTTACCCAGGAATCTACATATAGTTCTTCCGCCGCCATTTATGCGAATAACAGTGTGGATTCCATTTCTATTTCCGGCGGCGAGGTCGTATCCAATTCCATGGGCGTTTATGCCGCATTTACTCCAGTTTCTGTGACTGGCGGCACTTTTCAAACGGAGAGCCATGCGTTTCAGACCCGCAACACGACCATTGAACCTGCCACGGGCAAAACAGTCAGTGTAAACAGTAAAGGTGCTGTTTTCTATACGTTCAGCGGATCCAATAACAAGATTGTGGACGGCGAGTTTACTGCTCCTGCGCTGACGAAATCTTATACGCAAGAAAAGGCATCGAACCTCGCGGTCTCCGGCGGCACCTTTGATATTGAGAATGTGGTCGCTTCTGCGGGCGATAATTCCAATATCACCATCAGCGGCGGCACGTTTGAAAAAGCTGTCCCGGATTTGGAGCAGTATTTGGACCCGGCCAAGGAGCTTCAGATTCAGCCCGATGGCTCCATTATCGTTGTAGAGAGCAGTGGCGAGACACCTGATGCTCCTGTGAGTGTGACCATCAATGACGGCGAGGCGCAGTCCTTTGATACTTTGGCTAAGGCGATTGCAGCAGTTAACAAAGCCAGCGCAGGAGACAGCATTACGGTCACCCTGGGTAAGGACCAGATCGTAACTGAGACCATTCAGATCCAAAAGGACCTGAACGTGACTCTGGACCTGGGCGGCAAAACGCTGCGGGGGCCGGACAGTGGGTACACGATCCAGTTTGGAAACTTTGATAAGGGCGCCGCGACTAAGCCCGAAGATTGTGAGTATACCAACAGCGGCACGCTTACCCTGACGAATGGAACTGTGATGGGCTATCGGGGAATTCGGAATTATTTTGGAAATGTGGTATTGGATCAGGGCCTTACCATGACCATCACAGAGCGGGTTGTGAATACCTATGGCGGTAAGATCACCGTTCAGGGCGCAAAGCTGAAAAGCACAACGGCATTTGGCGTGGGACTGTTTAACAGCTTCTATCCCTTTGACGTCAATGCCAGCTCGGCAGTCACAAACAGTACGCACGAAAAAAATAAGAGTGCGGAGTTTGTGATGACGGCCGGTTCCATTGACGTGGTCTACTATCCGGTGTCCGGAAATAATCAGCGGTCAGCCGGTACAAAAGCCACCATCACAGGCGGTACTCTGACAGCCAGTGAAGGGTATACCGCCATTTACTGGCCTATGGAGGGTGAACTGACGGTCGGCGGTGACGCGGTCATCACCGGCGGAACCGGCATTGAAGCAAAGATGGGCACGATCACCATTCAGGACAACGCAAAGGTCATTGGTACGGCTGAATACAAGGATGACAAGCCCACAGATGGTGGCTCCTCTCCGGAGGGTTCTGCTCTGCTGCTTACCTCACAGATGTATGGTAATAATGGGCAGTATCAGACCAATAATCAGCTGGTGGTCAATATTACTGGCGGCACCTTGACCAGTCAGAAGGGTAACGCTGTGACGGTCTATAACACGGAGAAGAACGAGGTGCAAACGGCACAGATCACTGTGTTAGGTGGTACATTTGAGGCGGAAAAAGCTGCTATTACCTCCGTGACCAACGGTGATAACACTGTTACTACCGATGGGAATACCCAGACAACCAGCAAGTCCAAAACAACCTTGACGGTTTCCGGCAGTGTGGCTCCTGCCTCCATTGACGCAAATGGCAGAACGACTTATTACACAGATGTGACCAAAGCGATCCAGAGCGTTGGTCAGGCTCCTGACGCCGAGACTCAAATTACGGTTTTTGGAAACGCCACCATATCCACAGATGTGGAACTGAATGACAATATCACCTTGGTGGTAACTCCTGGCACACAACTGAACGCCGACGTGACCTCCGGCGAGAGCGGCATGGTTGTTGTGACAGAGAAGGACGCAAATGGAAATACAGTCTATAAGCTTGTTGAAACACCTGCGAATCCTGAAGAAAACTATGTTGCATCGATTACCGCAAACAATCAGACTGCATATTTCCAGACCCTGGCGGATGCTGTGAAGACGGTTCAGGATGGACAGACCATTACTCTGCTGAAAAATAGCGATGTAGCAGGAACGATTACGATCTCCAGAGCAGTGACCTTTACACTGGATCTGAAAACCTTTACCATGAAGGACACCATTGCCGCAGGCGATGGATTTGTCCTCACTCAGAGTGGCAATACCTATACGGTCAGTGTTTATGTTCCTCCTGTGACACCGCCCGACCGTCCCTCCGGTGACTCCTCCGACAACGAGCGCACCTATGCCATCGTCACCGAGGATGACGGACACGGTTCCGTGAGCGTCAGCGCGGACGAGGCCTCCGCCGGCACCCGCATCACCGTCACCGTGAAGCCCGACGCGGGCTATGAGCTGGACGAGCTGACTGTCACCGACGCCAAGAACAAGGACATGAAGGTCACCAAGCGGTCCGAGACCACCTACACCTTCCACATGGCGGACAGTAAGGTCACCGTGGAGGCCAGCTTCGCCAAGGACGGGACTGTTCAGCAGCCTGACACCCGCTTTGACGATGTGGCCAAGAGCGCCTGGTACTACAAGGCGGTGGAGTATGTGGCCGAGAACGGGATCATGTCCGGCGTGTCCGCCCGGGAGTTCGCGCCCAACGCGGGCTTCAGCCGCGCCATGCTGGCCCAGACCCTGTACGCCATGTCCGGCAAGCCCGCCGTGAAGGCGGAGAGCACCTTCGCCGATGTGGCGGCCAACGCCTGGTACGCCGACGCGGTGAACTGGGCGGCGGAGAAGGGCTATGTCTCCGGTGTGGGCGACGGGAAGTTTGCCCCCGACGCCTCCGTGACCCGTGAGCAGATGGCTCTGATCCTGTACCGCTACGCGGGCAGCCCGGACGCCTCCGGCATGGTCCTGCGGGAGTTCGCCGACGGGGACAGCGTCAGCGCTTACGCTGTGGACGCCATCCGCTGGGCGGTCCATGAGGGCCTGATCTCCGGTATGGAGAACAACACCCTGGCTCCCCAGGGCACCGCCACCCGGGCCCAGGTGGCCCAGATCCTGATGAACTTCCATCAGAAGCTGGACAAGTAAACAGCTGTCTTTTGTCCCCTCACGGGGGCAGAGAGATGCAAAAGCAGCGCCCCGCCGGACCGGCGGGGCGCTGCTTTACCGTTTGCCTGAGTTTCAGCGTTTGGGCTTTGGGTGGAACAGGAGCGCCACCAGAAATCCGAAGAAAATGGCGGCGGTGATCCCGCCCGCGGTGGCGGTAAGCCCACCGGTGAGGGCGCCCAGAAGACCGTGCTGGGCCACAGCCTTCTGTACGCCCTTGGCCAGGGTGAAGCCGAAGCCGGTGAGGGGGACGGTAGCGCCCGCCCCGGCCCACTCCACCAGGGGGGCATACAGCCCCAGGCCGCCCAGCAGAACGCCCGCCGTAACATAGCACACCAGGATCCGGGCGGGCGTGAGCTTGGTCCGGTCCAGAAGTACCTGACCCACGGCGCACAGGACGCCGCCGCAGAGAAACGCGTTGAGATACTGCACGAAAAAACACCTCACGGTCATAGTGGAAGATGGGGCCGCCGGGCTCAAGAGGCTGGGCGGCGGTTGGAGAGGGCGATGGCGTGGCAGATCCCGGGGATGGATTCCCCCTGAAAGGAAGTGGTGGGGGAGTGAAGGGCGCCGGTGGGGCAGAAGAGGATGTTGTTCCACCGGCCGGCGCGCATCCCCGGGAGCAGATGGCCGGTGAGGACGGCCGCGGAGCAGCCGCAGCCGGAGCCGCCACAGTGAACGTCCTGACGCTTCAGATCAAAGATCATCAGGCCGCAGTCGCTGTACCGGGGGGCCAGATCCACCCCATCCCCCAGGAACAGCTCCTGAAGCAGCTCGCCCCCGAGCCGCCCCAGGTCGCCTGTGACGATGAGGTCATAGAAGCTGGGCTCCCGCCCGGTGTCCTGAAGGTGGGCGCGGATGGTGTCATAAGCGGCGGGCGCCATGGCCGCCCCCATGTTGTTGGTGTCTGTGACTCCCTTGTCCACCACTCTGCCCGGGGTGACGTGGGTGAGATAGGGACCTGGCCCCTCCAGGGACAGAAGAACGGCCCCGGCGGCGGTCACGGTCCACTGGGCAGTTGGGGTGCGCTGGCTGCCGTATTCCAGCGGTGTGCGGTACTGCCGCTCCGCGGTGCAAAAGTGGGAGGAGACCACCACCCCGGCCCGCTGCCCAAAGCCGCCGTCCAATGTCATGGAGGCCAGAGCCAGGCCCTCGCCCATGGTGGAGCAGGCACCGTACAGCCCGAAGAAGGGGAACTGATGATCCCGGGCGGCGAAGGAGGAGCTGACACACTGGTTCAGCAGGTCCCCGGCGAACAGCCAGTCCAGCTGTCCCTCTCCCGGACCAGCCTTTTCCAGGGCCAGGGCCAGGGCCTTCTGCTGCATGGCCCGCTCCGACTTTTCCCAGGTGGATTCGCCGAAGGCGTCATTCACGTCGATATAGTCGAAGCAGGCGGCCAGAGGTCCCTCCCCCTCCTTTTTCCCCACCACATTGGCGAAGGAGAGCAGGGAGGGGGGACAGGCCAGCGCCACGGTCTGCCCGCCCAGCTTTTTTGTGGTCATGCGGAACACCTCGCTGTGACAAGATAGAGGCAGTATGCGCAGAGAGAGGAGAAACTATGCAGGCTCCCCGGTTTTTTCTGGTCAAACCGGGGAGAAGATGCTATAATGTCCCTGACCCATGACCGGATATTTGGAGAGGAGCGGAGCCGATGGAAGGGATCGAGACATTGCAGCGCTGGGTGGATGAGAACAGCCGGATCGTGTTTTTCGGCGGAGCGGGGGTGAGCACCGAGAGCGGGATCCCGGATTTCCGCAGTGTGGACGGCCTGTATCACCAGCAGTACCAGTACCCTCCGGAGACCATCCTGAGCCGCAGCTTTTTTGACCGGCAGCCGGAGGAGTTTTACCGCTTCTACCGCGGCAAGATGCTGTGTCTGGACGCCAGGCCCAACGCCGCCCACAAAAAGCTGGCCGAGCTGGAGCGCGGCGGGCGGCTGCGCAGCGTGGTCACCCAGAACATCGACGGCCTGCACCAGGCGGCAGGCTCCCAGCGGGTGTGGGAGCTCCACGGCTCCGTCCTGCGCAATCGGTGTATGTCCTGCGGAAAGCCCTGGCCGGTATCCGCCGTGGCGGAGAGCGCCGGCGTGCCCCGCTGTACCTGCGGGGGCGTGATCAAGCCGGATGTGGTGCTCTATGAGGAGAGCCTGGATGCCCGGGTGCTGGAGGGCGCGCTGGAGGACATCCGGCAGGCGGATCTGCTCATCATCGGGGGGACCTCGCTGGTGGTCTATCCCGCCGCCGGGCTGGTGAACTACTACCGGGGGGACCGGCTGGTGCTCATCAATAAGTCCCCCACGCCCTATGACCGGAAGGCCGACCTGGTCCTGACGGGCTCCATCGGGGAGATTCTGGGGCAGATCCAGGTCCGGTGACCGGAAAAGAATGATGGGAGGGGCGGTTCCGGCTGCCCCTCTTGAGGAGGATCCATGACAGAATATTACATTCCCACGGGCTCCAGCGAGACGGAGTTCGTGGAAAAACGCTCCCGCTTCATCGGCCATGTCTGGCGTGTGGAGGGGGAGGAGGAGGCCCGGGCCCGCATTGAGGAGATGAAGAAGCGGTACTATGACGCCCGGCACAACTGCTGGTGCTACCTGATCCAGGACGGCCCGGTACGCTACTCCGACGACGGGGAGCCCCAGGGGACGGCGGGACAGCCCATGCTCAATGTGTTCCAGCGGGAGGGCGTGGTCAATGCCGTGTGCGTGGTCACCCGGTACTTCGGCGGGATCCTGCTGGGGGCGGGCGGACTGGTGCGCGCCTATACCCAGAGCGCCAAGGACGCCCTGGACGCCGCGGGGATCTCCGTGGTGCGCCGGTGGATCGAGGTGCTGTTGCCCTGCTCCTACGCCCAGTATGAGCGGATGAAGCTGGAGACAGAGGGCTTCGGCGGCGTGATCGCCGAGGCGGACTATGGGGCGGACATCGCCCTGACTGTTCTGCTGCCCGAGGAGCGGGCCGATGCCTTTTTGGCCCATATCCTGGATGTGACCGCCGGGACGGTGGAGGGTCTGGTGTGCGGCGAGCGGTTCCAGGATGTGCCCTGGCGGCCCCCGGTATGGAAAGAAGGAGGACCACATGGATGATTTGAAGAGGGCCCTGGCGGCCTGTATGGAGGAGTATGACCGGGAGATCCGGCAGGCGGTGTCCCAGCTGCGGCCGGGGGACGGCTTTATGGGGCTGGGCCGGGATCCCCGGCGGGAGCCCTGCCACCTCCGGTTTTATGAATCGGCGGGGGCACTGGTGGACCGGGCTGTCCGGGAGGGGCTGGCCCCGGAGGCGGCGGCGGAGACCGCCCGCTTCCTGCTGACCCTAAGCCAGGCGGAGGAGTACCATGAGCTGACCGCTCCCATGCGGGAGGCCGCCCAGGGTCATGTTCTGGCTCTGACAGAGCTGCTCCCACCGGAGACAGCGGCGGAATTGGTGGAGTGGTACCGGGGGAAATACCGCCGGTCTCAGCGGCTCCCAGTGCAGAAAAAGGTGCTGGCCGCTCTGGAGCGGCGGGGAAAGGGGGCCTGAGATGGAGCAAGGAAGCTACTGTGGGAGCCGCGGCGCGGGCGGCGTGAGCAGTTTGACCCTCCACATCTTGGCGATGGCCTTTATGCTCTGCGACCATATCTGGGCTACGCTGGTGGCCGGGCAGGACTGGCTGACCTGTGTGGGCCGCCTCGCCTCTCCGATTTTCGCGTTTCTGCTGGTGGAGGGCTTTTTCCACACCCGGGATCTGAGGCGGTATGTCCTGCGCCTGCTGCTGCTGGCCCTGCTGTCGGAGATCCCCTTCGACCTGATGTATGCCGGGACCCCCTTTTTCCCGTTCCACCAAAATGTGATCTGGACCTTCCTGATCGCCCTGTTCTGTATGTGGGTCATAGAGCGGGCGAAGGGGAGGGGGAGCCTGTGGCTCACGGCGCTGGCCGCGGCGGGGATGTCCCTGGCGGGCTGGCTGGCGGGGACCATCGCCATGGTGGACTATTACGGGGCGGGCGTGCTGACCGTGCTGGTGTTCTACCTGTTCCGGGGCGGCCGCTGGTGGCAGCGCCTGGGCCAGGCCGCCGGGATGCTCTGGATCAACTGCGGGCTGCTGGCGGGCCTGATGCTCCAGGTCCATGTACTGGGGGGGACTGTGGAATTTCCCCAGCAGGGCTTTGCCCTTCTGGCGCTGGTTCCCATCTGGCTCTACCGGGGCCGCCAGGGGTACCACAGCCGCTGGGTACAGACGGCCTGCTATCTGTTTTATCCGGTCCATATCCTGGTGCTGGCGGTGCTGGTGCGCTGCCTGCTGTGAGGATATAAATACAGAGAGAGGGTGCGCAGATGCGCACCCTCTCTCTGTATGGCTGTATCGTTTATGAAGCGATTACATGGGACTGGGGAACTGTCAAATGGGTTCTGAGCCGTCCTTTTCCCCCTGGAGAAAGCGCTCCACGTCCCCGGTCACCTGGGCCAGCTGGGTCCGGATCCGGAGATGCTGGGGGCAGCGCCGCTCACATTGGCCGCAGCGGTGGCACAGGCTGGGCCGCTCCTCCTGGTCCAGCCCCTCCCACTTCCGCCGGGTGATCTCTTGGTTTTGGTACATGGACATCCCGTTCCAGATCTGGAAGCTGCCGGGGATGTCCACCCCGGCCGGGCAGGGCATACAGTAGCCGCAGCCGGTACAGCCGTTTTTCAGCCGGCGGCGGAGCCGCTCCGCCGTTTCGGCCACGGCCTCCCGCTCCCGCTGGTCCAGGGGGCGGAAGCTTTGGAAGGTGCGCAGGTTGTCCTCCAGCTGCTCCATGTTCCCCATGCCGCTGAGCACCACCTGCACATGGGGCAGGCTGGCTGCCCACCGCAGGGCCCAGGAGGCCGGGGTGGCCTCCGGATCCAGCTGGAGCAGGGGAGCGCAGGCGTCGTCAGGCAGCTGGGCCAGGGAGCCCCCCTTCACCGGCTCCATGACCACCACCGGGACCCCCAGTGCCTCCGCCAGCGCATAGCCCCGCAGGCCGGCCTGATGCTCGGTGTCCATGTAATTGAGTTGGATCTGGCAGAGATCCCAGCTGCGGGCCCGGAGGATCTCCTCAAAGGCGGAGAAGCTGTCGTGGAAGGAGAAGCCAAACCACCGGATCCGTCCCCGGCGTTGTGCCTCCTCCAGAAGCTCCACCACCCCAAGCTCCTTCATCCGCCGCCAGGTGTTCCGGCTCAGGCTGTGGAGAAGGTAGAAGTCCACATAGTCCGTCTGAAGGCGCTCCAGCTGCCGGGCGAAGCGCTCCGCCGCCGCCTCCCGGCTGGAGATCTCCCAGCAGGGCAGCTTGGTGGCCAGGTAATAGGTCTCCCGGGGACAGCGGGAGAGGATGCGCCCCAGGACAGGCTCTCCCGCGCCGCCGTGATAAGGCCAGGCGGTGTCGAAGTAGTTGACGCCGCCCTGGAGCGCCCGGTGGATGAGCCGGGCAGCCTGCGCCTCGTCCACCGTTCCGTCCGGCCGGAGCGGGAACCGCATACAGCCGTATCCCAGCAGGGAGGGGGTGTCCGCGCCCATCCCCGGCAGTCTCATGCGTGTCTCCACAGGTCACCTGCTTCCCCGAAGAAAGGCCTCCGCCTGGCCGGCGGCCAGCTTCACATACCCGGCCAGCCCCATCTCCTGGGTCCCGGCCACCGATACGCCGCAGCTGTTCATGGGGATCAGGATCTTTTTCCCCCGGCAGCCCCCCACAGCCTCCGCCATCCGGGGGGTCACCTCGCCCAGGATGGAGTGGGCTACCACGATGCCCAGGGGGCCCAGCACCACATCCGCGTCCATGACGCCGCGGACCACAGGATTTTCTCCGGTGGCCACATAGTCGGCCCCCGCCTTCTGCATGGTGGCGGTGGCGATGCCGTTGGTGCCCACCGCCAGCACCTCCGCCTGCGGGAGGCGCTCCTTGACTGCCTCGACCAGCAGCTTTCCAAGACGGCCGCCCTGGCCGTCGATCACAACGATCTTCATACGCACTTGCTCCTTTCCGGCGGCCCGCCGCCGTGGGGACCGGCCGGTTTTCGGCTGATCCAGCAGACAGTATCATACCATATCGCGCTCCGTTTGAAAAGCGCGGGAGGGCGCGGCAGGCCGTTCCGCCGCGGAAAACATAAATCCCCCGGCTGCCGGAACGGATCCGGAGCCGGGGGATTCGGGTGCAGGGGAGGGGGGTCAGAGAGCCGCCTTGACCCGCTCCACAGCCTCGTGGGTGGCCTCCGCGCCGCCGAAGGCGGTCAGGCGGATGTAGCCCTCGCCGCTGGGGCCGAAGCCCGCGCCGGGGGTGGTGGCTACGTTGGCCCGGTCCAGCAGCAGGTCGAAGAAGTCCCAGGAGCCCATCCCGTCCGGCGTTTTGAGCCAGATATAGGGGGCGTTCACGCCGCCGAAGCAGGACAGTCCCGCGGCGGTCAGGCCCTCCCGGATCACCTGGGCGTTCTGGCGGTAGTAGTCGATGGAGGCCAGGGTCTGCTCCTTGCCCTCCGGGGTGTAGATGGCGGCGGCGCCCCGCTGGATCACATAGGGGACCCCGTTGAACTTGGTGCACTGGCGGCGGTTCCACAGGGCGTTGAGGCTGGCCCCGTCCCGCTTCAGCTCCATGGGCACCACGGTATAGGCGCAGCGGTTGCCGGTGAAGCCGGCGGTCTTGGAGAAGGAGCGGAACTCGATGGCGCAGGTGCGGGCCCCCTCGATCTCAAAGATGGTGTGGGGGACGTCCTCCTCGGTGATGAAGGACTCGTAGGCGGAGTCGTACAGGATCACAGCGCCGTTGGCGTTGGCGTAGTCCACCCAGACCTTCAGCTGCTCCCGGGTGGCCACCGCGCCGGTGGGGTTGTTGGGGAAGCAGAGGTAGATCAGGTCCACCTTCTCCTGGGGCGGCTCCGGGGTGAAGCCGTTTTCCGCCACGCAGGGCATATAGACCAGCCGGGACCAGCGGCCCAGCTCCTCCTGGTATTCGCCGGCCCGCCCGGCCATGGCGTTGGTGTCCACATAGACCGGATACACCGGGTCGCACACCGCGACCACGTTGTCCGTGCCGAAGATGTCGCCGATGTTGCCGCAGTCGCTCTTGGCGCCGTCAGAGACGAAGATCTCCTCCGGCTTGATGTCCACGCCGCGGGCGGCGTAGTCGTGCTGCGCGATGGCCTCCCGCAGGAAGGCGTAGCCCTGCTCCGGGCCGTAGCCGTGGAAGCCCTCAAAGGTGCCCATCTCATCCACCGCCTGGTGCATCGCCTGGATGACCGCGGGGGCCAGGGGACGGGTCACGTCGCCGATGGACAGCTTGATGATCTTGGCTTGGGGGTGGGCGGCGGAATAGGCGGAGATCCGCCGGGCGACCTCAGAGAAGAGATAGCTGCCGGGCAGCTTTAAAAAGTTCTGGTTTACCTTTGTCATATCGCAACAGCTCCTTTTGGTGTGGTGTGCCAAGTCAAGAGACTCTTGCCTGCTATTATCCCCCATGTCTCTCCGCTTGTCAATGCGGGATTTTTCCTTTGGCGGTCCGGACAGGGGGAGAGGGCGCTATCCTCCGGCCACCGCCTCGGCCACCCGGATCCCGTCCACGGCGGCGGATACGATACCGCCGGCATAGCCGGCGCCCTCACCGCAGGGATACAGGCCCCGCAGGGCGGACTGGAGCCCATCATCCCGGAGGATGCGCACCGGCGAGGAGGAGCGGGTCTCCACCCCGGTGAGCACGCCCTCGGGGGCGGCAAAGCCCCGGAGCTTCCGGTCCATGAGGGGCAGCGCGTCCCGCAGGGTGTCCGCCACCGCCTGGGGCAGGCAGCGGTCCAGCTCTGTCCAGGTCACGCCGGGGCGGTAGGTAGGCAGAACGCGCCCCGGCCCCTGGGAGGGGCGTTTGTTCAGGAAATCCCCTACCTGCTGCGCCGGGGCGAGGAAATTCCCGCCGCCCAGCTGAAAGGCGGTCCGCTCCCAGTGCTCCTGAAAACGGACCCCGGCCAGCGGGTCGGAGCCAAAGGCACGAAAGTCCTCCGGCCCAACCCCCACCAGAAGGCCGCCGTTGATATTTTTCCCGTCCCGGGCCCGGAGGCTCATGCCGTTGGTCACCACCTGCCCCGGCGCGGAGGAGGAGGCCACCACCTGTCCGCCGGGGCAGACGCAGAAGGTGAAGGCGGACCGGCCGGTGGGCAGATGGCAGGCCAGCTTATAATCGGATGGGGGAAGACGCTCCCAGGCCGGGCCGTACTGAGCTCTGGAGATGGCCGCCTGCTCCTGCTCGATGCGCACGCCCACGGCGAAATTCTTCTGCTCCATGGGTACGCCCGCCTGATGGAGCATGGCGAAGGTATCCCGGGCAGAGTGACCCGGGGCCAGCACCAGAGCGTCACAGTCCAGGCGGTACCGCTCCGCCCTGTGGGAGATCCACACGCCGGAGAGCGCGCCGGAGCCGGTCTCAAGCCCGCTCAGGCAGTGGCCGAAGCGCACATCGCACCCCAGGGCGATCAGCTCCTGCCGGATGCGCTTGACCACCTGACGGAGGATGTCGGTGCCGATGTGGGGCTTGTGGGACCATTTGACATCCTCCGGAGCCCCCGCCTCCACCAGAGCGTCGATGACGGCGGAAATGCGGGGGTCGTGGGTGCCGGTGGTAAGCTTCCCGTCGGAGAAGGTCCCGGCCCCGCCCTCGCCGAACTGGACATTGGAGGATGGATCCAGCAGCCCGGAGCTCCAGAAGCGCTCCACCTGGGCGGTGCGGCGGTCCACATCCTGTCCCCGCTCCAGCACCACGCAGGGCAGCCCGTTCCGGGCCAGGAACAGGGCGGCGAACAGGCCCGCCGGCCCCATGCCCACCACCACGGGCATGGAGGAGGAGCGCCGCCGCACCTCCGGAAAGACATACGGCCTGGGGAGCGTCAGGGAGACATTCCGGCTTCCGGCCCGCTCCACCGCCTGCTCCTCACCGGTATGCAAGGATACGTCCACTGTATAGACATAATGGACGTCTTGTTTTTTTCGGGCGTCGATGGACTGGCGCACCAGAGTGAGCGACTCCAGCGTGCCCGGGCGGACGCCCAGAGCACGGGCCGCCGTGTTTCTCAGCTGCTCCAGATCCCCGTCCAGAGACAGGGGAATATTTTGAATTCGTATCATAACTTTATCACCTGTGTCCAGTGTACCATATTTTACGTCCCGTTGAAAAGAGCGGGGACCGCCTGGAGAGAAATTTTCCGCGGGAGAAGGGGCGTGATACGGGGGACGGAGGCCGTTCCGAGCCGGCCTGTTTCAAGGTATTTTTGAAAATTAAAAAATTTCAAAAAACCTATTGACATTTTTCGAGACTCTGGTATAATAGCACCTGTCCTTGAGGGACACGAGCTGAAAAAACTCAACTGAATGAAATAGCGGGATTGTGTAAGGGTAGCACGACAGACTCTGACTCTGTTTGTGAGGGTTCGAATCCTTCTCCCGCTGCCAAACAGAAGGCAACTGCAAAAGCAGTTGCCTTCTGTTTTAGGTTCCTGTATTGGAACGGTCAGGGAGGCGAAGCCGCTCCTGTGGACGGCTTTTTAAGGAACAGCACGGCGTACGTCAACGGGTACGCCGTGCTGTTTCCTTCGTGACTGTCAAGGTGTGTCATCTGTCTCCCAAATTGACTGGGCCCCGGTCTCCTCCGGGTCCAGGGCACCGCTCCGGGACACCAGCCGCTCTTCCGCCCCGGTCACGCCGGAGGCGTTCAGGGCTTCCAGAGCCTCTGTCCGGCCGCCCTCCATCCAGATCCGGTCCACACTGGCGTTCAGTGCCTCTGCTGTCAGCCCTGTGCCGGGATCCTCACCGGACAGCTGACCGGCGGATACCGCCAGAGAAAGGCGGACGTCATAGGGCTCTAGGGCGGCCGCGGCCTGAGCCAGGAACGCGGCTGCAACCGGCTCCAGTTCCCCCGCGGGGTATCGGTCTCCCGACTGGATGTTGCCCAGAGGGCCGTCCGACTGGGCGGGATAGCCCCAGTGCTCCAGTACGATTTCATCAAAGCCCAGCCGGGCCAGCTCCACCATCAGACCAACCAAATAGTCCCGCACCTCCGGGTCGGAGGGGGAGGCCCAGTGCAGCCCGCCGCTGTCCTTCCAGCGGTAGCCGCTGCCGGTGCGGATGGTGTGGGCCATGTTGGAGCCCAGGGCCTCGTCCCGGAAGCAGGATAGGCGGGCGATGGTGTCAAGGCTGCCCTGATTCCAGGCGGCCAGCTGCTCATTGATCCCGGGAGCCTCCGCCCCGGGCAGTTTTGCCGCCCCGTCCAGGGGCTGCTCCGACTGCCAGCCCAGCCGCCCCTGGGCGTCCTTCATCTCCACCACCACGCTGTTGGCCCCCGCCCGCTCCGCCAGGGTGGCGGCGCTCCCGTCCAGCAGGGTGGAGAGGGGGACTGCCGCCGCCGCAGTGGCCTCCTCAGGCTGGAGAGGCTCCGCCGGATGGGACGCGTCCTCCTTCGGCTCCGGCTCTTCCTCAATCACCACATCTACCTGGCCGGGGTCGGCCGGTTTGTGGCCTTCCTGCTGGAGAAAGGGGAGGGTCAGCCTGAGTCCTTCGTCTGTGTAAGTGAAATATTTCTGTCCCCACAGCAGCACAGCTACCGCCAGTGCGGCCAGAATGGCCAAAATCAGCGCGATCCACTTCAGCCAGTCTGTGGCGGTCCTTTTTCCGTGGTAGGATTGATAGTCAAATTTTGTGCGCCGCATCCCCGTCCTCCTCTCCAAGCTTCCAATGCCTCGTTCATTCTGTCCGCCCTGCCGGTTTTTAACCCGGGGCGGAGTATGTTTTCTGATATGTTTTCTGAGCGGTGTGTCCGCCCCTCCGGTCAGCCGATGACCATTCCGCCGTCTACGGGAAGGACTTGGCCGGTGATGAACCCGGCGGCGGGAGAGGCCAGAAAATAGATGGCCTCCGCCACCTCCTCCGGCTGGCCGATGCGTCCCAGGGGGGTCTCCTCCGCCAAGGCGTCCATATCCCCGGCGCTCAGGTGGCGGTTCATGTCGGTGTCGATCACTCCGGGGGCCACACAGTTCACCCGGATGTGGGAGGGACCCAGCTCCTTGGCCATGGCCCGGGTCAGGCCAATGATCCCCGCCTTGGAGGCGGAGTAGGCCGCCTCGCAGGAGCCGCCGGTGATCCCCCACATGGAGGAGATGGTGACGATGCTCCCCGCCTGCCGCCGGACAAAGCCCGGGACCGCCGCCCGCAGGATATGGAACACTCCGTCCAGGTTGGTGCCCATCAGCTCCCGCCAGTCCTCTGCACTCAGATCGGTGAGCAGCATCTGGGGCGCGGCGATGCCCGCGTTGCACACCAGAGCGTCCAGCCCGCCAAAGGCCCGCTCCGCGGCCGCGGTCAGAGCGGCCGCCTCCTCCGGCTGAGAGACATTCCCCGAGAGGGCCTCCGCATGGACGCCCAACGCCCGCAGCTCTGCCGCCAGCTCCTCCGCTGCCGCCCGGGAGCGGCAGTAGTTGACCGCCACATCCCAGCCGCCCTGAGCAAACCGCCGGGCCGCCGCCGCGCCGATCCCCCGGGACGCCCCAGTGATCAGCACCGCGGGACGCCGCTCCGTTCTCTCCTCCATAGGCGTTTCCTCCTGTCCGCCGCCGCTTCTCCGGCGTTTTCTGCCCACATTGTAACCGTTTTCCGCTCCGGACGCAAGCCCCCAGCCTATCTGTTCTGAAGTTTCATTGTTCACTGCTTGGGTTTCTGAACTGAAAATTTACATTTTTTTAATGGAACGGTCACAGAATTTTCAAAATGTTTACGGGAATTTCTTGCTTTTTTTGCGAACATACATATAATAATATCGGACTGTCAGGAATGAGGTCCTTCTTCTTTTGGAAGTTGTACGGACAGAATGAACGACGTCCGGCCAAAATGCGGCAGCCGCCGCACATCATAGCATCTCGAGGTAATTTTTTATGAAACGGCTGCTTTTTGTATACAATCCGACCTCCGGCAAGGGGGCTATCACCGGAAATGTGACCACCATCGTGGACGCCTTTACCAAAGCGGGCTGGCTGGTCACCATCTATCCTACCCAGGGCTCCGGGGACGCTACCCGGGTCACCCGGGAGCTGGCCCCTCAGTTTGACCGGGTGGTCTGCTGCGGCGGAGACGGCACGCTGAGCGAGACGGCCGCCGGGCTGCTGGCTCTTCCTCAGCCGCCTCTGCTGGGCTATATCCCCTCCGGCTCCACCAACGACTGCGCCGCCACCCTCCGCATCCCACAGGGCTATAAGCCGGCCGCGGAGCTGGCCGCCGGGGACACCCCTCCGCTGAAGTGGGACATCGGTACCCTCAACGACCGCCCCTTTGTCTATGTGGCCGCCTTCGGAGCCTTTACGGAGGTGGCCTATGATACCCCACAGGAGCTGAAAAACACCTTCGGCCACCTGGCCTATATCATGGCGGGGATCGCGTCCCTGCCCTCCATCACGCCTTACCATTTGAAGCTGGAGTACGACGGCCAGACCATTGAGGACGACTTTTTTTATGGCATGGTGTGCAACACCTACTCCGTGGGCGGGATCAAAAATCTGCCCACTGACCGCGTGGACCTGAATGACGGCCTGTTTGAGGTCATCTTGGTGCGCAAGCCCATGAACATCTTCGACATCGGAGCTGGACTTCAGGCCCTGCTCCGCCCCGGCGCGGCGGAGGAGAGCGGCGCGCTGCTCTCCTTCCACGCCGCCCGCCTCCGCTTCCTCAGTGAGAAGCCCATTCCCTGGACCATTGACGGGGAGTATGGCGGCAGCCATGAGGTCAATGAGGTCCGGAACCACCGCCAGGCCCTGTCCATCATTGCCGGGCCGGACGCATCCAGATAGACAGACGGGAACCGCCGCGGAATGGAATGTTCCGCGGCGGTTTTTTGCGGGGCGGACGGTCATAAGCGGGGGGAGATAAAAAATTTTGTGCATCTGGTAAGCTAAAAGTAGACACTCACAAAGCGGGTGAGTGTCTACTTTTTTATATCTGTTAAAATAGGAATAGAGGTGAAAAGATGGGGAAGAAAGGGATTCCGCATCGAAAATGGAGCAAAGAAGAAAAAATGAAGATAATAAAGCTTC
>CABIYX010000012.1 GCA_902363045.1 Clostridiales bacterium
GCTGGCCGCTTTTGGTATGCCCTTTTTCTCTCCTCAATTTTTCTTTATTTCCCTATTGACTTTTTATTTGCAGACTTTCATGGCGGAATACCGCCTTTTTTCGCAACAATCTTAGCACATTTTCGGAGAAAATACAACCTTACTCCACATGGACATGGTCGTTGATGTGCTTCATGCAGTAGCAGTAGTAGCCGTTGCACTTGGAGCAGTACCGGAACTCCATGTCCGGATCGTCCGCGTCCGTAATGCCGCAGACCGCGCACTTGTGGAGATAGCCCCGGCGCTCCTGAACCTGCTTCTGTGCCTTTTTGAAGTTGATGGTCTGGGGGTTGGCCCGATAGGCGGCCCGCTGTCCGGTCCGGCGGACCGCAGACATCAGATCGTCCCAGAAGAAGATGAAGTAGTTCAGCAGGGCCACCAGAGGCAGGACCGCAGTGATCCACTGCTGGGAGAAGATGCTGAAGAAGATGTCATAGGCAAACAGGGCTGCGTCCAGCCAGGCCAGCCACTTCACCTTCAGGGGCAGGATCCCGAAGAGCAGCACCTGCATCTCCGGATACAGGGTCGCGAAGGAGAAAAACATGGACATATTAATATAATACATGGAGGTGCTGCCCATCACAAATCCCATGATGATATTGAGGAGGATCCCCAGGCCGTAGAACACAGTAAACCGTGTGGTGCCCCACTGCCGCTCCAACGCGTTTCCAATGTAGTAGTAAAACAGTGTGGTCATCACAAACCACAGGACAAAGCCCCCTCCGGTGGGCACAAAAATGAAGGAGAGCACCCGCCACAGCTGCCCTTGGAGGATCAGCGGACTGGAAAAGGACAGCATCCAGGAGGCGTACCCCCTGGAAAACAGGTCCAGAAAATAGACCATCACATTTCCAATGACAATATACTTCATCAGGTTCGGGATACCGAAATTGGGGTGATCGTAGCAGAAACGGTCCAGCCAGCGTGAAACGGCTTTCATGGACAGTCCTCCTTTTATTTAAAGTGTTCAAAAGCATACGAATAGCATTGTACCCGTTTTGCGGGAAAATGTCCATGACGAAAGTGTAAACATTTCTTTTCCTTTGGCAGAAATCGTGATACAATAGCTTGGAATAAATTCAGACCGGCCGGCCCCGGCTGCGGTCAGACAGAAAAGTGAGGAAGATACATGAGCATCGTCAAGGATATGTCCCTGGCCCCGTCAGGCCATCAGAAGATCCAGTGGGTGCGTGATTTTATGCCTGCCCTCAGCGGCATTGAGGAGCGCTTCCGCCGTGAAAAGCCCTTTGCCGGGCTGACCATCGCCGTCTCCGTCCATTTGGAGGCCAAGACCGCCAATCTGGGTTTGGTCCTTCGGGAGGGCGGCGCAGAGGTATATCTCACCGGTTGCAACCCTCTCTCCACCCAGGACGATGTGGCCGCCGCCATGGCGGAACTGGGGGTAGAGACCTTCGGCATCCACGGGGTGGATATACAGGGCTATGAGGATCTGCTGATCGAAAGCCTGAAGTGCCGCCCCCACCTGATCGTAGACGATGGCGGCGACCTGATCAGCCTGCTCAGCGGCAAGTGCGCCGCCTATGGAGACCGGCTCCTGGGCGGCTGTGAGGAGACCACCACCGGCATCCACCGCCTCTACGCCAGAGAGCGGGCCGGGATCCTCCCCTGCCCCATGATGGCGGTGAATGACGCCAAGGCAAAGCACTACTACGACAACAAGTACGGCACCGGCCAGTCCTCCTGGGACGCCATTATGCACACCACCAACCTGATGGTGGCGGGCAAGACCGTGGTAGTGGCGGGCTACGGCTGGTGCGGCAAGGGCATCGCCATGCGGGCCAAAGGCATGGGGGCCGATGTGATCGTCACCGAGGTGGACCCCTTCAAGGCTCTGGAGGCCACCATGGAGAACTTCCGGGTCATGCCCATGGACGAGGCCGCAAAATATGGGGACATCTTTGTCACCGCCACCGGCTGCAAGGACGTGATCGTGGAGCGCCACTTCCGGATGATGAAGCACAACGCCATCCTGTGCAACTCCGGCCACTTTGACTGCGAGGTGGACGTGGCCGCTCTGGGCCGCCTGGCGGAGGAGCGCTTCCCCCGGCGTCAGAATATCGAGGGGTTCCGCCTCCCGGATGGCCGCATCCTCAATGTGCTGGCCGAGGGCCGCCTGGTGAACCTGGCCGCGGGCAACGGCCACCCGGCGGAGATCATGGATATGTCCTTCGCCGTCCAGGCCCTGTCCCTGGAGTGGATGGCCAAGCACGCCCAAAGCCTGGAGAAAAAGGTCTACAACGTCCCGGCGGAGATCGACGACCAGATCGGCCGCGTCAAGCTGGCCGCCATGGGGCTGGCCATTGACTCCCTCACCCCGGAGCAGGAGGCTTATCTCACCGGCTGGGACTGACCTGCTTTCTTTGAAAAAGAAAGCAGGTCACAGAGGAGAATTGCGTTTGTATCCTGCTATACCATAGTTATCTCCCAACTTTCCAGCACCTGAACATTCTTTGAGTTCAGCTATGTAAGGGGGCTTGGCGTTGAACAGAAAATCAATATGCGTGGTCATTTTCACCATTGCAGCGCTGATATTTTGTGCTGTTGGAATGCTCTTTCGCAAAAAGGATCTTTTTACTATGTTTGATCACCCACTCACAAAAAAGTATCCAAATATTTCAAAAATTTTCGGTGCAGCTATGATTTTCCTTTCACTCTCCTGGTTCTTATGTGTTCTCCTGATCCTTACTTTTGATTCTAGGATTTCTTAATGTCCCTTTTCCCTAAATTTTTTGATTTTTCACTGTTGACAGACCGGAAAATTCTGATATAATATAGGGCTGTAAAATTAAATGACCTTATCAAGAGTGGCGGAGGGAACGGCCCGATGAAGCCCGGCAACCTGTGGGAGACCGCAAGGTGCCAAATCCGGCGGCAGTGGATCGAAAGATGAGGGCGCAGAGTATGCAGAACGCTCCGCCGCCCGGCGGAGCGTTTTTTACTTGCAGCCAAGACAGAAAGGAATGCAGAACATGGCTAAGAAACTTTTTACCTCTGAATCTGTGACCGAGGGGCATCCCGACAAGATCTGCGACCAGATCTCCGACGCGGTGCTGGACGCCATCCTGGAGAAGGATCCCATGGCCCGTGTGGCCTGCGAGACCACGGTGACCACCGGCCTGATCCATGTGATGGGCGAGATCACCACCAGCTGTTATGTGGACATCCCCCGGGTGGCCCGGGATGTGGTGCGGGACATCGGCTATGACCGCGCCAAGTTCGGCTTTGACTGTGACACCTGCGCCGTGATCACCTCCATCGATGAGCAGTCCCCCGACATCGCCCTGGGCGTGGACAAATGCCTGGAGGTGAAGGAGGGCGTACAGGACGACGGCCTGGACAACGGCGCCGGCGACCAGGGCATGATGTTCGGCTACGCCTGTGACGAGACCCAGGAGTATATGCCCCTTCCCATCTCCCTGGCCCAGAAGCTGGCCCGCCGCCTGACCCAGATCCGCAAGGAGGGCCTGGTGGACTATCTGCGCCCCGACGGAAAGACCCAGGTCACGGTGGAGTACGACCAGGAGGACCGCCCCCTGCGCATTGACGCAGTGGTGGTCTCCACCCAGCACGGCCCCGAGGTGGCGCTGGACCAGATCCGCCGTGACATCATCGACCTGGTCATCCGGCCCACCATCCCCGCCAGCCTGATGGACAACGACACCAAGATCTATGTCAACCCCACCGGCCGCTTCGTGGTGGGCGGTCCTCAGGGCGACTCCGGGCTCACTGGCCGGAAGATCATCGTGGACACCTACGGCGGCAGCGCCCCCCACGGCGGCGGCGCCTTCTCCGGCAAAGATCCCACCAAGGTGGACCGCTCCGCGGCCTATGCCGCCCGCTGGGTGGCCAAGAACGTGGTGGCCGCCGGTCTGGCCAAGCGCTGCCAGGTCCAGCTGGCCTATGCCATCGGCGTGGCCAAGCCGGTCTCCGTCCGTGTGGATACCTTCGGCACTGGAACGGTGTCCGATGAGCACCTGTCCGACATGGTGGATTCTGTCTTTGACCTCCGCCCCGCCGCTATCATCCGGGATCTGGATCTGCGCCGCCCCATCTACCGCCAACTGGCCGCCTACGGCCACTTCGGCCGGGATGACCTGGATCTTCCCTGGGAGCACACTGACAAGGTGGAGGCCCTTTTGGCTGCTCGCTGATTTGCATCACATATCCGTATGTAACACGGTGCACCCCACCATTTCTGAACAAAACGACAAAAGCTGACCGACACAAGACAGACCGGAGTTTCTTCGGTCTGTCTTTTTCAGCAAATTTGGGATAGACACAGAGCTGCATAAGGGGTAAAATAAATTGGATTTTATTATTTTCGGGTGGATGTACTCATCCGCCCCTCCATGAGGAGGATCCAGCTATGGACCATAAGGAACTGCTCAAGCGGGTGGACCACACCCTGCTGACCCCCACCGCCACCTGGGATCAGGTACAGAAGCTGTGCGACGAGGGTCTGGCCTTCGGGACCGCCTCCGTCTGTATCCCGCCCCGGTATGTGAGCCGCGCCGCGGGCTATGTGGGCCAGCGTCTGAAACTCTGTACGGTGGTGGGCTTTCCCAACGGCTATGCCACCCCCGAGGTCAAGGTCTTTGAGACGGAGGACGCCATCCGCAATGGCGCGGACGAGATCGACATGGTCATGGATCTGGGCCTTGCAAAGGCCGGCGACTGGGAGGGCGTCCTGGCGGAGATCCGGGCGGTCAAGGCCTCCTGCGGCGGCCACATCCTGAAGGTGATCGTCGAGGCCTGCCAGCTGACCCAGGAAGAGAAGGCCGCCGCCTGCCGCATCGTCTCCATGTCCGGGGCGGACTTCATCAAGACCTCCACCGGCTTCTCCTCCGGAGGGGCCACCGTGGAGGACGTAAAATTCTTCCGGGAGCGGATCAGCCCTGATGTGCGTGTCAAGGCCGCCGGAGGCATCCGCACCTTCCAGCAGGCCCAGGCCATGCTGGACGCGGGGGCCGACCGCATCGGCGCCAGTGCCCTGGTAGGGCTGTTCCAGCAGGAGGGCTGAGCCGGCCGAAAACGATTCTGCCGGAACATGACAAACAGGCAGTGAAATCAAATCAAAAAAATGGCGTCCGGGATCCGGATGCCATTTTTTACTTTATGGTTCTTCTGCACCCTTCGGAGCTGGCTCCTCCTGTTCGGAGCCCAGCCGTCTGCCCACATCCCGGCGGAGCAGGGCGTACAGCACCGAGGCCACCGGTACGCTGAGCAGCACACCCAGCAGGCCGAACAGGCCGCCGCCCACTGTCACCGCCGTCAGCACCCAGATTCCAGGCAGACCGATGGAGGTACCCACCACCCGGGGATAGATCACATTTCCCTCGATCTGCTGGAGGATAGACAGGAAGATCAAAAACACCAGTGCCCGCACCGGAGAGACCATCACCAGCAGGAAGGCGGAGAGAATGGCCCCGATATAGGCTCCCGCCACCGGGATCAGGGCGGACACCCCCACGATCACACCAATGAGGGGGGCGTAATCCGCCTGGATAAAGAAGGTGCCCATGGCGCACAGGCCGCCCAGGATACACGCCTCGATGAGCTGTCCGGAGACAAAGCTGGTGAAGATGGTCGCCGTCAGCCGGATCACATCACTCACTGCCCCAGCATACCGGGCGGGCAGATAGGCCCGCAGCACCCTCCGCCCCTGGCTCAGCAGGGTCTCCTTCCCTGCCAGCATATAGATGGAGAACACCACCGCCAGCACAAGGGTGACAAACATGGAGATGATGCTGGTGGTCACCGTCATTACATGGGTGGCCGCGTTGGTAATGCTGGCCAGCAGGCCCTCCAGCACCTCCCGCAGATAGCTGTTCAGGCTGGTCAAGTCCAGGGCCTCCCAGTCCAGATAGGCCGCCGCCTGGTTCAGAAGCAGTTGGAGATTCGCGATATAGCCGTTCAGACTGCCCGCAAAGGTGCGCAGACTCCGCCCCACCTGGGGCAGGATGAAGGAGAACAGGGCCACGATGGCCGCGATCAGCACCAGATAGGAGGTGAACACCGCCAGGGGCCGGCCCAGCTTCTTCCATCTCGGGCCCAGGTTGCGCTCATAGTTCCGGCAAAAAAAGGCGCAGGGCCGGTTGAGCACAAAGGCGATGGCAAAGCCCATAAACAGCGGCTTACAGCTGGACAGCACCTGCCCCAGCAGCGCCAGAATCCAGTCAAATTTCACCAGGGCCAGCACCAGCAGCACTGTGTAGGTAACGATCATCAAAACACTCTGCATCCACTTCTTCGGCATACGATACTCCATTCCCGTCTGATTCTTTCCGCGATACTCTGTATCACTATACCATGCCCTCCCCCGCCCGTCAACATACCCGGACGGCTCCGCCGCGTCCAAAAGAAAAAAGCCCCCGGCTGTGTGTATGCGCACAGCCGGGGAGTCCGGGGGAATGATGCCCTTCCTGCCGGAACATGGTGGCCAGAGAGATGTGAAAAAGCCAAGTTGTGGGAAGAAAGCAGGGAGGTGTGAGGAGGGGGCTTTTGGTCTCTCGTCTCTAACCACCCATAGATTAGCATAAGCTAACTAATATGTCAAGAGGATTTTTTATTGTTTGCCATGTTTCAATTCTTAAAGATCTATGAAGATTCCTTCCAGGCTCTTGCGCCCGCCCGCCCCTTGTGCTACGCTCAGGATACCAAATGATGCCCGCCGCCGCTGGCCGCGGGTCCTTGTTCGGAGGAATGTCCATGCAAGCTGTCCGTCTGCCCGGAGAAGCCCTCACCCTCAGTCTGGCCGCCGCCCTGCTCTGCTCCGGCTGCACTCCCCTGCCCCCCGGCGATCAAAGCGCCTCCGCCTCTCAGGTCTCCACAGTCTCCACCTCCCTCTCCCAGGTCTCCTCCCTGCGGGGGGCGCTGGACCGCCTGGAACCGGAGGCGGACTGTCTGGTCCTGGCCTCCGGCGGAGAATATTACCGGTTCGAGCGCAACGGCGTGGACGTCTCCGGGCTGATTCCCGGGGACCCGGTCACGGTCACTTATACCGGGGCACTGGACCCAGAGGAGGGCACCGTCTCTGCGGTCCTGCTCTCTATCACCAAGGATACGCTTTAAGGCTTGACGGCCGCATCCACAGGCGGGATGCGGCCGTTCTTTTATCGTCTTCTTCTCACTTCGGAGGGCCGGGCCTCCGGCTGAAAGCCCTCAAAGATCACCAGAAA
Organism: Clostridiales bacterium; assembly: GCA_902363045.1. Classification (GTDB taxonomy): domain Bacteria; phylum Bacillota; class Clostridia; order Oscillospirales; family Oscillospiraceae; genus Lawsonibacter. Next base: position 7,239 of record CABIYX010000012.1, read on the forward strand.
TCCTTCCCGCTCCAGCTGGGCCATCTCCTCCGGGTCGGTCACCGTCCAGCAAAAGACCGGCAGGCGGTGCAGCTTCTTGCACAGCCACACCGCGGGCAGCATCCGGTGCTCCCAGTGGAAGGAGATGAAGTCGGGCCTGGTCAGGACATTAGACAGCAGGCCCGCCATCACAAGGGCCTGCCACCAGGACAGCGCCCCCCGAAGCCGCCAGAAATCCTGGGAGAGCTGCCCCCGGCATACATCTGGACGGTGGAGGCGCAGCCAGCGGACTACGCCGGGATGGAAGGATTCGATGCAATAGTTTACCCGGAACTGGTCCAGGGTGTTCACTGCCGTCTCCACCAACTCGCTGACGTCGTAGTAATCCGCCTTCAGTTCCACCAGAAGGGGAGGCCCTCCCTGGAACATGGGCAGCACCTCCTCCAGCAGGGGGATGGTCTCTCCGGTCCCCTCCAAGCGGAATGTCTTGAGTTCCGCAGCCGACAGGCCGGATACCTCCGCGTCCACCCCAGCAGTACGCTTTAAATTTTTGTCATGGATCACCGCCAGCCGCCCGTCTCCGGTAAGATGGACGTCCAGCTCCACCCCATAGCCACGCTCCAACGCGCGCCGGAAGGCGGGCAGGGAGTTTTCCGGGATCCCGGCCTCCCGGTCGTGGAGGCCCCGGTGGGCATACCGAAACCGGCGGAACACCGCCCACTTGGGGTGGTTCCGCCGCCCTCCTGTTGCCATCACCCACAGGCCCCCGCACAGAAGTAGCAGGATCCATATCAGCGCCAGCCAGAACATAGGCTTCACTTCCCGATCCTCTCTGATCTTGCCCTTTATCTTACCACCCGCCCCCTCTGCTGTAAAGGGGGAATCCGAAGCGGATGTAAAATGCGGCGGCCCGGACCGGGCCGCCGCATTCTGTTATTCCTCGCCGCCCATCAGCAGATACATGACCGCCTTTTGGGCATGGAGACGGTTCTCCGCCTCGTCAAAAATCTCTTCCGCGTGCTCCTCGAACACATCCGCGGTGATCTCCTCCCCCCGGTGGGCGGGGAGGCAGTGCTGCACCATGCAGCCGGGGTTGGTGCCCGCCATCAGCTCCCGGTTGATCTGATAGCCGGCAAAGGCCTGCTCCCGGACCGCCTTTTCTTCCTCCTGGCCCATGGAGGCCCACACGTCGGTGAACACCACGTCAGCGCCCACAGCGGCCTGCCTGGGATCCCGGCAGAGAGTAAAGCGGAAGCTGGGGTCGCTCTTGGCAAAGGCCAGCACGTCGGGGTGGGGCTCATAGCCCTCGGGGCAGGCCACAGCCACCTCCATCCCCACCTTCAGGCCGCCCACGATGAGGGAGTTGGCCATGTTGTTGCCGTCGCCGATGTAGCACATCTTCAGCCCCTCCAGCACCGCCTTGTGCTCCCGGACCGTCATCAGGTCGGCCAGCACCTGGCAGGGGTGGCAGAAATCCGTCAGGCCGTTGATCACCGGGATGTTGGCGTGGGCCGCCAGGGTCTCCACCTCCTCCTGGGCAAAGGTGCGGATCATAATACCGTCGCAGTACCGCAGCAACACCCGGGCGGTGTCCTCCACCGGCTCGCCCCGGCCGATCTGGCTCTCCTTGCTGGAGAGGAACAGGGCGTGGCCGCCCAGCTGATACATTCCGGTCTCAAAGGAGACGCGGGTGCGGGTGGAATTTTTCTCGAAGATCATAGCCAGGGTCTTGCCCTTCAGCTTATCATGGGCAATACCGTGCTTCTGGCTGAATTTCAGCTGGTCCGCGGTATTCAGGATCTTCAAAATATCCTCTTTGGACAGGTCAAGCAGCTTCAGCAGGTCTTTTTTCATCTGAGATCACCTTTTCCTCTTAATGGGTCAGCATCGTACCGATACCCTCGTCGGACAGCAGCTCCAACAGGATGGCGTGGGGCACGCTCCCGTCCAGCAAAGTGGCGGACCGTACGCCGGAGCGCACCGCCTCCACGCTGCAATTCGCCTTCAGCGCCATCTCCGGCGGGATCACGCCGCTGCGGATCATGGCGGGGACCTGGGACAGCTCCAGCTCCGGGATGGGGGCCTCGGGGGCTGCGGGATCCCGCAGGAGCTTGGTGCTCTCCACCAGGTGGATCAGCTTCTCCGCCTTCAGGGCCACCGCCAGCCGGGCGGCGGTGAGGTTGGCGCTGACGCTGTACACCACCTCGCCGCCGTCCGCTCCCTGGGCCACCGCGGCCACGACAGGGGTGTAATCCTGGGCCAGGAAGGTCTCCAGGATGGCGCTGTCCACCCGGACCAGCTCGCCGGTGCAGCCTTCAGCCGCCCGGGCGGTCATCAGGCCGCCGTCAATGCCGCACAGGCCGATGGACTTGGAGCCCAGCTTGTTCAGGGTGGCCACCAGGCTCTTGTTCACCTTGCCGCACAGGACCTCCTGAAGGATCTCCATGGCCTCCGGCCCGATCTGATAGACCCCCTCCTTCTGGACCAGCTCCCGGCCGGACTGGGCCAGGGCCTGCTTCACCTCAGGGCCGATGCCGTGGACCAGCACCACCTTGATACCTACCAGACGGAGCATGGTAATATCTGTGGCAATCGCATCCCGCAGCTCCGCGTCCATAGCTACGCCGCCGCAGTTGACCACCACGATCTTCCCGTTGTAGCGCTGGATATAGGGCAGCGCCTCTGTTAAGATCTTCGCGCGATCCAGATGGGTATTGGACATTGTGTATTCTCCTCCTGCTCAGGGTCTTTCCGGTCCGCTCAGGTCCAGTCCCTCCGTCTCCGGAAAGCCCAGCATCAAATTCAGATTCTGTACCGCCGCCGCGGCCACGCCCTTGCCCAGATTGTCAAACCGGGCGGTGAGCAGGGTCTGCTCTCCATGGCCGCATACGGTGATCTCCAGCCGGTCTGTCCCGGCGAAGGCGTTGGAAGCCAGCCGGGGACCGTTTTTTCCAAAGGGGGCCACAGTCACCAGGGCCTGCCCCTCATAGTAGGACGCCATCATCTCGCACACGTCCTCCGCCGTGGGATGTCCCCGGAGCAGACGGTTCTGAAGGGGGACAGACGTGGACATCCCGCTGTACATATCGCTTAAAATCGGGGTAAACACCGGGGGGTGGTCCAGACCGGCGATGTGCTGCATCTCGTTCAGGTGGCTGTGGTCCAGCCCCAGGGCGTACAGGCTGGGGGCCGCAAGAGCCGGATCCCGGTCCGGGTCCTGAAATTCGGCGATCATCTCTTTTCCCCCGCCGGAGTAGCCCGTGATGGAAAAGCAGGTCACCGGGTAGTCCGGAGGCAGTACCCCCAGCTTCACCAGCGGGGCCGCGATGGAGAGGAAGCCGGACGCGTGGCATCCCGGATTGGCCACCCGCTTGGAAAAGCGGATCCGCTGGCGCTGGCCGGGGAGCAGCTCAGGAAAGCCGTACACCCAGCCCTCTGTGGTCCGGTGGGCCGGAGATGCGTCCAGCAGACGGGTCCCGGGGTTCTCCACCAGGGCGGGGGTCTCCCGTGCGGTCTCGCTGGGGAGGCAGAGCAGCGCCAGATCCGCCATATTCAGCAGCTTCTTCCGCTCCTCCACATCCCGGCGCTTCTCCGGGTCGATGCGCAGCAGCTCCAGGTCATCCCGCCGGGACAGCATGGAAGCGATCTTCGCCCCCACCACGCCGCCTTTTCCATCAATAAAGATCTTCGGTTTTCCCGCCATCACAGATCCGTCCTTTGCTTCGATGTAAGAAGTCCGGACAGCCCGGCCTTCTCCACCCCCATTGTACCGCGTTTTCCCACGATCCACAATGGGCAGGCCGGGATCTCTGCCGGCCCAGAACGCCCCGCCGTTGGCGGGGGAAACGAAAGTCTCCGGCGGCTTACCCCTTCCGCTCTGCCACAAACGCTTCGATCTGCTCGACCTGCTCCATAACTGCAACCTTAGATGGGCCGCCGTAGACTTTTCTCCCATTGACGCAGTTTTTCAGGGCCATGGCTTCATACACACCCTCGTCGAACAGCTCGGAGATGGCCCGGAAATCCCGGAGGGTCAGGGTATCCAGGGTCTCGTGGTTCTTGATGCACAGATTGACCAGCCGGCCCACGATCATATAGGCCTCCCGGAAGGGCATCCCCTTTTTCACCAGGTAATCGGCACAGTCGGTGGCGTTGATAAAGCCGCCCGCAGCCGCCCGCTCCATGTTGTGCCGCCGGACGGACAGGGTGTTCACCATGGCGGCAAAGACAGGCAGGCACACCTCCACGGTGTCGATGGCGTCAAACAGGGCCTCCTTGTCCTCCTGCATATCCTTGTTATAGGCCAGAGGCAGCCCCTTCATCATGGTCAGCAGGGTGATGAGGTCGCCGTACACCCGGCCGGTCTTGCCCCGGACCAGCTCGGCCACATCGGGGTTCTTCTTCTGGGGCATGATGGAGGAGCCGGTGGAATAGGCGTCGTCCAGATCCACAAACTTGAACTCCCAGGAGCACCAGAGGATGATCTCCTCCGAGAACCGGGACAGGTGCATCATCAAAATGGACAGGGCGGAGAGCAGTTCAATGGCGTAGTCCCGGTCGGAGACCGAGTCCATGGAGTTGTCGGTGGGCTTCCGGAAGCCCAGGGCCTTGGCCGTCTGGAACCGGTCCACCGGGTAGGTGGTGGTAGCCAGAGCTCCGGCTCCCAGGGGGCACTCGTCCAGCCGCTCCAGACAGTCCTCCAGACGGGTCACATCCCGCTTGAACATATTGGCGTAGGCCATCATGTAGTGTCCAAAGGTGGTGGGCTGGGCCCGCTGGAGGTGGGTGTAGCCCGGCATCACCGTGTCTGTATGCTCCCTGGCCTTCTCCGCCAGCACCTGCTCCAGGTCCAGGATCATAGAGATGATGACGGGGATCTCCTCCTTTACATACAGGCGGGTGTCCACCGCCACCTGGTCGTTCCGGGAGCGGGCGGTGTGCAGGCGCTTGCCCGCGTCCCCGATGCGCTGGGTGAGCAGGGTCTCGATGTTCATGTGGATGTCCTCGTTGTCCACGGAGAACTCAACCTTGTCCGCCTCAATGTCCGCCAGGATGGCCTTCAGGCCCTCCACGATCTGCTCCACCTCATGCTCCTCAACGATTCCCTGCTTGCCCAGCATCTGGGCATGGGCGATGGATCCGGCGATGTCCTGCTTGTACAGCCGGGCGTCAAACTGGATGGAGGAGTTAAAATCATTGACCAATGTATCGGTCTCCTTTTGAAACCGGCCAGCCCATAATTTCATAGTGGTTCCTCTCCTGCTTTCATAAAATTTGGTAGGGCGGGGGCTTGCCCCCGCCGCTCTTAATTCGATACCAAGACTTGTGACGCTTCGTTCAGGTATCCCTGCTCTCTCAGAGCTTGCCCTGCTCCCTCAGAGCCTGCACCTTATCGGGAAGGCCCCACAGGTTGATGAAGCCCTGGGAGTCCTTCTGATCGTAGTCGCTCTCCTCGAAGGTGACCAGATTCTCGGAGTACAGGGTCTCAGGAGAGGTGATGGCGGCGGTGATGATGTTGCCCTTATAGAGCTTCAGCTTCACCGTGCCGGTAACGTGCTTCTGGGTGTCCACGGCGAAGGCGGTGAGGGCCTCCCGCAGGGGGGTGAACCACTTGCCGTTGTAGATCAGGTCGGCGAAGTCCACCGCCAGCTTGGTCTTCATGTGCTTGGTGTCCTTGTCGATGGTGATCTGCTCCAGCACCTCGTGGGCCCGGTAGAGGATGGTGCCGCCCGGAGTCTCATACACGCCCCGGTCCTTCATGCCCACCAGCCGGTTCTCCACGATGTCCAGCAGGCCGACGCCGTTCTCTCCGCCCAGCTTGTTCAGCTTGCGGATGATGTCGCTGGCCTTCATCTTCTCCCCGTCAATGGCCACAGGCCAGCCCTTCTCAAAGTCCAGAGTGACATAAGTGGGAGCATCGGGGGCCATGGCGGGGGACACGCCCATCTCCAGGAAGCCGGGCTTGTCATACTGGGGCTCGTTGGCGGGGTCCTCCAGATCCAGGCCCTCGTGGGACAGATGCCACAGGTTCTTGTCCTTGGAGTAATTGGTCTCCCGGCTGATCTTCAGGGGGACATTGTGGGCCTCGGCATAGTCGATCTCCTCGTCCCGGCCCTTGATGTCCCACTCCCGCCAGGGGGCAATGATCTTCATCTCGGGGGCAAAGCGCTTGATGGCCAGCTCGAACCGCACCTGGTCGTTGCCCTTTCCGGTACAGCCGTGGCAGATGGCGTCAGCCCCCTCCTTCTTGGCGATCTCCACCAGCCGCTTGCCGATGATGGGCCGGGCGAAGGCGGTGCCCAGCAGATAGTCCTCGTACTTGGCCCCCATCATCATGGAGGGGATGATGACCTCATCCACCATCTCATCGGTCAGATCCTCGATGTACAGCTTGGAAGCGCCGGTCTTGATGGCCTTCTCCTCCAGGCCATCAAGTTCGTCCCCCTGCCCCACGTCGGCGGAGACCGCGATGATCTCCGGGTTATTGTAGTTCTCCTTCAGCCAGGGGATGATGATGGACGTATCCAGGCCGCCGGAATAGGCCAGCACAACTTTTTTGATTTCAGACATTTCGTTTCCCTCCAAAATTGGGCGGAACACCCGGTCACGGGGCCGCCGTGTTTTATTGGGGACAGTCTACCACTCTTTGGATGGGATTTCAAGAGCTGTTTTGCATAATTATACTTATCGCTTTGGTTTTCTTCCGTAAAATTTGAATAAATATGAATAAGATTTTGAATATTACAAAAATATATTCACCCCGTGCCCTCCGTGTCCGCTTTTCCGCCCCTTTTTTCAGTACGGAAGTAAATGTCAATTTCCGGGCAAACTATAACAGAATCTTTATATCAAGGATCAAAATCTTAACAGCGCAGATTCTTGTGTTCCTGTCGAACCATGGTATAATCTACCGCGTCAGAAATTGGGGCATTTGGATGACGCCATGGAGTCCTTCCCTGCCCCGGCTCTGTCACCCCCATCCACAGCGGCCGGGCGTGCAGCGCAGATGCGCCGCTGTACCAATGTGTGTGAAATCGTTGAAGGAGGTCATTTTTGATATGCTGGAAGTCAGCTTTGATGTGATGCAAAGCGCCGCTCTGGCCGCCCTCGTGGCCATGGTGGGCCGCGCCGTTGTAAAACGGGTCAAATTTTTTCAGACCTATTGTATCCCCGGCGTGATCGTGGCCGGCCTGATGGTCAGCTTCATCCTCGGTGTCCTGCGGAGCGCCGGCCTGCTGTCCGTCCACTTTGAGGTCGCTGTTCTGAAGGAGTGGTTCATGGACATTTTCTTCACAGGGGTCGGTTTGACCGCATCCTGGGCCCTGATCAAAAAGGGCGGTAAGGTGTGCATCGGGATTACCATTACCACCATTGGACTGATCCTGGGGCAGGACATTCTGGGCGTGGCTCTGGCTGTTCTGCTGGGGATGCACCCCCTCCACGGCCTTGGTCTGGGCTCTCTGTCCCTGATGGGCGGCGTGGGCACCTCCAGTGCCATCGCCCCCTCCTATGAAGCGCTGGGTGCGGAAAATGCCGTAGTGCTGGCCGTTATGTGCGCCACCTTCGGCATGGTATTTGCCAGCCTGTGCGGCGGACCGGTGGCCCGGGCGCTGATCAAGCGCTACCATCTGCACGGAACGGTGCGGACGGACGAGTCTGAAACTGAAGCCGTTGTCCCGCTGAACGGGAAGTCTCTCCTGAGCAGCGTATGTCTCATCATCGTATCCGCCGGGCTGGGCTCCTATATCGCCATTCTGGCCGGCAGAATCCCCTATATCGAATTTCCCTACTTCATCGGCTGTATGATTGGCGGCGTGATCGTCCGCAACATTTTGGACGCCGTCCATGTGAAGGTCCGGCCCGAGGAGTTGGACGCGTTCGGCGATCTGTGCCTCGAGATTTTTCTGGGCATGACCATGATGACCATTGATGTCACCAAGCTGGCAGGCGCATTCGGGCCCTTCGTGCTCATCTTTGCCGCCCAGGTTATCTTCACCTGTCTGTGGGCCTATTTCATCACCTTCCGCACCTGTGGCCGGAACTATGACGCGGCGGTGATCGCCGCGGGTCATATCGGTATGGGGCTGGGCAACGGACCCAACACCATGGCCAATGAAAAGGCCGTCATGGCGGAGCACGGCTTTTCCAACGTAGGCTGGGTCGTATATCCTCCCTTTGGCCTGCTGGTGCTGGATATTTTCAACCCCATCTTCTGCTCCGTGATTGCCGTGCCTCTGTGCCGCCTCTTTGGCCTCGCCTGACAGAGAGCTGTTGCCACCACGTTCGCTTCCAAATCCCTCTCCAAACTACTGAAGGAGCGGAACTTTACAAAGCAGAACTTGAAAAACACTTCAGAGAACAAGCGAGTGTAAAACACAGCAGAGCGCCCCGGAGAAGTACCGCTTCTCCGGGGCGCTGAGACTGTCACCCTCCATTTTTTAACGTACTCAACAGAGCGCCAGCTTGTCGAAACGGCTTTTTCGACAAGCTGGCGCTCTGTTATTTCCGGCCCGCCGGTCTCACTCCTCCACCGCGATGATCTTCACCTGGTCCGCTGAGAAGCCCGCCGTCTGGTTGACTACGTCCACGATCCGCGCCGTGTCCGCGTCGGTCAGACCGCCCTCCGGAGCGGCCACCGCCAGACTGAGGGCGTTCTCCCCAATGAAGGCCACGCAGTCGGTATAGCCCTTGGCAATGACCAGATTTTCGATCTGGGCCTCCGTCACTGTGTAGTCCGCCATGGTCTGGATGCTGGCATTGGCCTCATCCTTCAGGGTCTGGTCCGCCGACTCCTTCCCGGCGGCCTCCTGGAGCAGGGCAAGGGCGCTGTCCCGGGACTGCTGGCGGTTGAGGCGTGCGGTGTCAAAATAGCTCCCGCCCGCAGAGGCCGTCCCGCCGCCGTCGCTCTGCTCCGTCTGGCCGCTCCCGTCCGGACCAGGGGCGGAGGAGCCGCCGCTCACCAGCGGATCCTCCTTCCCCACCATGGCGGACTCCCCCAGGGTCTTGCCCACCTCCTGCTCATAGTTCCAGTTCAAATAGACCGCCGCACACACAAATACCGCGATGGCCGCCACCACCATATTTCGCTTCCACAGCTGAGGCAGGTTTTTTCCCTTCGTTTTCATGCTGAACTCCTCCCATTCTTCCATTTTAACAATATTTTGTTCCACTTGGATCCTGTTTTCCTCCACTGCCGTCCCATCTGCCGCGGTCCTCCCTATGGATCGCCCTGGCAAACGGTGATACAGTCGCTGCCCAGCCCCGTCAGGGCGGACACCGCCCGGATCACCTGGAGCCGCACTCCCGGGTCATCCCCGCCGGCGCATACCACCAGCGCCCCCCGGAACTGAGGGGCCACGGTCTGGAGGGGGACCACCTCCTGGCTGCCTGAGCCACGCCCCAGGGTCACAGTAGAGACGCTGCGCTCCCCCCCTCCCCGGCTCTGGGTATCCTGGGCCAGGACCTGCCGGCTGCCGCTCTTCAGGGTCAGCATGACCTCCGTCTCCCCCGCCCCATGGATGTTGGACAGGGTGCGGGCCAGCTTCTCCTCCAGCTCCTCCAGCTGAAAGAACGTCTCCCGGTCCGTCTGCCTCTCCTCCGCCGCGGGCTGGGTCCCCCCTGTGGGGAGCAGCAGCAGGAGCGCCCCGACCGCGACCACCAGCAGCGCGTACCGGTAGCGCTCCAGGACCGCCTTCCACCGCTCCATTCCCTTGGGCCATGAGATCTTCACGGCGACTCCTCCTCTGTTTCAAAGCTTTGATGTGTCTCCGGGATCCCCAGCCCGGTCCGGATCTCCCGGGACAGGGCCTCCCGCTGTGACGGGGTCAGCGTTCCCCGGACCGTGACCCGGTCCGGGAGCCAGTTCTCCCCTCCTTCTCCGGCGCAGGTCACCCGCGCCGTACATACCGCCCCCAGCTCCGCCGCCTTGTCCGCAATATATGCGGCGCAGGACTGCTCTATGACGGCGCACGCCGTCTCCGCCCGGGTCTGCTCCAGCTCCTGCCGCTGTACCGCCATGACCTGTCCATACTCCTCCAGCCACGCCTCCGGCTCCATGGGCTCCAGCCGGAGCACCGGCCCCAGCACCGCCGCCAGCACCGCCAGCCCACAGGCCAGCCGCCCTACCCGCCGTACCGGTCCGTCCGGCATCAGGCTGTTGGCCAGGGCGCACAGGATGGCCGCCGCCGTCACCCCGGTCAGCCAGTTCCCCACCAGATCCATCATCCCATCACCGCCGATACGGCCGAGACGATGCTGAACAGCAGCACTAGGGCACAGCTCCCCGTCATCCCCAGGATCAGGCCAAAGGCCCCGCCCAGGCTGTCCATCAGGCCGCTGAGCCGGGAGCCCGCCACCGTCCCGGTGAGGGCCGCCGCCCCCTTATAGGTCAGATAGTGGAGGGCCAGCTGTAAAAACGGCGCCAGGCAGATGGCCAGCACCACCAGCATCCCCACCACTCCCACAGTGCCCCGCAGGACTCCCGCTCCGGCCAGCACGGTCTCCGCCGCGTCGGACAGGATCCCGCCCACCACGGGGATGGCCCGGGAGATGGTCATTTTCGCCGCCTTTACCGCCGCGGCATCCGCCGAGCCCGCGATGGCTCCGCTGGCGGTAAGGTAACCCACGAAGGCCAGCAGGCCCGCCGTCAGCAGAAAGACGATGGTTCCCTTGAGCAGGGCGGCCAGCTTTTTCAGCCCTTCACTGCCCAGAGCGGCGTGGGCGCAGCAGGCCGCGATGTACGCGTACAGCATAGGGACCAGCAGGCCGTCGATCCCCCGGATGAGCAGGCTGGAGCACAGCACAGTGGCCCCCTGCCGCACCGCCGCGCCGGAGACCCCTCCGGTGGCCGCGGTGAGGGCGGCCATGGCGGGCAGCAGCAGCCCGGAAAAATCGTCCATTTTGGCGATGGTCTCCCGCCCCAGGCCCACCATCACCGTCATGTCGCTCACCGTCAGGGCAGTGACCGCCAGGGCCCCGGCCAGCTCCACCGCCTGGAGCCCGCCAGACCGCCCCTCCAGGCAGACGCCCTCTACCAGGCCGCACAGCAGGACCACCGCCATCAGCTTCAGCCCCAGCCGGAGGCTGCGCCGGACCAGCCCGTCCAGCTGCGCCCCGGCGGCGCTCAAAATGCTCCTTGCCCCGTCCTCCAGGCTGTCCGTCTTCTCCACGCCGTATCCCTCCGCCTCTTCCAGCAGCTCGTCCACCTGCGGGAAGGAGGGGACCTCCGCCCCGGCGCAGGGTATGGCCAGCAGGGGAAACAGCAGAAGCAGCGTCAAAATCAACCGTCTCATATCAGCATCTCCGCCATCATCTCCACCACCCCCCGCACCAGCGGCAGGGCCGCCGCCAGCGCCAGCACCGTTCCCGCCGTCTCCACAAAGGAGGCGATCCCGCCCTCCCCTGCGGAGCGGCACACCTCCGAGGTAAGCTTTGTCACCACCGACAGTACCACCGTCTTGAGCACAGGCTCCACCACACCCCGGTCCAGTCCGGCCAGCAGGGCCAGATCCTCCATCAGGCGGGCCGTCTCCCGCAGGCCGTCCCACGCCGCCAGAAGGATCCACACCCCAGCGGCCAGGGACAGCATCAGGGCCAGCTCCGGCGCGCCCCGCCGGAGCACCGCGCCGCACAGGGCGGCGGTCACCGCCACAGCCGCCGCCTTCCCCATCAGCTCCACCGGCTCCATCACAGCTGAAACAGGGTCTTGACCAGGGTGAACAGGGCGGCGATCTCCCGCACCACCATCATCAGCACCACCACCAGCCCGGCCAGGGTGGTCATCATAGCCTGCTCGTCTCTCCCCGCCCGGCTCAGCACCTGGTTGAGCACTGCCACCAGGATGCCGATGGCCGCGATCTTAAAGATCAGGTCCACGTCCATTTGGCTCCCCCTCTTTCGTAATCATAGCTCCTCACAGGAGCAAAATCACAAGAAACGCGCCGCCCGCCAGGCTCAATGTCTGATAGACCCGGCCCATGCGGTCCCGCTCCTTCTCCGCCCGTTCCCGCTCCCGCTCCAGGGCCTCCTCCGCCCGCTTCAGGGCCTCCCGCTGCCCGTCGGCCTCATAGCGGCCCAGCACCTCACCCAGGGGGAGCAGCGCGGCCCGTCCCTCCGGACTCAGTTCCGGCAGCTCCGTGGTCAGCCGCCGCCAGCTGTCCCCGAAGGGGGCACGGTCCAGCTCCCGGCAGGCCCGGGCGCATTGGGAAAACAGCGCGCTGGCCGGCTCCCGGGTGCGGCCGGACAGGTCCTCCAGCAGCTCCGGCAGGGCGGTCCCCCGCTCCCACAGCTCCCGCTCCAGAAGCTCCAGACCGTCGATCACCGCCTCCGCAGCCCGCACCCTGCCTCTCAGCTCCTCCACCGCCCGCCAGCCCGCCCACAGCGCTCCAAAGGACACCATGGCCGCCCCCAGCGCCCGGATCACAGCAGCTCCTCCACTTCGTACCGCCGCCGGTCCCCCTCCCGCCGGATGAGCACCAGCCGCCGGAACACCCCCGCCGCCATCAGCTCCCGGTACAGGGGGCGCTCCTCCAGGTCCCGGCGGTCCCAGCCGTGGGCGGTGGCCAGCAGGGCCGCTCCGCAGCCCGCCGCAGAGACCATAGCCCGCACATCCTCCGGGTCGGTGATCTCATCCGCCGCCAGCACCTGGGGATTCATGGAGCGCAGCAGGAGCATCAGGGCCAGCGCCTTGGGGCAGCCCTCCAGCACATCGGTGCGCCCCCCTACCTCCAGCTGTGGCCGCCCGTTCCACAGGGCGGCCACCTCCCCCCGCTCGTCGGCCACGCCCACCCGCTGGGGCGCCATGCCATCCCCGTCTGAGGCCGCCCGGATCAGATCCCGGAGCAGCGTGGTCTTGCCCGCCCCCGGGGGCGCCAGGATCAGGGTGCTGTACAGCGTCCCCTCCCGCCGGACCAGCCTGTCCGACACCGGGCGGGCCGCCCCCACCGCCTGCCGTGCCACCCGGACCGCCGCCGAGGACAGACGGCGCAGCCCCCGCAGCTCCCCGTCCCGGACCACCGCCGTACCGCACAGCCCCACCCGGTGCCCCCCCTCTATGGTGAGGTAGCCCCGGCGGAGCTGGTCGGCCACAGTGTGGAAGGAGGCCCGGCTGGCCAGCTCCAGAAGCTGCTCCAGCTCCTGCCCCATCACCGGCTCCCCTCCCAAGGGGCGCTCTCCCTCCGGCAGCACCGCCGTCATGGGCCGCCCCCACCGCAGCCGCAGCTCCTCCACCCGGGTCCGCTGCTCCGTTGGGAGGGCCATGGCCTCCTGCCTCAGACGCAGCGGGAGGACCCGCGCCGCCTGTTCAAATCCTTGGATCTTCTTCTCTTCCATATTTCGTATCACCGGCCTTTGCCCTACATCCTATGTGGACAGGCCGTTGGATATGACTCCCTCGCTCCGCCCTCTTTTTGTGATATTTTTCGCACATCCTTCTTGACAAGTATCTCCTGATGTGATATATTTCGCTTATCAAATGCGAGAAATATATCGCATCAGAAAGGAGACCTCCGCATGAAGCACCCGTTCAACTGCATGGGCCTGCTGGCCCTCCCCGCTCTGGCGTCCCTGCTCTTCCTGCCGACCGGAGACCCGGCTTTCCTGGGATTTTTGGGTTTTCTGGTCTTTCTCCGCTATTTCTGGGTCAATCCTGACGAGCTGTTCCTCCTCACGCTCCGCCAGGCGGCCACCGCCGCCTTTGTGGCGGAATGTACCCTGCTTGGCCCCCTGCTGCTGTTCTTCCATTTCCTGTCCCCGGACCGCAGCCCCATGCCCCAGGCGCTGGGACTGAGCTTTGGCCTGTCCATCATCCTCTTCTGCCTGTACCACAGCTGGCTGGAGTGGAAGGAGGCCCGGGGAAGCCTATGAGCCTGACCACAAAGCTTCGGGAGTACCGGGCCCGGGACAAGCTGAGCCAGGAGGAGCTGGCCCAAAAGGTGGGAGTCCGGCGGGAGACCATTGGAAATCTGGAAAACGGGAGGTACAACCCCTCCCTCAAGCTGGCCATGGACATCGCCAATGTGTTCGGCTGTACGGTGGAGGAGCTGTTTCAATTCCACTGACAGAGCGGCGGCGCAAGCCAACTCCGCATACAAAATGAGCCGGGCGTCTGCTGATGCAGGCGTCCGGCTCATTTTCTTATTTGCGATCAGGCCTTGGCTGCGGCGGGGAAGGTGATCCCGCCCACGTTGACGTTCACGGCGGCGATCTCCAGGCCGGTCATGGACTCCACGGCGGTTTTCACCGCGTCCTGCACCGCCTTGCCCACCTCGGGGATGGTGTGGCCATAGGCCACCAGAATGGACAGCTCGGCAGTCACCGTCTCATCCGTCATCTGGATGTGGACGCCCTTCGCCAGCGTCTTTTTGCCCAGCAGCTCGGCAATGTCGCTGCCCAGGTTGGCGGCCAGACCGCTGACCCCCTCCACCTCCAGGGTGGCGGCGGCGGCAATGCCGGCCAGCACTTCTTCAGAAATATGGATATTGCCCAGCTCGTCAGAGCGGGAGACATAGTCCTTGTTCTCACTCACGGATGGTCACGCTCCTTATAATACGTTACGATTCCTGCTCGGGTATTTTTTGTTATTGTACCACGCAAACAGGGATTTGACAACCGAAACCTGAAAAAGTCCGGGACTGGCGGCGGGTCCCGCCGAAGTCTTTGCTTTTTCTGAAATACATGGTATAATATCTGCCATCGCGGCTGCGATGGCCTGCTGTCCAGTCCCGGCCCGCGGACCGGAGCGCCCATCAGAAGCTCCGCCCGCGCCAAACCGGAGGGCCGGTCGCATGAGACCGCCTTCTCCGGTCCATGCTAGGAGCAAGCGCCGACACGGGGAGCGCCCCGAAGAAAGGAAAACGCCGATGACTCAGGTAACACGACGGGAACTGATGCCCGGTGTGTGGCTGCGCGCCATCCACACCGATAAATTCAAAAGCTCCTATTTGGGGCTGACCATGCTGACGCCGCTGGAGCGGGAGACCGCGGCGGCCAACGCCCTGATCCCTGCGGTGCTCCGCCGGGGCACCGCCTCTCACCCGGATCTGGAGGCCCTCTCCGCCGCTCTGGACGAGCTGTATGGCGGGGCCATCGAGCCGGTGGTCCGCAAAAAGGGAGAGACCCAGTGCGTGGGCTTTGTGGCCAGCTTTCTGGATGACGCGTATGCTCTGGAGGGGGAGCCCATTCTGGAGCCCGCCGCCGCCCTGCTGGGCGAGCTGCTCCTCTCCCCCCGGACCGAGGGAGAAGGCTTCCTGCCCGACTATGTCCGGCAGGAGCAAAACAATCTGATCGACCGGATCCGGGCCCAGGTGAACGACAAGCGCCGCTACGCCAGCGCCCGTCTGTGCCAGCTGATGTGCCGGGAGGAGGCCTTCGGCGTGGACAAGCTGGGGGATGAGTCCCACGCCGCCGCCATCACCCCGGAGAGCCTGTGGGCCCGGTATCAGCAGCTGCTCCGCACAGCGGAGATCGAGGTATACTACTGCGGCTCCGCCCAGCCGGAGCGGGCCGCCCGGGCGCTGACCGCCGCCCTGTCCGGGCTGTCCCGGGAGGAGGAACGCCTGGAGCCCGAGTGCGAGGTTCGCCTCCACGCCGGACCGGAGCCCCAGCTGGTGGAGGAGCGCCTGGAGGTATCCCAGGGCAAGCTGGCCCTGGGCTTCCGCACCGGCGGCATCACCTGCTGGGAGGAGGAGTACCCCGCCCTGGTGCTGTGCAACGCTATCTTCGGCGGGACGCCCCTGTCCAAGCTGTTTTTGAATGTGCGGGAGAAGCTGTCCCTCTGCTACTACGCCAGCTCCGTGCTGGAGAAGATGAAGGGGCTGGTGCTGGTGTCCTCCGGCATTGAATTTGACAAGTACCAGCAGGCCAAGGATGAGATCCTGGCCCAGCTGGAGGCCATCCGCCGGGGCGAGATCGAGGACTGGGAGCTGGAGGGAGCCCGCCGCACCCTGATCAGCGGCCATCTGTCCACCCTGGACGACCAGGGGCGGCTGGAGGAATTCTGGCTGGGCCAGGCGGCCGCCGGTCTGGACACCGGCGTGGAGGAGCTGGCCGGACGCCTGGCCTCCGTCACCCGGGAGCAGGTGGCCGCGGCCGCCCGGAGGCTGGAGCTGGACACCGTGTATTTTCTGAAGGGACAGGAGGACTGAGGCCATGGAGCAGATCAGATTTGAGCGGATCGGGGAGGAGATGTTCCACCAGGTCCTGGACAACGGGCTGAATGTGTTCGTCTTCCCCAAGCCGGACTTTCAAAAGAAGTACGCCTTCTTCGCCACCAGCTACGGCGGGATGGACCTGCGCTTCCGGCTGAACGGGACCTGGCATGACACCCCCGCCGGAGTGGCCCACTACTTGGAGCACAAGATGTTCGACACCAGAGAGGGCAACGCGCTCCAGCAGCTGACGGCCAACGGGGCCTCCCCCAACGCCTTTACCAGCAACGCCATCACCGGCTATTATTTTGAGTCCACCGAGCATTTTGAGGAGAACCTTCGGACCCTGCTCTCCTTCGTCTCCATCCCCTATTTCACCCGGGAGAGCGTGGAAAAGGAGCGTGGGATCATCGGCCAGGAGATCGGCATGATCGAGGACGACCCCAACTGGAAGGTGTTCGTCAACCTGCTGGGCGCCCTGTATGAGCATCACCCCATCCGCACCAGCGTGGCCGGCTCTGTGGAGTCCATCTCCCACATCACAGAGGAGACCCTGTACGCCTGCCACAAGGCGTTCTATGACCCGGCCAACATGGTGCTGTGCGCGGCGGGGGATCTGGATCCCCAGGAGGTGTGCCGCCTGGCACGGGAGGTCCTCCCTGCCCAGGCAGGCCCCATCGCGGAAAAGGACTACGGCCCCGAAGAGCCCCCCAGGGCGGCCCGGAGCCTGGCAGAGGAGCGCATGGCGGTGTCCTGCCCCATCTTCCAGCTGGGCTGCAAGGGGGACGCTCCAGAGCGGGGAGAGGCCGGACTGCGGCAGGAGCTGCTGGGCGACCTGGCCTGCGAGGTCCTGCTGGGCACCTCCACCCCCCTGTACGCCCGGCTGTATCGGGAGGGGCTGGTGAACCGTGGCTTCAGCTATGGCTATGACAGCGTACCCGGCGCGGCCTTTCTGGCCGCAGGGGGCGAATCCCGGGACCCGGAGGCCGTCCGGGACGCGGTGGCGGCGGAGGCTGCCCGCATCGCCCGGGAGGGTGTGGACCCCGCTCTATGGGAGCGGGTGAAGAAGGGGGTCTACGGCAGCCGGGTGCGCAGCCTCAACTCCTTTGAGACCCTGTGCATCGGACAGGCCCAGAGTTTCTTTGCCGGCAGCTGCCTGCTCCACTTCCCGGAGGTGTTCCGCCAGATCACCCGTGAGGATGTGGAGGCGCTGATCGCCCGCTGGGTGGTCCCGGAGCGTCTTGCCCTCTCGGTCGTCCGGCCCGGAGAGGGGGCGCCGGTATGATCCATGTCGTCACGTTTCCCGGCCTGGGGCTGGAGTTTACCCTGAACCGGGTGGCCTTCCACCTGTTTGGACGGCCGATCTTCTGGTATGGCATCATCATCGCCTCCGGGATGCTGCTGGCGGTCTATCTCTGCTCCCGGTGGGCGCCGCGTTTCGGCATCGTGCCCGACCACATTCTGGACATGATGTTTTTTGCTGTCCCGGCAGCCCTGGTATCGGTCCGGGCCTATTATGTGATTTTCAATCTGGATCTGTACCGGTGTGGAGATGGCTCGCTGGACTGGGGGGCCATCCTTCGGTACAGCGATGGCGGACTTGCCATCTATGGGGCTATCATCTCCTCGGTCATCGTGCTGCTGATCTTCTGCAAGGTCCGAAAGGTCAGCTTCCTGGCCTTCGCTGATTTGGGGGTACACGGTCTGTTCATCGGCCAGTTCATCGGCCGGTGGGGCAATTTTATGAATGTAGAGGCCTTCGGCGGCACCACCACGCTGCCCTGGAGGATGTGCGGGCCGTCCATCGCCGAGTACCTGCTCCAGTCCGGCTATGTGGATCAGGCCGGGTACGAGGCCGTCCTCAGCGGAGCATTGGGGGTACATCCCACATTTTTCTACGAATCCATGTGGAACCTGGCGGGCCTGTTTTTGGTCTACCAGCTGGGAAAGCGGTGGCGGAAATATGATGGCGAGTGCTTCTTGTTCTATCTGTGCTGGTACGGTCTGGGCCGTGCCTGGATCGAGGGCCTTCGGACCGACAGCCTGTACTTCTTTGGGCTGGAGCTGTTCGGAATGCCCATCCGGGTGTCTCAGATGGTGGCGGCGGCGTGCTTCCTGATTGCGGGCGCGCTCCTGCTGTACCAGCGCTTCCGCCCCCACGACCCGGCACAGCTGTATGTGAACCGCCTCAGGATACAAGCGGCCACTCAGGAAACAGAGAAACAAGAGACAAAGAAGGAGGAGTGACCATGGCGGCGACGATCATGGACGGAAAGGCCCTGGCGGCCAAGGTGAAGGAGGAGGTCCGGGAACAGACGTCCAAAATGGAGCGCAAGCCCGGTCTGGCCGTGGTATTGGTGGGGGATGACCCCGCCTCCCGGGTCTATGTCAACGGGAAAAGGCGGGACTGCGGCGAGTGCGGCATTTACAGCGAGGAGTACGCCCTCCCGGCGGAGACCAGCCAGCAGGAGCTGCTGGAGCTGGTGGAGACCCTGAACGGGCGGGAGGACATTGACGGGATCCTGGTCCAGCTGCCTCTGCCCAGACACCTGGACGAGAAGGCTGTCCTGCTGGCCATCCGGCCGGACAAGGACGTGGACTGCTTCCACCCCTTCAACGTGGGGCAGCTGATGATCGGCGAGGCATACCTCCGGCCCTGTACCCCGGCTGGCATCATGCGGATGCTGAAGGAGTACGGGATCGATCCCGAGGGAAAGCACTGCGTCATCGTAGGCCGCTCCAATATCGTGGGCAAGCCCCAGGCCATGCTGATGCTGCAGGAGAACGCCACTGTAACGGTGTGCCACACCAGGACACGGGATCTGAAGGCCGAGTGCCTCAAGGCGGACATCCTGGTGGCCGCCGCCGGGCGGGCGGGCCTGATCTCCGGCGACATGGTGAAGGAGGGGGCCGTGGTCGTGGACGTGGCCATGAACCGCAGCGAGGCCGGAAAGCTGTGCGGCGACGTGGTCTATGACGAGGCGGCGGAGCGCGCCTCCTATATCACCCCGGTGCCCGGCGGCGTGGGCCCCATGACCCGGGCGATGCTGATGGAGAACACCCTCCGCGCGGCATGGCAGCACGGGAAGCGGTGAGCCGGAGCCCGGCGCTTCGCCGGCGAACGCGGGCATAAAAAAGCGCCCGGTGGGAGAACCGGACGCCTTTTGTGTGGAAGAACCGGCCGTGCAGCACAACCAGTCCGCTGTTTAATATATCGGCTTCCGGCAAAAAAGTCAACTCAATTTCCGTAAAGATCCAGTCAATTTTCTCAGCACCCGTTCAACCGGGCAGGCGGCAGGAAATTTTCTTTTTCCCCTCTTGCGCAAACGGCTGGGACGCTGTATAATAAGCCCAACTTCATAAAGCACCGGGGAGCTTGTATCGGCAGGCTGAGAGGAAGTTGTCCAACTTCGACCCGGCGGGTGTGTCCGCGGCGCCCTTCCAGGCAGTCCGGTCCGCCCAGCACCTGATGCGGGTAATGCCGCCGGAGGGATCTGCACTGTACTCTGTTACGGAGACGCCGGTCCCAGGCGTCTCCGTTTTTTTGCACAATTTCATAGCAGGGGAGCTTGTGGGCCATTGGCCCGGACAGGCTGAGAGGGAGCTGGAAGCTCCGACCCTTTGACCTGATTTGGATAATGCCAACGTAGGAACCACAGTCCGCGCCGCGGGGGAACTCCAGTCAGGAGGACCCCGCGGCGTTTTATGTTTCAGGAGGGATCGCCCATGGTAAAGATCAATGGAACTGAATTTGAACTGGCCGGACAGACCGTGGCCCAGTATCTGGCTCAGGCCGGATGGGACTCCGCCCGTCTGGCGGTGGAACGCAATGGAGACATCGTCCCCCGGGCCCAGTATGGAGAGACCGTTCTGGAGGACGGGGACGTTCTGGAGATCGTCCGCTTTGTGGGGGGTGGTTAATATGACCTCACTTCCCTCCCGGGAATCGATCCGTCTGGCTCGGGAGGCCAGACATGGGCCAGAGCTTCAAGAGCGCTTCTCCGCCGCCTCCGTGGCCGTCTGCGGACTGGGCGGACTGGGCTCTAACCTAGCCCTCTGTCTGGCACGGGCCGGAGTGGGCCGGCTCCACCTCATCGATTTTGACCGGGTGGACCTGTCCAATCTCCACCGCCAGCAGTACTTCACCGCCCAGCTGGGGCGGCCCAAAACAGAGGCCCTGCGGGACATCCTGGCCGCCGCCGCCCCCGACGTCACCGTGACCATCCACACCGCCCGGGTGACTGAGGACAACCTGGACGCCCTCCTGGCGGACTGCCGGATCGTCTGCGAGGCCTTCGACACCCCGGAGGACAAGGCCCTTCTGGTCAACGCCGTGCTGGAGCGCTTCCCCGACAAGTATGTGGTGGCCGCCTCCGGCATGGCGGGCCTGGGCCCGGCCAATGAGATCCGCACCCGCCGCATCACCCCCCGTTTCTACCTCTGCGGCGACGGGACCAGCCAGCTCACCCCTGGTGGTGGGCTCCTGCCCTCCCGGGTGATGCTCTGCGCCGCCCACCAGGCCCACGCCGTCCTCCGTATTCTGGCGGAGGAGCCGGACGTCTGAATATCACGCTGAAAACACAATGAATACAGAAAGAAGGACATACCATGAACGACACACTGATGCTTGGCGGACGGGAGTTCCACTCCCGCTTTATCCTGGGCTCCGGGAAGTATTCCCTGAAGCTCATTGAGGCTGCCGTCCGGGACGCCGGGGCGGAACTCATCACCCTGGCGGTCCGCCGTGCCAACACCCGGGAACAGGAGAACATCCTGGACTACATCCCTAAGGGGGTGACCCTTCTGCCCAACACCTCAGGCGCCCGGAACGCGGAGGAGGCCGTCCGGATCGCCCGGCTGGCCCGGGAACTGGGCTGCGGCGACTTTGTCAAAGTAGAAATCATGCGGGACAGTAAATACCTCCTGCCGGACAACAACGAGACCGTCCGGGCCACGGAGCTGCTGGCCCGGGAGGGCTTTGTGGTCCTGCCCTATATGTACCCCGACCTCTACGCCGCCCGGGCCCTGGCCGACGCCGGCGCCGCGGCGGTGATGCCCCTGGCCGCTCCTATTGGCTCCAACAAGGGGCTGGCCACCCGGGATTTCATCCAGATCCTCATTGATGAGATCGATCTGCCCGTCATCGTGGACGCGGGCATCGGCCGCCCCTCCCAGGCCTGTGAGGCCATGGAGATGGGGGCGGCGGCCATTATGGCCAACACCGCCCTGGCCACCGCCGGGGACCTGCCCCTCATGGCCTCCGCCTTCCGCCAGGCCATCGAGGCAGGCCGGAAGGCCTATCTGTCCGGCCCCGGCCGGGTGCTCAGCCGCGGGGCCGCCCCGTCCGATCCCCTCACCGGCTTTCTTCGGGACTAAGGGGGCGGGACAGCATGGAAAACCATTTTCTGGTGGACTCTGAATTTCTCTCCCCCCAGGCCCTGGCCCGGAAGCACCAGCTGGAGACCGACCCCTCCTCCCGGAAGAGCCACATGGAGTATCTGCCCGGCATGGAGCAGCTCCAGTCTGACATCCGGGACAAGGTGATCGGACAGATGGAGTCCTATGACCCCGCCCGCTATACCGCCCGGGATGTGCGGGCCGCCCTGGACCATGAGACCTGCTCCGTGGAGGACTTTAAGGCCCTTCTCTCCCCTGCCGCAGAGCCCTTTCTGGAGGAGATGGCCGCCCGGGCCCGTCTGGAAACCAGCCGCCACTTCGGCAATACCGTCTATCTCTTCACCCCCCTGTACATCGCCAATTACTGCGAAAACTACTGCGTCTACTGCGGCTTCAACTGCTACAACCACATCCAGCGGATGAAGCTGGATATGGCGCAGATCGAGCATGAGATGCAGGTCATCGCCGACAGCGGCATGGAGGAGATCCTGATCCTCACCGGAGAGAGCCGCGCCCAGAGCGATGTGGAATATATCGGCGAGGCCTGCAAGCTGGCCCGGAAGTACTTCCGCATGGTGGGGCTGGAGATCTACCCCGTCAACACCGACGAGTACCGCTATCTCCACCAGTGCGGGGCCGACTATGTCACCGTTTTTCAGGAGACATACGATGCCGACAAGTACGAGACCCTGCACCTGATGGGCCACAAGCGGGTGTGGCCCTACCGCTTCGACGCCCAGGAGCGCGCCCTTCGGGGCGGGATGCGCGGGGTGGCCTTTTCTGCCCTGCTGGGGCTGTCCGACTTCCGGAAGGACGCCCTGGCCAGCGCCCTGCACCTCTACTATCTCCAGCGCAAATATCCCCACGCCGAGATGTCCCTGTCCTGCCCCCGCCTGCGCCCCATCGTCAACAACGACAAGATCTCCCCTCTGGACGTGGGGGAGCGCCAGCTGTGCCAGGTGCTGTGCGCCTACCGTATCTTCCTCCCCTTCGCCGGGATCACCGTCTCCTCCCGGGAGAGCGATCGCTTCCGCAACGGCATCGTCCGGATCGCCGCCACCAAGGTGTCCGCCGGCGTCTCCACCGGCATCGGGGACCACGAGAGTAAATATACCGGGAAGGAGGGGGACGGAGCCCAGGGGGATGAGCAGTTCGAGATCGATGACAGCCGCAGCTTTGACCAGATGTACCGGGATATGGAGTCCGAGGGGCTCCAACCCGTCCTCAATGACTACCTCTATGTCTAAGCTGATCTGTGTCACCAGCCGCACCTTGTGCCCCTCCCCCTTTCTCCCCCGTCTGGAGGCCATCGCCCGGGCCGGAGCCGGGGCCATCCTCCTCCGGGAGAAGGACCTGACACCGGAGGAATATGCCTCCCTTGCCTGTCCAGTCTTAGCCCTGTGCCGTCAGGCCGGGATCCCCTGCATCCTCCATAACCATCCGGAGGCCACCCTGACCCTGGGTGCGGACGCCCTCCATCTGCCCATGCCCGCCCTCCGGGGCCTGGACGAAGCGGTCCGGGCCCGTTTTGCCCAACTTGGAGCCTCCTGCCACTCTCTGGAGGAGGCCCGGGAGGCTCAGGCCCTGGGCTGCACATATATCACTTTGGGACACATCTTCCCCACCGGCTGCAAGCCGGGCGTCCCGCCCCGGGGCGTGGAGCTGCTCCGGCAGGTCTGCCGGGCAGTCCCTCTCCCGGTGTATGCCATCGGCGGGATCTCTCCGGAGCTGTTCCCCGCCGTGCTTCAGGCCGGGGCCGCGGGGGCCTGTGTGATGAGCGGCCCCATGACCTGTCCCGACGTCCGGGCCTATTTCCAGTCCTTTCAGGACCGCGCCCCCGGCGCAGAGAGGAGCCAGCTATGAAAACAGCCCTGTCCATTGCCGGCAGCGACCCCAGCGGCGGGGCCGGCATCCAGGCAGACCTCAAGACCATGACCATGCATGGGGTGTACGCCATGAGCGCCGTCACCGCCCTCACCGCGCAGAACACCACCGGCGTCCGGGGGGTACTGGAGTGCTCCCCAGAATTTCTCGCCCTCCAGCTGGACTGTATCTTTTCTGACATCGTCCCGGACGCTGTGAAAACAGGGATGGTATCTTCCGCTCCCCTCATCCGGGTCATTGTGGATCGGCTGATCCACTACCAGGCTCAAAACCTGGTGGTAGACCCAGTAATGGTGTCCACCAGCGGCTCCCGCCTGCTGGAGGAGGCAGCATTGGAGGCACTGCGGGAGCGGCTGCTCCCCCTGGCCATCCTCATCACACCCAACATCCCAGAGGCGGAGGTTCTCTCTGGTCTGAGCATCCAGGATGAGCAGGGAATGGAGGAAGCAGCCCGGATCATCGGCGACTCTTGCGGCTGCGCCGTGTTGTGCAAAGGGGGGCACGCCATCCAGGACGCCGACGATGTGCTTTATAACCGGGGACAATTACGCTGGTTTCGGGGTGAGCGGATCGATAATCCCAACACCCACGGCACTGGCTGCACCCTCTCCTCCGCCATCGCCGCAAACCTGGCTCTGGGCCTCCCCCTGGAGGAGTCCGTGGCCCGGGCCAAGGACTACCTCTCCGGCGCTCTGCGCGCCATGCTGGATCTGGGTGCCGGCTCCGGTCCCCTGAACCACGCATACCCTCTGACAGAACACTGAAAGCCCCGTTAAAATAACAGAAGGAGACTGCCACATGAATCGAAACTATACCACACAGATGGATGCCGCCCGCCGCGGCATCCTCACCCCTGAATTGGAGATTGTTGCCCGGAAGGAGCAGATGCGCCCTGAGGAGCTCATGCCACTGGTGGCAGAGGGCAAGGTCGCCATCCCCGCAAACCGCCTGCACACCTGCCTGGATGCCCAGGGAATCGGTTCTATGCTCCGCACCAAGATCAATGTAAACCTGGGAGTCTCCCGGGACTGCAAGGACTATGATGTGGAGATGGAAAAGGTCCGCTCCGCAGTGTCTATGGGTGCAGAAGCCATCATGGACCTGTCCAGCCACGGCGACACCCAGCCCTTCCGCCGGAAACTCACCGCCGAGTGCCCCGCTATGATCGGCACTGTTCCTGTTTACGACAGCGTCATTCACTATCAGCGAGATCTGGATACCTTATCTGCCCGGGACTTTATTGACGTGATCCGCCTCCATGCCCAGGACGGAGTGGACTTCGTCACCCTCCACTGCGGCATTACACGAAAGACCATCGACCAGATCCGGAAGCATAAGCGGAAAATGAATATCGTCTCCCGGGGCGGCTCCCTGGTGTTCGCCTGGATGTGCATGACCGGGGAGGAGAACCCCTTCTACGAATATTATGATGAGATCCTGGACATCTGCCGGGAGTACGATGTGACCATCTCCCTGGGGGACGCCTGCCGCCCCGGCTGTCTGGCCGATGCCACCGACGTGTGCCAGATCGAGGAGCTGGTCCGGCTGGGCGAGCTGACCCGCCGTGCCTGGGACAAGGACGTGCAGGTCATGGTGGAGGGCCCCGGCCATGTGCCTCTGGACCAGATCGCCGCCAACATGAAGGTCCAGCAGACCATCTGCATGGGCGCCCCCTTCTATGTACTTGGCCCTCTGGTCACCGACATCGCCCCCGGTTACGATCATATCACTGCCGCCATCGGCGGAGCAGTAGCCGCTATGCATGGGGCCGCCTTCCTGTGCTATGTCACCCCCGCCGAGCACCTGGCCCTCCCCAACCTGGATGACGTGAAGCAGGGCATCATCGCCAGCAAGATCGCCGCCCACGCCGCCGACATCGCCAAGGGCGTCCGGGGCGCCCGGGAGATCGATGACAAAATGGGGGACGCCCGCCGCGCCCTGGACTGGGAGGGCCAATGGGCCTGTGCCCTGGACCCGGAGACCGCCAGATCCATCCGGGCCGGCCGCGCCCCGGAGCACGATGACTCCTGCTCCATGTGCGGCAAGTTCTGCGCCGTGCGCAGCATGAACAAGGCTCTCAATGGGGAGCACATCGATATTCTCTGATCTCACCCGGCTGAACCTTTCCTGTCTCTTGCCCTCGAATGAAGGACCAGGCCGCCAGGCCTGGTCCTTCTTTTTTCAAGCAGTCCCGTTTTTCCGCTTCCGTCATAGGATAGAGGGAATGACACTGATTTGGGAGGTACCGTTACATGGATCAGCAGCTGTCGGAACGCGGCCTTTCGCTGCGCCCCTTTGACCCCGAGGTCTTTGCCCGGGTCTGGAGCCGGGTCATGCCCGACCAGGCCCTCAGCCCCATCCAGCCCGCGCTCCCCGCGCTCCGTTCCCCGACGCGGGCCGCCTCCGCTCCGGAGCCCTCCCCCGCCCCCTCCTGCCTGGGGGAGGGCTCCGCCCGGTATGTCCCACAGCTGGAGGCGCTCATGGATCAGCTCCACACCGCTCTGAGCTCAGTCCGCCAGCTGGCCCGCCGGGGCGGAGGCTGGGCCGCCCGCCTGCTGGCCTCCCTCGCCGCCGACCAGCAGCGGCAGCTCCGCCGCCTGGCCGCCGCCTATTTCCTCATCACCGGCCGGCGCTACGTCCCCAAGGGGCAGGGCGCTTGCTCCTCCGGGCCGCTGTCCTCCGCCCTGCGCGCCCTGTTTCAACAGGCCCAGCAATGCGCCGCCCAGGCCGCCGGTCTGGCCCGGACCGTCTCAGATGATCCCTGTCTCAGCCGCCTGCTGGAGGACATCCAGGACGAGGCACAGTCCCACGCCGCCCAGATCCGGGTCCTTCTGGAGGGGCTTCTGTAAAAATTCCCCTGGTCACGGGCCGCCTCCTGTGGTAAAGTGGGGACAGACGCGCCCTCCGCCGGACGGAGCCCGCGCCGGAAAGGGGCTGCTGCCATGATCCGCACCACACACTTCCGCTATCCCTCCGCCCGGGACGGCTGTTCCATCCACGCTCAGGAGTGGGCCCCGGAGGGACCGCCCCGGGGGATCGTTCAGCTGGTCCACGGGATCTCAGAGCACATCGGCCGCTATGATGAGACCGCCCGTTTTTTGGCGGAGCACGGTCTTTTGGTGTGCGGCGGGGACCATCTGGGCCACGGACAGACGGCGGCCGATGGCTCCTACGGCTTCTTCGCCCCGGAAAACGGCTGGTCCCTGGCGGCCCGGGACGTCCGCTCCCTGCGGGAGCTGGAGGGGGCGCGCCACCCGGACCTCCCCTATTTTCTCCTGGGGCACTCCATGGGCTCCTTTCTCACCCGGACCTATCTGATCCTGTGGCCGGGCACCGTGTCCGGCGCGGTGCTGATGGGCACCGGGCAGGAGCCCGCCCCCCTGATCGCATTGGGCAGGCGTGCCGCGGCCCTGGAGTGCCGCCGCCTGGGTCCCCGCGGGGTCAGTCCGCTGGTACACTCCCTGTCGCTTGGAGCGTACAACAGGCGGTTCCGCCCCAACCGCACCGCCTCCGACTGGCTCTCCCGGGATCCGGCGGAGGTGGACGCCTTTCTCGCCGACCCCCTCTGCCAGTTCCGGCCCACCGTCTCCCTGTTCCGGGACATGATGGGCGGGCTCCACCTGATCGCCCGGCGGGACCAGCTGGCCCGGATGGATCCCTCCGTCCCGGTCTGCTTTCTCTCCGGCCAGGAGGACCCGGTGGGCGGCATGGGCCGCGGCGTGGAACAGGTGGTCCGAATGTTTCAGGACGCCGGCTGCCGGGACCTCTCCCTCCACCTCTATCCCGGGGCCCGGCATGAACTCTTCCATGAGCAGAACCGCCGGGAGGTGTGGGCCGATCTGCTGGACTGGCTGGAAGACCGTCTGCCGCCCTCCGGCCCACTTGACGGAGGAACGCCGAACGGCTAAAATACAAAAGAATTGTATAAGGAGGGGTTTTTGTGACCTATCAAGACGTACTGGCGGCCGCCCGCACCTGCAGCGGTCCCTACTGTAAAGCCTGCCCGGTATGCAATGGCCGGGCCTGCGGCAGCACGATGCCCGGTCCGGGCTCCAAGGGCACCGGCACCGTGGCCGTCCGCAACTACGAGGCATGGCAGTCTCTCTGCCTCAACATGGACACCATCTGCGAGAACAAACCGGTGGACACCCGCTTCTCTTTCTTTGGCGAGACTTATCAGCTCCCCGTCTTTGCCGGCCCTGTGGGCGCGGTGAACCTCCACTATGGGGACAAGTTCAACGACATGGAGTACAACAACATCCTGGTCCCCGCCTGTGCGGATGCAGGCATTGCCGCCTTCACTGGCGACGGCACCAACCCGGATGTGTTCACCGCCGCCGCTGCCGCCATCGGCGCCGCCGGGGGCCGGGGCATCCCCACGGTGAAGCCCTGGGACCGGGATACCCTGTACGCCAAGCTGGACAGCGCCAAGGCCTCCGGGGCCAAGGTGTTCGCCATGGACATCGACGCCGCCGGCCTGCCCTTCCTCAAGGGGCTGACACCTCCCGCCGGCTCCAAGACGGTGCAGGAGCTGCGGGAGATCATCGAGTATGTCAAGCTCCCCTTCCTCATCAAAGGCATCATGACCGCTGCGGGGGCCCGGAAGGCCCTGGAGGCCGGCGCCTCCGGCATCATCGTCTCCAACCACGGCGGCCGCGTCCAGGACGGCGTCCCCGCCACCGCCCAGGTCCTGCCCGCCATCGCCGACGCGGTGAAGGGGCAGATGACCATTCTGGTGGACGGCGGCATCCGCACTGGTGTGGATGTGTGCAAGGCCCTGGCCCTGGGGGCCGATGGCGTGCTGCTGGCCCGCCCATACGTCACCGCAGTCTACGGCGGTGGGGCGGAGGGCGTCCGGCTGCTCACCCAGAAACTGAAGGGCGAGCTGGAGGACACCATGGCCATGTGCGGCGTTCACAGCCTGTCCGAGATCTCACGGGAGCTGCTGTTCTAAGCCCCCGCCAGCCGCAAAACAAATCCCGCCGGCCCTGTCGGCCAACCCGCCCGGTATCGGAGATACTGGGCGGGATTTTGTTTTTCCCCGCAGGCCGCCGTTTTTATTTTTTGTATATTTCGTCATTTTTTATTCTTTTCATATAAATTAATATGTGCATATTGAAAGAGAAAGCACTCTGTGATATAATACGATCAACCATTTGGAGCGAGGCTTTGGACCACCGGAAAGGAGAAAAAATGTTGTGTCAGGCGTCCACTCCCGCTCCTCATCGGCCCTGTTCTCAGCTTGAAAAGAAAAGGAGTGTTAACATGAAAGCGACCCGAACCCACCAATGGACCAGCCTGCTGCTGTCCGGAGCGCTCGTAGCCGGCATGATGATCACCCCCTCCCTGGCTGCAGGCGGCGCAGAATTGGAATTCCAGTATCCCTCAGACGTCAAGGCCGAGGACGTCACCATCACCGTACATGAAGGTGTTCCCGCCGA
Source organism: Clostridiales bacterium (assembly GCA_902363045.1). Taxonomy (GTDB): domain Bacteria; phylum Bacillota; class Clostridia; order Oscillospirales; family Oscillospiraceae; genus Lawsonibacter. The sequence goes on from CABIYX010000012.1 coordinate 36,085, forward strand.
CAGCGGCGAGGACGCCGTCAAGGCCCTGCCCGAGGTGAAAAAGAACGCAGAGGGCGACTATCTGGTCAGCGAGCCCGGCACATACAGCTACTGGGTCCGGGGCGATGGCTACTACAATGTTTGCAAGATCTTCAACGTAACGCAGAAGGACCTGGACGCCGGCTCTCTGAAGCTGGAGGTGGAGACGGGGAAGATGGCCTATACAGGCTATGAGCCCACCTCTCCCAACCTGGCAAACGTGCCTGAGAACTATGACCAGGGCGCCCGGGACTCCCTGCTGATCCTCTGGTCGGACGAGGTGCTGGACGAGTACTTCTCCACCGACACGCTGAAGAATTTCAAGGAATATGACACCCCCTTCTTCACCAAGGACCGGGCCGACCATCAGTTCACCACCCAGGATGAGATGATGAGCTATCTGACGGCGAAGGACCAGGCGGAAGAGGATATGTACCTGTACAGCCTGGGCAAGACCCCCGCCTATCAGTATGATATGCCCATCGCCGTGTTCACCGAGACTGATCTGTCCTCCGCCAAGTCTCTGGAGGAGGCTGGCGAGCTGGTCAGCGCCAACGGCAAGCTCACGGTCTGGATCCAGTCCCAGATCCATCCCAATGAGCCCGCCGCGGGCGAGGGTGCGCTGGTTATGGTCTCCGACCTGTGCGGCAGCTATGGCGAGGAAGTGCTGGATGATGTCAACGTGATCGTCATCCCCCGCATCAATCCCGACGGCTCCTATCTGTTCACCCGCGCCACCTATCAGGGCTTCGATATGAACCGGGACCACATGGCCCTCAAGGCCCCGGAACTGGCCTATCTGCACACCGCTTACCGGTACTTCATGCCGGAGGTGGTCATGGACGGCCACGAGTTCACCTTCTACGGCGTCACCAAAGACGGCTACATGAAGAACGCCGATGATATGCAGTCCACCCCCGCCAGCAGCCTGAACAACGATCCTCTGGTCAATCAGCTGGCTGAGGAGGCCGTGGACGGTCTGCACAAGAACGCCGTTGACTCCGGCCTGCGGATCTATCACTACGGCACCACCGTGAACAACCCCATCGGCCGTGCCTACTATGGCCTGTATAACTCCATCTCCATCCTGGTGGAGACCCGCGGCATCGGCGCCGGCTCCACCAACTTCGCCCGCCGGGTCTACTCCCAGCAGAACGCCGCCCACTCCATCATTGATTACGCTGTGGCCAATGATGACGCCATCAATAAGGCTGTGGCCGACGCCCGCGCCCAGGTCACCGCAGACGGCAAGGTCTTTGATGCTGAGGACACCGTGATCCTTCAGCAGGTCGCCTCCGGCAAGACCCAGTCCCCCACCGCTCTGACCACCTATCAGTACAGCATGGACGGCAGCGATGTCAAATCCTCCTCCGCTACCCTGTCCATGAACGACACCGTGGTGCGCAGCCGCATCCGTCCCACCGCTTATGTCATCCCCAAGGACATCCCCAACGCGGAAAAGATCCTGTACATCCTCCAGAATCAGGGTGCGGAGTACTATGAGCTGGAGCCCGGCTCCACTGCCCAGCTGAAGCAGTACTACTATGTGGGCGAGTACACCTACAATGAGAAGAAGGCTGGCTTCACCGCTGATCTGCGGGACGCCGCCAATGTCACCTTTGAAAAGGGCGCGTACGTCATCCCCATGGATCAGGTCTCCGGCAACGTCATCGCTATGATTATGGAGCCTGACGTCAACGACTCCAACGGCTACGACGGCACCCTGGTGCAATACGGCGTAGTCTCCTATGACGAGACCACCAAGAATTTCCCCATCTACCGCTATGAGGGCAACGACCCCCGGACCACTCTGGTCAGCAACGCCGCTGAGAAGCCTGTGGAGCCTGAGACTCCCGAGCAGCCCGCCGAGCCCGAGAAGCCTGTGGAGCCCGAAAAGCCCGCTGAGCCCCAGCAGCCCTCCGGTTCCTACACCGTGAAGGCCGGCGATTCCCTGTGGTCCATCGCTCAGAAGCATCTGGGCACCGGCACCAAGTGGGAGGTCATCTATAAGGCCAACCAGAAGCTGATCCAGAATCCCAACCAGATCCAGATCGGCCAGGTCCTCACCATCCCCGCCGCATAATCATAACAAAAATGATCAAGGAGGCGGCCCGACAGGGCCGCCTCCTTCCCAATGATCCTTTGGACTGAACGAGTCAGCAAACACCTCCGTCACTTTGATGGAGGTGTTTCTCTATGCAAACCGCTCAATAATCTTGGAATTTCATAATTCTATTATATTTCTATGTTTCAATCAATGTGTGAGCAATCTCAGAGGAGCGCGAGTTTCCTCCCTTTTAGTTGACATTGTAGACCTTTTCTGCTACAATTAGTCTACAAAGTAGACCAACAATCTGTGAGGTGAACGATATGGAAGCCCTGACCCTGACCAACAGCGAGTGGTATGTGCTGGACTGCCTGTGGGAGCGCTCCCCCATGACGGTGATGGAGCTGGTGTCCGCTCTCCATGAGAAGGTGGGCTGGGCCAAGAGCACCACCATCACTACCCTGCGGCGGATGGAGGACAAGGGCCTGCTCCACTGTCAGGTGGAGGGCCGCGCCAAACATTACACCCCGGCGGTGGAGCGGCAGAGCGCCGCCCGGCGGGAGACCCGCTCCTTCCTGGACCGGGTATATCAAGGCAGTGTGGGGTTGATGGTTTCCTCGCTGGTCCAAGATGAGGCCCTGAGCCGGGAGGAGATCTATCAGCTCTATGAAATCTTACGCCAGGCAGAGGAGGGAACAAAATGACCGGACTGACCGCACTCCCCAGTCTGATGCCCACCCTGATCCCCTGGACCTTTACCTCAATTCTTCTGATCCTGGCGGTGCTGGTTGTACGGAAGTTCACCCAAAACTGGCTCTCCTCTGTAAACCGCTATGCCCTGTGGTTGGTGGTGCTGATCCGGCTGCTGGTTCCCATACAGCTCCCCTTCCTCTCCTCCTTAGGGGCAGTGGACTTTGCGCCCCAGATGGAGAATTCTCCGGTATATGCCTTCCCCACCGGCCACATAGATGCACCAGAGAGTTATATTCAGCATATCTGGGAAGACCAGGGAGAGGACCCGGTCATGAGCGCCGGCGTCGCCAGCCGCAGCTTCCCCGCTCTGGGAGGAATCGGCTTTGATTATTACAACGGCGGCACAATCCTGGAAGAGAACGGTTATACCGATTACGCCTTTTTCTCCACTGTCCCCCGTATCCTGTCTATCCTGTGGGGAGCAGGAGCGGTGGTGATGCTCCTGTGCCTAGCCGGGAACAACCTGCGCTTTGCCGCAAGGCTGCACCGCTCCCGCTGTCCCTTGGACATCCCCGAGTTTCCCCTTCCCGTTTACCTGATGGAAGGCCTGTCCTCCCCCTGTCTGTCCGGCCTGTTTCACCCCGCCATCTACCTCACCCCGGAGGTTGCGGAGAACGAAACGGCCCTGCGCCATGTACTGGCCCATGAGGCAACCCACTACGCCCACAAGGACCACATCTGGTCCGCCCTCCGGTGTACCGCCCTAGCCCTTCACTGGTATAATCCCCTGGTGTGGCTGGCGGTTTCCCTGTCCAAGGCGGACGGGGAGCTGGCCTGCGACGAGGGGGCAGTCCGGCGGCTGGGCGAGGAGGAGCGCATCCCCTACGGCCGGACCCTGGTGGACACGGTGGCCTGCCGGTCCCAGCGGCCCGCCGATCTGCTGTCCTGCTCCACCACAATGGCAGGAGGAAATAAGACCATCCAACAGCGGGTGGCCCTCTTAGTGAAGAAGCCGGAAACGAAAGCGGCGGCCATCTTGGGGGCGTGTACGGCACTGGCTTTGGCGGCGGTGTTCACCTTCGGGGGCGGCGTTTCCTCTCCGCACAGCTATGTGGGGTATTATGACCAATTCTGTTCCCAGGTCCGGCAAGCCAGCGCCATACAGATAACCCCTCCTTTCCGATTCAGCGTCTCCTTTCCAGAGCCCATCACCGCGCCCTCCCTGCTGGAGGCTGCCCGGGCCGACCTGCTCTGCGCCCGGGCTCCCACATCCAAAGAAGCCCGGCGCCGCTGGAATGAGGATGATCTTTTCCACGACGCCTACCAGATCACCCTGACGCTCTCCTCCGGTCAGACGGCCCCATATCTGCTTTATCAGCCCGGCGGCCTCTCCTGGACAAGCAGTGGGGAAAATTTGGTCTATGTTCTCTCCGGAGATCCCCTCCAAACCACAGGCGTTCTGGACACTTATGCGGTCCAGGCCCTGGTGGGATGGGCGGAACAGCAAAAGGAACATCAGAAAGATCCTGTCCCCCTCACTTTCGAGGAACCGGCCTACTTCAACGACGGCTTCTTTTTTGACAACGGGACCGGAAACGGCGGGGACGACTACCTCCATTTCTCCATTCGGAATATGTTCCTCACCTCCCAGCATGACACGCCCCAGGACATCGATCTGTTTGGATTATTTTATTGCGGAAGCGCTCAGCCTTCCGCCCCCATGAGTCAGGAAGAGCGCCAGCTGGTGATCGACCGGGGCTATGGCGGAACAGATCCAGACTGTGGCTGCACCAAAATCACCCGGCAGGAGATGGACGCCGTTTTGTGGGAGTACACTGGCCTAACTTTGGAGGAGACCCGCCAGGTCGGACTGAAGCAGTTCACCTACCTGCCGGAGTACGACGCCTACTATCACTTCCACGGGGACACCAACTACACACTGCCCATCTTCTCCCGGGGATCCCGCCAGGAAGATTTGATCCATCTTGACTACGGAGATCGCAGGCTGACCCTGCGGCAGACCGGAAATGGCTATCAGTTCTGTTCCAACCGCTCCCTCACCGCCCTTCCAGAGTAGGGCGGCAGTTCAACGTCTCCCTGCACTGCGCCGAGGGGCCCTCCCCCCACTGAACGCTCTCTTTCCCCTCCGCCCGCACCATCTGCGGGCGGAGTTTTTATGCATTTCGACAGTTTACTTTTCTTTTACATATTCCCACATTTTGATTTCATAAGGTTGAAATGCACAATTTTACGACGTTAAAAGACTGTTTTTCCTCTCCTCTTTCCTGTTAAGAAGTCGTTAAAATTGTTGTTTTTCCCCTCAACTGCCAGTATCATAGTACAGAAGAAAACTGGGATCCGGCGGTCCATCCCCGGATCAATCGTACAGTCAGGAGTTACAGGTCACTATGAGTCTGCGCATCGGCATCGACATCGGCTCCACCACCGTCAAGGTCGTGGTGCTGGATGAACAGAACAAGCTGCTGTTCCGCTCCTATGAGCGGCACTACTCCAAGACCCGGGAACGGGCCTGCGAGACCCTCCATTCCATCACCGGTCTGCTGGCGGGCAAACAGGTGAAAATGGTCATCACCGGCTCTGCCGGTCTGGGTGTGGCCAATGCCTCCGGCATTGACTTTGTGCAGGAGGTCTACGCCACCGCCGCCGCGGTCAATACATACATCCCCAAAACGGACGCCGTCATTGAGCTGGGGGGCGAGGACGCCAAGATCATCTTCTTCGGCGGCGCTCTGGAGGAGCGGATGAACGGCTCCTGCGCCGGGGGCACCGGGGCCTTCATCGACCAGATGGCCACTCTGATGAACGTGACGGTGGGCGAGCTAGACGCCCTCTCTCTGAAGCATGAAAAGATCTATCCCATCGCCTCCCGCTGCGGTGTGTTTGCCAAAAGCGACATCCAGCCCATCCTGAACCAGGGCGGGCGGAAGGAGGACGTGGCCGCCTCCATTTTCCAGGCGGTGGTGGACCAGACGGTGGCCGGCCTCACCCAGGGCCGGGAGCTGAAGGGCAGGATCGTCTTTCTGGGCGGCCCCCTCCACTTCCTCATGGGCCTGCGGGAGCGGTTTGTGGAGACCTTGAAGCTGGACGGGGATCACGCCATCTTCCCTGAGGACGGCGACTGCTTCGCCGCCATGGGCGCTGCCCTGTGCGCCACCGACTATGCCCCCGTTCTCTTTGAGGACGCGCTGAAAAAGCTGGAGGAGAGCGTGGACACCACCACACTGGTGGACACCATGCCCCCTCTGTTCCGGGATGTGGGCGAGTACGGCGCCTTCTGCGCCCGGCACAACGCCAAGCGTCCGCCTCAGACCGACATCAAAACCTACCGCGGCCCCGCTTGGCTGGGCATCGATGCCGGCTCTACCACCACCAAGCTGGCCCTCATCACGGAGAACGGCGGCCTGCTGTACACCTATTACCACTCCAACCAGGGCAATCCGGTGGCCATCGTACTGGAGCAGCTGCGGACCATCTACGCCATGTGCGGCGACCGCATCCAGATCCGTGGGGCGGCGGTCACCGGCTACGGCGAGGACCTGATCAAAAACGCCTTCTCCTGTGACCTGGGCCTGGTGGAGACGGTGGCCCACTACCGGGCAGCCGCCCACTTCGAGCCCGAGGTGGATTTCATCATCGACATCGGCGGCCAGGACATGAAGTGCTTCAAGATCCGCAACCAGGCGGTGGACTCCATCATGCTGAATGAGGCCTGTTCCTCCGGCTGCGGCTCCTTTATCGAGACCTTCGCCAAGGCCCTGGGCTATTCCATCGCAGACTTCGCCAAGCTGGGCCTGTTCGCTCAGCACCCGGTAAACCTGGGCTCCCGCTGCACCGTATTTATGAACTCCAGCGTCAAGCAGGCCCAGAAGGACGGAGCCAGCGTGGAGGACATCTCTGCAGGTCTTTCCATCTCCATTGTAAAAAACGCCATTTACAAGGTCATCCGCGCCGCCTCCCCCGACGATCTGGGACAGCACATTGTGGTCCAGGGCGGCACCTTCCACAACGACGCGGTACTCCGGGCCTTTGAGCTGGAGCTGGGCCGGGACGTCACCCGCCCCACCATCTCGGGCATCATGGGGGCCTTCGGCGCGGCCCTGGCCGCCCGGGACCTGAACCTGGAGCAGAGCGCTCTGCTCTCTCCTCAGGCCCTGGAGAAGTTCACCCACACCGCCAAGCCGGCCACCTGCGGCCTGTGCACCAACCACTGCTCCCTCACGGTCAACGCCTTTGACGGCGGGCGGCGGTTCATCTCAGGCAACCGCTGCTCCCGCCCTCTGGGGGAGGAGCCCACCCGGCATCCCGACCTGATGCGGTATAAATATGCAAAGCTCCGCTCCCTCCATGGCAAGGGCAGCGGGGACGGCTCCCGGGGCAGGATCGGCATCCCCTTCGGCCTGAATATGTATGAAAATCTCCCCTTCTGGTTTGAGCTGTTCACCCGCCTCAACTTCGAGGTGGTCCTCTCCCCGGAGTCCAGCCGGAAGCTCTATCTGAAGGGACAGCGCACCATCCCCTCGGACACGGTGTGTTATCCCGCCAAGCTGCTCCACGGCCATGTGGCGGCCCTGGCGGAGCAGGGGGTGGACGCCATCTTCTACCCCTGTATGCCCTATAATTTCAACGAGGGCGTCAGCGACAACAACTACAACTGTCCGGTAGTGGCCTACTATCCAGAGCTTCTGGCCGCCAACGTCCCCGATTTAAAGCGGGTCCGGTACCTGTACCCCTACTTCGGCCTGCACCGTCCCCGGGATTTCGAGCGGAAGGCCGGTGAGTGGTTCTTCAACGAATTCCAGATCCCAAAGCGGGAGACTGCCGCCGCAGCCAAGGCGGCATACGCAGCCTACGAGGCTTATAAGGACGATCTGCGGCAGACTGCCCGGACCTACATCGTCCAGGCTCGGGCAGAGGGCCGCCCCATCCTGGTGGTGGCCGGCCGGCCCTATCACATGGACCCGGAAATCAATCACGGCATCAACGACCTGATCACCTCCTTCGGCTTCACCCTCATTACGGAGGACTCCGTGGCCTGGCTGGAGGATAAGGCCCCCCGCCATGTGCTCAACCAGTGGACCTATCACGCCCGGATGTACAACGCGGCCCGGTATGTGTGCACCCAGCCGGACATGGACCTGATCCAGCTGGTCTCCTTCGGCTGCGGCATCGACGCCATCACAGGAGACGAGATGCGCTCCATCCTGGAGGGCGGAGGCAAGCTGTACACCCAGCTGAAGATCGATGACATCAGCAATCTGGGCGCTGTCAAGATCCGGATTCGGAGTCTGATCGCGGCCATTGAGGCAAGAAAGGCCAATTCTTAAGGCGCGGGGACCCAGCGCGCCGCAGAACGAAGGCGTGTCCAGCGGTCACGCCCCGCAAGAAAGGAACATTTCTATGGCGAAATTAGTATATGACGAGACCGGCCGCCTCCTGTTCACCAAGGAAATGAAGGAGGAGTACACCATCCTCATGCCCCAGATGCTGCCCATCCATTTTGGGATGTTCCGCAAGCTGCTGGAGCTGGAGGGCTACCATGTGGACCAGCTGAACAACGACGGCCGCTCCGTGGTAGACGAGGGGCTAAAGTATGTCCACAACGACACCTGCTACCCCGCTCTGCTGGTCATCGGACAGTTTATGGACGCCATCAAGCACGGAGGCTACGACCCCCACAAGGTGGCCCTGTTCATCACCCAGACCGGCGGCGGCTGCCGGGCCAGCAACTACATCCATCTGCTGCGCAAAGCCCTGGCCAAGGCGGGGATGGACTATATTCCCGTGATCTCCGTCTCCTTCGGTCTGGAGAAAAACCCCGGCTTCAGCCTGAGCGTGGACCTGATCCGCAAGCTGGTGTACGGCATGATGTACGGCGACCTGATCATGTGGGTGTCCAACCAGGTCCGCCCCTACGAGGTGGAGGCTGGTGCCGCCGACGCCATGGTGGAGCACTGGACCCAGCAGCTGGTGGACCGCTTCCAGGCCGGCAAGGGCATGAGCCGCAAGCAGATGCGCCAGATCTTTGACGAGATCTGCGCCGGCTTTGCCTCCATCCCGGTCAGCGGGGAACAGAAGGTTCGGGTGGGCATCGTGGGCGAGATCTATGTAAAATTCTCCTCTCTGGGCAACAACCACCTGGAGCAGTTCCTCCTGTCCGAGGGGGTGGAGCCTGTGGTCCCCGGCCTGACCGACTTTATGATCTTCAAAATCTACAACCGGGTAGCTGATGTGGACCTGTACGGCGGAAAGCTGGTCAAGAAGGCCGCCTGCCGCGCCTTCATGTCCTATATCCAGAGTTGTCAGAGGGACATGATCCAGGCCCTGGAGCGCTCCGGACGGTTCCGTGCCCCCGGCACCTTTGATGACCTGCATAAGCTCATCCACGGCTATCTGGGCGACGGCAACAAAATGGGCGAGGGCTGGCTGCTCACCGCCGAGATGCTGGAGCTCATCCACACCGGAACCGGAAATATCGTCTGCACCCAGCCCTTCGGCTGTCTGCCCAACCACATCGTGGGCAAGGGGATGATCCGCAAGCTGAAGGATGACTACCCCATGAGCAACATCGTCGCCATCGACTACGACCCCGGCGCCACCCGGATCAACCAGGAGAACCGCATCAAGCTCATGCTGGCCAACGCTAAGGGCCTGGCTCAGCATCAGGATGCCGTCCCCCACAGCAGCGAACCCGTCCCGGTGGAGAAGCCCCGCTCCCTCACCCACGCCGGAGCCCACGCCTGAGCACTTCGGACGGCCACACAGAACCAACAAAACGCTCCTTTTCCGGTCTGTCCCCGGAAAAGGAGCGTTTTTCAATATTTGATGAACGGCCCGGTCAGCGGTGGTCCACCGTATACATATAGTCGATCAGATCCAGCACTTTGTTGGAGTAGCCCCACTCGTTGTCATACCAGGCGATGAGCTTCACAAAGCGGTCATTCAGCATAATGCCCGCGGTTTCATCCAAAATGGAGGTATGGGGGTTCCCGATGATGTCGGAGGAGACGATCTGGTCCCGGGTATAGGACAGGATCCCCTTCATGGGACCGGCAGCCGCCTGATGGACCGCCTCGCAGATCTCCTCATAGGTGGTGGAGGTACACAGGCGGGCCGTCAGATCCACCACAGATACGTCATTGGTGGGGACACGGAAGGACATTCCGGTCATCTTCCCCTTCAGCTCCGGCATGACCAGCCCCACCGCCTTGGCCGCGCCGGTGGAGGATGGAATGATATTCCCGATCACAGAGCGGCCCGTCCGCCAATCCCGGCCCGCCCGGGCGTCCACCGCCTTCTGCTTGGCTGTGGAGGCATGGATGGTGGACATGAGCGCCTCTTCGATTCCGAAGTTGTCCTGAAGAGGGGCCAGGCAGTTGGTAGTACAGGAGGCATTGGATACCACTTTCATATCAGGGGTATAGGTCTGGTGGTTGACGCCCATGACGAAGGTGGGCGTCACATCATCCTTGGCTGGGGCGGTGATGACCACCTTTTTTGCCCCGCCCTTAAAGTGCAGAGAGCCCAGCTCCTGAGTGTTGAACGCGCCTGTGGACTCAATAATGTACTCGGCTCCGCAGTCAGACCAGGGGATCTCCCCCGCGTCGCTCTGGCTGAACACACGGATCTTGTGCCCATTGACGATCAGATTCTCCTCGTCGTGCTCCACCGTTCCATGGAAGGTATGGAACACCGAGTCATATTTGACCATATATTCCATATAGTCCAGATCCGCTTTTCTCAGGTTGATGCCCCGAAGCTCAAATTTTTCTCCCCGCTCCAGCATGATCCGAAGCGCGATGCGCCCGATCCGACCAAACCCATTGATACCAACCGGAATACCCATGACACACTGACCTCCATTTTAATTTTTGTTTTAATTGCTTATTTTACCACCTTACTCTTTTCTTAATTATATATCATATTTATTTTTTGTCCATACCATCTTCATTTTTTCTTTTCAATGTCAAATTCCTCTTTATATCTTTTCAATTTTAATATTTATATTTTTCTTCATATTCATTTTAATAAGCTAATTAAAATCCTAATTATTCCATATCAATATTTTCTTCTCCGCGATCCGCCATTCCCCTCAACGCACGGTGTGAGCGCCCCTCTGCCTTCCCACACGGTCGGAGAGGGGCGCTCACGATGTTCTTCTTTTTAAAAAGGGCCCATTCATGCTACGCTATTTGGCTCCCTCCAAAGAGTGGGGACCAAAGCCATGGGGCAGCAGCTCCTCCAGAGCGGCGGTTTGGAAGGCCCCATCTCCCCGGGCGGCCAGCACCCGAAGCCCGGGTGAAAACTCATACAGCATCTGCCGGCAGCTGCCGCAGGGCCAGCAGTAGTCCTCCCCGCGCCCCGCAATGGCAATGGCGGTCCAGTCGTCCCGGTGTCCCTCGCTGACCGCCTTCAGCAGGGCGGTGCGCTCGGCACAGATGGTGGAGCCGAAGGCGGCATTCTCCACGTTGCAGCCGGTAAACACGGCGCCGTCCCGGCACAGCAGGGCGGCTCCCACAGGAAAATGAGAATAGGGTACATAGGAAAATCGATGCATGGAAAACGCGCGGGCTACCAGCTCCCGGTCGGTCATATACGCTCCCTCCTGATCCTCTGCCCGTTTCCTTCTCCGGGCACTTGTTTTCTCTATTATAACGCGTGCGGGTCAAAGCCACAAGCACAGAACGCCAGGGCTTCCCTTGCCGCCTGGCTCTGGCGGGGGAAGCGCTTCAGGCCATACTGCCCACTTCCCCGGAAGGCACGCGGACCGGATCAGGCCCCCATATAGTCCCTCCCAAATAAGCTCAACCGCACAGCCCGATCTTATTTTCCCCCGTTCGTCTGTGCATTTCTCACAAAATCAGCGCAAATATATTTTGTATTGAACGCAAAAATACTGTGCCAAAAAACACAAGATATAGTGGACAAGTTCACCCAGGTGTGCTATAATCAGGTCCCGAAGCACCGTCCGGCCTCTGGCCGTTTTCTCATAGCGCGGCGCGGAAGCGCCCGGATCTTAACAGGAGAGGAGACCCCAAATGAAAGTCATCAAGCGCGACGGGTCCATCGTTGACTATGACCGCAGCAAGATCAACACCGCCATTCAAAAGGCCAACGCCGAGGTCCCGGAGGAGGACCGCCTCAGTCAGGACCGCATTGACGCCATCATTGACCGCATCGAGGATCTGAAGCGCCCCCGTATGCTGGTGGAGGACATCCAGGATCTGGTGGAGCAGGGGCTTGTAGGGGAGAACAAGTTCCACCTGGCCAAGACCTACATCATCTATCGCTATAACCGGGCCCTGGTGCGCAAGGCCAACACCACCGACGAGTCCATCCTCTCCCTGCTCCGCAACGAGAACAAGGAGCTGGCTGAGGAGAACTCCAACAAGAACACCATGATCGCCGCCACCCAGCGGGACTATATCGCCGGCGAGGTGAGCCGGGACCTGACCCGGCGCATCCTGCTGCCCGAGTACATCTCCAAGGCCCATGACGAGGGAGCGATCCACTTCCACGACGCGGACTATTTTGTCCAGCCCATCTTCAACTGCTGCCTGATCAACATCGGCGATATGCTGGACAACGGCACCGTGATGAATGGCAAGCTCATCGAAAGCCCCAAGAGCTTCCAGGTAGCCTGTACCGTCACCACCCAGATCATCGCCTGTGTGGCCTCCAACCAGTACGGCGGCCAGAGCGTGGACATGAGCCATTTGGGCAAGTATCTGCGCCGCAGCCGCGAGAAGTTCCGCAAGCACATCTTCTATGAGTGCGCCGGACAGGTGGATGAGGCCACGCTTGAACGTCTGGTGGATGACCGGGTCCGGGATGAGCTGAAGTCCGGTGTACAGACCATCCAGTACCAGATCAACACCCTGATGACCACCAACGGACAGTCCCCCTTCGTCACCCTGTTCCTCAATCTCCGGGAGGACGACCCCTATTTGGAGGAGAACGCCCGCATCGTGGAGGAGGTCCTCCGCCAGCGCCTGGAGGGCATCAAAAACGAGGCAGGCGTCTATATCACCCCCGCCTTCCCCAAGCTGGTCTATGTGCTGGATGAGCACAACTGTCTAAAGGGCGGGAAGTACGACTATATCACCGAGCTTGCGGTACGCTGTTCCGCCAAGCGGATGTACCCCGACTACATCTCCGCCAAGAAGATGAAGGAGAATTACGAGGGCAATGTCTTCTCCCCCATGGGCTGCCGCTCCTTCTTGTCCCCCTGGAAGGACGCAAACGGGAACTACCAGTTTGAGGGCCGCTTCAACCAGGGCGTGGTCTCCCTCAATCTGCCCCAAATTGGGATCCTCTCCAAGGGAGACGAGGACGCCTTCTGGAAGCTGCTGGACCAGCGGCTCCAGCTGTGCTTTGAGGCCCTGATGTGCCGGCACAACGCGCTGAAGGATGTGCGCTCCGACTCCTCCCCCATCCACTGGCAGTACGGCGCCATCGCCCGCCTGCCCAAGGGCGCGCCCATCGAGCCCCTGCTGTACGGCGGCTACTCCTCCATCTCCCTGGGCTACATCGGCCTGTACGAGGTGACCAAGCTGATGAAGGGGGTCTCCCACACCGATCCTCAGGGACAGGCCTTCGCCCTGCGGGTGATGGACCGCCTGCGGAAGGCCTGCGACGACTGGAAAAAGGAGACCAACATCGGCTTCGCCCTGTACGGGACCCCCGCCGAGTCCCTGTGCTACCGCTTCGCCCGCATCGACAAGGAGCGCTTCGGCACCATCCCCGACGTCACCGACAAGGGCTACTACACCAACAGCTACCATGTGGATGTGCGGGAGCACATCGACGCCTTCGATAAGTTCACCTTTGAGAGCCAGTTCCAAAAAATCTCCACCGGCGGCTGTATCTCCTATGTGGAGATCCCCAATATGCGCCACAACCTGGAAGCGCTGAAAGAGGTCGTCCGCTTCATCTACGACAACATCCAGTACGCCGAGTTCAACACCAAGAGCGACTACTGCCAGGTGTGCGGCTATGACGGGGAGATCATCATCAACGATGATAACCAGTGGGAGTGCCCCGCCTGTCACAACAAGGACCAGACCAAGATGAACGTCACCCGGCGCACCTGCGGCTATCTGGGCGAAAACTACTGGAACGTGGGCAAGACCAAGGAGATCAAATCCCGGGTGCTGCACCTCTGAGTCAATTAGGAATGAGGAATTGGAGTGTCCGGCTCTGCCGGACACTCCAAGTTTATCGAAAAGCTCGACTGCAAGGAGTTCCATCGTCCGCACTGCGGCCGCCGCGAAGCGGCGGCACTTAACGCGGGGATAGCAACGGAACAGAATCGGATCCCATCATTTTTGTGGGCACAGGGTGAATCGCCCCGAAGGGGCAAGAGAGGGACCTCTGTGGGATATATAACACTTTTCGCGCAAGATGGGCGGCTTTTTCGTAAGAATCCAAGGTCATCTTGCGTGCTTGCTTTTCCGGCACTCCAGCTCACGGGCCAGGAGATCCCTAATTCCTAATTCCTAACTCCTAATTCCTAATTTCTAACTCAACAAACCGGAGGTTTTCCATGAACTACGCCGACATCCGCCCCATCGATGTGGCCAACGGGCCGGGCATCCGGGTCTCCCTGTTTGTCTCCGGCTGCACTCACGCCTGTCCGGAGTGCTTCAACCCAGAGGCCTGGGACTTCTCCTACGGCCAGCCCTTCACCCAGTCCGAGGCCGCGCAGATCCTCCAGGCGCTGGAAAAGCCCTATATCAAGGGACTCTCCCTCCTGGGGGGCGAGCCCTTCCACCCCGCCAACCAGACCGCCGTGCTGGATCTTGTGCGTCAGGTGCGGGCCAGATTCCCGGACAAGGACGTCTGGTGCTATTCCGGCTATCTGTTTGAGGACCTGGCCGCCGGCCGCGTGGGAGAGCACAGCCGGGAGCTTCTGGAGCTGCTGGATGTTCTGGTGGACGGTCCCTTTGTGATCGGACTGAAAAACCTGGGGCTGCGGTTCCGTGGCTCCTCCAACCAGCGCATCCTGGCCGTAGGCCCCTCCCTGGCCCGGGGCGCCCCCGTTCTGTGGGATGAAGACTCTGTGGAATGAAAAAAGACCGCTCACGCGGTCTTTTTTTATGCCCTGCGGGCCGGTTTTCATTTGGGAAAGCTGAGGCGGATGGAGGTCCCACGGTCCACCTGGCTGTTTAGATAGATCTGCGCGTTGTGGAGCAGCGCGCCGTGCTTGACGATGGACAGACCAAGCCCCGTGCCCCCGATCTCCTTGGAGTGGCTCTTGTCCACCCGGTAAAAGCGCTCGAACACCCGGCTCTGGTCCTCCGGAGGGATGCCAATGCCCGTGTCCGCCACGGTGACCTCCGGGCCTTCCGCTCCCTGTCCCACCGTGAGGGTCACACGGCCGCCGGTCCGGTTATACTTGATGGCGTTTTCACACAGGTTATAGACCATCTCGTCCAGCACCCGGCGGACGCCCTGTACCTGGACCGGCGTTCCCAGGACCTCCACCGCGACCCCCGCGCTCCGGGCCGCTGTCTCCAGCCGGCGGGCCACCTCCTGAGACAGAGACAGCAGCTCCACCGGCTCCCGCTCCAGACTCTCCGCCCCCTCGTCCAGCTGGGACAGCCGGAGGATGTCCTCCACCAGGGCGATCAGCCGCCGTGCCTCCTGATAGATGTCCCCGGCAAAGTCCCGGATGTCCTCCGGCTTCACCATCCCCCCCTGCATGATCTCCGCGATCCCGGAGATGGCGGTGAGGGGCGTTTTCAGTTCGTGGGAGACATTGGCGGTGAACTCCCGCCGCAGTTCCTCCCGCTTCTCCTGCTCCGTGACGTCCATCAGCACCAAAACGGCTCCCGCCGGCTCGCCATCCTCCCAAACCGGGTTGGCCAGCAGCTGGCAGCACCGCCCGTTCATCTGAAGCACCTGCCGGCTCCGGCGGCCCTCCAGCACCTCGTCCACCGCCTGACGGAAGTGCTCCTCCCGGTTGAGAAAGAGGGCGTTGACCTCTCCCACCGGCTCCTCCGCTCCCAGCAGGCGCAGCGCGCCCGAGTTGTGGGACAGGACATGACCCTGCCGGTCCAGAAGCAGGAAGCCCTCGGACATATTTTCGGTCAGGGCGGAAAACTCCGTCTGCTTCTGCTGGAGCTGACTCATCTGCTGCTTGATGGTGTCGTTCTGCCGCTTGATCCGGGTGAGGAGGGGGGCCAGCTCGTCATAGGCATCGCAGTCCTCCGGATGCTCCAGGTCCAGCTCCACAATGGGCTGGATGATCCTCCGGGACAGCCGGGAGGCCAGCACGGCCGACAGCAGCAGGGCCAGGACCAGGATCACCAGAATGGGCTGCACCATGGCCAGCAGCAGCAGCCATACTGTCCGCTGACTGCTGGCCAGGCGGATCACCGTACCGTCTGACAGGCGGCGGGCGCTGTACAGGGTTTGCTCCGCCAGGGTGGAGGAGTAGCGGGTGGCAGTGCCCAGCCGGTTGTCCTGGGCCTCCTGGATCTCCTCACGGTCGTTGTGGTTCTCCATGGCGTCAGTGTCGGCGGAGCTGTCAAACAGCACTGTGCCGTCGGCAGCCACCCAGGTCACCCGGTTCTCTGTCTCCAGGCCGTCCAGATAGTTCAGCCCCTCCAGCTCCACGCCCCGGGCCACCAGCCAGGTCTCCGTTCCTAGCTCCTCCATCAGCTGGTCTCTGAAGTATTGATAGAGCACCCCCATGAACAGGGCGATGGACAGAGCCATCACTGAGACGGCCACCGCCATGGAGTTGCGAAACAGCTTTGCGGTCATATTCCCTTCCCTCATTCTCCGCGGGCAGTCCCCGCCTGATTGTCCGTACTGATCTTATAGCCCACGCCGCGCACAGTCTCGATGCAGTCGCCGGAGCGCCCCAGCTTCTGCCGCAGGGTCCGGATGTGGACGTCCACCGTGCGGCTGGCCCCGTCGAACTCATAGCCCCAGATGGTGTTGAGCAGCTGATCCCGGGTGAACACAGTCCCGGCCCGCTCCATCAGCAGGCACAGGACCTGAAACTCCTTCAGCGTCAGGGTGACCTCCCGCTCCCCGTCCCGGACGATGTGCTGGGTGGGATCCACAAACAAGGTGCCCAGGGAGTAGGTACGGCTCTGGGGCTCCCGCTGTCCGCCGTGGCGCAGGGCGGCCCGGATCCGGGCCATCAGCTCCATCATCCCGAAGGGCTTGGCCACATAGTCGTCCGCCCCCTCATCCAGGCCCAGCACCTTGTCATACTCCGTGCTCTTGGCAGTGAGCAGGATGACCGGCAGAGACCGGAAGGCCGGCATAGCGCGCAGGCGCTTGAGCACCTGGAGCCCGTCCTCCTCCGGCAGCATGATGTCCAGCAGAAGCAGGTCCGGCGTCCGCCGCTCCAGCGCCTCCCAGAGCTGGGAGGGGCGGTCAAAGCCCTCCGCCTCCATCCCCTGGCTCTGAATGGTATAGACCACCAGCTTTCGGATGCTGGCGTCATCCTCTAAAATATAGATCACGTTGCTTCCACCTCTCGCGGCGGAGGATGGTCCTTGCCCGCCCTCCGCGGGATTTCTCAGTCCAGCACGCTGTGCTGTCCGGTGAGGGAGTACTCCACCCACTCGGCGATGTTCACCGCATGGTCTCCGATACGCTCCAGATATTTGGCGATCATCAGCAGGTCAATGCACGCCTCTCCACTGTCTCCCTGCCCAAGCAAACGAATCAGTTCCTGCTTTACCTCCAGGAACAGGCGGTCCACCTCATCATCCCTGTAAACTACCGCCTGAGCCAGGCTCAGGTTCTTTCGCACAAAGGAATCAATGCTGTCGGTGACCATGACGATGACGTTTCGGGCCATCTCAGCGATGGGCACCCGGCTGATGACCGGGCTGTGGGCAATATCCAGGGTGATCTCCGCGATGTCCGCCGCCTGGTCGCCGATACGCTCCATGTCGGAGATCATCTTCAGCGCAGCAGAGATGGCGCGCAGATCCTTGGCCACCGGCTGCTGCTGAAGCAGCAACTTCATGCACAGGTTCTCGATGTCCCGCTCCTTCTGGTCGATCTCCCGCTCAGCAGCGGCCGCGCTCTCCCGCAGGGCATCGTCCCCGTCCAGCAGGGCCTTCGTGGCGGCGGAGATAGCCTCCTCACACAGGGCCCCCATTTTGATCAGCTCCACATTCAGCAGCTCCAGCTGCTCATTGAACCTGTTCCGCATTATCCGAACCTCCCGGTGATGTAATCTTCCGTCTTTTTATTCTGAGGCATGGAGAACATCTGCTCGGTATCTCCGTACTCGATCAGCTCCCCCATGAGGAAAAAGGCGGTTTTATCGGAGATGCGGGCGGCCTGCTGCATATTGTGGGTCACCATGATGATAGTATAATCCTTTTTCAGCTCGGCGGCAAGATCCTCGATCTTAGAGGTCGAGATGGGATCCAGGGCGGAGGTGGACTCGTCCATCAGCAGCACATCGGGCTTCACCGCCAGGGCCCGGGCGATGCACAGCCGCTGCTGCTGGCCGCCGGACAGACCCAGGGCCGACTTTTTCAGCCGGTCCTTCACCTCGTCCCAGATGGCCGCGCTCCGGAGGGACTCCTCCACCAGCTCGTCCAGCTTCACCTTGCTGTGGATCCCATGGGTCCGGGGCCCATAGGCCACATTGTCGTAGATGGACATGGGAAAGGGGTTGGCCTTCTGGAACACCATGCCGATGCGGCGGCGCAGGCCGGTGGCGTCCTGGCCGGGGGCATAGACGTCCTCCCCCCGATAGAACAGGGAGCCGTTGATCTTCACCCCGGGGATCAGGTCGTTCATCCGGTTAATCGTCCTCAGGAAGGTGGACTTACCGCAGCCGGAGGGCCCGATGAGGGCGGTGATCTGGTGTTCCGGGATCTGGATGCAGATGTCCTTGAGGGCGTGGTTCTCGCCGTAATATAAATTCAGCTGTCGGGCAGACAGGATGGTATGTTCCATTCAAATTGCTCCTTATGTCGGATCAGGGCCGGACTGCGCGGGCCCGGCGTCCCTTATTTCTTCAGCCGCCGCCCCACAAGCCCGGCGGCCAGGTTGATGACCAGGGTCAGGATCATCAGGATGGCGGCGATGGCAAAGGCGATCTCCGTCTCTCCCCGCTCATTGGCATACAGATAGAGGGCTACCGTTAGTGTGGCGGAGGAGTTGTTCAGCGACTGGGCAAAACTGTACAGCACAGTGCCGAAGCCCGCGGTGAACAGCAGGGCGGCGGACTCCCCCACGATCCGCCCCACGGCCAGGATACAGCCGGTGACGATGCCGTCCACGGCGTTTGGCAGCACCACGGTGCGGATCATGTGCCACTTCCCCGCGCCCAGGCCCAGCGCACCCTCTCGATAGCTCTGGGGGACGGTTTTCAGGGACTCCTGAGTGGTGCGGATGATGGTGGGCAGGATCATCACCACCAGGGTCAGGCCGCCGGCCAGGATGCCCGCCTTCAGTCCCATGAGCTGGAGAAATACCATCATGCCCACCAGACCGTAGATAATGGAGGGGATGCCGGTGAGGGTCTCGGCAGCAAACTCGATAAGCCCGGCCACCCGGCGGTTGGCAGCGTACTCCGTCAGATAAATGGCCGCCCCTACCCCCAGGGGCAGGACGATGACCATGGCGACCAGGATGATGTACACAGTGCTGGCGATGTGGGGCAGGATGCCCACAGTGCCTCTGAGCACGCTGCTCTGAGTGGACAGCAGCTCCCAGGTAATCCGGGGCAGCCCCCTGGCAAAGATGTACCCGATGATAAATACCAGCAGAGCACACACCAGGCCGCCGCACAGCCACAGCAGGGCCCGGAGCCCCCGGTCATAGATCCAGCGGCGGGCAGACAGCTTTTTTCCCATGCCTCACCCCTCCTTCCGGTTTTTCACGCACACGTTGAGGATCACATTGATGATCATAATAAACAGGAACAGGACCAGTCCCACGGAGTACAGGGCCTGCTGCCAGAGAGAGCCCACCGCGGCGTAGGACATCTCAGAGGCGATGGCGGTGGTGAGGAAACGCACCGGGGTAAAGAGGCTCTCGGGCATATTGGGCACATTGCCGGACACCATGATGATGGCCATCGCCTCGCCGATGGCCCGCCCCACCCCCAGCACCACCGCCGTGGCCACGCCGGAGCGGGCCGCGGGGAGGGAGACGCGGAAGATGGTCTCGATGTGAGTGGCGCCCAGGGCCAGGCTGGCCTCCTCATACTCCCGGGGGACCGCCTTCAGGGCGGTCTCCGCCACATTGATGATGGAGGGCAGGATCATCACCGCCAGGACCACGATGGCGGCCAGCAGAGTGGCGCCGGAGGCCAGCTGGAAGGTCCTTTGGATGGCGGGGACCAGCACGATCATACCCACCAGGCCATAGACGATGGAGGGGATCCCCGCCAGCAGCTCCACAGCGGCACGGATCACCCGGGCCGCCTTGGGAGGGGCCACCTTCGCCAGGAACATGGCCGTCAGGATCCCCACAGGCACGCCCACCAGCACGGCTCCGGCGGTACCGGCCACCGAGGTGAGGATAAAGGGCAGGATCCCGAACTGGCCCTGCTTTCCCGCCCACTCCGTGCCGAACAGGAAGTCGGTGATCCCGATCTCCAGCACAGCGGGCAGCCCCGCGATGATCAGGTAGACACAGATAAACAGCACACAGCCCACCGCCACACAGCCGCACAGCAGGAAAAGCAGCTTCACGCCGAACTCCAGGGTATCCCTTCTCCGCTTGGAGCCCCGCCCCGCCGGTTTGCCGGGGATGGCGGTCGTCACTCCGTCAGCCACAGCCGCCAAGATTTCATGTTCCATAGAAAGTTCCTCTCTCTCGTCATAGGGACAGCCCCCGCCCGAAACGGGCGGAGGCTATTCCTGTTTTCTCCGGTCTCAGGCCAGGGGGACCGCGCCCGCCTGACGGATCAGGTCGGAGGCGTCCGCGGAGACAGCCCAGTCAAAGAAGGCCTGGGCGGCGGGGCTGAGGGTCTCGCTCTCACGGGTCACCATCACGAAGGGGCGCTGGATCTGGTAGGAGCCGTCCAGAACGGTCTCCTCCGTGCAGGGCACGCCGCCCACGGTGATGGCCTTGATACCCTCCTTGCCCTCCACGGCGGACAGGGAGGCATAGCCGATGGCCTGGGGATTGTTTTTCACCGCCTCAATGACCGCGCCGGTGGAGGTCAGCTCCTGGGAGAGAACGCAGGCATCCTCGGTGCCGGTGATGGACTCAAAGCCGTCCCGGGTGCCGGAGCCGCCCTCGCGGCCGACACAGGCAATGGTGCCGGCGTCTCCGCCCAGCTCAGACCAGTCGGCAATCTCGCCGGTGAACACCTGGGCGATCTGCTCCACAGTCAGGTCCTCCACCTTGGAGCCGGCGTTGACGATGACCGCAATGCCGTCCAGCGCCACGTTGGTGCCCTTCAGACCGGCGGCAATCTCCTCATCCTTCAGGGCCCGGGAGGCCAGGCCGATGTCAGCCGTGCCGTTCTTGGCGGCCTCGATGCCGGTGCCGGAGCCGGTGGGGTCGTAGGATGCCTTCACCCCGGGATTGTCGATCATAAACTGCTCCTCCAGGATCTGGATCACTTTTTCCATGGAGGTGGAACCATTGGCCGTGATGGTGCCGCTCAGCTCGGCCGTCTCCTGCTGCGCGGGGGCGCTGCCCTGAGGATCGGAGGCGCTGCTCCCACTGTTGGAGGAGCCGCAGCCGGCCAGCAGGCCGAAGGTAAGGACCATGGACAGGCCAAGGCAGGTAAACTTTTTCATGTTCATCATTCTCCTTTTTATGAACGGTAACTTGCTCGTTTGTTTGACGTACAAGCGCAGTATAAAAAACGAATGTAAAATGGGCAACCTGTATTCTGTTAAATCTGTGTAAAACCACAGGTTTTTCACGTTTTTCCTCATTTTTCTCTGGAAAAGCGTCTGTTAAACGGACCGCAATGTAAAAAGCGCCCGGGATCCAGGATCCCGGGCGCTCCAGCTGATTCAATTTTTCCGCCAAAGAAATACGCTCCGATCTTTGCCGCGTCAGGCGTGCCGGTCCGTCGTGTCCCGGAAGAGCAGCGAGATACACCACACCGCCGACAGGCCCACAACTGTATAAATGATCCGGCTGATCAGGCTGGCCGAGCCGCCGCAGGCAAAGGCCACCAGATCGAACTGAAACAGCCCGATGCAGCCCCAGTTCAGCCCGCCGACGATCAGCAGCGCCAGAGCGATCTTATCCATCACCACAGCTTCTTACCTCCTCCCAATTGGGTTTCAGAGGTATTCTTCCCCAGCCGGAAAAAAATATACCAACGCGTCCGAGACTGCCGACCGCCTGCGGTCAGCCGGAAAAAATATTATTTGAGGTTTCTCTTGCATATCAGAGTCAAATTCGGTATGATAAAGAAAGTCATTTGTCCGTCATCCGGCGGACTTTCTTTTTTAGGAGGTATCACAATGGGCACAGGCAGCATTCTCGTCTCCGGCTTTGCTCTCTTCGCCATGTTCTTCGGGGCCGGAAATCTGATTTTCCCCCCTTACCTGGGCATGACCGGCGGCAGTCAGTGGATCGCCGGCTTTCTCAGCTTTTTTCTGGTGGAGATCCTCTCCTGTGTGGGCATTCACGCCATGCTCCACGGCGGCGGCAGCATCCGGGCCATGCAGAAGTCGGTGGGCGCGGCTCCGGGCGCAGTGCTGAACACTGCGGCCATTCTATGCACCGGCGTATTCATCGCGCCGCCCCGCACCGCCGCCACCACCTATGAAATGGCCATCCAGCCGCTGACGGACAAGCTGGACCTGCTCCCCTTCTCCATTCTGTTTTTCGCTGTGGTCCTTCTGCTGACCATCCGGCCCACCCGGGTGGTGGACATTGTGGGCCGGTGCCTGACGCCGGTGCTGATCCTGGGGATTCTGGTGCTGATCCTGGCGGGCATCCTGCACCCCATCGGGCCCATTGAGCCGCCCGTCTCTCCCAACATCGTCCAGGACGGCCTTCTGGCCGGGTATCAGGCCATGGACATCATCTCGGTGGCCGGCTTTGCCGTCATCATTCAGGACACCCTGGCCCAGTCCGGTCTGAGCACCTGGCCCCAGCAGCGCCGCCATGTGGCCGGGACAGCCTGTGTGGCCGGGATCCTGCTGGCGCTGGTATACAGCGGTCTGACCTATCTGGGCGCCACTGCCGGCGTGTTTCTGGACCGCGGACTGGATCAGGCCGGTCTGATCGTCGCCATTACCCACCAGCTTCTGGGCCGCTTCGGCGTGATCGTCCTGGCCATCGTGGTGGGCTTTGCGTGTCTGACCACCTCCATCGGCCTGTTCGGAGCCACCGCCTCCTATTTTCAGCGGATCACCCACGGCCGCCTCTCCTACCGCGTCAATATCGTGATCCTCAGCGTGATCGGCTGCGCCATCTGCAACCTGGGTCTGTCCACCATCATCGAGGCGGCCTCCCCCATCCTGTCGGTCATCTGTCCCCCCTTTATGACCACGGTGGTCCTCCTGTTCTTCCAGGACTATATCCACCGCGCCGGGCTCTACAAGGGGGCGGCCCTGGGCGCCACCGCCGCCAGCCTTCTGCTGGCCCTGCACTCCTATTTCAAACTCTTCCCCCTGGCAGAATACCTCCCCTTCTATGACTACGGCTTCGGCTGGCTGATCCCCGCCATTGCCGGCGGCGTGCTGGGCTGGCTGCTCTCCAAGCCGGACTCCGCCAGCGCGGAGCCTTGACCCCTGTTCAAAAAACTCAAACGGAGCAGGCCCACTCCCCTGTGGGCCTGCTCCATTTTTGCGCTGAGCCCTTCGGAATTCTGTGCAAAAGGACGCCCAGCCCACCAGGATCCCCGGCTCTGCCGCTCCCCCGTTGGGGGACAAAATTGTTTGAAAGCTCTCGACCGCCGCCGGCTCCTGTGGTATAATCCAGGCAGGATCACCCGGCTCCGCTCCGGAGGCCGCAGAAGAAAGGATGAACGCCATGTATCAGATCAACAACTTTACCAACAACGATGACGTCAAGCTCCTCGACTCCATGGGCCCCTTTACCGTGATAGAATACCAGAAGGATCTCAGTGTCATGCCCGGCAGCGCCCAGCTGGCTTATTACTGCAACGCCATGAATGTGCGCAAGCGCCAGGTCATCTGCGACCTGAGCAAGGCCAACATCACCCTCCAGGCCGGAGCCATGCAGTGGACGGTGGGCAACGTCAACGCCACAACCGGCGTCAAGGGAGTGGGCGACCTGTTCGGCAAGGCTCTCCGGGGCAGTGTCACCGGCGAGAGCGCCATCAAGCCGGAGTATACCGGAGACGGCACCCTGGTCCTGGAGCCCACCTACAAGCATATCCTCCTGCTGGATCTGGCCGACTGGAACGGCTCCATCGTTCTGGACGACGGTCTGTTCCTGGCCTGCGACTCCAAGCTGAAGCACAAGGCGGTTATGCGGTCCAACTTCTCCTCGGCGGTGGCCGGCAACGAAGGCCTGTTCAACCTGGGCATCGTGGGCAGCGGCGTGGTCTGCCTGGAGTCCTTCTGTCCCAAGGAGGAGCTGGTGGAGATCACCCTTCAGGACGACGTGCTGAAGGTGGATGGCAACATGGCCATCGCCTGGAGCGGCAGCCTGAATTTCACCGTGGAGCGCTCCGGCAAATCCCTGGTCGGCTCCGCCGCCTCCGGCGAGGGTCTGGTCAATGTCTACCGCGGCACGGGCCGGGTGCTGCTGGCCCCTGTGCTGGACGGCGCGGTCTGATCTGAACGCAAAATTTTACAGCCCTCCGAATGGTTCGGGGGGCTGTTTTTCATCCCCGGCCCGTTTTTCTCACCAGACCCCTGAACCGGGAATAGGATAGAGCATCGAACAGAAAGGAGGCCGGACCCACCGCCCCTCGGCGGGCCCGATCCATACTATGAGTCATCTCTCTCGATCCAGCTCCGGCAGGTCTGCCGATGATGGAGTTCCTGTCATTCCACTTCCCAATCCCGGTGAGGGTGGGCCCGTGGACTCCGGCGGCGGCGTCCCCGTGATCCCTCTCCCCAACCCTGGCGAGGGTGGGCCTGTGGACTCCGGCGGCGGCGTCCCCGTGATCCCCCTCCCCAACCCCGGCGAGGGTGGGCCTGTCTATCCAGGCGGCCAGGGGGGAGGAATTCCCACCGTCCCTGTGTGGCCTGCCGCGGCTCAGGCCCGCTTTCTCCACGCCGCTTACGGCTATCCCGCCTTTCAGATCCTCATTGACGGCATTCGGGCCGTCCGCTTCCTGGGGAGCGGCAGTCTCACCCCCTACCGCCGTCTGCGGGCCGGGTATCATACCGTGTCAGTGGCCGGTCTGGACGGCTACATTTACCTGCAAAAGAGCATCCCCTTCGATGCCGGAAGCGTCTCCACCTTAGCCGTCATCCTCCGAACCGGCGGTCTGGAGCTGCTCCAGATCTCAGACCGGTGCTGTCCGCCCACCGGCCGCTATTCCAACCTTCGGGTCAGCAACCTGGCCTATTACAGCAATCCCTTGGATGTTCTTCTGGCGGATGGCCGGGTGATCTACGCAGACGTCCGGTTTAAGGAGACCACCAGCTATAAACGCATCCGTCCCGGCACATACGAATTCTTCTTTGCCGAGACAAACCTCACTCCCCCGCCCTTTCACGCGGACATTGAGACCCTGGACTCCGCCCTTCTGGGCTCCACTCCCCCTGTCAATGTGGTGGCCTCCGACTATGTCGCCGTCTCCAGCCGCACCAACTACACCATTTTCCTCCTTAGTACCGGGACCACCCCGGACGCGGTCCAGGCGCTGACCACGGCGGACCGGTGACCGGACCGGGATAAAACACTTGACATCCTGTCCCCTTCGTGCCATAATATTCGTGTAATTATCGTGATTAAAACGATAATATCGTTAACTTGAGATAAAGGGGTGTGTTCAATTTGAAAACGGTACCTACCATCTATCAGCCCGGTGTCGTCCCAAATGAAATTTACAGCGGCGTTCCCTCCTTTATGGGAATGCCTACCGCCAAAACGGCGGAGGAATTGAAGCAGTATGACTTTGCGGTCATGGGTGTGCCCTTCGAGGGCGGCTGCACCTATGGCGGCTTCTCCTCCTGTGTGGTGGCCCCCAAGACCATCCGCTCCGTCTCCACCCGCTATGTGGGCTATCTCCCTGACTACGATTTCGATACCTTCGACTATATGAGCTGCTGCGACTACGGCGACATCCCCATCCAGAACGGCAGCTATGAGTACAGCTTCGCCTCTATGCGGAAGGGGATCGGCGAGATCCTGGACGCCGGCTGTGTGCCCATCACCTTCGGCGGCGACCACTCCATCTCCTATCCGCTGATCAGCGAGCTGTGCGCCCGCCACAAGAAGCGCGTGGGTGTGTTGCATTTCGACGCCCATCTTGACACCATGCCTGCCTTCGGCGATGACCTGTACTCCCGCTGCTCCCCCTTCAACCGTCTGTATGGAGACGAGAACTTCGACTCCACGAAGATCGTTCACATCGGCATCCGCGGCCCCCGCAACCACCATCAGGAGCGCATCGAGGCCCAGAAGGCCGGCGCCACTGTGATCACCGCCCGTGAGATCAAGCTCAACGGCTGGCAGGCCTCCATCCAGAAGGCCATCGACATCGTCAGTAAGGACACCGATGTGATCTACGTCACCGTCTGCTCCGATGTGCTGGACGCCGCCGCCAATCCCCAGGGCCCCTTCGATCCCTGCGGCCCCACCTCCTTCGAGGTCGCCATGATGCTCCACGAGGCCGGCAAGGCTGGCGCGGGCGCCTTCGACTTTGTCGAGATCTATCCGGAGACCTGCGGCACCCACCAGTCCGCCCACACGGCCTGCTGGATGGCCCTCTATTTTATGAACGGCGTGGCGCAGCACCGTTTTGCCAACAAGTAACACCCGTACTTTTTCCCCTCTCTTTCTATAAAAATGGGACCGCCCACCGGGCGGTCCCATTTTTATACGCATTCACTAGCCAAGGCCTTCCAGTCACAGCAGCTCCTCCCGGACAAAGGCGGCAAACTCCCGCATAGGCGGAAGGGCCTGCTGCGCCACCTCCTGCACCACGGAGGAGGAGGCTACGATGCTCACCGTTCCATACAGGCTGCCGTTGCCCCGCAGGATGGGCACCGCGATACAGCTGATCCCCACCCCGAACTCGTCAAACTCTGTGGAGTAGCCCCGCAGGCGGATCTGCTCCAGGTCCGCCTCCAGTTCCTCCCGGGTGGTCATGGTGTGACGGGTATACTTGTTGGGGGCGAAAGTGCGGTAAAACGCCTCCCGTCTGGGCTGGTCCATGTAATAGAGCACCAGCTTGCCGGAGGCCGTAGCATTCAGGGTAAACACCGCATTGAGGCGGGTCAGGAAAATATAGTGGGAATCGATGGGGTTGACCACCTCCACCGCAAAAATATTGTCGTTGCTGATGATCTGCATCCGGGCTGATACCTGAAAGCGGTCGGCGATCAGCTCCAGGCTCGGACGCACCCGGCTGCGCAGGCGGTCAATGTCGTTGGCCCCGGCCAGGTCCGCCTTCGGCAGGAAGGCCAGTCCCAGCATATAGCAGTTCCCATCTGCCACATGCTCCAGGTAGCCGTTGGCCACCAGGGTATTCACCAGCCCCCGGACCGTGTTGATGTTCAGCTCCAGCTTGGCGCTGATCTGCGGCAGCGTCAGCTTCAGCTCGTGCTCATCGAAGCAGTTGATGATATCGATCGCCCGCTGGACAGATTGAATCACCCGTACCTCTTTCTCAGGCATTTCGGATCCCTCGCAATCTCGGTTAGACCCATTGGTAAACCACCAGGTACAGGTCCTTTTTTGTGTATTTTACAATAATTTCTTGCTCACGGCAATAGTTTTTCCAATCTCTTGTTAAGATTCACATTTTTCTTCTTCCTCTCTCTTTTTTTCTTGACAATCTGCCCCCCTCCCATTATAATGATAATATAGTTTTTGAAACGATATTATCGTTTCAAGTGTGAGTGGAAAGAAGCGTGAACAGAGCAGGACCGGGGCCGCCCGGTCAATCAAAAATTAAGGTGGGGATCTCTATGGAAATCAAAGACCGGTACACACTGAAGGACAAGCTGAAGGCAATGGGCCCCGGTATTCTGGTCGTCGGCTCCTTCATTGGTCCAGGTACTGTCACCAGCGCCACAAAAGCCGGTGCGGGCTATGGCTACGCGCTGCTGTGGACAGTGGTATTCTCTGTCATCGCCGTCATCGTCATGCAGGAGATGGCCGCCCGGCTGGGTATCGTAACCCAGAACGGACTGGCTGAGGAGCTGGTCAAGGACCTGTCCGACCGTCCCCCCCTGAAATGGCTCATGGTGGCTCTGGTTGCGGCCGCGATCACGCTGGGCGGATTTGCATACATGGGCGGCGACCTCACCGGCACCGCCATCGGTCTCTCCGCCATCACCGGGATCCCCTCCAACATCATCGCCCCCATTTGGGGCTGCTGCATCCTGGTGATCATCAACATCGGCGACGCGGTCAAGTCCTTGGAAAAGCTGCTGTCCGTCTGTGTCTCCATAATGGCCATCGTGTTTGTTGTGACCATGATCGTGGTCAAGCCTGACCTGGGCGCAATGCTTGCGGGCGCGTTTCCCACCGTTCCCGAGGGATCTATTATGACCTGCGTCTCCCTCATCGGCACCACCGTCGTCCCCTATAATATGTTCATCCACGCCACCTCCTCCCGCAAGACCTGGCACGACCCCAAGCAGCTCCCCCTGGCCCGGTTCGACACCACCGTTTCCATGATCATTGGCGGCCTGATCACCGGCTCCGTGATGATCACCGCCGGTACTGTGATGCGCGGTATGGAGGTCAACTCCGCCATTGATATGGCGGTCCAGCTGGAGCCAACTCTGGGCAGCTTCTCCGTGCCCTTCCTGGCCATGGGCCTGATCGCCGCCGGGATCTCCTCTGCGGTCATCACTCCTCTGGGTGTGTCCTATGTTCTGGCCGGTCTGTTTGGCTGGGAGATGAACAAAAAGGATAAGCGCTTCTTCTGGACGAACATTGCCGTGGTCGTGGCCGGCATCATCGTGGCCGCCACCGGCTTCAACCCCATTTGGATCATCATGACCGCCCAGGCCGTCAACGGCATCTTCCTCCCCATTATCGTGTTTACCCTAGTCTATGTGACCAGCCGCAGCCGCGTTATGGGCCAGTACAAGAACAACATGATCCAGAATGTGCTGGGCGCCGCGGTGTTCCTGATCTCTCTGGTTATCGGCATCAACAGCCTGACTTCCCTCTTCTGATTCAAGGGAATGGCTCAAAACGCCCGCCGCTCCCCATGTTCGGGACCGGCGGACGTTTCAATTTTACAGGCACGATGGACAAGCTCCTCCACATCGCATATAATAGAGATATGAGTTGCACCCGGGGACGCGGCGAAGGCCGTATCCCTCACAGAAAGGAATGGAACGTCATGGAAGAACTGTTGGATGCCCTGCTCCGGGAATGTCAGCCCTACACAGCTCATGGAAAAGTCGCCACCTACATCCCGGAACTGGCCAAGGGCGACCCAAGCGACCTGGGGATCTACGTCCTGCGCAGCGATGGACGGCACTACCAAGCCGGCTCCTATCGCAAGCACTTTACCATCCAAAGCGTTGTCAAACCGATCCTCCTGCTTCTCGCCCTGTTGGACAACGGCGAGGAGGTGGTCCGCGCCAAAGTGGGCGTAGAGGCCACCGGAAAGCCCTTTGACGCCATCAATGTGACCGACTCTCCCCTGCTCAGCGCCCACCTGAACCCCATGGTCAACATGGGCGCCATCGCCATCTGCACCCTGATCCACGGCTCCAGCTATGAGGAGCGCTTCCAGCGGCTGCTCAATTTCACCCGGCAGCTGGCGGGTAACCCGGAGATCGACCTGGACGAGGCAGTCTACCTCTCTGAAAAGCGCACCGGCAGTAAAAACCGTGCTCTGGCCTTCCTTCTGAAGTCCTATGGAATGCTGGAGGACGGTGTGGAGGAGGTGCTGGACTGCTACTTCAAGGCCTGCTCCATCCGGGTAAACAGCAAGGACCTGGCCAATATCGCCTTTGTCCTGGCCAACCACGGCAAGGCCCTCCAGTCGGACGAGCAGCTCTTCCCGCCGGAATACGCCCGCTATGTCAACGCCATCATGATGACCTGCGGGATGTATGACGGCTCCGGAGACTTCGCCATCCGGGTGGGCATCCCGGCCAAAAGCGGCGTGGGCGGCGGCATCATGGGAGTCGTCCCCACCCGAATGGGGGTGGGGATCTTCGCCCCGGCCCTGGATGAGAAGGGCAACAGCGTGGCCGGCATCCAGGTCCTGGAGCGTCTTTCCAGACGGATGTACCTGAGCATTTTCTGACGCCCTCTGCTTTGATACTGCAAAAGGCCGGTCCCTGTGGACCGGCCTTTTTATGATGATCCTAAAAAATATCGGACAGAGCGTACGCTCTGTCCGATATTTTTGTCTGAGAAACAGGATCAGCCGCCAAACACCTTGATCATGAAACCGGCCGCACAGGCGGAACCGATCACGCCGGCCACGTTGGGACCCATGGCGTGCATGAGCAGGAAGTTGGAGGGATTCTCCTTCTGACCCTCGACCTGGGAGACACGGGCAGCCATGGGCACAGCGGACACACCGGCAGAGCCGATCAGGGGGTTGACCTTGCCGCCGGTCACGACGTACATCAGATCGCCCAGCAGCAGGCCGCCGGCGGTGGACAGCAGGAAGGCGGTCAGGCCCAGCGCCACGATACCCAGAGTCTGGGGAGTCAGGAACTGATCCGCAGTGGCCTTGAAGCCCACAGACAGGCCCAGGGGGATGGTGACGATGTTGATCAGAGCGTTCTGGGCAGTATCGGACAGACGCTCGGTAACGCCGCACTCACGGAACAGGTTGCCCAGCATGAGCATACCGATCAGAGGAGCGGTATCGGGGATCAGCAGCACCACGAAGATGGTCACAGCGATGGGGAAGATGATCTTCTCGGTCTTGGAGACCACACGCAGCTGGCTCATCTTGACCTGACGCATCTTCTTGGTGGTCATCAGGCGCATCAGAGGAGGCTGGATCAGGGGGATCAGAGCCATATAGGAGTAAGCCGCAATGGCAATGGCCGGCAGCAGCTCCACAGACAGCTTGGAGGCCGTCAGAATAGCCGTGGGGCCATCCGCGCCGCCGATGACGCCGATGGCAGCAGCGTCAGCGGGAGTAAAGCTGATCACGCCGCCGGTGATGGGGCCCAGGACCAGAGCCATCAGGAACGCGGCGAAGATGCCCAACTGAGCGGCAGCGCCCAGCATCAGGGACATGGGGTTGGCCAGCAGAGGACCGAAGTCGGTCATAGCGCCAATTCCCATAAAGATGATCGACGGATAGATGGCATACTGGACGCCCTGATAGAGCACCCACATAAAGCCTACCGTACCGCTGTGCGTTACCGGGTCATAGACGGGCTCGGCAAACAGGCCGGTGACAGGCAGGTTAGCCAGCAGCATACCGAAGGCGATGGGGACCAGCAGCAGGGGCTCAAAGCCCTTGCCGATGCCCAGGTACAGCAGGACGCAGGCAATGAACAGCATGATGATGGTCTTGATGTCCAGAGCGGCAAAGCCGGAACCCTGTGCAATCTTGGTGACAACTTCAACTAAGAAATCCATACTTTACCCCTCCTTTCAACCGATGGTGACCAGAAGGTCATCGGTGTTCACAGTGGCGCCTACATTGACGGCCACAGACTTGACGGTGCCGTCCACGGGAGCGGAGACCTCGATCTCCATCTTCATGGCCTCCAGCACGATCAGCACATCGCCGGCCTTCACAGCCTGGCCAGGCTTGCACTCCACCTTGAAGATGTTGCCGGGCATGGGGCTGTTCACTGCGGTCTCACCGGCGGCCACAGCGGCGGGAGCCGCGGCAGGGGCGGGGGCCGCAGCGGGAGCGGGCGCCGCAGGCGCAGCGGCAGGAGCCGGAGCGGCCACGGGAGCGGCAGCCACAGGGGCGGCGGCAGGAGCCGCGCTCACACTGGTAATGCGGAAGGAGTTGGGAGACATCCCGGAGTCCTCCGCAATGGCGGCCATCATCACGGCCACCAGCTCGCCCTCATCCACTGCGGGGGCCGCCGGGGCGGCAGCCGGAGCGGGGGCGGCGGCCTTCTTCGCCGCGGGAGCCGCGGTGGGCTTCTTTCCCTCGATAGTAGCCACGATCTTGGAAATGACCCAAATGACCGCCATCAGCATGGCCAGCATGACGAATACCACCAGCAGGCCGGAGGCGGCCACCAGCAGAGCCTCGCCGACGCTCAGCGGTTCAAAAGGGTTAATAATCGCTTTCTCAACACTTGGCATGGATCATGTCCCCCCTATCAGCCCAGGGTGACCAGCAGATCGTCCGTGTTCACAGTGGCGCCCACATTGACGGCCACAGACTTGACGGTGCCGTCCACAGGAGCGGAGACCTCGATCTCCATCTTCATGGCCTCCAGCACGATCAGCACATCGCCGGCCTTCACGCTCTGACCCACAGAGCACTCCACCTTGAAGATGTTACCGGGCATGGGGCTGTTCACCGCGGTCTCACCGGCGGCGACCGCAGCAGGAGCGGCAGCGGGAGCGGCAGGAGCAGCGGCGGGAGCGGGGGCAGCGGCGGGAGCGGGAGCTGCCACGGGCGCGGCGGCCACAGGAGCGGCAGCTACGGGGGCGGCAACAGCAGCAGGAGCAGCGGCGCCGGTCTTCTCCACGGTCACGCTGTACACCTTACCGTTGACGGTCACATTGTAGTTCATAGTTGTTTTCCCCTTTTCTCAAAAATATGGCTTCATGTCCTTCCGACCGGATCGGCCGCCGGACGTTTGCCACGATTCCCCACCTGTCATTTTTGCTCAGGTGGGGAACCGAAATTGGGTTCATTGTATCATTTTTGCAGGATAACTGTCAAGAATCTCCGCAGATTTTTTATCCTGCCGGCTTACCCCTTACAGGACATCCGCAAACGCCTGGATGGCGGTGCTGGCCTGACCAAAGTCCCGCATCTGCTGATCCACACCCAGCTTGATGTGGGGAATATCGGCGGCGTCCAGCGCCTTCTTCAGGTAGGGATACTCCATCTCCTCCGGGTCGCAGAACTGCTGCATGAACAGCACCAGGCCCTGAGCGCCGGACTTCTTGATCTTATCCACCACAAAGTCGGCGCGGCGGTTCTGCTCAGAGTGCTCATCATAGAGGAGGATGTCATAATCCTGGTCGGCAAACTGCTGGGCCAGGGCCATCATGGGATCGCCCTCCTCGCTGGCGTCCACACGGAAGGAACGGCTCTCCTGGGCCACATCGTCAGCGGCGATGGCGATCTTGTTGTCGTCGAAGATCTGCAGCAGCTTGGGATTGTCGCAGATGATGCCGGAGGTGACGATCTTCTTGCCCTTCCAATCGGCGGCGGGCAGCTTAGCCAGCTCGGCGTTCAGGACCTCCAGCTTCTCCGCATAGGCGGCGGGCTCCATGAACCAGGCGGCACGCAGCACGGCGGAGCGCTTCACAGCGGAGACCACATCGCAGTGCTCGTTGGCCAGCTGCACGAAGGCGCGGCGGGCGGCGCGGTTCTTGTTCATCACCTTGATGGCGGCGCGCAGGTCGTCATCAGTGATGGTCTTGCCGGCAATCTTCTCCAGCTCAGTCTTGATGTGCTGATACTGATCCATAGTGAACTGCAGGCCGAAAGCGGGCTTGCGCTGCTGAGGATGGGCCAGGAAGATGCAGGGCAGCTTGCCCTCCATGGCCACGCGGAAGTTCTGGCTCATGGGACGCAGGGTGTCGCAGATGGTGGGAGTGATGAGGCCGTCCAGCTGATCCAGGGTGCCATCCAGCAGCATCTCCAGGGCCAGCTGAGCGATGGTGCAATAGAAGGTGGCGCAGTACTCCTTGGCATGGGCGATGGTCTTCTTGTTGCTGCCCCAGATGCCCATGGGAACCATACCTGCAGCGACTACCAGCTCCACAGGAGCGTAGTAGGGCAGCACGCCGATGACCTTCTTACCTTCCTTCTTGTACTGAGAGAGGATCCGGTAAGGATGCTCGGAAATCTCCGCAAACTCGTTCAGAAAAACTTCGGTGCTCATTTCTCAGCGCCCTCCTTCGCAGCTTGATTGGCCTCCATGGCCTCGACCAGACCCTGAACACGGGTCTCATACTGGGCCTCGTTGAAGTTCCGGGGATCGGCCTGGTCGCCGTCAAATCCGGCGCAGGGCACACCCAGATCCTTGGTAAAGCGGCGCTGCATCTCGGCCATGTAGCCGGACCAGGGCTTACAGGAGCGGTTATAGTGGACCAGAACACCGTCCACCTTGTTGTCCCGGCAGATGCCCTCACGCCAATCCACGCCCTGCTCGATACACACGGAGTTGGGGGCCTTATAGTAGGCGCGGGCCATCTCGTCCAGCCCGTTGTACACGAAGCCGAAGGCGGGAGCATACACCACGGCGGTGACGTTGACACCGTTGGCCTTCAGAGGCTTGAACAGGTTGGGCAGCTTGGGCCAGCAGGGAATGCCCTCGAACATCACGCGGTACTTCTCGGGGAAGGGAGTGGTGGTGGTGCCTTCCTTGATGGCCTTCTCCAGGTCCTTCTCCAGCAGCTCGAAGGCCTCGGCGGCCTGGGGCTTGGCGCGGGCGGTCACGATGTCGGCCATGTGGTTGAACAGGTCGAAACCAGAGTAGGGAGCGGGCTTGTACTGCAGGTAATCGCAGACGCGCAGCCAGGCGCTGGCGGTGCGGTTGGCGTTGGCACAGGCCTGGTCGAACTTCTCCTGGTCGAACTTCTTGCCGGTCAGCTTCTCCAGTTCCTTAATAGCCTGGTCAAACTGGGCGCGGACATAGGCCACGTTGGTGTCGTGGACCTCCACGGTGTTGTTGTAGGGGATGTCGATCATGATCAGGGGAATGTTGCACATACGGGCGATGTTCTCATACCACTTGGTCATGCAGTTGCAGATGTTGTTGCAGCACAGCACGAAGTCGGGCTGGGGGATCCGCATCTGACGGTAGGGCTTGATGGCCTCCCGGCGGAAGTTCTTATAGGCGATCTCCTTCTCGGTGGTCTCAGGCAGAGCCTCGATCTCGAAGATGTCATCCAGCACGGTGTAGGGCACCTGGGTCTTGGGGTCCTTCTTGGGCTTGCCGGTCTCGGGGTCGATGACCACGTTTCCGTTCTCGTCCTTCAGGGGCTTGCCGCTGTTGGGGTTGATGATATACTCCAGGGTCTCGGGGTCGAACTTGCGGGAAGCGCGCTTGCCGGCGGCATAGGCCAGGCTGATGCGGGCGTAGCCGCAGATGTCGTTGTCAAAGCCCAGATCCTCGGCGGCCTGACACATGATCTCGCCGTCGCGGTTGGCGGCGATGCCGGCGGCCTGGTTCTCGGGATACATCACGTCCAGATCAAAGGCGGCGGCCAGCTCACAGGGGAACTTGGAGCTGGACCAGCCCACCAGCTTGCCCTCAGCATGGGCGCGGCGGGCGTCGGCATGGACGTCGTCCACGACCTTGCGCAGAGCCTTTACGCCAGGACTTACTTCTTTAGCCATTGTAAATTCCTCCTAACCGAATTTTGTTGTGAGGTTTGTAGTTACGCTTTGGGGATCATTTGTCCTTTGTGAACGCTCCGATTCCTGCAATCACAAGACCCGCCACACCAACCAGCATGGCAAACTGACCTTGAGTCAACACATCACCAACCAGCGGTCGGAACCAAATGTCAGACATCAGAAACAGAATAGCAAACAGAATCAAAGCGATACCAAACAGGACCTTTTTCATCCCTTCTGCTCCTTCAGATACTTCTGATAGGCAAACAGGGCGGCGCCCAGAGCGCCGTTATACTGGGTGAGGGGCGAGGTGTGGATGGTGTGGCCCAGCTGCTCCTGAAGGGCGTTGACGATGCCGATGTTCTGGGCAACGCCGCCGGTCATGACCACCTGGTCCCGTACGCCCACCCGGTGCGCCAGACCGGCCACCCGGTTGGCCACAGAGTGGTGGATACCGTTGATGATGTCGCACTTGTTGGTCTCCATGGACAGCTGGCTGATAACCTCACTCTCGGCGAACACAGTGCAGGTGGAGCTGATCCCCACATACTTGGTGGACTGGGAGCCCAAGGTCCCCAGATCCTCCACCTTCACCTCCAGAACCCGGGCCATCACGTCCAGGAACCGGCCAGTGCCGGCGGCACACTTGTCGTTCATCACGAAGTTGGTCATTACGCCGTTGTCGATCTGGAGCACCTTCACATCCTGGCCTCCGATGTCGATCACAGTGTGGACATCGGGGAACAGGAAGGTGGCGCCCCGGGCGTGACAACTCAGCTCGCTCATCTGGTGATCGGCGATCTCCTCCAAGGAGTTCCGGCCATAGCCGGTGGCCAGGGTATAAGCCATATCCGCCTCGGTCTTGCCGGCATTCTCCAGCACCTCGGCAATGGCCCGCTGGGGCCCGCTGGTGCCGGCGCCCACCGCGATCAGGGACTTGGCCACGATCTCCTTGCCGTCTTTCAGCATCACACACTTGGAGGCGGTGGACCCGATGTCAATTCCTAAGGTATAAATACTCATATTTGATGATTCTCCATGCTTTGAAATTTCGTTCGGGGAACCCTCCACCCCAAAAACGCTGTTCTCCGGGCGCGGGAGCATCGCCCCCGCGCCCGCGTTGAAATCCTTACTTCTTCAGGCTGTCGTAGTCCTTGATGGTGCGGGGCAGCAGCATCTGATGGAAGGGGCAGATGCTCTCGGGGTTCTGGTAGCAGGAATCGGTGAAGGCCACGATGTAGTTGCGCATCATGGGCATATCCACGATCTCGTCCACCAGGCCGGCCTGGGCACAGAACAGGGGCTTGGACTTGACATCATAGTCATCGATCAGGGCGTTCATCTTGTCGATGGTGGGCTGCAGATCCTTGCCCGCCTTCTGATCCTTGGCCAGACGGCCGGTGTACATGGCGTTGGCGGCGGTCTTGCCGTTCATGACGTTGATCTCAGTGGCGGCAGTGCCCAGAGAGAAGGCGTTGTTGTCGTTGCCCTGAGGGCCGCCCAGGACGTAGTGGGCGGCGGCGGTGCCGCGGCGCAGGGTGATCTCCATCATGGGCAGCTTGCTGTTCTGGATGGAGTAGATCAGGGACTGGCCCAGGCCCAGCAGCTCGGCGACCTCGGCGTCATCACCCACGTCGATGCCGGTGGTATCCTGGATCCAGATCATGGGCAGGCGGTCACGGGCGCACAGGGTGACGAACTCGTTCATCTTGATCAGGCCCTGGCGGTACAGCTTGCCGCCGGCGCCCATGGACTGGCCGTACTTCTCCATCTTGTACTCGGGGTAGTTGGGGAACACGCCCTGCTGGTTGGCCACGACGCCCACCAGAAGGCCGTCCACCTTGGCGATGCCGGTGATCATCTCAGGACCGTAGCCCTTCTTGTACTCCATGAACTGGCTGCCGTCAAACAGGCGGGCAATGACGGAGTACATATCATAGGGACGGTTCTTGTTGTTCAGCACCAGGTCATACAGCTCCACGTCGGAGGCGGCGGGAGACTGGGGCTCATCCACGCGGAAGAACTCCAGGTCGTAGGTGGGCAGCATATCCACATACTTCTTGATGCCGGCGATGACGCCCTCCTGCTCGTTGTACACCTCGCGGAAGAAGCCGGTGACGCCGTAGTGGATGGAGACAGATCCGGGAGGATCGGCACGCAGGCCCTTGGTGGCCTCGATCTGGGCCAGGGCGGCCTCCATGTCCACATGGGGCTTGGGGTTCATGCCGCCCACGATGCCGGCGCCGCCCACGGCCATGTTGGCCTTCTCATGGGCGATCAGCACGGTAGGAGAGATGGAGTGGTAGCCGCCGCCGGCGGGGTTGGTGCCGTGGATGCCCACGATGACGGGGATACCCATCTGGTTCAGTTCGGAGTTGCGGTAGAAGGGAGTGCCGCCGCCCCGGCGGTTGGGGTACACCTTCTCCTGCTTATCCAGCTCCACGCCGGCACACTCCAGCAGGTAGATCAGGGGAATGCGCAGACGCTTGGCAGTGTCAGAGCCGCGGAGCAGATTGTCCGCCTGGCCAGGCACCCAGGTGCCGGCGTGCTTCTTGTTGTCGGAAGCGATGATGCAGCACCACTTGCCGTTGACGCGGCCCAGGCCCTTAACGATGGAGGTGGTACCGGTCTTGTTGTGCTCAGGGTTATACAGGCTGTTCAGGGGGCACCAGGTGCCGGGATCCACCAGCAGGGCGATGCGCTGCATGGCAGTGAGCTGGCCCTTGGCATTCATAGCCTCGTCGGCCTTGCCGTTGTTCAGGCCCTCCACAACGTGGGCGTGGATGTCGTCCTCGATGGCCCGCAGCTCGGCCACATTCTCCGCGTTGGCGCGGACGGGCTTGCCGACGGTGGGCATATTCTGGAAATAGCGGGGCATGGAATAATTACCCATGTTAACTCCTCCTATATGTGTTTGATTTCAGCGGGCGCGGCGGCTCGGGCCGCCGCGCCCGGGGATCATAAACTCTCGGATCAGTTCTTGGGGACCTTGATGAATGCCTGGCCGGGATCGATCTCCTCGCGGATGAGCTTGATGATCTCAGGACCGGGGCCCTCCATCAGCTCGGCGCGGGACACGTCCACCTCAAAGCCGGTGTTCTCCTGGACCATCTCGGGAGAGGAGAACGGATAGTAATAGGCCAGATACATCCGCTTGGTCTCCTCGTCGAACTTCATGATACCCAGATCGGTGACCACCATCTGAGGACCGCGGTTGCCGGGCAGGCCGACCTTCTCACGGCCGCCGGGGCCGTCCATCCAGCCGCAGGAGGTGATGTAGTCGATCTTCTCCATAAAGCGGCGCTTCTGGTGCTGCATCATGATGATGGTGTTGCAGTAGGTGGCGATGCCGTTGGCGCCGCCGGAGCCGGTGAAGCGGGTCTGGGGCTTGACATAGTCGCCCTTGCCGTAGATGCAGGTGGAGTTCACGTTGCCGTAGGGATCGATCTGGGCGCCGCCGATGAAGGCGACCAGGCGGTCCTCGTCGTGCAGCCACTCGTTGGCCTCAAAGCCAATGAAGCGGATGTTGGGCCACTGCACGGCACAGTGAGCCATGAAGCGGTTGTCACCCACGGAGCGGGGGACCTCCACAGGGGAGCAGTCCATCAGGCCGCTCTCCACGATGGGGTGGCAGGAGGGGCAGACCGCCCGCTTGGCCAGGGAGGCGCCGATCAGGGGAAGGCCGGTGCCCACGATGACGATCTGGTTCTCTTTGATGTTCTTAGCAATGGCGTAAGCCTGCATTTCCTGCTTGGTATACTTTGTATAATCAGACATTGTCATAACCTCCCAACTTCAACTTAGTGTCTGGTGGAATAACCCAGGTGGGGCTCGTTCTTCAGGCGCATCAGACGGGAACCGCCCACCTTGTCCAGCAGCTCCTCATTGTCCTTCACGCTGTAAACCCACTTCTCCAGGTAATCCTTGAAGGTCTCAGGGATAGCCACGCCGGCGGCGGCGTCCTCAGCGGCCTTCTTGGCCTTGGCAGCGGCCTCGGCCAGCTTGGCGTCATCGGGCTTGGCGGCGGCGGCCTTCTCCGCCTTGGCAGCGGCCTTGGCCAGCTGAGCCTTGGCGTCCTCGGCGTCCTGATACTTGGAGGCCTTGTCGTACTCCTTCAGGGCGTGGGAGTCGTTGTCATAGTAGTTGTAGCACTGGGAGGGCCAAGCGCCGTAGGGGCAGTGGACCACAGCGCTGACGCACTCGCCGAAGATGCGGGTCAGGGTGGGATCGCGGCGGATGTACTCATCGCTCACCAGCTCCTCGCAGGTCACGATGACCTTGCGGGCAGCCACGGCCACGTCAACGTCGTGGAACTCGTCGCCCTCGATGATGCAGGTGCCGTCGGGGCTGGCCTTCTGCACATGGATGATGGCGGTGTCCAGCTTGGGCACGGGGACCGCGACCACCTTCTCGCCGGGCTTGAAGGGGTTGTCGATCTCGACGCACTTCAGGTCATCCACCTTCTCCAGGGCCTTGCGCTGCTCCTCGCTGATGCCCCAGTACTTCATCAGGCCGGAGCCCTGCATCAGGCGGACGGGCAGGAAGGGCAGGCCCAGGGAGGCGGCATGGAGCTGGAGCATCAGGACATCCTGGGAGTAGTCCTCATAGGTCAGCTCGCCCTTCTCGATAGCGGCGCGGAAGCGGCGGGAGACGTTGGTGTAGCCGGAGTTGGCGGTGTAGCAGTTGATGTATGCCTTGACGCGGCCTTCGCCGATCATCATATCCCAGTCGCCGCCGGCAGGACCGGCCCAGACGGTGAAATCCGTCTGACCCTGGCGCAGGATCTCGCCCACCGCAGCGTAGGGCTTCCGGTTCGTCGTAAAGCCGCCGAAGCAGATGCAGTCTCCGCTCTCGACGAATTTCGCGACCGCGTCGTGCAAGGTGTATACTTTGTTCATAAATAAAACCCCCATTACACTAATTGTTTTTGATGTACTTCCCGCGGCGCTTGTGTCCGCGGCTCTAGAAAGAGGTATGCGCGGTTTATCAAGGGCCAGTGTAGCACAAGATATGCAAAAGGTCTTTGGGAAATTTGGCAAAAAGTTTGCATATCTTCGCTTCCTATGCTATAATATCATAGAAAACAAAAAGAGGCAAGTATTTTCAGAATTTTTTTCCTATTTTAAACAGTACATCCATAGGAGGCCCCAGAATGACCAATGTGGATTTCCACCTTCAGCTCAATCACAACGACACCTGGAGCATGAGCCGCCTGCATTTCCACGACTACTGCGAGCTGCTGCTCCCCCTGACCAGCCCGGGCAATATTTTTGTCAACGACCAGGTCTATCCCCTGCGCCGCGGAACGCTTTATCTGATTGGGGAAAATACCCTGCACCGCACCATCGCCACCGGTTTTCACGCCCGTTATGTGCTTCACATCGGTCTGAAAGCGCTCACCGCGCTGTCCACTCCCCAGACAGACTTCACTCAGATCGGAAACGCCTCGTTCCTCCGGGCCGGGATGACCAACGAGCAGATGATCGGTATTATCGAGCGCTTTCAAGCCCTGGAGCGCAACAAAAACGACGGCAGCTTCGGCAGCGACATCCACCAGACCGTGGCCCTTCTGGATCTTTTGATCCAGGTGGCCCCCCTGCTCAACGCCGCCACCGCCGGAGAGGCCATCCGCAACAAGGATTTTCTCCGGGTCGCCCCCATTCTGGACTATATTCGGGACAATCTGGCCGAGCCCCTCACACTGGACCAGATCGCCGGAAAATTTTTCATCAGCAAGCACTATCTCTGCCGGGTCTTCAAATCTGCCACCGGCTTTTCGGTGATGGAATACATCATTTACAGCCGGGTGCTCCGGGCCCGCCAGCTGCTCAAGGAGGGGGTCAGCGTGCAGCAGGCCGGGGAGCTGTCCGGATTTTCCGACAACTCTCACTTCATCCGCACCTTCGGCCACCTCACCGGCACCTCTCCGGGCCGCTATGCCCGGGAGTACCTCAGCAGCAACGCCCTGGTCCTTCCCGACGGCTCCAAGCACTGAGCCACGCTGTGTCAACATCTGCAAATTTTTGTCCAAAGCCTGATTTTGTGCAGTTCTCCAGATTTTATCCGCCGCTTCACCATAAGAGAGCCCGGGCCGCCGGCCCGGGCTCTCTGCCGCTTTATGGATGGAGCGTCCCTCGGATCTGATCCAGCAGCCCCTGACACCCCGCCAGGACGTCCTGGTAGGTCTCCTCAAAGTCTCCGGTATACCAGGGATCGGCGATCTCCTCCCCCGGACGCCCGGCGTGGTCCAGCAGCAAGGACAGCTTCCCCTCCGGGTCCCCGCCCAGCATCCGCCGCATATTGCGCAGATTGGCATGGTCCATTCCCACCAGATAGTCATACGCCTGGTAGTCCTCCTCCCGGAGCTGCCGGGCCGTCTTTCCGGCGCAGCCGATCTGGTGCTCCGCCAGCTTGCGCCGGGCCGGCGGGTAGACCGGATTTCCGATCTCCTCCGTGCTGGTGGCAGCGGACGCGACACGCACCGCCCCCTCCAGCCCCGCCTTACGGGCCAGATCCTTCATCACAAACTCCGCCATTGGGCTTCTGCAAATATTGCCGTGGCAAATAAATAGGATCCCGATCATGTTTTATCGCTCCCTTTCAGTCTTCGTATGTTCATTATGAATGTAACGTCAAATGTTTTCTTGAATCCGGATCATAATTTTTGTGATATAATCCGCTTCATCAGAAATCACAAAATCGTTCAAACCGACCTCATAAGCGTATCCGGTCAGCTGTAACTGTTTTTCTGCGGCATACTCCAGCATTTGCTGATACAGAATCGGTAATTGATCCCACGTCCCCTTTTGATAACCACAAAGGTATGTTCCCTTTGGTCTGAGCAGATGATCTGAACCGGGCTTATCGCTCAGGGCGACCGTATATATCCCCTCGTATCGATCAAACTGCCCCTCATATACGCGATCAAGGGAAATAAAGCTCCCCATTCCCATGCGTATTTGTTCTATCCCCCAGATCTCTTTCAGGTGATAAAAAAGCTGCGCGATGTCATCTTCTGAAACATGATAGGGATAGACCAAAAGCCGCTCCGACCGGCATTCTTCTATTCTGATCTCCCGCTCCCGCAAAGCTTCGCAAAAAGCGATCCGCTCTTTCTTGCTCTGTATGACAGCCTTAATATCCTTCAGCCTTTGAATTTGCCGGTCGATTTCTTTTTCTTTTTCGTTCACGATTTTTAAGAAGGCGGCAGGCGTGGGATCCTTCCGATACGTCTCGATTTCCCCAATGCTCATATTTAATTCTTTCAGCATTCGAATATATTCAAACTCTATGCTTTGTGAAACGTCATAATAGCGATAGCCATTTTCAGCTTTCGTCAGCGGGCGGAAAAGACCGATCTCATCATAATAATGCAAGGTACGTTTATTGACTTCATGCAGCCTGGCAAATTGGGCCGTTGTGAGCCGTTTGATTTCTTTTCTCATTTTCCTGTCTCTCCTTATTGACATTACAGCTGCTGTACACTTTATCATACAGGATAGAACCAATGAAAACAAGGAGAAAAACGATGCAAATCAAATTACGGGAATATCAAACACAGGATTTTGAGGCTTTGGAAGCGATCATCAGAGAAACCTGGCATTATGATGATTTCAGCAGTCCGAAAACGGCAATTCAATTGGCAAAGGTCTTTTTGAGCAGTTGCTTAACAAACTATACGTTTTCAAGAGTAGCGGTCGTGGACGGAACTGTGGCAGGCATCATACTGGTCAATCAGATCGCCAAGCACAAATGTCCGCTTTCAAACAGATTGCTGCAAATCAAGTCCATACTATCCCTGTACAGTTCAAAAGAGGGGCGGGACGCTTCAAAAATCTTTAGCAGCGTCAATGGGATCGATCAGCAATTACGAAACGAAACAAACAGGACCTATCCGGCAGAACTGGCCTTGTTCGTTGTCAGTTCTTCGTGCAGAGGAAACGGGATCGGAAAAATGCTTTTTCGATCCGCGCTGGACTATATGCGGCAAGAAGAATTAGAAGAATTTTACTTATTTACAGACACAAGCTGTAATTATGCTTTTTATGAACATCAGGGGATGAAAAGACGATCAGAAAAGAAACATATATTTACCGTCAAGGGACAGCAGGCGGAAATGAATTTCTTTCTTTATGACGGTCAATGCCAAAGTTAACCGTTTTTCTTTTGATCGCCTGCTTCAGAAGAGGATACGCCCGGTCAAGAGCTTACCGCCACTGGCGGCGCCTGAGCTCTTGTCCGGGCGTTCTGATCGCTGTGTCTTTCCACAAAGAGGAAAACAGCCGCTTATCCCCATCATCAAAACTCATACGGCGGAACATCTGCATCGATTGAGATAATAGTCCCCTCCCCAACCTGACAGCCCCCCTCCATAATAAAAAATCGCTGCCCGGCATAGCCCTCCTCATAGTGACGATTTTGAACAGGCTTGATTTTTCACTCCGTCCGGAAAATTACGGATATAGGGATTGCAACGGCGAAAAAAAACGAGTACAATGAGGAGAAACTGTTGTAAATGAGGTGTAGAATCCATGAATCGAAAAGCCTTGGCCGCCGCCTTTCCGGCGACGGTTCCGGTTTTGATGGGGTATCTGGCCATCGGCATGGCCTTTGGTCTGATGCTGGAGACAGCGGGCTACGGCGTGGGCTGGGCTCTGCTGATGAGCGTGACCATTTATGCGGGCTCGGGGCAGTACCTGGGCGTCTCACTGCTGGCCACCGGGGCTTCACTGAGCCAGGTGGCGTTTTTGACGCTGATGATCAATTTCCGGCATCTTGTGTACGGCTTGTCCATGCTGGAGAAGTTCCGTGGAATGGGCGCCCGGAAGTTTTATATGATTTTCTCCCTGACCGACGAGACCTATGCCCTGCTCAGCTCCGCCCGGGCCCCGGCCGGGGTAGAGGAGCACGACTACTACTTCGCCGTATCCATGCTGGATCACAGCTACTGGATCCTGGGGTCCGTGCTGGGCTCTGTGCTGGGCTCCGCTCTGGGGGTGGACACCACCGGGGTGGACTTCGCCATGACGGCGCTGTTCCTGGTCATCGCCGTAGGCCAGT
Source organism: Clostridiales bacterium (assembly GCA_902363045.1). Classification (GTDB taxonomy): domain Bacteria; phylum Bacillota; class Clostridia; order Oscillospirales; family Oscillospiraceae; genus Lawsonibacter. Next base: position 80,469 of record CABIYX010000012.1, read on the forward strand.
GGAAAAAGGCCGGGAGCCACCTCCCCGCCCTGCTGGGAGGCACGGCCACTCTCCTCAGCCTGATGCTGGTGGGTGCGGAGGAAATGCTTCTCCCCGCTCTGGGGATGATCGTTCTGGCGCTGACCGCCCTGCGTCCCAAGCTGGATGACTGCTATGAGGCGAAAAAGGAGGAAGTACCATGCAATTGACCGCCGCAGAAACTCTGGCCTCCATCGCCGTCATGTCCGCTGTGACCTTTTTGACCCGGGCCCTGCCCTTTCTGCTGTTCGACCGCGGAGAGCATCCCCCCAAAATCGTGCTGTACCTGGGCAAGGTCCTGCCCCCCGCCATCATCGCCATGCTGATCGTCTACTGCATGAAGGGGGTCACCTTCTCCACCCCGGCGGGGTGGATCCCCACTCTGCTGGCGGGGGCGGCTGCGGTGCTCCTCCACCTTTGGAAGGGCAACGACCTGATCTCCATCTTCGGAGCCACCGGACTCTATATGGTCCTGGTCCAGGGCGTGTTCGCATGATCCAAATGGAACAACAGATGAAACGGGAGCGCTCCGGCTTTGGCCGGGGCGCTCCCTCCTCTTTTACACAGACTTAAATTCTTTTCCAAACCGCGCCGCCGGGTACGTCGGTGACCTCGACGCCCTTCGCCTTCAGCTCATCCCGGATCCGGTCGGCCTCGGCAAAATTTTTGGCCTTCTTGGCCTCGCCCCGGGCCAGCACCAGGGCGTCGATCTCCGGGTCGCCCTCTCCGGCGACGGTGTAGCCCCCGGCGGTCCGGGCAGACTTGGCCCTGGCCTGCTCCTCCCGCACCCTGGCCGCCTTGTCCAGCAGGTCCAGAGACAGCACCTGGTCAAAGCTGTCCAGGATGGCCAGCTTGGTCGCCCCGTTGGTCTTGGACTTCAGCACGTCGTACAGGGCGGTCACGCCCATGGAGGTATTCAGGTCGTTGCCCACCTGATTGGCGAATTTTTCCTTATATTCCGTCAGGGCACTCCCGTCCACATCCCCGTCCCCGGGATCCACCGCGGCGATCTTCGCCACCAGCTTCTGATAGGCCCCGGCGGCGTTGTCCAGATTCTCCCAGGAGAACACCAGCCCCTTGCGGTAGTGGCTCTGGAGGCAGAAGAAGCGGTAGGCCAGAGGGTCGTACCCCTTCTCCTCCAGAAGGGAGACGGTCAAAAACTCCCCCTTGGACTTGGACATCTTGCCGGAGTTGGTATTCAGGTGGTGGACATGGAACCACTGCTTGCACCAGGGGTGGCCCAGATAGCTCTCCGACTGGGCGATCTCGTTGGTGTGGTGGGGGAAGGCGTTGTCGATGCCGCCGCAATGGAGGTCCAGATACTCCCCGTTGTACTTCAGGGAGATGCCGGAGCACTCGATGTGCCAGCCGGGGTAGCCAACGCCCCAGGGGGAATCCCACTTCAGGGCCTGGTCCTCGAACTTGGACTTGGTGAACCAGAGGACGAAGTCGTTCTTGTTGCGCTTGTTGGCGTCCTCCTCCACGCCCTCCCGGACGCCCACGGCCAAATCCTCCTCGTCGTGGTCGTTGAACACATAGTACCGCTCCAGCTTGGAGGTATCAAAGTACACGTTGCCTCCCGCCAGATAGGCGTAGCCCTTGTCCAGCAGGCCGGAGACAATTTTGATAAAGTCATCGATCAGGCCGGTGGCGGGCTGGACCACATCGGGGGTCTTGATGTTCAGCTTGGCACAGTCGGAGAAAAAGGCGTCCGTGTAGAACTGGGCGATCTCCATGACGGTCTTGTGCTCCCGGCGGGCGCCCTTGAGCATCTTGTCCTCTCCGGTATCTGCGTCAGAGCTCAGGTGTCCCACGTCAGTGATGTTCATCACCCGGTTCACATCGTAGCCCGACCAGCGCAGGAACTTCTCCAACACATCCTCCATGATATAGGAGCGCAGGTTCCCGATGTGAGCAAAGTGATACACTGTCGGGCCGCAGGTGTACATCTCCACATGGCCCGGGGTGTGGGTGGTAAAGGTCTCTTTTTTGTGGGTTGCAGAATTATATAACAGCATCAAAATCTCCTCCGTACTTTGAGGAATGCAGAATACAGGAATGCAGAATGAACTCTGCGCTGCAAGCTGTACCCGGCAATTCCAGAATTTAAAACTTGAACTTGTTTTTACAAAATAAAACCGATTCTGGGACAAAGCAGGACCGAAACAGACTCATTCATTCTGCATTCTGCACGCTGCATTTTCCCGCGTCTTTTTCTGCTCCAAAAACTTCTCGTCCAGCAGCCGTTCCAGCAGCTCCACCCGCTGAGAAAGGGCGGCCACACGCTCTAGCATGGGATCCTCCACGCTGGTCTGGTCCACCTCGTCGGCGTAGTGGGTGGCATGGCCCGCAATGCGGACGATCTGCGCCGGAATGCCCACGGCGGTGGCGTCCGGCGGGACCTCGCTGAGCACCACCGCGTTGGAGGCGATCCGGGCGTTGTCCCCAATCCGAAAGGGACCCAGCACTTTGGCTCCGCAGCTCAGAAGCACATTGTTCCCCACAGTGGGGTGGCGCTTTCCCTGGTCTTTTCCTGTACCTCCCAGGGTGACGCCGTGATAGATCAGGCAGTCGTCCCCCACCTCGGCGGTCTCGCCGATGACGATGCCCATGCCGTGGTCAATGACCAGGCGGCGGCCGATCTTCGCCCCGGGGTGGATCTCGATTCCTGTCCAGAAGCGGCTCCACTGGGAGACGCACCGGGCCAGAAACTTCCGGTTATGGCAGTACAGCCAGTGGGCCAGCCGGTGGTACAGGGTGGCATGGACGCCCTGGTACAGCAGGAATATCTCCAGCTTGGAGCGGGCGGCCGGGTCCCGGCGCTGGTAGGCCTCCAGCGTCTCATTCAATGCTTGAAACATGACAGGCAACCTCCCATAGTTCGGGTGCTGCGGACGGCCGTGGCAAAAGAAAAACCCCCTACGCCGTCCACGCGGCATAAGAGGCGATCTCTCGCGGTTCCACTCTCATTTCTCACTTGTCTGACCGGTAACGGGGTCAAATCGGACGGCATTACCCGCCGCGCTCCCGGACGCACTTCACACCCTCCGCCGCAGGCCCCCTTTCAGCCGGTGAGGGGCCCTCTCTGTTCTTTGGATCAGGCGCTACTTTTCCGTTCTCCGCGCTTTTTGTTCTACAAGACAGTATATTAACATTCCCGCCGCGCTGTGTCAAGCGCGGCGGGATTTTTTCCTCTGTTCGGATTGTAGGACTACAATACATATTGGACAGTTGAATAAAAAGGGATGAAGGATAAGGTCTCATCGGTTATAGTTGAAGTTGCGAGCAACAACCGCACGAGAGGAGACCAAATCCTTCATGA
>CABIYX010000013.1:0-18547 GCA_902363045.1 Clostridiales bacterium
CCAGTTCAGTACAGGACCGAACTGGGCTTCTGTTAGCTGCGCTTTTTTGTGTCTACTTTTACTTGACAGATGCACGCCGCGTCCGCGGCGGGCCTTTCCTTATGTGGGGGCTGGCGGTTCCCGGCGGAACCCCTCCTCCAACAGCTTCAGCTCCCCTAAAGTGGATACGGAGATGGTGCTCTCCAGCAGGCGGAAATACTGCTTCAAATCAAACACCTCCGCCCTCAGTTTGGACGGAGAAGGGGAAAAGCATACCCAAAAGGACCTGTCACAGAATTTCTCAATTCTGTGACAGGTCCTTTTTGAACCATTTTGATACGGTTAGAACAACAGATTATCTCTTGCTGAACTGGAGAGGGCGGCGGGCGGCCTTGAGACCGTATTTCCGGGCCTTGAAAACCAGAAATCCATTGTACCGCAAGTGTTAATCCCCATAGGTACACAATGTGAACCTATGGGGATTAATGCTGTATATGGGGAAAGAGCGATTTTGTGAAGTATATGCCGCAAAATCGCTCTTAATTTATTAGGTTGTTTATTTGAAGGGACACATAATTATTTTCGTGCCACTGTTAGAGTAGTGGGCGGCGGTGCTCTCGGTCACTTCAAATTCACATTCAGGTTTCCTCCGCTATTACAATACATTTACGGGTTAAGGCACGGCAGCCAGCCGTGTCTTTTCCGCATCGTTGCCAAAGCTGTTAGAATGAGAGAGTCTTGGCCTGATGTTTTCCTCCAAGAACCATTGCGTCCGTCAAAAAGTCCGTCAGCCAGCCTCTCATTCGCAGCGTTCGATTTATGCAAGTTGTTGGCCACATTGGTGCGCCCGTGTCATCAAATAGATTGTACCGGCAATGATGGAATGGCTGGTCGCCAAAGACAAATCCACGATGAGGAGCGATTTACATGGACAATGTGGCAGGGATTGATGTTTCCAAAGGAAAGAGCATGGTATCCCTTCTCCGTCCTTTTGGGGAAGTGGTTGCAAAGCCGTTTTCTGTTGGTCATACCGGCAGTGAACTCAAGGAGCTGGCAAACTACTTGAAAAGCCTGGACGGTGAGACATGGGTGGTCTTGGAGCACACCGGACGGTACTATGAACCAGTGGCCCGCTTTCTCCATGAGGAGGGCATCTTTGTCAGCGCGGTCAATCCGAAGCTCATTAAAGACTATGGGAACAACACCCTGCGCAAAGTGAAAACAGACAAGGCGGATGCCCGAAAGATCGTCCGCTATGGGCTTGACAACTGGGTGTAATTGCGCCAACATACTCCTACCAGTATTATTATGAAACATTGAAAAGCAGGCTGGTATATCAATATGTTGAAAATCATGCAGGGAACTTACAAATCAATATCTTGGCGTTGCAATCTTTTTTGCGTCGAATGCACACTTTAAAAACAGATATATCCTCACATAACTCTGCTTATGTGAGACCGATGGAACACTATCTCAAGTTAGAGCAGACAAGAGATGTTATCGAACTGCCTATCAACGACTTGCTTGATATGAATGGCTGGGATCTGAAGAAGGCACTGTGCCTGCTGCATCGCTCTAACCCAACCTATATTCGAGTGGTTCTCTTCACCTATCATCTACAAGCAAACCGACTTTGTAAAGAAGTTTAAACCAATTCTGCGTCAGTATTTCTCTTCTAAGAGTGGCCTCTGGCATTACTTACATATGGCTGAGGGAAACTATGGAGAGTATCTACAGAGTGATATGGTTAAGGCCAAAAAGTATTTCTATGTGCTGCGTCCGATCCTCGCTTGTCACTGGATTTTAGAGAAACAGGCGCCTCCTCCAATGCGCTTCTCTGAACTTGTTGAGAGTCAGTTGGACAGCAGCATAAAGGCCGAAGTGGCGGAACTTCTGGAATTAAAGATGAATGCGCCGGAAGTCAAGATGATTCCGCGTGTTGATAAAATCAATCAATACCTGGAGGATAGCATCAGGGAAGTGCGGGAAACAATCAAACAGATGTTAACCAAGGAGATCCATAGCTGGGACGAGTTGGATGCGCTCTTCTTGTCTAAATTGGGGAAATGATATATGATCGTTCTACCACCACAAGTAAATTTGGGTTTCGCTCCCGTTGGTCGCTCCACCCTCGGTGATTGAAATGCTCGGGCGAAGAGAATTCGCCCTGCGCCAAGGTTTTGCCTGTGGCAAAACGCTTGTACGGCGCAAAGGCGCCGCCAGCCAGAAGGCGGGTTGGATGTTTCTCAAAAAAATTGCAAACGACCTGAGAGGATTTGGATTGTTATCCCTTGACATACGGGTCAGTACGCATAGCTGGCGATTGCAGCGGTCAGTAAAACCGTGACGTAAGATACACCGTTGGTTCGAGTTTGAAATAGGTATCTTCCTATGATAGAATAAAAGAAAACCCCAGAAAACCAAGGTTTTCCGGGGTTTTTGACCACTTTTGAAAAAGTTTAGCGCTTGCTGAACTGGGGAGCGCGACGAGCGGCTTTGAGGCCGTACTTCTTACGCTCCTTCATACGAGGATCGCGGGTGAGGAAGCCGGCGGCCTTCAGGGCGGGGCGGAACTCCTCGTTGGCCAGCAGCAGGGCGCGGGCCACACCGTGACGGATGGCGCCGGCCTGGCCGGTGACGCCGCCGCCGGTGACGGTGGCAACGATGTCCACCTTGCCCAGCTGCTCGGTGGTGACCAGGGGCTGGCGGACCAGCAGCTTCAGGGTCTCCAGGCCGAAGTAATCATCGATGTCACGGCCGTTGATGGTGATGGAACCGGTCCCGTTGGGGAACAGATGCACACGGGCCACGGAGGACTTCCGACGGCCGGTACCGTAAAAATAAGGCTTCTTGCTCTTATACATGATCGTCTACCTCCTGCTTACTCGGCAGCCCAGATCTCGGGCTTCTGGGCGGCGTGCTCGTGCTCACCGCCGCGATAAATCTTCAGGCGGGTCAGAGAATCCTTGCTGATGATGTTCTTGGGCAGCATCCCGCGGACAGCCAGCTTCATGGCCAGCTCAGGGCGCTCGCTCATCAGGGTGCGGTACTTGACTTCCTTCAGGCCGCCGACCCAGCCGGAGTGGTGGCGATAGTACTTCTGATCCAGCTTCTTGCCGGTCAGAATGGCCTTCTCAGCGTTGATGATGATCACGCAGTCGCCGCAGTCGGCGTGGGGGGTGAACTCGGGCTTGTGCTTGCCGCGCAGCAGGGTAGCGGCGGTGGCAGCGGTCTTGCCCAGGGGCTTGTTCGCAGCGTCCAGGACATACCACTTACGCTCGATGTTACCCTTGTTGGCCATAAAAGTGGACATAGGTAAAACCTCCATTTTCCTCTACTTTACTTATCAAAAAGTTGATTTACAACAAAATCAGCTGCTCCACTGTACAAGCGGAACATTTTGTATTATAGTAGTTGGGCGGCGCGGTGTCAACCTGTTTTTTCTTGATTTTTGATTCATGCGCTGAAATCTCTTGTTTTCTCTTTTTATCGCAGTATATCTCTTGTTTTCTCGATTTCAATTTTCGATTTTAATGACTGAAAATGTTCCGGAAACCGGAGCTTTTCCCCTTGGGAGGACGTAAAATGAACCGTATTCTTTCCTTGGTCCGCCGCTGTGTGGAGGACTATGAGATGATCGCCCCCAACGACCGTATCGCTGTGGGCGTCTCCGGCGGTAAGGACTCGCTGATGCTGCTGGCCGCCCTGGCCAAGCTGCGGGAATTCTACCCCATTCCCTTCCAGGTAGAGGCCTTCACCCTAGACATGGGCCATGCCGATGGACGGCCGGGGATGGACTTCGCGCCGGTGGCCCAGCTGTGCCGGGAGCTGGACGTCCCCTTCACTCTGCTGGAGAGTGAGATCCACCACATCATCTTTGATGTGCGCAGGGAGAAGAACCCCTGCTCCATGTGCGCCAAAATGCGCCGGGGGGCGCTGCACAGCGCCCTGAAGGAGCGGGGGCTGAACAAGATCGCCCTGGGGCATCACTACGATGACGCGGTGGAGACCTTTTTCCTGTCCCTGATCTTTGAGGGGCGGCTCTCCTGCTTCCAGCCGGTGACCTGGCTGGACCGGACGGAGATCACCCAGATCCGCCCTCTGCTCTACTGCGGGGAAAACCTGATCCGCCACACGGCGAAGCGTCTTGACCTGCCTGTGGTGGAAAACCCATGTCCCGCCAACGGCAACACCAAGCGGCAGGAGATCAAGGAGCTGATCTATGAGCTGAACGGCCGCTATCCAGGGCTGAAGGCCCGGGCCTTTGGCGCCATGCAGCGCCTCCCTCTGCCGGAGTGGGGCCCGGTGGAGCACCGCAGGCGGCCCCTGCCTGAGGAACTGGAGGATTTTCAGTAAATTTGACCGAAGAAAATTCCCGGTCCGTCTGGAAACCGGGCGGCCGGGGTGATATAATAGGGGCTGTTTTGGGGGAGATCCCCAAAAAACCTCCCCGTTCCGGGTGAAATACCGGACGGCTGGATACAATACGGAGTGACAATGATACCGCGGGCCTGCCCCGCGTGGAGAGGAGCCGATACCAATGAGCGAAGAGACCGTATACAGTGCCAACCCGGGCAAGCAACTGATCCGTACCGTGGACGGTGTGGACTATCAGCGTATCCCCATCAAGACCCACCTGATCACTAAGGCGGACCGCATGGAGGACGTGGTGCTTCAGTACGCCGGGGACAGGATGCAGGAGGGAGACATCCTCTTTATCTCGGAGAAGGCGGTGGCCTGTACCCAGAGCCGCGCCATTCCCATGGAGGACATCAAGCCCCGCAAGCTGGCTGTCACCCTCAGCCGCTATGTCACCAAGACCCCCGCCGGCATCGGCCTGGGCATCCCGGAGACCATGGAGATGGCCCTTCAGGAGTGCGGCACCCTGCGGATCCTCTTTGCCGCCTTTTGCAGCGTGATCGGCAAGCTCTTCCGTCAGCGGGGCTGGTTCTATATCGTCGCCGGACCCAAGGCCCGGGGCATCGACGGTCCCACCGAGGGGACCATCCCCCCCTATGACCACTATGTGGTCCTCACCCCCGACGACCCCAACGGGACTGCCAGGAAGCTGGCCGCCGCCCTGGGGCATCCGGTGGCCATTGTGGACATCAACGACCTGGGAGCCAACATCCTGGGCTTCTCCCAAAAAGAGCCTTCCATGGACCAGCTGGCCAGGATCCTGGGGGACAACCCCCTGGGTCAGTCCAGCGAATCCACACCTATGGGTATCATCCGTAAAGTCTGAACCCACTCAAACAAAAGTTTCCAATCTGCTCCGCTGAGATGTCTGTGCGCTCAGCGGAGCATTTTTCTCGCCGAACCTGCCTGTTTCGTGATACAATACCTTTAACATTCAAAAGGAGGCGGTTGATATGTCGTTTCGCTGTCCGTGGTGCGGCTCCCCCGTTACGGTCCGGGGACACCGCTGGGAGTGCGGCTGGTGCGGGGACTTCGGGGATCTGTCCTCCCTCCCCAGCGCCAGAAGGGCTGCGGCAGACTGGAAATACAAGGAGCGCGCGGAGCAGATCAACCAGGCGCTGCTCCCGCTGGAACAGGGGGCGTTTTCGATTCTGGAGGGGATGAGGGTCTATTGCGGCGGGGAGGAGGGAGCCCGGGAGCCTCTCTGGAAGCTGACGGCCTACGGGATTTCCAGAGGGCTGCGCTCCGCCGGAAGGCTGGAGCCGGAGCGGCAGGAGCTGCTCCGCGCGTTTTTTGCAAAGTATCCAATTCTGGACGCAGAGAAGCTCCTGGACACTGCCCAGGCTGGTACGGAGGTCTTTGCTCCGGAGTTCGCACTCTCAAAAGAACAGCTGGGCTCCTTCTGGCAGGCGCTTCTGACCCAGATCCCCGCCGGCGGCTCCGACCCTGTCTGGCCTGACTGGTTATGCCGGATCCTGGAGGGTCTGTGCGCGGTAGAGGGATGTTTCTGTGCTGGGGACGGCGCGCCATCTCCCGAGGTATATGAGGCGGTCCTGGCCCATCACTGGAAGGAGTATTTTCATGTCTACTTTTCTCCGGAGGAGACGGTGCGGTGCTGGGACCTCGCCCGCAATGAGAACGCGCTGTGCGAGCTGCTGCTCCAGCGCTTTCCCCACGTCTTTTCCCCCCAGGAGCAGCAGCTGATCCAGGATGGGCTTACCGATGCGCTTTTGGAGGCCGTCCGCCGCCGGGATCCCGCCCTGGCCCTGCGGCTGTGGCGCACCCTGCTGGATGCGGCCCAGGAGCATCTGAAGGAACCGGAGGCCGCAGAGGTGCTTCTGGATGAGTCTGTGGAGCCTTATATGTGGGACGACGACTTCCTCCGGACGGTTCTGGAGCAGTTGGGGGCCGACGAGCGCTTCGCCCGGCAGCTGTTTCTCCACAGCGCCTATACCGGTCACGTCCAGGAGGTCCTTCTGGACGCCTGCGCCCGCTGGGGGAACGCCGGACTGCGGGACCATCTGGAGTCGCTGCTGCGTCAAAATCCCCAGGCCCGGGGATTTGGCTGACGCTGCCCGCCCGAGGTTCTCCGTTGCGTTCCGGGAAAAAATCAGCTATAATGGTGGGGAGCTCAGACCCGCCCCGTGGCGGGACCGGAGCAATATAAAGGATCAGGAGGTCTCAGGATATGTACACTTTGTTGGAACTGCTGGAACAGGACTGCACGCAGTCCCCGGCACAGCTGGCCGCACAGGCAGGCATGACCGAGGCAGAGGTAAAGGAGGAGCTCCGGCGGCTGGAGGAGAGCGGCGCGATCCTCGGCTATCAGGCTATCATCGACTGGGACCGGGTGAAGCGGGAGAACGTTACCGCCCTGATCGAGGTGAAGGTGGTGCCCCAGAGCCTCGACGGCTTTGACCGCATCGCGGAGCGCATCTACCAGTATGACGAGGTAGAGAGTATGTACCTGATGAGCGGCGCCTTCGACCTGACCGTCATCCTTTCAGGCCGCACCCTGCGGGAGGTGGCCCAGTTCGTGGGCGAGCGCCTGGCCCCTCTGGAGGGGGTCACCAGCACCGCCACCCACTTCATTTTGAAGAAATATAAGGAAAAGCATCTGGTATTCCGCCGCCCGGAGCCACAGGAAAGGGAGTTTGTCTTTTCATGAACTACGATCAGATCATTTCTCAGAAGATCCAGAATATCAAGCCCTCGGGCATCCGCAAGTTTTTTGACATCCTGGAGGAGATGACCGACGCCATCTCCCTGGGCATCGGCGAGCCCGATTTTGTCACCCCCTGGCACATCCGGGACGCGGGTATCTACTCCCTGGAGCGGGGCCACACCAAGTATACCTCCAACGCCGGTATGCTGGAGCTGCGGCGGGAGATCGCCAACTATCTCCGCCGCCGCTTTGACCTGGAATATGACTACACCAATCAGATCCTGGTCACCGTGGGCGGGAGCGAGGCCATTGACCTGGCCCTCCGGGTCCTGGTGAATCCCAGGGACGAGGTCATCATTCCCGTGCCCTCCTTTGTGTGCTACGGCCCGCTGACCGAGATGGCCGGAGGCGTCCCCGTCTATGTGGAGCTGACGGCGGAGAACGGCTTCCGCCTCACCCCGGAACAGCTGAAGGCGGCCATCACCCCCCGCACCAAGGCCCTCGTGCTCCCCTTCCCCAGCAACCCCACCGGCGGCATTATGGAGCGCCGGGACCTGGAGGCCATCGCCCAGGTGCTGGAGGACAACGACATCATGGTCATCTCCGACGAGATCTATGCCGAGCTCACCTATGGCCAGCGCCATGTCTCTCCGGCCAATCTCACCCAGCTGTATGACCGGACCGTGGTGGTCAACGGCTTCTCCAAGAGCCACGCCATGACCGGCTGGCGCATGGGCTACGTCTGCGCCCCCCAGCCGGTGGTGGCCGCCATGACCAAGCTGCACCAGTTCGGGATCATGTCCGCCCCCACCACCAGCCAGTACGCCGCCATCGAGGCCATGCGCAGCGGAGATGAGGACATTGCCCACATGAGGGAGGAGTATGACAGCCGCCGCCGCTATCTGGTGGAAAACCTGAACCGCATCGGCCTGGACTGCTTCGAGCCCAAGGGGGCCTTCTATGTGTTCCCCTGCATCCGCTCCAGCGGCCTAAGCTCTGAGGAGTTCTGCGAGCGCTTCCTCCGGGAGGAGAAGGTGGCCGTCATCCCCGGCACCGCCTTCGGACCCGGGGGAGAGGGCTATGTCCGGGCCTGCTACGCCTCCTCCATGCGGGACCTCACGGAGTCCATCAGCCGCCTGGACAACTTCCTTCAGAACCTGCGGCGCAAGCAGGGGAGAGAACAATAACGCGGAATACCCGCAAGGGGTACGCCCATCCGTAAGGCGGCAAAGCCGCCAACGGTTGGGCAATGCAGGAATGCAGAATGCGCGCCTGCGGGCGGGACGAGGGGACGGCCCGATGAGAAATCGGGCCCTACGAAATACGCGCCGCACGCAGGGACGCATTGCGATGCGCCAGCCCGTCACGCCTTTGGCGTGCCACCTCACTTTTCAAGGGAGGCTTTTCCGGGCGTACATCAACCATAAAAAGGAGAATCACAATGAATGTTGTTTGTTTGGACATGGAGGGCGTTCTGGTCCCGGAGATCTGGATCGCCTTCGCCGAGGCCAGCGGGATCCCCGAGCTGAAGCGCACCACCCGGGACGAGCCCGATTATGACAAGCTGATGCGCTGGCGTCTGGATATTTTGAAGGAGCATGGCCTTGGGATCCGGGAGATCCAGGACACCATCGCCAAGATCGACCCGCTTCCCGGGGCCAAGGAGTTTTTGGACGCCCTGCGGAGAGAGACCCAGGCCATCATCCTCAGCGACACCTTTGAGCAGTTTGCCAAGCCCCTGATGGAGAAGCTGGATTGGCCCACCATCTTCTGCAACACCCTGGAGGTGGCGGACAGCGGCGAGATCACCGGCTTCCGGATGCGCTGTCCCCAGTCCAAGCTGACCACGGTGCGGGGCCTTCAGTCCATCGGCTATGACACCATCGCCGCCGGGGACAGCTTCAACGACCTGGGCATGATCCAGGCCAGCAAGGCGGGCTTCCTCTTCAAGTCCACCGACGCCATCAAGGCCGACCACCCGGAGGTGCCCGCCTATGAGGAGTTCGGCGACCTGCTTCAGGCCATCCGGGCGGCGCTGGACTGACCCGCAGACGCGCCCATATCCGGAGAGATAGACCGGACGTTCTTTGGAAAGAGGTGGATCTACATGGATCAAGATAAACTTCCCTTCCTGCCCGCGGACATTCTCCTGCCCCGGGACTGTGAGTACAGCAAATGGAGCGTGGTGGCCTGCGACCAGTACACCTCCCAGCCGGAGTACTGGAAGCGGGTGGAGGAACGGGTGGGCTCCGCCCCATCCACCCTGCGCCTTGTCCTGCCGGAGAGCCGGCTGGAGGGCCCCGACACCCAGAGCGACATCATGGAGATCAACAGCGCGATGAGCCGCTATCTCCGGGAGGACCGGTTCCAGGTCCACCCCAACGCGGTCTTTTACATCGAGCGCACCCTGGACAGCGGCAAGATCCGCCGCGGTCTGGTGGGACGGATCGATCTGGAGCAGTACGACTATGAGCCCGGCTCCGCCGCCCCCATCCGGGCCACCGAGGGGACGGTGCTCTCCCGCATCCCGCCCCGGGTGGCGGTGCGGAAAAACGCCCCCATCGAGCTGCCCCATGTGATGCTGCTGGCCGACGACCCGGACCGGACCGTGATCGAGCCGCTGTCCGGCCAGACGGCGGAGATGCGCCCCCTCTACGACTTCGGCCTGATGGAGCGGGGCGGGCACATCCGGGGCTGGGAGCTGACCCCGGCCCAGTGGGAGCAGGCCGCCCGCGCCCTGGCCGCCCTGGCCGACCCCGACGCCTTTAATGCCCGGTACCGCACCAGCGGCCTGCCCGTGATGCTCTTTGCCGTGGGGGACGGGAACCACTCCCTGGCCACCGCCAAGGAGTGCTATGAGCGGCAGAAGAAGCTCTGTCCGCCGGAGCAGTGGGACAGCCTGCCATCCCGGTACGCCCTGGTGGAGCTGAACAACCTCCATGACGATTCCCTGGAGTTCGAGCCCATCCACCGGGTGGTGTTTGGGGCAGATCCAGATGCGCTTCTGGACGCCTTTTCCGCTTTCTATCCAGACAGCAGCCGGACGGACCATCTGGAGGGCCACCAGCTGACCTGGGTGGCCGGAGACCAGGAGGGAACCGTGTCAGTCCCTCAGCCCTCCGCCCAGCTACCTGTGGGCACCTTGCAGCGCTTTCTGGACGAGTACCTCCGCTCCCATCCTGAGGCCCGGGTGGACTACATCCACGGAGCGGATGTGGTGCGCAGCCTGGCCGCCCAGCCGAATACCGTAGGCTTTCTTCTGCCCGCCATGGGCAAGGAGGAACTGTTCCCCACGGTGATCCACGACGGGGTGCTGCCCCGCAAGACCTTCTCCATGGGGGAGGCCCACGACAAGCGGTTCTATCTGGAGGCCCGGCGCATCCGGGCCTGACCGACGAGGTGATTTTGTGGAGATACAGGCCTTTGCCAAGCTGAATCTGACGCTGGACGTGCTGGGGAAGCGGCCGGACGGCTATCACGATCTGCGGATGGTGATGCAGTCCATCACCCTTTGCGACACGCTGACCCTCGCCCCCAACCAGGGCCAGGGCCTGCGGGTGAGCACCGACCTGCACTTTCTCCCCACCGGGGAAAAAAATCTGGCCGCCATGGCCGCGCGCCGCTTCTGGGAGGCTCTGGGCCGCCCCGCTGAGGATCTGGACATCTGTATCCAGAAGCGCATCCCTGTGTGCGCCGGCATGGCCGGCGGAAGCACCGACGCCGCCGCCGTCCTCCGGGCCCTGAACCAGCGGGCGGGCAGCCCCCTCACCCCGGCAGAGCTGGCACGGGTGGGGGAGCAGGTGGGCTCTGACGTGCCCTACTGCGTTTTGGGCGGCACCGCCCTGGCGGAGGGCAGGGGAGAGCGCCTCACTCCGCTGCCCGCCCTGCCCCGCTGCTGGGTGGTGGTCTGCAAGCCGGAGTTCGCCATCTCCACGCCGGAGCTCTTTGCCCGCATCGACAGCGTCCGCCTGCGCTGCCGTCCCGACACAGACGGCCTGCTCTCCGCCCTGGAGGAAGGGGACCTGGGGGGAGCCGCCCGGCGGATGTACAACGTATTTGAGGACGTCCTTCCCCCGCGGCAGCGGGACCGGGTGGGGGAGCTGGAAAACGCACTGATCCAGGCAGGGGCCCTGGGGGCCAATATGAGCGGCACCGGCCCCACGGCCTTCGGCCTGTTTGACTGTCCGGAGGCGGCGGAGGAGGCACGGGCTGTTCTGGCGGAGAACTGCCGGGACACATTTTTGTGCCAGACGGTTTAAAAGAACAAAAAGCCGTCCATCCTATCTGTACCGCAGGTACTACTACATAGGATGGACGGTGTTTTTATGCTGGATCGGAATTTGAAGCGCTGGGAGCTGGCTCTGATGTTCGGGCTGCTGTGTGGACTGCTGGGCGGCTTCTGGCTGGACCGGGAGCAGACCCAGCTGGCCGGCCGGGTGATCCGCTTTCATGTGATCGCCAACTCGGACAGCCCGGAGGACCAGGCGCTGAAGCTTCAGGTGCGGGACCGGGTGCTGGCCGAGACGGAGACCTTTTACCCCGAGCGCGCCACTCTGGAGGAGGCCAGGGCCGCCCTGGAGGCCCACCTGGAGGAGCTGGCCGCGGCGGGTCAGGCGGCGGTGACAGAGGCGGGGCGGAGCGAGCCGGTGACCGCCCGCCTGGAGCGGTGCTGGTTCCCCACCAAGGAGTATGACGGCTTTGCCCTCCCCGCCGGGGAGTACACCGCCCTGCGTGTCGTCATCGGCGAGGGGCAGGGGCAGAACTGGTGGTGTGTGGCCTTCCCGCCTCTCTGTCTGGAGGCCGCCTCCGAGACGGTGGACGAGGCAGCGGCGGCGGGATACTTCTCCCCGGGCCAGGCTGCCCTAATCACCGAGGAGGACCGGGGCTATGTGCTGAAATTTAGGGCCATGGAGCTGCTGGGGGAGTGGAAGGGCTTTTTGTTCCACTGAAAAACAGTTCCGTCGCAGAATTGAGAAATTCTGTGGCGGGTTATCTTCTGACTGAAACAGACAAAATGGAGGAAGTTTCCGTAAAATGAGCGAGCGTTGGGCCCAAATGAGTGCGAACGACCAGAAACAGGTGGCTCACCTGCGTCTATGTGGAAAACTTTTCTGTTTTTGCACGGCTACGAGGTCATTTTCAGGGACACACGGGTTTGGAGCCTGCCCTGTTCCCACTTCATCCATAGTTTTTCAGCTCAAAAATCGGCGCCAGCAGGAACAACTCAGTGCGGATATTGTCCTTGCTTCTGGTCAGAAAGCAGCGGAATCCAAAGTCAAAAGCGCCCTCCACCTGGATGGAGCGGCAGAGACGCAGATGAATCCCATGACTGGTCTTGATGTTTTTGGTTGCCTGCTCTTGTTTCTCTCAGGACGTCTTCTGAAGCGTAAGCTTTTTGGGCTTGTCTGGGTCCTTGGCCCGGCAGCGCTGTGCTTGGCAGGGTCACCTGCCGCAATCTTCACACTTGCACCAGGCGGTGGAGACAAGCTGTATGGAACCGCGCCAGCGTGCTGTGAGCTGGAGCTGCACGGTCCTCCAGCAGCCATCTGAAGTCAATGCGGTACTGGCAGGCCTCTTCTAGTTTCCGGCGGGAGTAGATCCCGCACAGATACCCGTGTACCAATACCTTGAACAGCACCTGGGGATCCGCCGCCGATTTCCTCCCTTTGGAAGAATACGCTTCGTACAGTTTCACATACTCCAGTTCCTCAAGCTGGACACTTAGCAGACGGACAGGTGCGTTCTCCGGTATCATTATTTCTGAATTGATCGCAAGTGCCTAGTTGAACGTGGCGCTCATATACCATATACTGGTCTTGCTTTTTCTCTGCTTTCACAAATTTGAAATAAAGCAAACGGCGAGGTTCGGAAACTCTTTTGGGCTCCAAACCTCGCTCATTTTTATCGCCTCATTTTGCAACGCGCCTTTCTGAATCACTTGGATCAGACCTCAGATTTGGCCTACTCAACGGGAGTGGTCTCCTCAGCGGGAGAGGCCTCCTCAGCGGGGGCGGCCTCCTCAGCGGGAGCAGCCTCCTCGGAGATGTCCTGGAAGTCCGCGTCCACGATGATCTCGCCCTCCGCCTCGGCGGCGGACTTCAGCTCGGCGATGCGGTCGTTGTTGGCCTGGATCAGCTCTCTGGAGGCGGTGATCCGCTCGCAGGCGGCGGCGTAGGCCCCCTCGGGAGTATTCCCGTGCTCGGCGTAGTAGAGGCGGCCCAGCTCCGCGTAGGCCTTCTTGATGCTGCCCTCCTCGGCCAGATTGGATGTTTTCAGCTTGGCGATCTCCGCCAGGCGCTTGGACGTGGCGATGCTGGTCTCTGCCAGGTGCTTGGAGGCGGCGGCGCCGCTCTGGGCCAGATCGGTGGCGATTTCAGTCAGATTATCCAAAAACCCCATAATAGGTACCTCCTGATTGATACAGTTTCCTGTGGACTGGCTCCATTCTAACCGATTTTTTCGGTGGGCGCAAGGACTTTGGGGCGGATTTAATGGTTTTTTTAAATTTCTTCCACAGAACCTTCATCTTTCTCCCAGAGCAGCAAGGCGCAGGACATAGGGGATAAAAAATCCCGCCGCCCGGGCGGGGCGGCGGGAGGAGCGGGCCGGATCCTGTGGATCAGACCTTAAAGTTGACAGCGGTGTCGCCCTTCTGATCGTGGCCGAACTCATAGTCCTTGCCGGGGAGGATGGCATTGAGGGCGATGCCGGTGATGGCAGCCACCGCCAGGCCGGACAGGCTGATGGTGGCAGTGCCCACAGTGAAGGTGACGGCGCCGGAGTAGTTCACACCGATGGCCAGCACCATGATGATGGCGGCCACGATGACGTTGCGGCTGTTGGTGAAGTCCACCTGGTTCTCCACCACGTTGCGCACGCCCACGGCGGAGATCATACCGTACAGCACCATGGACACGCCGCCCATGGTGGCGGTGGGCATGGCGGACACCAGGGCCGCGAACTTGGGGGAGAAGGAGAGTAGGATGGCCAGACCGGCGGCGATGCGGATCACCCGGGGGTCATAGACCTTGGAGAGAGCCAGCACGCCGGTGTTCTCGCCGTAAGTGGTGTTGGCCGGAGCGCCGAACAGGGAGGCCAGAGAGGTGGCCAGGCCGTCGCCCAGCAGAGTGCGGTGGAAGCCGGGATCTTCCAGATAGTTGCGCTCACAGGTGGAGGAGATGGCGCACATATCGCCGATGTGCTCCACCATGGTGGCCAGAGCCAGGGGCATGATGGTCACCGCGGCGGTGAGGAGTGTACCGTGGTCCAGGTCGGAGCGGCTGAACAGACCGAACAGCGTATCCTGGAACTGGAAGGGGAGGCCGATCCAGGGGGCGTCGATCAGCGCCTGGACCTTGACCGGATCCATGACCTGCATCCCGTTGATCTGGCAGATGGCGGCCACCGCGTAGGAGCCTACCACGCCCAGCAGGATGGGGATGATCTTGATCATTCCCTTGCCCCAGATGTTGCAGCCCACCACAATGGCGATGGCGATGAGGGCGATGGCCCAGTTGGTGCGGCAGTTGGAGATGGCGGTGGAACTGAGGGTCAGGCCGATGCAGATGATGATGGGGCCGGTGACGATGGGGGGGAAGTAGCGCATGACCCTTTTGGTGCCGAAGATGCGGAACAGGGCGGACAGCAGGACATACATCAGCCCGGCCAGCATGACGCCGAAGCAGGCGTAGGGAAGCATTTCCGTGTTGGCGACGGCGTTGCCGCTGCTGTCGGTGAGCATGGGGGCGATGGCCTGATAGCCGCCGATGAAGGCGAAGGAGGAGCCCAGGAAGGCGGGGACCTTGCCCTTGGTCAGAAAGTGGAACAGCAGTGTGCCCAGTCCGGCGAACAGCAGGGTGGCGGATACGGACAGCCCGGTGAGGGCGGGGACCAGCACAGTGGCGCCGAACATGGCGAACATATGCTGAACGCCCAGGATCAGCATTTTGGGACGGCCCAGCTGCCGGGCGTCATAGATGCCTTGGTTTGGATTCATTCTTTTGTTCTCCCTTCTCAACTTCCGATGGTATTTTGCGCAGAAAAAAAGACAATCAACAAATGATTGTCCACACACAGAGGAAACAAAGGAGTACAGGCGAAAAACAACCGGTTTTCCATGACAGGCACCATCCTTTGCTCCAAATCTCGAATCATTGTATCAGACAGAGAGAAAAAGCGCAAGAGGAAAATCGGGCTTTTTCCCCTTTTTTCTGAAACGGCAAAAGAGAGGAGGCAGCCGGGGCAGACCTTGGCACTCGTAATGGTTGACTTTGACGGTAAAAATGGATAAACTAAATTTGATTTTTTTCTCCGCCCCAGCAGGGCGCGCGGACCAGACTGTAAAGAGAGACAAGGAGCGATGGATGTGAAAAAACCGTTTGTCACCCTGGAGCAGCTCCAGGAGATCACCCGTCAATACCCCACCCCCTTCCACCTGTATGATGAGCGGGGGATCCGGGAGAACGCCCGGGCCCTGAAGGCGGCCTTTGCCTGGAATCCCGGTTACACGGAGTACTTCGCGGTGAAGGCCACCCCCAATCCCCAGATCCTGAAGATCCTGCGTGAGGAGGGCTGCGGGGTGGACTGCTCCTCCCTGTGCGAGCTGATGATGTCCGACCGCTGCGGCTTCCGGGGCGGGGAGATCATGTTCTCCTCCAACGACACCCCGGCGGAGGAGTTCGTCCTGGCGGAGAAGCTGGGGGCGACCATCAATCTGGATGACATCACCCATGTGGAATTTTTGAAAAATACCCTGGGATATATCCCCAAAAAAATCTCCTGCCGGTATAATCCAGGCGGAGTATTCCAGGTCGGAGAGAGCAAAGAGGGCTTTCAGGTCATGGATAACCCGGGAGAGGCCAAGTACGGCATGACCCGGCCTCAGATCGCCCAGGCCTTCCGCCGGCTGAAGGAGCTGGGTGCGGAGGAGTTCGGCATCCACGCCTTCCTGGCCTCCAACACCCTGTCCAACGAGTACTATCCGGCCCTGGCCCGGGTGCTGTTCCAGCTGGCGGCGGAGCTGAAGGAGGAGACCGGCTGCCACATCACCTTCATCAACCTGTCCGGCGGCGTGGGGGTTCCCTACCGTCCGGAGCAGCCGGCCAACGACATCGCCGCCATCGGTGCGGGGGTGCGGAAGGCCTATGAGGAGATCCTGGTCCCCGCCGGTATGGGGGATGTATCCCTGTGCACCGAGCTGGGGCGCTTCATGCTGGCCCCCTACGGGCATCTGGTGACCCGGGTGCTCCACCAGAAGCACACCTATAAGGAGTATGTGGGTGTGGACGCCTGCGCCTCCAACCTGATGCGGCCGGCCATCTATGGGGCCTACCACCACATCACCGTCATGGGGAAGGAGAACGCCCCCTGCGACCACAAGTACGATGTGACCGGCTCCCTGTGTGAAAACAGCGACAAATTTGCCATCGACCGGATGCTTCCGGAGGTGGAGACCGGCGATCTGCTGGTCATCCATGACACCGGGGCCCACGGCCACGCCATGGGCTATCAGTACAATGGCCGCCTGCGCTCGGCGGAGGTGCTGCTCCAGGAGGACGGCTCCGCCCGCCTGATCCGGCGCGCCGAAACGCCGGAGGATTATTTCGCCACGGCGATTTGGGAGTAAGAGGAACCGGGCCGGTCTGAGCAGGCAGTTCCCCGGCGTTTCGGCAGGGGCCCCATCGCAGATGGGGCGGCGCGGAAGCGCCGTACAAGCGTTTTGCCGAAGGCAAAACCTTGGCGGAGGCGGAATTCAGTTCCGCCGGGCAATGAAAAAAACGGGTCCCCGGAATGGACGAGTCCATTTCCGGGCAACGCCGGAGGATTCTTTCGCCACGGCGATTTGGGAGTAAGAGGAACCGGGCTGGTCTGAGCAGGCAGTTCCCCGGCGTTTCGGCAGGGGCCCCATCACAGATGGGGCGGCGCGGAAGCGCCGTACAAGCGTTTTGCCGAAGGCAAAACCTTGGCGGAGGCGGAATTCAGTTCCGCCGGGCAATGAAAAAACGGGTCCCCGGAAATGGACGAGTCCATTTCCGGGCAACGCCGGAGGATTATTTCGCCACGGCGATTTGGGAGTAAGAGGAACCGGGCGATTTGACAGGAAGGGAAGCGGATCAATGAATGTTATGGGAGAGCTGGCCCTGATCTTTGGGATCAGCTTGGCGGGAGAGGGCGTGGCGGCGCTGCTCCCGGTGTCCTTTCCTGCCAGTGTGATCAGTATGATCTTGTTGATGGTCCTGCTGCTGACCGGAGCGGTCAAGGAGCGGCAGATCCAGTCGGTCTCACACTTCCTGATCGCCAACATGGCCTTCTTTTTCATCCCGTCTCTGGTGGGCACCATGGAGCACGGGGCGATGCTGAAAAGTCAGGCGGTGCCCATTCTGGTCATTGTGGGGCTGACCACGCCGGTGGTCTATCTGGCCACCGCCTGGACAGTGCAGCTGATGACACGGCTGCTCCGCGGAAAGGGGGAGAAGCGCCATGGCTGAATGGATGGACGGACTGCTGAGTTCTCCGTTTTTTGGACTGAGCCTCTCGGCAGCGGCCTGGTGTGCCGGCCTGTGGCTCCAGAAAAAGACCGGGTGGGTGCTGTGCAACCCGCTGCTGGTCGCCGGAGTGCTGATCATCGCCCTGCTGGCTGTCTTCGACATTCCATTGGAGAAGTACAACATTGGGGGCGACTTCATCAAGCTGATGCTGGGCCCGGTGACGGCGGTGCTGGCTTTGAATATCTACCGGCAGCGGAAGATCCTGCGGGAGCACTTCCTGCCGGTCCTGGCGGGCTGCCTGGCGGGGAGCGTGGTCAGTCTGCTCAGTGTTCTGGCCCTGTGCCAGGTGTTCCAGATGGAGGACCTGCTGACCGCCTCCCTGCTGCCCAAAAGCGTCACCACCGCCATCGCGGTGGGCATCGCGGAGAGCCGCGGCGGCATCCAGGGGATCGCTGCCGCTGCTGTGGCAATGGCCGGTATCACCGGTGCGGTATGCGCCCCCCTGTTTGCCAAGTGGTTCCGCATCACCGACCCGGTGGCGGAGGGACTGGCCATCGGCGCTTGCAGCCATGCCCTGGGGACCACCAAGGCCATGGAGATCGGCGAGCTCCAGGGCGCCATGAGCTCCATCGCCATCTGCGTGTGCGGGATCTTCACCTCTCTGATCGCGCTGTTTCTGTAAAACGGAAGAAGGGCCGGAGGGACCACATTTTGTGGTCCCTCCGGCCCCTTCTTTGTGCCTATGTCAGGGATAACGGGTGGTCATGTCGGAGAGATCGTCGAAGTCGCACCAATAGCTCCATTCGATCTCTTCATCCTCCACAGTTGCATACTGCACCGTGTCATCGCTGGTATCGACCTGGAGGACCACGCCGTAGCGCTCCATATTGTCATCATAGACCACGTCGCCCGCCTTCAACTTCTCGGGCTTCCGGATGGAGGACTTCTCCAGATCGCCGAAGATCTCGTCGCTGATAAAGTAGGCGAAGGCCTTGTC
>CABIYX010000013.1:18693-59463 GCA_902363045.1 Clostridiales bacterium
GCTTCCGGATGGAGGACTTCTCCAGATCGCCGAAGATCTCGTCGCTGATAAAGTAGGCGAAGGCCTTGTCTTCATAGCCGGAGCCCAGGACGTCGGAGGTGTACTTGTCATCCTCATCCCAGGCGTCGCCCTGCTCGTAGTCATCCTGGAGGTCATCCAGCAGATTGGAGACATTGCGCTCGGTGGCGGGCCTGCCGTTGGTCAGCTCGTCCTCCTCATCGTCTCCACCGTCATCGGGATAGCGGGTAGTCATGTCAGAGAGGTCATCGAAATCGCACCAATAGCTCCATTCGATCTCTTCATCCTCCACAGTTGCGTACTGCACCGTGTCATCGCTGGTATCGACCTGGAGGACCACGCCGTAGCGCTCCATATAGTCGTCATAGACCACGTCGCCCGCCTTCAGGTCCTCGGGCTTCCGAACGGAGGAGTCCTCCAGATCGCCGAAGATCTCGTCGCTGATAAAGTAGGCGAAGGCCTTGTCCTCATAGCCGGAGCCCAGGACGTCGGAGGTGTACTTGTCATCCTCATCCCAGGCGTCGCCCTGCTCGTAGTCATCCTGGAGGTCATCCAGCAGATTGGAGACGTTGCGCTCGGTGGCGGGTTTTCCGTTGGTCAGCTCCTCGTCCCCGCGGCTGTTCTCCTCGTCTTCATCAGGGTAGCGGGTGGTCATATCCGTGATGTCATCGAAGTCACACCAGCTGTCCCAGTCGATCTCGTCATTATCATCTACTGTGACATAGTCCACCGTCTCATTCTGGGCGTCCACAGACAGGACCAGACCGTACTTCTCCTCATAGTCATCATAGATCAGGTCTCCCACCCGGAGATCCTTGGCTTTCCGGACGGAGGAGTCCTCCAGATCATCAAAGATCTTGTCGCTGAGGAAGTAGGCGAGGGCCTTGTCCTCGTAGCCGGAGCCCAGAACGTCGGAGGTGTACTTGTCATCCTCATCCCAGGCGTCGCCCTGCTCATAGTCATCCTTGAGATCGTCCAGAAGGCGGGAGACATTGCGCTCGGTTGCATCGGCTCCGTTGGCCAGCTTGCCGCCGGAGGGCTTGGTGAGATAACGGGAGTATACAGTGTCCGAGCGGTCCAGATCGTCCAGGGACTCGGAGCGGCTCCAGGAGATCCAGCCGTCCTCGTCACAGGAGGCATAGGTAAAGCGGTCCCCGTCCCGGGAGACCACAACGCCGTATGTGCTGCTGTTGTCCAGCTTCAGCAGGTCGCCCACCCGCAGATCCTCGGGGTCGTCCAGTTCATAGGAGGAGATGGCGCCGAATACCCGGTCGCTGAGCATATAGGCAAAGCCCGCCTCGCCGGAGCCGCGGCCCAGGACCTTGGAGGTGTAGACCCGGTTGGTGTTCCATTGGTCGAAGGAGGGGTATTCGGCCTCCAGCTCCCGCAGCAGATCGGAGACATTCTCCTCCGTGACGGCGGAGTTGTCCGTCAGGCGGTTGGAGTTGTTGTAGGTGGGGGACAGGAGGGACTCCTGCTCCTCGAACAGGGAGCAGAGGACCACCGCAGCCTCCGCCCGGTTGGGGCTGTTTCCGCCGTTGAAGCGGCCTTGGTCATCGCCGCTGAGGAAGCCCTTGGCATAGGAGTAGAGCACCGCGTACTGGTAGTTGGAGGGGATCGAGGAAAAGTCCCGGATGCGGGCGCTGGAGTAGGCCAGAGAGGCGGCGGAGGGGGCCTCAAAGCCCTGATCCACGGCTACATGATACATGATCTGGGCCATGTCATAGCGGCTGATCTGGGCGTTGGCGACGGAGGCGCTCCAATCCCCGGCGGAGGCACGCTGCTGGGCGGCCTGAGTGCCCTTCAGGATGCCCGCGGAATAGGCCGCGTTGAGGGAGGGCCGCCACCAGTCGGCCGAGCTGCCCTGGGCGGAGACCTCGTCCTCGTAGAACATCCCGCAGATCATGGTGACAAAATGAGCGTTGGACAGCTTTTCCTCAGGGCCGTACCGGCCGTCGCCCAGGCCGGAGACCAGTCCGTTGGAGGCGGCCTTGGTGATGTGGGAATATCCCCAATATCTGGAAGGGACATCACTGAAGGTGACAGAGGCGGCGGAAGCCCCGGCCGTCAGGGTACACAGGCCAAGGGCCAGCGCGAGCGAGCGCCGCAAGCCTGATTTCATATCACAATCTCCTCCTTTTTATGAACACAGATGATGATGGACCGGGCTGACAGAAGGCGGAAAAGCCCTGCCAGCTGGAGTTTATTTTATTTTACCTTGCTTTGTGATAAAAGTCAAAACAGAACCAAAATTTTTATCATTTCTTAATGTTCGTATTCCACGCAAGACAGAAAAAACCGCCCTGGGACCGTGGAGTCCCAGAGCGGGGAAGAGTTCCGGAGGCGCAGAAGGCCAAGCGACCGCCGCAGTCTCCGAAAGCGGCGGTATGAAGTTCTTTTTGCCTGGGCGTATATCGAAAAAAGCCGCCCTGGGACTGCGGAGTCCCAGAGCGGGGAAAAGTTGCGGAGGCGCAGAAGGTCAAGCGACCGCCGCAGTCTCCGAAAGCGGCGGTATGAAGTTCTTTTTGCCTGGGCGTATATCGAAAAAAGCCGCCCTGGGACCGTGGAGTCCCAGAGCGGAGGAAAAGCTCCGGAGGCGCAGAAGGTCAAGTGACCACCGCAGTTTCTGGAAGCGGCAGTATCAAGTTCTTTTTGCCTGGCGTGCATCGAAAAAAGCCGCCCTGGGACTGTGGAGTCCCAGAGCGGAGAAGAGTTGCAGAGGCGCAGAAGGTCAAGCGACCGCCGCAGTTTCCGGAAGCGGCAGTATCAAGTTCTTTTTGCCTACTTTTTCTTTCAAGAAAAAGTAGGTCAGAAGGGGAGACCGAGACCGCCGGTGAGCTTTTGCATGGTGGAGGCGGCGTCCCCCTCGGCGGCGCGCATGGCCTCGTTGACGGCGGCTACGATCAGATCCTCCAGCATCTCCACATCATCGGGATCCACCGCGTCGGGATCGATCTCCAGGGTCTTCAGCTCCCGCTTGCCGGAGACGGTGGCAGTGACCACGCCGCCGCCGGCGCTGGCCTCATAGGTCTTTTCCTCCAGCTCCTGCTGCATCCGCATCATGTCCTGCTGCATCTTCTGGGCCTGCTTGATCATGTTCATATTCATGCCGCCGCCCATGCCGCCCATACCGCGGCTTCCATATCCTTTTGCCATAGTCGATTCTCCTTCCAATCCTTGAGGGATCTTATTGAATTTTAATATTGTCAAACTGTGCGCCAAAGGCCAGCAGATCATCCAGCGCATCCTTCGCGCCAGCCTGGGGCTGGGCCGCAGGCTCCTGGGCAGTGCTCTGGGAGGCGGGGGGCTGTCCCACCACCACAGACGCACGGGCCTCCGGCACGCCGAAGCAGGCGGAGGCCGCCTGGGACAGCACCTGGAGGATGGCGGGCTTGTTAAGCATGGCCCGGGTAAACTCCGTGTCTACCCAGAGAGTGAGGGCCCCATTCTTCCACACCCCTGCCACCTTGGCGGAATTGTTCAGGTAGGGGAGGACAGAGGGCGGCACCTTTCCCCGCAGTCCGGCCACGAAGGAGGGCCAGAAGGCGGAGTTTTCCGCCGTCTCCATCGGAGCAGAGCGGGGAGCGGCCGGGGCAGACGGAGGCGCGGTGCGCTCCGGCTGCGGTTCTGTCCAGGAGGGCTCCTCCTCCGGCTCAGGGGGCAGAGGGGGACGCTCCTCCTCCCAGGGCGGGGCGTCAGACACAGGGGCGGCCTGGGGCGCGGGAGCCGGGGCGGAGGGGACTGGGGTGGAGACAGGCACGCTGTTGGTCAGCTGCTCCTCCAGACGGGCCACCCGGGCGGCCAGCCCGGCAAAGGAGTCGTCCAGCCGCTCGTCACTGAGGCGGATCAGACACAGCTCCGCGTCGGTGCGGCGGTTGGCGCTCCGGGCCAGATCGGGGAGGGCGTTTTGCAGGACCTTCAGCATCTGGAGCAGCCGGGGCGCGGTGAGCTGCTCCCCCAGGGAGCGCATGGCCGCCTCGTCATAACCGCCGGTGAGCAGGGCGGCCCCGCCCTGGGGCGCGGTCTTGCGGAGCAGCAGATCCCGGGCGAGGGAGGAGAGCTCCTCCAACACCGAGCCCACATCCTTGCCGTTCCCGTACAGGCGGGCCAGGGCGTCCAGAGCCCCCGCCGTGTCGTGTCCGGCGATCAGCCCCATCAGTCTGGCGGTCTCCAGGTTGCCCGCCAGGCCCAGGGTGTCCAGAATATCCTGCTCGTCCACCCGCTGTCCGCTGCCGGCGCACTGGTCCAGCAGGGAGAGGGCGTCCCGCAGGCCGCCGTCAGCCAGGCGGGCCAGCAGGGCGGCGCCCTCGCGGGTCAGGTCGATCCCCTCCTGCTGGGCCACATAGCCAAGGCGCTGGGCGATCTGTCTGGGGAGGATCCGCTTGAAGGAAAACTGCTGGCACCGGGACTTGATGGTGGCCGGGACCTTGTGCAGCTCGGTGGTGGCAAGAATGAACATCAGGTGGGCGGGGGGCTCCTCCAGGATCTTCAGCAGGGCGTTGAAGGCGGGGGTGGACAGCATATGGACCTCATCCACGATGTACACACGCTTCCGCACGGCGGCGGGGGTGTACACCGCCTCGTCCCGCAGGGCGCGGACCTGGTCCACGCCGTTGTTGGAGGCGGCGTCCAGTTCCAGCACGTCCAGAATGGAGCCGTTTTCGATGCCCAGACAGGCGGGGCACCGGTTGCAGGGGTTGCCATCCACCGGAGCCTGGCAGTTTACCGCCCGGGACAGGATCTTGGCACAGGTGGTCTTGCCGGTGCCCCGGGTGCCAGTGAACAGATAGGCGTGGGAGAGCCGGTCCCCCGCCACCTGCTGCTTGAGGGTGTCGGTAATGTGGCTCTGCCCCACCACGTCGTCAAAGGTGCGGGGCCGCCACTTGCGGTATAGGGCCTGATACATGGACACGTTCACCTCGAAAGAAAGCTCCCGGCTCCCTCCGGCGCTCCGCCGGGCGGGAAGGGACCGGGACAAAGAAACAGACTTCGGCGGAAAGCAAGGCCGCACACCGGCCTTTGAAGCGTGCGGTATGCCCGTTACCTGAACAGCCGGCTCAAGGACAGTAACCCCGCGGCACACGCGGCGGGCCGCTTAGTGCTGCTCGGTTCCCCGCCTGACACGGTTCACGGAGCCGCGTTGCGCGGGACCGGCCTATCATTACTGCTTATTCAGGTCAGACGACACATCGCACGTCCGGGGACCGGGATTCATCCCTGCTTTAGCGGGTTGCAGGTACAGGGCACCGCTATCTCCCCAACTAGTGCGGCCTTGCTTCCCGCCGAAGCCGGAACAAGACTGGCATATATTTTACTATACTTCCTTAAAATTAGCAACTTATTTTTTCGGCGGCGGCTGGAAAAACTTTAAGCGGACAGCCCTTTTCCACAAATGAGAATAAAAATGTGGAAAATGTTGTGGACATGAGGGGAAAAAGCCAGTATAATGCAACCTGTATAGCTATGCAGCCCACGCCGCCCGGAGCAGGGAGGCGGGGAGGCAGCGGGCGGGGGCCGGAAGGCCTTCGCCGGATTCGGGGCCGCGCCGGGGGAACGGCGTTCTTCACATCTCTGTGTCGGTTGGGAAGGCCTTGGATCACGCCGGATACAGAACAGAAAGAGAGGAAGAACATCGATGGAGATCAACGGCGAGCTTGTCAACGAAGAGGTCCGGTACGCGGACCTGGGCCTGTCCCAGGCCCTGATGCAGGCCATTGAGAAAAAGGGGTACGTCCAGGCGACCCCGGTTCAGGGGGGCGCGATCCCCTATTTTATGGAGTACCGGGATGTGATCGCCAAGGCGCCCACCGGGACGGGGAAGACCTTTGCCTTCGGTATCCCCATGGTGGAGCACATCGATCCGGAGTCCAGCGACGTGCTGGGGCTGGTGCTGGCCCCCACCCGGGAACTGGCCATCCAGATCCGGGACGAGCTGCGGGACCTGTGCGCCTTCAAAGAGGGGGTGCGCTCCGTCTGCCTGTACGGCGGACAGCCCATTGACAAGCAGATCACCCAGCTGAAGAAGCGGCCCCAGATCGTGGTAGCCACGCCGGGACGGCTGATGGACCATGTGAAGCGCCGCACCCTCCGCCTGGACAAGGTGGAGACGGTGGTGCTGGACGAGGCCGACCGGATGCTGGACATGGGCTTTATCCGGGACGTGACCCGGATCCTGGACCTGATGCCCCAGCGGCGCAACCTGGGCCTGTTTTCCGCCACCATCTCCCGGGAGGTCATGGACATCTCCTGGGTGTATCAGCGGGACCCGGTGGAGATCACCGTCCGGGCCGATGAGCAGAACAAGCCGGACATCACCCAGTACCGCCTGGATGTGGACCGGAACGAGAAGGTGGACACCATGGTCCGGCTGATGGAGATCGGCGGCTATGACCGGGTGATCGCCTTCTGCAACACGAAAAACATGACCGACCGCCTCTCCGGCCTGCTGCGGATGCGAAACATCTCCTGCGAGGCCATCCACGGCGACATCCAGCAGCGGGTGAGAGAAAAGACCCTCCAGAAATTCCGGGAGGGTAAGCTTCGGGTGCTGGCCGCCACCGACGTGGCCGCCCGGGGTCTGGACATCGACGATGTGGACGCGGTGTTCAACTATGATGTTCCGGATGAGAACGAGTATTATATCCACCGCATCGGCCGCACCGGCCGGGCCCGCCGCCACGGGGTGGCCTATTCCCTGGTGTCCAGCATTACGGAGGGCATCCGGCTGGATGACATCCGGAAAAACACGGGCAACGAGATCCGGGCCGTAAAGCTGGATGAGTATGGGGAGCTGACCGGCGCGGAGAAGCAGTGAGGCCCGCCCGGGCCCGCCGCCGGCGCGGCTTTTGGCTGGACCTGTTCGCCTGCTTTCTGATCCCCGCCTATACCATGCTGTTTGCCGGGAGCGTGGAGTGGCTGGGCACCAACTTTTCGGTGATCGCCGTCACCGGCAAAGACCACTACTGGGGCTTTGTCTACTGGGGGGCGCTGGCGGGGGGATATTTTGCGGTCATGCTTACAAAGCTGGCCCTGATCCTGCCCCGGCTGTGGCAACGCAGCGCGGTCTGCCTGCTGGCGCTGCTGGCCTGCCTGGCCCTGGGCTATGCTTTGGCGATCCCCTATTTGCCGGACGATTTTCCGGGGTTTGCTTCCCTTCATGTGGTGCTGGCCGCAGGGGCCTGTGTGCTGCTGATGCTGGCCCTGCTGCTGGTGCTGCTCTCCCTGTACCGGGACAGCCCGGAAAATTACCGCCTCCTGCTGGTACGGTGGGGGCTGATCGTGGGAGGCTCCGGCCTGCTGTTCCTGCTGGCGGGGATGGTGTCCTCCGCGCTGGAGGTGTTCTTCACCATCACAGCGGCCCTGCTGACCCGGCGGATCTGGCTCACAGTTGGGGAACGACAGGAGAAATTTTAGAAACTTTTAATTCTTTTCCTATGATTTTTTTACTCCCTTTGCGCTATGATGGTCCTGTTCAAAGAGTTTGCCCAGTGAAAGCGCTGGGAAAAAGGAGTGTGTCAGCTATGGATAAAAAGAGACTGTACCGGACGGAGGGCCCCTTCAAGATGGTCTGCGGCGTGTGCGGCGGAATCGCGGAATATTTTGACATCGATCCCACTTTGGTCCGTTTGGGCTGGGCGGCGATCAGCCTGTTCACCGCCGTCTTCGGCGGTCTGATCCTCTATGTGATCGCCGCGGTTGTGATCCCCACGAAAAGCAGCGTATATCCCGGCTGCTGAGACCGGACAGGACGTTTTGACTGGACAGGGCAAAAGGCGGCTGGGCCGCTTTTTGTCCTGTCATTTTAGATAGCATTCAAGAGGAGAGGAGCACTGTGCCATGATCCAAATCAGAATATCCCGGCCGGAGGATGTGACCCGGCAGCGGGAGCTGTGGCGGCTGGCCTTCGGAGACGAGGGGGCCTATGTGGACAACTTCTACCGCACCTATTACCGGCCGGAGCGGATGCTCCTGCTGGAGGAGGATGGCGAGGTCCAGGCCATGACCGCCTGGTTCGACACGACCTTTGTGGTGCCGGAGCGGGGGAGATACCGGGCCGCCTATCTGTACGCGGTGGCCACCCATCCGGAGGCCCGGGGCCGGGGACTGGCCGGGCAGCTGCTGGCCGGCGCGGACCGCATTTTCCGGGAGTGGGACATTCCGGCGGTGACCACGGTTCCGGCGGAGCCCTCCCTCCACCGCTTTTTTGGGAGGAACGGGTTCCGGGAGTGCTTTGTGGATGGACAGTTTTCCCTCCCCCGGAATGGCCGGGCCACGCTCCTGGCGGGGGCGGCCCTGGAGCGCCTGTCTCCGGGGGAGTACCGGGACCTGCGGGAGGAGCTGCTGGCCGGGACGGCCCATATCGACCTGCCGCGGGAGGCCCTGGCCTATCAGGCGGGGGCCTGCGCGCTGGCTCCCGGCGGCGGCCTGTATGCGGTACAGACGCCCCACGGGCGGGCGGCCCTCTGCGCGGAGGGGATGGAGAGCGGCGAGCTGCTGGTGAAGGAGCTGCTGTGTCCGCCAGAAGACCTGGATTGGGTGGTGGAGCGTCTCCCCGGTCTGCTGCCCAGGTGGTCCTCTGCCTGGCGTACCCCCGAAGGAACGCACCCCTTTGGGATGCTCAAGTGGCTCGACCCGGAGCTGGAGCGGTCCTGGGACTGGTCCTCCACCGCCTATTTGGGCCTCGCATTTGACTGAGAGGCAGTATCATTCCTACATAATATTTGTGAATGGCTGGATTTCCCTTTTGGAATCCAGCCATTTTTTGGCCTTATACACAGAAAAACGGTGGATCTTCTATGAAAAAAACCAAAACTGAAAAGCGGCCACAGCTATTTCGTTGTGGTAACACCCACAAAAAATTTGCTTTACATCCGAAGCCTTTATGGTATACTTGTACATAGGGACGAGCGATAGAGTTCCTTTTTTCTCCGAAACACCTGTCCAAAGGCGAAAAGTGAAGGAGTTCTGTCAGTTTTTCAACAAATCGCCACAAAAATATAACGTAGGAGGAATGTCATCATGAATCAGTACATCGAGAGAGTTCTGGCTGAGACCAAGGCCAAGAATGCCAACGAGCCTGAGTTCCTGCAGACTGTTGAGGAGGTCCTGAGCTCTCTGGAGCCCGTGATCGCCGCCCATCCTGAGTATGAGAAGGCCGCTCTGCTGGAGCGCATGGTCGAGCCCGAGCGCGTGATCGAGTTCCGCGTCACTTGGGAGGACGACAACCATGTTTGGCACGTCAACCGCGGCTACCGCGTTCAGTACAACGCGGCCCTCGGCCCCTATAAGGGAGGCATCCGCTTTGATCCTTCCGTGAACCTCTCCATCGTCAAGTTCCTGGGCTTTGAGCAGGTCTTTAAGGACGCCATGACCGGTCTGCCCATCGGCGGCGCCAAGGGCGGCTCTGACTTCGATCCTCGCGGCAAGAGCGACGCCGAGGTCATGCGTTTCTGCCAGGCCTTCATCACCGAGCTGTATCGTCACATTGGTCAGGACATCGACTGCCCCGCCGGTGACCTGGGCTGCGGCGGCCGTGAGATCGGCTATATGTACGGCCAGTACCGCCGCATCGTGGGCGCTGCCGAGTTCGGCGCTCTGTCCGGCAAGGCTGTTACCACCGGCGGCTCCATTATGCGTCCTGAGGCCACTGGCTTCGGCGCCGTGTACTATCTGGTCGAGGCTCTGGCTCACGACGGCGAGTCCATCGAGGGTAAGCGCATCGCCATGTCCGGCTACGGCAACGTGGGCTGGGGCATCATGAAGAAGGCTGCTGAACTGGGCGCCAAGGTCACCTACTTTGCCGGCCCCGACGGCTACATCCACGATCCCGATGGCGTGAGCACCGAGGAGAAGCTGAACTACATCCTCGAGATGCGCGCCAAGGATCCTATGCACTGCCAGCCCTATGCTGAGCGCTTTGACTGCGAGTTCGTGCCCAACACCAAGTGCTGGGGCGTCAAGGACGTGGACATCTATATGCCCGCTGCCACTCAGAACGATGTCAACATGGACTGGGCCAAGAAGATTGCTGAGTCCGGCGTGAAGTACTACATCGAGGTCGCCAATATGCCCACCACCAACGATGCTCTGGAGTTCCTGAAGGAGCAGAAGCACATGGTCGTGGCTCCCTCCAAGGCTGTTAACGCCGGCGGCGTGTCCGTCTCCGAGCTGGAGATGGCTCAGAACGCTGAGCGTCTGTACTGGACCGCTGAGGAAGTCGATGCCAAGCTGAAGGGCATCATGAAGAACATCTATCACTCCTCCGTCGAGGTCGCCGAGCGCTATGGCCTGGGCTACGACCTGGTTGCTGGCGCCAACATCGTCGGCTTCCAGAAGGTCGCCGACGCCATGATGGCTCAGGGCATCTTCTGATCGAAGACCCCTCAGACAGAGTACGTCCTTACAGGGCTCCTCCCAATCGGGAGGGGCCCTGGTTTTTTGCTTGTGGAGGCAAAAAATGCGGTGAAGTTCTTGAAAATGTACAAATTGGCAGGGATAGGAAGACAGAAAGAGAAAAGAATCGTCGTTTTTGCTCTTTCTCTTCCGGGGAATCCTGATACAATAGAGAAGTACCTATGAAATCGATGGCCCCAGCCGTCAAACAAAGGAGTGTATTCAATGGCGATTCTCAAAAAGACTGCCAAGGCCGAGCAGGCTGTGGCCGAGACTGCTGTGAAATCCCCGGTGGTGGAGCAGGCCCCCGCCGCCGTGAAGGGGGAGAAGCCCGCTTCCAAGACTACCCGGAAGGCTTCCGTGAAGAAGGCCCCCGCGGCGAAGAAGGCTGCCACCCCTAAGATCTCCCTCATCTTACAGTATCTGGGTAAAGAGCTGACCCAGGAGGCCATGGTGGAGGCCGTCAAGGCCCAGTGGACCGGTGCGGACATCAAGACCCTGGATCTGTATGTCAAGCCTGAGGACAGCGCTGTGTACTATGTGATCAACGGCGAGAGCACCGGCAAGATCGAGCTGTAAGCGGTCAAAAGCCGTAAAAACCCTTCGGAGAGGCGGGTTCCATCCGTCTCTCTGAAGGGTTTTCTTATCAGGCTGTCAGAAAAATCAGACGCCCCATCCCGCCGGACAGTTTGGCAGGATGGGGCGTTTTGAATTCTGTTATGGCTCCGGCTTCTGAGGAGCCCGCTTGGAGCGGACTGTGTCCTTCTCCCGGCCGCGGAGTTCCCATTCACGGGGCTTGAACTCCTCCTCGTGGGGGAGGACCCGGACCTGGATCTCCAGCACCCGGCGGTGCTCCACCTTGGTGACTGTGACGTCCAGGCCCTCGGACTGGAAGTGGTCGCCCACCTCCGGGACCTTGCCTACCTCCTCCATGACCCAGCCGGACACGGTGGCCGCGTCGCAGGTCCCCTTGACCTGGAAGAGGTCGTACATATCGTCCAGGTCGGCGGAGCAGGCGATGAGGTAGCTGCCGTCCGGCTGCTTGCGGAAGATCTCAATCACCTCATCGTGTTCATCCCAGATCTCGCCCACCAGCTCCTCCACGATGTCCTCCATGGTGGCGATGCCTTCAGTGCCGCCGTACTCATCCACCACCACGGCCATGTGGGCCTTGTTCTTCTGGAGGATGCGCAGCAGCTCGGAGATCTTGGTGTTGCCGGTGGTGTACAGGACGGGCGCCTTGAGATCGGCCAGACTGGTCTCACCGCGGTAGCGGGCGGCGTTGAAGTCCTTCTCGTGGATCACGCCCACGATGTTGTCGATGCTGTCGTGGTAGATGGGGAGACGGGAATAGCCGCTCTCCACAAAGAGAGAGGCCGCCTGCTCCATGGTGGCGGTGTCGGGGACGGCCACCAGATCCACACGGGGAGTGAGGATCTCGGACACCTCCAGATCGTTGAACTCGATGGCGTTGCGGATCAGATCGCTCTCATGCTGGTCCAGGCCGCCTTCATTCTCCGCCTGATCCACCATGCCCACCAGCTCCTCCTCGGTGATGCCGTCGCCCTGAGCGGTGCGGAACACCTTGGAGAGCAGCCGCTTCCACTGCGTGAACAGGAAGTTGGCCGGGGTCAGGATGACGACCAGCAGGCGAAGCAGAGGGGCGGCGATCATGGCCCAGCCCTCCGGATTCTCCTTGGCCAGGCTCTTGGGGGAGACCTCGCCGAAGATCAGGATGACGATGGTCAAAACAATGGCGGAGACGGTGGGACCGCGGACGTCGTCGATCAGCTTGATGAACAGCACCGCGCCGATGGTGGTGGCCACGTTGTTGACAATGTTGTTGCCGATGAGGATGGTGGACAACAGGCGGTCATAGTCCTCCGCCAGCTCCAGCGTGCGGGCGGCCCGGCGGTCGCCGTTGTCCGCTTTGTTCTTCAGGCGGATGCGGTTGAGAGAGGTAAAGGCGGTCTCAGTTGCGGAAAAATACCCGGACATGGCCACCAGGGCCACCAGGGCGACGAGCATTGCGATACTGGTACTGTCCATAAGGGACGAATCAACTCCACTTTCATGAAAAAAGATTTCTGTGCCCATCGCGTTCAACGGGCCAGATTAGTAATACACTATATCATAGCCGCCCATAAAAAGCAAATCAATTTTCCAAATTTATGAGGGGCATATTTTCAGAAATGCGCCTTACCGCCGATAAAATCCCTCTGGGCGGAACAGGGCTTGCGGAGGGGGCGGCAGTCTGCTATCCTGTGATCGAACAAGGCGGAACGCTGCGGCGGCCGCCGACAGTGGAGAGGAGGAGGGAACCTGTGAAAATCACGGTGGAGCACCGTGCGGGGGCAGAAAACGAGGTGGTCCTCCGCTGTGCCGCGCTGGATGAGGAAATGCTGTGGGTGCTCTCTTTGCTGCGCTCCGGCCTTCAGCGGCTATGCGTCTGGAGCGAGAGCAGAGAGGTGGTCCTGCTGAGGCCGGAGGAGGTGGTGTACTGCGAGTCGGTGGATGAGCGTACCTTTGTCTATACGGCGGATGGAGTGTACCAGTCGGGGCTTGGACTGTCAGAGCTGGAAGCCCGGTATGGGACGCTGGGTCTCTTCCGCGCAGGGAAGCCCCTGCTGGTCAACCTGCATCACATCCGCAGCCTGCGGAGCCGGGCGGGCGGACGGATCGAGGCCACGCTGGAGACTGGGGAGCGGCTGATGGTGTCACGGCACTATGCGCCCCTGCTGCGGGAACAGCTGGGGCTGTGACAGAGTGACCGGCGATAAAAAGTCAAGAAAAAAGAGAGGAGAAGGTATGATGTTCCAAGATGAATTTGTTCGTTTTTATGGATGGGGAATCATAGTGAAATACCACATGGCCCTCTATACGGTGGGGCTGGTCTCAGCCGCCGGAGCTGTCCGGTGGCTGATGGGACATCGGGAACTTCCGATCCCAATGCTGGTGGAGATGCTGCTGGTTTCTGCTGCTGTGGCCGCGCTGGAATCCTGGATCCTCCCCTTTGACCGGGAATGGGAGGGGGGGACGCTGCTCTGGCGTACCGTTCTATGGACCCTGGTCTGCAACCTGGGATTTGCCGGGGGGGGCGCCCTGCTGGGCTGGTTCTCCGGGATGCCCCTGTGGGGGAGCGTTCTGCTGATCCTGTTTTTGGAGCTATGTCTGGCGGCGGTGTGGTTTGCTGACTGTGTGGCGCTCC
This sequence comes from Clostridiales bacterium, assembly GCA_902363045.1. GTDB lineage: Bacteria > Bacillota > Clostridia > Oscillospirales > Oscillospiraceae > Lawsonibacter. The sequence continues at coordinate 32,312 of CABIYX010000013.1, forward strand.
GGCGGGAGTCCCGGAAGCTGAATCGAGGGCTTCGGAAGTTTCAGCAGGGGGACCGGCAGACCGGATAAGAATACAGCACACGTCCCCCGCCTTTCAAGGCGGGGGACGTGTGCTCGCGGGGACAGCCGCCTCAGAGGCGTCATGTGCCCAGGATGCGGAGCTCCTCCTGAAGACGCTCCAGAAACTGGGCGGCGGGGACGCCGTCCAGCTGGCTGTGGTGGAACTGGAAGGAGACGGGCAGGAGGGCGCGGAACCAGTGTCTGCGGTATTTTCCCCAGATCAGAAAGGGGTTATTGTAACAGCCGGCGTATAGGTTGACGGCCCCGTCAATGTCATACCCGGCCAGAGCGGAGGTGCCGATGACCATGGCCTCCCCGCTCAGGTCATGGGGCTGGCCGGTCTGGGCCACCCGTTCGGTGAGCTCCAGATAGTTTCGGCTGAACTGCTCCAGATCGGGGACAAGGGGGAGGTCGCAGGTCTGGATGTCCCCATCCCGGGTCACGACCACCGTGTTGACCGCCAGGCGGTCGTACTCAATCAGCTTGTCGCCCACCGGAAGAAGATAAAAATCCTCCATGCGGGCCGCCGCCCGGCCGATGCACCAGCAGAGCAGCATATTGATCTTATACCCGCGCCGGCGGCTGAGCCGGACCAGGCGGGTGACGTCCAGGGTTTTCATCAGCGTCACCATGGGCATGGGGGCCCGGCTCCACAGGGCGAAGGCGGCGGCGCGCCTGGAGCGCTCCGGATCGATCTCTCGAACCATTTGACATCCCTCCAATTAAAAAAATATGATGCCCGCCGCGGCCTGGTGGGGTGCGGCGGGTGCTGGGTCATATTATATCAGGTCCTTACCCGGAGCGCAACGCAAGGTGGGCGCAGGGGTGTACATTTTCTGTGGTGTGTGGTATGCTTTGAGAAAAACCGCATCCGCGGAGAAAAGGTGAACAACCATGTATATCGACCCCGTCCGCCACTCCGGACGTCCCGCAGACGACCGTATCCCACAGGAGCTGGCCATTTATGATGAGCTGGAGCGGCAGGGCATTTCCTTTGACCGGGTGGACCACGACCACGCCGACACCATGGAGGACTGCCGGAAAATTGAGGAGGTACTGGGCGCGAAGATCTGCAAAAACCTGTTTTTGTGCAACCGTCAGCAGACCGAATTTTACCTCCTGATGATGCCGGGCGAAAAGCCCTTCAAGACCAAGTATCTGTCCGCCCAATTGGGCTGTTCCCGGCTGTCCTTTGCGGATGACGGACACATGGCGGCCTGTCTGAACACCGTCCCCGGCTCGGTCTCTGCTCTGGAGCTCCTGTTTGACACGGAGGGCCGGGTGCGGCTGGTGATCGACCGGGAACTGCTGGCGGATCCATATTACAGCGGACACCCGGGGATCTCCACCTCCACAGTGCGTCTGACGCGGGAGGAGCTGCTGCGCTATGTGGAGGGAGTCGGACATCCCCCCATTTATATCGATCTCCCCGATCCCAGAGCGATGGAGGAGAAGTGACAAGGCCGGCCCCTGTGCTCAGGGGCCGGTCATTCTGTCGGGGGGCAGGCTTCTCACGCCTCCGCAGGTGCCTCGATCCATGGGAACAAGATTGACCACACAGGACTTCTGTGCTATGCTTTCCTTGTCAAACTGTGAGCCGGAGGATGGAAGCATGGAAGATCTGGTACATAAAATTCAAAGCATGACGCTGACCCGGACAGATGCAGAGATCGCGGAATATATTTTGGCCCACCTGAGCACCATCGGGTTTCAGACTTCCACCACGATGGCAGAGGAGATCGGGGTGAGCGACACCTCGGTGATCCGCTTTATCCGCAAGCTGGGCTTCAAGGGCTATGCGGATTTCCGGAGTGAGATGAATGCCCGGACTGCCCGCCAGATCGACCGGGCCCAGCCGGATCTGAACCCTGGAGAGAAGTATCTCCGCACACTGGAGCACCTGGGATCCGACAGCCTGATCAGCGATGTGAGTCAGTACACCCTGAATAATCTGCGGAAAAGCTATGCCCAGCTGGATCAGGGCACGGTGGAACAGGTCGTGGACATTCTCCTGCGCAGCGACCGGAAGTATATTGCGGGCTTCCGGGGGACGGCCTGCTGTGCCCAGTATATGGCCAGCAAGCTTCTGTTCCTTGCCCCCCATGTGGTGCCCATCCTCCACGCAGATGCTTCGGCGGTGGAAAATCTGCTGGACATCACGGACCGGGACTGTCTGTTCCTGTACAGCTTCCCCCGGTATTCAGAGATCGCCCGACCCTTGCTGGAAATTGCCCGGGAGAGTGGTGCGAAGGTAATCTTGATGACGGACCGCCGAACCAGTCCGCTGGCAAATAAAGCGGATGTGGTGCTCACGGCCCAGGTGGACGGCTTGGGCTTCACAAACTCCTATGTTGCACCGTTGAGCCTGTCTGAGGTCATTCTCCTGTCTGTGAGCGGGAGAAGGGATGTGACGGACAGCAAGCGCTTCAACCGGATCGACAGCGTGATGGAGCGGGAAAAGCTGTATTGAGGAAAAACATTGGAAAGGGGAGCCTTTTGTGAACATTCTAGCCATTGAGTCCTCCTGTGACGAGACTGCCGCCGCTGTGGTGCGGGACGGGAGGACGGTGCTGTCCAACTGTATCGCATCACAGATCGAGATGCACACGATTTACGGCGGCGTAGTGCCTGAGATCGCCTCCCGGAAGCACGTGGAGGCGGTGACCGGACTGGCCGATCAGGCGGTGGAGCAGGCGGGGCTGACCAAGCGGGAGCTGGACGCCGTGGCGGTCACCTACGGCCCCGGCCTCATCGGCGCGGTGCTGGTGGGGGTGAATTTTGCCAAGGGGGCAGCCATGGCTCTGGATCTCCCCCTGATCCCGGTCCACCATGTGCGGGGGCACATTGCCGCCAATTATATCACCCACCCCGACCTGAAGCCGCCCTTCGTCTGTCTGTGCGTCTCCGGCGGGACCACCCTGGTGGTGGATGTGCGATCCTATACAGAGATGGAGGTGCTGGGCGGTACCCGGGACGATGCGGCGGGGGAGTGCTTTGACAAGGTGGCCCGTGTGCTGGGCATCGGCTACCCCGGCGGAGGTCCCATGGACCGCCTCGCGGACGGCGGGGACGACAGCCGCTATGAACTGCCCCGGGCCCATGTGTCGGGCCATGAGCTGGATATGTCCTTCTCGGGGCTCAAAACTGCCAGCCTGAATCTGATCCATAATGCTGAGCAGAAAGGGGAAAAGCTGGATCTGCGGGACTTTGCGGCCAGCTTCGGCCGGGCGGTGAGCGAGTCTCTGGTGCCCCGGGTGATGGCGGCGGCCCGGGCAAAGGGCTATGGCCAGGTGGCGGTGGCCGGAGGCGTGGCCGCCAACCGGCGGATCAGGGCGGATCTCCAGGCGGCCTGCGCCCGGAGCGGGGACCGGCTGTACCTCCCGGAGCTGAAGTACTGCGGGGACAATGCCGCCATGATCGGCTGTCAGGGCTTTTATGAGTACCAGGCGGGCCACACCGCCGGAATGGAGCTGAACGCCTACGCCAACCGGGACATCTCCCTGGGATAGCTTTGTGAACATATCAGGAATGAGGACGAAACTGTGGGGTCCCGAAGGCGTATGTCTTTCGGGGCCTTGTTTCATTTTGGGGGAGCGCAGGCGTGTCATCTGGAAATAAAAATGCGTTATGTAATTCTACAAAATGGATTGAAATATAGAAATGTCGAATCATGTGGAATTAAAGTGGGAAAATAAAGATTTATCTCCATATTTACAAGGGTATATGTGGAAAAACAGGTGGAAAGTGTGCATAACTTTTTGTACTGCTAAGAAATAAAATAAGATTATGTAAATAGGAAGGAGGGGAGACGGGTGCGCTGAGGAAATTTGAAAATGGGGTTGACAGTAGGGATTGACTGTGGTAAAATGCTCAAGAACAAGAAAGCAGGAACGGTGCCCCGTCCTCACCCCAGGCCAGAGCCAAAGGGTCAACAATGTGCGATCTTCGCCGGAATATCCGGCGCGGTTTTGTTGTGACGCGGGTGCCATTCAGGCAGACGCGTTTTATTTTTTGTTTGGAGGTGCTTTCCCATCGCTAACACAGGTCATCAAACAAACGAAGAGATCCGGGATAAGGAGATCCGCCTGATCTCTGAGAGCGGCGAACAGCTGGGTATCATGTCCTCTCAGGAGGCCCTGCGCCTGGCGGAGGAACGGAATCTGGATCTGGTGAAGATCTCTCCCAACGCTGTGCCCCCGGTATGCAAGCTGATGGATTACGGCAAGTACCGCTTCGAGCAGACCAAGCGCGAGAAGGAAGCACGCAAGAACCAGCGCGTGGTGGAGGTCAAGGAGATCCGGATGTCCCCCAGCATTGACGTCAACGACTTCAATGTGAAGCTGCGCAACGCGCAGAAGTTCCTGGCGGACGGCAACCGGTGCAAGATCACGGTCCGGTTCCGCGGCCGTGAGATGGCGCACACCAACATCGGCCAGGATCTGCTGCTGAAGTTTGCCGAATCCTGCGGCGAGACCGCCGTGATGGATAAAAGTCCGAAGCTGGAGGGGCGTCATATGTCCATTTTCCTGTCGCCCAAGCCTGCGAAGGATACCAAAAAGTAAGTCGAAAAGGAGTTTTCTGTTATGCCGAAGATCAAGACCCACAGCGGCGCGAAGAAGCGTTTCGCTCTCACGAAGAACGGCAAGGTCAAGCGCGCCCACGCCGGTAAGCGTCACCTGCTGAACGGCCACGGCAAGACCACCAAGCTGAAGAGAGGCCTCCGCAAGGGCGGCTACGCGGATAAGACCAACGAGGCTGCCATCAAGCGCATGATCCTGTACAAGTAAGAGAGAAGGAGGCAGAGTACAATGGCAAGAGTGAAGGGCGCGATGATGACGCGCAAGAGAAGAAATAAGATCCTCAAGATGGCGAAGGGCTACTGGGGTTCCAAGTCCAAGCACTTCAAGATGGCCAACCAGGCCGTGATGAAGTCTGGCGTGTACGCTTACACCGGCCGCAAGCTGAAGAAGCGCGACTTCCGTCAGCTGTGGATCACCCGGATCAACGCCGCCTGCAAGATGAACGGGATGAACTACTCCACCTTTATGAACGGCCTGAAGAAGGCTGGCATCGTGATCAACCGCAAGATGCTGGCTGAGCTGGCTGTGAGCGACAAGGCTGCGTTCACCCAGCTGACCGAGACCGCCAAGAAGGCCCTGGCCTGATTTTGCGGCGGAAATAAACTCACATAAAAAAGACCCGGAGGAGCGATCCTCCGGGTCTTTGTCTGTTCAAAGAGTCCGGCAGTCCAGGCTGGGCTTTTTTATATGTGAGAGAAAAGCTTTGAAGAGAGACGGGATGCGGAGACGGGGAAGGCAGAGCAGAAAGTTGTGGGAGGGTCCGGAGCGATGACAGAGCCAGCCGCGGGATCGGTTGGATCCTGCGGCTGGCTCGTTCTGCGAGGCCCTTTGTCATTGTGCGCCGGAGTCCGGTGGAGAAGCGGGGGGATCCTGGGGGGGAGACGTTCGCTCGCCCAGGGAGATCAACAGGGTGATGGGGAGGGCACTTCCCAAAAGGATGACCCACAGGGCACGGAGGAAGTCCTGACCCACAAACATCCAGGCCACCGCCGCCCCATAGAGCAGGGGGATGATGCACCCCATGTACCAGCCGGGGGCGCCCCTCCGGCTGACCCACGCCTGGAGCACCACGGCGGCCAGGGCGATGAAAAGTACAGACCAGGAATTCACGGCGGTACGCTCCTTTCAGTGGCGGAGGATCACTCCAGATTCAGCTTGTGCGTTAAGATCCAGCTGGTGAGCAAGAACATGATGGCGGTGGGGATGAGCAGCAGGACAATGCCCATCCAGAAGTCCGCGTGATCGCTCAGATCCATCCCATAGAGCCAATTCAGCGCGTTCATGTTGTGCAGCGAGCTGGTAATGATGCTGTCCAGGATATTTAGGCCGAAAAATGCCGCTACACTCATCAGGATCCGGCGCTTGGAGAACAGATGGCCGATGGCCATGGCCAGATAGAGGGTCATAAATATGGCGGCGCACATGACCAGCAGCAGAAGGAAAAACTCCAGGAAGTAGAGAATGATGTCGGGCTGTTGTGCAAGGTTGTGAAAGACCGCCTGCCACACCTGGGTGTCGAAGAGCTCATCCCAGTCCAGGGGCATCATCAGAAACATAGCCAGGATACCCACAATGCCGTTGACCACTGTGGTGGCCAGAGCACAGATCAGCTTGGACAGAACCAGCTGCCAGGAGTGGACGGGCAGGGTGTGCATCAGATAGCCTTCGTCACCCAGCAGCCCTTTATAAAATCGAGTAAGTACGAACACGGCGGATAGGATGACCATAGTAAAGCACACGCCGCCAAATAGTCCCATAGAGGCTACGCCCATCCACTCGCCAAAGACACTGCCTCCAGGGTTATGGATGCCGAACACGGTGAACCGGTTGATAAAGGCCAGGACCAGAGCCGCCGGCCAGATCACGGAGAACTGCTTCCACATGGAGCGGAAGTCATATTTTAACAGCTTTCCAAGCATCAGAACTCGCCTCCTTCCATGGGCACGGCGCGGAAAATCTCGCGGAACAGGGCGTCCACGCTCTTGCCCCGCTCCTCCCGGATGCGGTCCACAGACTCATGGAGCATGAGTGCCCCATCCTTGAGCAGGATCACCTCGTCCAGGACCTTTTCAATGTCCGCAATCAGGTGGGTGGAGATGAGTACGGTGCCCTCCTCGTTATAGTTGGTCAGAATGGTGCGGAGGATAAAATCCCGGGCCGCCGGGTCCACCCCGGCAATGGGCTCATCCAGCAGGTACAGCTGGGCCTTCCGGGCCATGACCAGTACCAGCTGTACCTTCTCCTTGGTGCCCTTGGACATGGACTTCAGCCGGTCCTTCGGCTCTACCCCCAGACTCTTGCACATAGCCAGGGCCTTGGGATAGTCGAAATCCCGGTAAAAGTCCCGGAACAGATCAAACAGATCCACCGCCCGCATCCAGCTGGCGAAGTACATCCGGTCAGGCAGATAGCTCACCAGAGCCTTAGTCTCAGGCCCTACGGGCAGTCCTGCAACAGCAAGGCGCCCGGCGGTGGGCTGGAGCAGCCCGCATAGCAGCTTAATCAGGGTGGTCTTTCCGCTGCCGTTGGGACCCAGCAGGCCCACGATCCGGCCCCGGCCCACCTCTAAATCGATGCCGGTCAGGGCCGACTTGTGTCCGTAGGACTTGGCCAGACCCTGGCAGACGATCAGATTGTCACTCATAGATGCTCCTCCTTCAAAAGCTCCGCGGCCTCGGTCCGGGAATAGCCCAGCTCGGCCATAGCGTCATAGTACTGTTCGATGAGGACCCTGGCCTGGGCCTGCCGGACGGAGTCCAGCACAGAGGTGTCCTCCGTCACCAGCCGGCCGGCGGTCCGGTCGGCGAAGGCCAGGCCGTCCTGCTCCAGCTGGGCCAGGGCCCGCTGCATGGTGTTGGGGTTGACTCCCGCCTGGGCGGCCAGCTCCCGCACCGGGGGCAGGCGGCTCCCGGGGGGATAGGTCCCGGTGATGATCCGCCGGGTGAGCTGCTCCGTCAGCTGGAGCCAGATGGGCCGGTCGTCGGTGAACCTCCAGTCCATAGACGTGCCTCCTTATCTGTGTCATTGTATTAGTTACTTAGTACAACAATACAATAACGGAAACGGGGGAGATTGTCAAGTCCCTTGGCAAGAAAATTTCTGTGCAGGAAAAACTGTAAATAAACTGTGAACCCCCTTGAATTTTTCTGCAAAGAGCGCTATCATTAGCACTTGAAGAGCGTAAGTGCTAATGATAGCGCTCCGATTTGTTGATTTATTAGATTTCTATACATGGAGGAATTGAATACTATGGCAAAGAAACAGTTTAAGGCGGAGTCCAAGCGGCTGCTGGACCTGATGATCAACTCGATCTATACCCACAAGGAGATCTTTCTCCGAGAGCTGATCTCCAACGCCAGTGACGCGGAGGACAAGCTGGCCTATCAGGCCCTCACCGACGATCAGGTGCCGGTGGACCGGAAGGACCTGAAGATCACCATCGTGCCCGATAAAGAGATGCGCACCCTGACCGTGTCCGACAACGGCGTGGGCATGACCAGGGAGGAGCTGGAAAACAACCTGGGCACCATCGCAAAGAGCGGCTCCTTCCAGTTCAAGCAGGACCTGGCCAAGGAGGAGAAGGGGGAGGACATCGATGTCATCGGCCAGTTCGGCGTGGGCTTCTACTCCGCCTTTATGGTGGCCGACCATGTGACGGTGGTGTCCCGGGCCTATGGCAGCGATGAGGCCTGGATGTGGCAGTCGGACGGGGCGGACGGCTATACGGTCACCCAGTGTGAGAAGGACGCCCCCGGCAGCGACGTCATCATGCACTTCAAGGCCAACGCGGATGAGGAGGACTACGACCAGTACCTGGAGACCTATAAGCTTCAGGAGCTGATCAAAAAGTACTCCGATTACATCCGCTATCCCATCGTGATGGAGGTGGAGGACTACCGCCAGAAGGAGAAGCCCGCCGACGCGGGGGACGACTACAAGCCCGAGTGGGAGACGGTGAAGGAGTGGAAGACCATCAACTCCATGGTCCCCCTGTGGCAGCGGCAGAAGTCCAAGGTGACCGCCGAGGAGTACAACGCCTTCTATAAGGAGAAGTTCATGGACTGGCAGGACCCCCTGGCGGTGGTCCACACCAGCGCCGAGGGCGCGGTGACCTATAAGGCCATGCTGTATATCCCCCAGAAGGCGCCCTATGACTTCTATACCCGGGAGTACCAGAAGGGCCTGCAGCTCTACTCCTCCGGTGTGCTCATCATGGACAAGTGCGCCGATCTGCTCCCCGACTACTTCCGCTTTGTCAAGGGTGTGGTGGATTCCCCCGACTTCTCGCTGAACATCAGCCGTGAGGTCCTCCAGCACGACCGGCAGCTGAAAGTGATCGCCTCCGCCCTGGAGAAGAAGATCAAGGGCGAGCTGGTCAAGCTGCAAAAGGAGGATCCGGAGAAGTACGAGCAGTTCTGGACCGCCTTCGGCAGCCAGATCAAGTACGGCGTGGTGGCGGACTACGGCGCCCACAAGGACAATCTGAAGGATCTGCTGCTGTTCTGGTCCTCCAAGGAGGGGAAGAACACCACGCTGAAGGCCTATCAGGACCGGATGGCGGAGGAGCAGCCCTACTACTATTACGCCTGCGGCGAGAGCGTGGACAAGATCGCCAAGCTGCCTCAGGTGGAGCGCATCCTGGACAAGGGGTATGAGATCCTTTACTGCACCGAGGATGTGGACGACTTTGTGATGCAGGCCCTGGGTGAGATCGACGGCAAGAAGTTCAAGTCCGCCACCGCCGAGGACGCCCTCCCCCAGACGGAGGAGGAGAAGAAGGCGGCTGAGGAGAAGGCCGAGGAGGGCAAGCCTGTCCTGGAGGCCGTGAAGGCCGCCCTGGGCGATCAGGTCAAGGAGGTCCGCCTGTCCAAGATCCTGAAGTCCGGCGCCTGCTGCCTGTCCGCCGACGGCCCGGTCTCCCTGGAGATGGAGCGCTATATGCGGAAGATGGAGGGCGGCGAGCACATGAAGGCCGAGCGCGTGCTGGAGCTCAACGCCGACTCCACCCCCTACGCTGCCCTGAAGAGAGCGGTGGACGCCGGGGATCAGGCCACTGTGGAGAAGTACGCCAAGCTGCTCTACGGTCAGGCCCTGCTGCTGGCCGACCTGCCGCTGGAGGATCCGGCGGAGTACGCCCAGCTGGTGTGCTCCCTGATGGCATAAGGAAATCGCTGAAATGTACAGAATGGCCCGCGCACTGTTGAAGTGCGCGGGCCGTTTTCTATATCATAGGGCTATGAAAATTGCCGGACCGGGGCGTGGAGGAGGGACCAGAGAGACCAGGCCACCCCGGCGGCCAGCAGAAGGGCGGCGGGGAGGAGCAAGCGGACGTCCCTCAGCCACTCCGCCTGGGGGAGGAAAATAAGGCACAGGTACAGCAGAGAGGGGAGCAGATAGCTCCGGGGGCCGAAGCGCTGGGTCAGCGCGGCCAGCAGAAAGCCCAGGAGCAGGCCGGCCAGCAGGATCAGCGGGGCGAGCCACCAGGCGTCCAGACCGAAGTCCTCCACCCGGAGCAGCCCGGCGTCATAGCTGGGGTCCCACAGCTGGCCGCCGCCGGGGGCCTTGACCATCACCGCCGCGCCGGGCCGCCGCGCCAGAAGGGCCCACAGCCGGATGCACAGGGTGCGCTCCAGCCAGGGGAGGAGCAGGGCGGACAGGCTGACCAGAAGGGCGTCCGCCCCGATCAGGGCCAGGGTCAGTCCCAGCATCTTCCGCCGGGTGCGGCCCATCCGCACCCCGTTCTGGAAATCGACCAGCACCAGGCGCTGGGTCAGGGCAAAGAGGATGAAGCCGCCGGCGAAGGGGAGAAGCGTGCCGGAGATGAGGATGGACTCCTCCGGCCGGAGCAGGAGCATCACCGCGGAGATGATGAACTGGATGACCAGAAAGGCCCCCCACAGCACGGCGAGCTGGAGGCGGAGAACTGGGATATGGAGCTTGAAGAGAGGATACAGCATTTGTCATCACCTCACAGAGAGCCGAATCATGGCGCGGCACAGCGGAAGCTCCAGCAGGGCCGCTGCCGCGGGCAGGGCCAGAAGCAGGAGCAGGGGCAGATCCCCCCACACAGCGGGAGAGGCAAGGATCAGCCGGCAGGCGGGCCACAGAAACATGAGCAGGAGCAGACCGGCGGAGTAGAGCAGGCCGCCGGACAGCCGGGAGCGGCGCATCCACAGTCCAGAGAGGCAGCCCAGAAGCACCGCCAGAAGAGCCAAGCCGAAGTACAGGACCAGAGACAGGGGGCTGCGGGGCCAGAGGCTGTCCGGCCCGGTCCCCGGGGCAGGGAGGGGGAGGAGCCAGGGCAGTGCCGCCGCCCCGGCCCCCAGGAGGGCGCACAGCTGGACGCCCAGCAGGAGGTCCCGCCGCCGCCCGCCCAGGGAGAGGGCCAGGGGAAGGGCGGAGAGGGCCAGGTTCATCCCCAGCATCAGCAGGAACAGCAGGCCGAAGCCGGGCAGGGCGTTACAGAGGGCGGCAACAGGGCCGTCTGCCCCTCCGGCGAGCCTGGGGAGCAGGAGAACGGCACTGGTGACGGAGATGGGCAGGATCAACAGCCAGGGCCGGAGTGTATACAGCAGAAAGCGGGCGGTGCGTCTCATGTCCTCACCTCCCAGCGGCGTCCGTCTGGCCGCACAGGGCGGTAAACACCTCCTGAAGCTCCATAGGGGCCGTGTCCAGACCGGAGGCGTCCAGGGCCTCCAGCTGCTCCGGCGTGCCCCGGACGGTGTACAGCCTGCGCCGCCCGATGTCCTGGGCGGAGAGAACCGTCAGCTCCCCACAGGCGGCTTCCACCTGGTCCGCGGGACCGGAGACAGTACGGAACTGCTCCAACAGCGCATCTGTGGGGCCGTGCTCCAGGATGCGGCCCTCGTTCAGGATCAGGACCTCCTCGAAGAGGGGGGCGGCCTCGCCGATGATGTGGGTGGACAGGACGAAGGTGCGCCCGGTGTGGGAGAAGTCCTCCAGCAGCAGGCGGTAAAACTGTTCCCGGGCCACCGCGTCCAGTCCGGCCGTGGGTTCATCCAGCAGGGTGAGGCCGGCGCGGCTGGCCAGGGCGGTCAGCACTGAGACCATGGACAGCTGGCCCCGGGAGAGCTGGGAGAGCTTTCGGGAGGGATCCAGGCAGAACTCCTCCAGCAGGCGGTGGGCATAGCCCTCGTCCCAGCCGGGATAGAAAATGGCGGCAGAGCGGAGATAATGTCCCAGCCGGAGGCTGGTCTGTCCGGCGGCGGGGGCCTCCCGGGCGAAGCACAGGTGGTCCAGCGCGGCCTGGTTCTCCCACACCGGCTCCCCGCCGTAGGTGACGCCGCCCCGGTCGGGGGCCAGCTGGGCGGTGAGAATGGACAGCAGGGTGGTCTTGCCCGCCCCGTTGCGCCCCAGCAGGCCATAGAGCTTTCCGGGCTCCAGGGTCAGTTCCAGCTCACGCAGGACCGTTTTCTTTCCAAAGGACTTGCACACGCCCTGGGCACGCATGGTTCCAGTGTTCATCCGGTTCACACTCCTTCCTCAAATGCCTTGCGGACCATGTCCAGCATCGCCTCCTCCGACAGGTCCAGGGAGCGGCCCTCCCGGACCAGAGGGAGCACATAGCCGTCATAGAAGGCGGCACGCCGCTGGGCCTTGACGGCCTCCTCCGCGCCGGGGGCCACGAACATCCCGATGCCCCGGCGCTTATAGAGGACGCCGGAGGCCGCCAGAAGGTTGATGCCCTTGGCGGCGGTGGCGGGATTGATGCGGAAGGCCCGGGCCAGCTCGTTGGTGCTGGGGACCTGCTCCTCCTCCCGGTAGACGCCCCGGAGGATGTCGTCCTCCAGCATCCGGGCGATCTGAAGATAGATCAGGGGCTGTCCCCCGGGGGGCGTTCCCATAAGTTCCCCTCCTCGTTCATTGGTTCATTACTTATGTAATGAACCATATCACATGAACAGGAGGATGTCAAGAAAAAAGTTGACAACCGTCCGATTTCGGACTATAATGTGGTCCGAAATCGGACGATATGGAGGACATGATGGAAGAACTGACGTTTTCCCGGTTTATCCGGGCGTTCAATGAGGCAGATAAGGAAATGAATATCATTTACCACCGTCTGGCCCGGCACTACCGCCTGTCGGACAGTGTGTTCTGGGTGCTGTATCTGCTGGGGGAGGCCCAGGGGCCCATGACCCAGACCAAGCTGTGCGGCGCGCTGTTCCTCAGCAAGCAAACGGTAAACTCCGCGCTGAAAAAGCTGGAGAGCCGGGGGTATCTGCGGATGGAGAGTATGTCCGGCGACCGGCGCAACAAGCTGCTGTCCCTGACGGACCGGGGAGAGGAGCTGCTGCGTCTGGCGGTGGAGCCTACCCTGGCTATGGAGGAGCGGGCCTTTCTGCGCCTGACGCCGGAGGAGCGGCGGACCTTTTTGGGGCTGACGCATCGATATTTGGATGCCATCCGGGAGGAGACAGAGCCGCTGCTGGCCCAGCCTGTCCCGGAGGAGTGGGAGGAAGTATGAAAATCAAGCTGTCAGATCATTTTACATACGGGCGGCTGCTGCGTTTTACCCTGCCATCGGTGGTGATGATGGTGATCGCCTCGATTTACAGCGTGGTGGATGGACTGTTTGTCTCCAATCTGGTGGGAGATATGGCCCTGTCAGCGGTCAACATCATCTTTCCTGTCTCCATGATTATCGGGGCCTTCGGCTTCATGCTGGGGACGGGGGGGAGCGCGATCGTGGCGCGCACATTGGGGGAGGGCCGCCGGGAGCTGGCTCAGCGGTACTTCTCCATGATTATTTACGCCGTGATCCTGCTGGGGGGCGCGCTGACTGCGGTGAGCGTCTGGCTCACAGAGCCTATTGCCCGGCTGGCGGGGGCCAGCGATGTGCTGATCCGGGACTGTGTGGTCTATGGACGGATCCTTCTGCTGGGAAGTGTTCCGTTTATGCTCCAGGTCTGCTTTCAAAGCTTTTTTGTGGTGGCGGAGCGGCCTCAGCTGGGGCTGGTGTTCTCCATTGCGGCGGGCGTGACCAATATGGTGCTGGACTATGTGCTCATCGCGGTGTTCCAGCTGGGGATCGCGGGGGCGGCCATCGCCACCGTGCTGGGATACGCTGTGGGCGGCATCATTCCGCTGTTCTACTTTGCGACGGGGGAGCGGTCCGGCCTGCGGCTGACCAGAAGCCAGCTCTATCCCAGACAGCTGCTCCAGGCGTGCAGCAACGGCTCGTCGGAGCTGATGAGCAACATCTCCTCCTCAGTAATCGGCATTTTGTATAACCTCCAGCTGATGCGCATGGTGGGCGAGTTGGGTGTGGCGGCCTATTCGGTGATGATGTATGTGGATTTTGTCTTTGTAGCCGCGTTTCTGGGTTTTTCTATCGGCAGCGCCCCCATCGTCAGCTACCACTACGGCGCGGACAATCGGAGCGAGCTGAAAAGCGTGTTCCGCAAGAGCCTGTGGGTCATCGGGGTGACCTCGGCTGCGATGGTGGTGGTCTCGGAGGCTTTGAGCTATCCCCTGTCCTTTGCCTTTGTGGGATACCACCCGGAACTGTTGGAGATGACTGTGCAGGGCTTCCGCCTGTTCGCGCTGGGCTATCTGTTCTGCGGCATCAATATTTACGCCTCCTCCTTTTTTACCGCCCTGTGCAACGGGGTGGTGTCGGCCTTGCTGTCCTTCCTGCGCTCCCTGCTCCTCCGGGGCGGGATGGTGCTGCTGATGCCCCTGCTGTTTGGGCTGGACGGGATCTGGTCCGCGGTGATCGCCGCCGAGGGGCTGGGGGCTGTGGCCGCGGTGTCCGCCCTGGTCCTGCTGCGCGGAAGATACCACTATTGGTAAGAACGGAGGGAAATTCGGGCCTTGGAGCATACGGTTCCTGCTGTGGAAAAAGGGTTTGACATCACATCCTTCCTGTGGTAGTATGACATGAATCTGAACTGTCATGGAGGGATCTTAATGCAGGCCGATGTGTGTATTCAAACCAGAAGAAGCGTCCGAAAGTATTCCGATCGGGACATCAGCAGTGATACGCTGCGGGAAATTGTGGATCTGGCTCGCTTTTCCCCATCCTGGAAAAACACCCAGGTGGTGCGGTATCATGTGGTGAAGAATCAAAAGCTCAAGGAGCAGATCGCGCAGAATTGTGTGCTGGGCTTTGACTTCAATGCCAAGACCATCGTGCGGTGCAATGCGCTGGTGATTGTCTCTGTGGTGACAAAACTCAGCGGCTATGAGACTGACGGCAGCTATTCGACCACGCAGGAGGACCGCTGGGAGATGTTTGACGCCGGGATCGCAAATCAGACATTTTGCCTGGCGGCCCACAGTAAGGGGGTCGGGAGTGTGATCCTGGGCGTGTTCGATGAGAACAAGATCCGCCAGTACCTTCCGCTGCCGGAAAATGAGCGGGTCACCAACCTGATCGCGCTGGGCTATCCGCTGGAGGGGGCCAAGAACGCACCGCCCCGGAAGGAAGTCTCCCAGCTGCTTGAGATCGTGGAGTGAATGAAACAGGAGGACTGCCGTGGCGGCAGTCCTCCTGTTTTCTGTTGGGCGCTGTATGCAAGTCAGCCCACGGGCTGGGAGAGATCCTCCTGCTGGGGAGCGGTGGACGGCGCCCTTCTCCGCCGCCGGCGAATGAGAAGCAGGGCCAGCAGCAGGGCCAGCCCGCCGCCGCACAGGGCGGCGGCCAGCAGGGGCGGCTCTCTCTGGTCCAGCAACAGGACCTGCCCCTGGACCGGGGCCTGGAAGACCAGATAACTGCCGTCCAGCTCTCCCTCCACACGGGACCAATGCCCATCCTGATAGAGGGCGGCATCCGGGTGCTCCGCCCCCTCCGTCCGCAGGCGGAGGGTGACGGTGTCCTCCTTGCTGCCCGTCACAGAGTAGGACCACGCTCCTACAGTGGAGCAGCCATCCACAGTGCCCTCCTCCACGGGCTGGGAGCGGAGGGTCAGCTTGGCGTCCGGGGAGAAGATCCCCTGGGCCAGCAGGGTGGGAATGTCCTCCCCGCTGGACAGGGTGGAGGTGGGATCCTCGAATTCCGCCTCCAGCACCATGGAGCGGCGGAGATTCTGAGTCGGGAAGAAGGGCCATTGGCCGTACTGGCCGTTCTGCTCCGGGGGAGCGGGGATCTGCTCCGGGTCCAAATCCCCGCCGTAAGAGAAGGGGACCTCCGTTAGAAGAGAGCCGTTGACGGTGAAGCGGTAGGAGAAGGTGAGAAAATCCTCTGGGAGATAGTCCAGCTGGCGGAAGGAGTCAAAACCGAGGCCCTGGGCCCGCTCTGCATAGTCCACGCCGTCCAGACCGGCCAGATCCTCCATCAGATAGCGGTTTCCGGCCAGGTCGCCCTCCGCCTGCCCGGCGATGGCCCCCCAGTACTCCCCGTCGCCCTGGGCGCGGACCATGGCGCGGCAGTCCAGAAGATCCTCGCCCAGGCCGGCCACGCCGCCCAGCCAGCTCTCTCCGGTGAGATCCACCAGACTGGAGCACCGGATGAGGGAGCCACTGGTCCGGCCTGCGATGCCGCCGCAGTAGTCGGCGCCGGTCTCCACCGTCCCCCGGGCGGCGCTGTCCAGGATGGCCCCCATCTCGCACCGGCCCGCGATGCCGCCGCCGCAGTCGTTTTTCACGACCACGTCGCCGTTGAAGCGGCAGCTGCGGATGACGGCGCGGGTGGTGGCGTAGACGTCGGCCAGCAGCTTCAGGTCATCCAGCTCCAGCGTCTCCTCCGGGTCATCCCCCAGCTCCGGCGAGACAGTACCCGCGATGCCGCCCACATTGGAGTCGCCGTTGACGGTGCAGGAGACGGAGCACCCGGAGATGAGGCCGGGCCCCTGGGTGACGTCGGTGAGGTCGGTGATGGTGATCTCCGGCTCCTTGCCCAGATCATAGATGGCCTGGCGGACCGTATCCAGACACTGGATCATGCTCAGAGTGGTGGCGTGCAGCTCCTGGGTGTCCTGACCGGCGTACTGGGTCATTTGGTCCACCCGGTCCTGGATCACATCCAGCTGGGCGTCAATGTCATCCACGGCGGCCTGGGCCTTATCCCCCAGCTGGTCGGTGTAGTTCTTCAAAAGCGCGCGGATCTGGTCGGCGCCCAGATCCACCTCGTCCAGGTCGCCGGAGATCTGGTCCATGAGCCGGTCGCCGGCGTCCACAAGATGGGAGGCGGCGTCGTTCAGCGCGTCCAGGGCCCGCTGGATCCGGTCCCGGTCATCCCCCAAATCATCGGAGAGCTGCTCAAAGACCTCCCGCCACTGTTCGGGCAGCTGGCGCAGCAGGGAAGAGATCTCGCTCAGCGCGGCGCGGATGCCCTGGATGTGCTCTTTGGGATTTAAGGAGGGGAAGGGCAGCTGAAGAGCGCCCTCAAAGTCCTTTTCCGCGATCAGCTTTGCGACGTCCAGGATATACTGCTTCAGGGCATCCAGCTCCTGCTTCATCTGGGTGATGTGGGTCTGGATGGCGCGGGCCTGGTCCCGGATGCCGGTCACTGTGCGGTCCAGGGCGCGCACCGCGTCGCCCAGGCCGCCGTCCAGGTGGTCCAGCAGATCGTTGAGCCGCCGGCTGAGGCGGTCGGCCTGATCCAGAAGCTCGTTGAGGTCGTCAAAGGCGTCGTCGCTGAAGCGGTCCACATGGTCCCGCAGACTGTCCAGCGCGTCGCTAATGTCGTTGGTGTACTGGTAGAGATCATCGGACATGGCCTGGAAGTCGTCCTTTCCCTCCTTGCCGGCGTCATAGGTCCGGTCCTGAATGGAGGAGAGGGCGTCATGGATCACCTGGGCGTCCTCCACGCCCCGGACAGCGATTTCATTGACCTGATTTGCAAAGACCTCCATTTCGTCGAACAGGCTGGCCAGGCTGTTGTTCAGACGGTCCATGGGGGAATCTCCATAGGTTACATCGGCGTTGGGTTCGAACTGGCCCACGATGCCGCCTACATCCTTGCGGCCCCACACCTGCCCAGTATTGGAGCATTGTAGGACGCTTCCGGATTGAAGGCCCACGATGCCACCCATGTTATAGCCCAGGTGCTGATACCCGATTTCTCCGCTGTTGGAACAGCTTTGGATGGTACCTCGGGACAGACCGGCAATACCTCCTACACTGGTGGGGATCTCTTGATCAGGATCAGGATTCAGAAGGCCGGTGTTGACGCACTGTTCCAGTGTGCCGAGGTTCTGGCCCGCGATGCCGCCCACATTCGTCACGCCGGAGATCTGGGTCTGGCTGGAAGAGCCTTCAATGCGGCCTGTTTCTCCGTTTACACCTACCAGGCCGCCCACATCCTCCTGTCCGGAGACAGTCCCCTTGGCGGAGCAGGAGCGGATGGTGCCGTAATTTTCGCCGGCCAGCAGTCCCAGCTGGCTGGCGGAGCCTTGAGGCTCCAACAGGCCTTCCACAGACAAATTCTCTACTACGGCGCTCTCGGTCAGGGTGCGGAACAGGCCCAGGGTGGAACCCTTGTGGTCATAGGTGATGCCGCGGATGGTGTGGCCGTTGCCGTGGAAGGTCCCCTGGAAAATGGGGATAGGCTGAAAATCAGAGCCGCTCAGGTCCAAATCGGCGGTAAGCTCCACGGTGACCCCCTGGGACCAGACATCCCGGGTACAGCTTTGGACCAGGGCGTAAAACTCTTTGGCGCTGGAAACGGTGACGTGGTCGTCCGCCGCGGAGACAGGGGGGACCAGGGAGAGGAGCGTCGCGGCCGTCAGGATCAGCGCTGCCGCCCGTTTATACAGTTTCATGGGGTTCCTCCTTCTCTGTGTCAGGCAGGTCCAGCTGCTGATACTTGCTCTCGATCAGCGCGTCCACACTGCCGTGGAGCACGCCCTTGAACTCTCCGTCCACGAAGCCGGACACATGGCCGCGGATATGGCCATCCAGACGCATGGAACCCTGGTTGAAGCGCTGCTTCCGGTCCCGGTTGAGGGTGATGGCGGTACGTTCGATGAGTGCGTCCCCCAACATGAGCAGCTGGGGCAGAACAGTCATGACCAGTGCGATAGAAGTAACGGTGCCGCGTCCCAAGGTGAGGCCGACCGATCCGATCGTTGCATTGGTGGATATGCCTCCAATGAGAAAGCCGGCCACCGACATAATGGTCCCAGAGGTCAGGATGGTGGAAAAGCTCTGATCCAGGGCCTCCACCGCGGCCTGCCGGTGGTCCATCTGGGTCTTGAGATCCAAGTAGCGGTTGGTGATCACGATGGCGTAGTCGATGGTGGCACCCATCTGGATGGAGCTGACCACCAGATAGCTGAGGAAATAGAGGTTGGTGTGGGTCAGCACAGGGACGGTGAAGTTGATCCAGATGGAGCCCTGAATGGTGAGAACCAGCAGGATGGGCAGTCCGGCGGATTTAAAGGTAAACAGCAGGATGACCATGACGAACAGGACGGTGAGGATACTGATCTTCATATTGTCCTGAGTGAAGGAGTTGGCCAGATCCAGGGCGTTGGTGGAGTTGCCCACCAAAAGTACATCGTCTCCATAGTACTTCTGGGCGATGGTGCGGATCTGGCTGAGAAGGGCCTGGGTCTCTTCCCCCTCCGTGGGCACATCGGCCACAAAGACCATGCGGGTCCAGTGCTCGCCGCGAAGCTGCTCCAGGCCAATATCCAGCTTCTCCTCCAAATCGTCCACCTTGTCTGCCTGTTCGCCGGTCAGGTTAACCACCCCTTTATCCCGCTGCTCCAGCAGGAACTCAAATACATCGATCAGGGGAACAGCGTAGTCATCTGGATTTTGGAAGATGGCTCCATATTCCTCAGCGTTGAGGCCATAGGCCTGATAGAGCAGCCGGGCCAGCTCGATGTCTACACCGGCCAGCTCTGCGAACTGCCTGGGGGTCATCTTGTCGGTCAGCACCCAGTCGTCCTCCACCTCGGTGTTGGCAAGTCCGGTGGCTGTTGTGACGGGTTCCAGGCCGGCCACCTCCCGGAGGATCTTTCCCTCGTTTTCATAGCTGCCCCGGGGGACCAGGACGGCGATGGTGTTTTTCTGTCCGAAGGTGCGGCTGACCTTTTCTTCGGCCAGCTGCCAGTCAGGTTTGTTGCCGAAATCGGCATCATTGGTGTCAAAGACGTAGCCGCAGCGGTTGGACAGCACGGCACAGACCACCAGGACCACCAGAAAGACAGGGGGGAGGATGTAGCGGAGGTGGATGACCCCCTTGCCGAACCAGTTGATGTGGGGGACCAGATTGCGGTGGCGGGTCCGCTCGATGGGACCGCTGAACAGCATCAGCAGGCCGGGCATCAGCAGAAAGACGCACAGCATACTGAAGATGATGCCCTTGGTCAGCACAATGCCCATATCGAAGCCGATACGCAGCTGCATCAGCATCAGGGCTACCAGTCCGGAGATGGTGGTGAGGCTGGAGGAGGAGATCTCGATGATAGCCTTACTCAGGGCGGCGATGTCGGCCTCCCGGGCGTCCAGGCCATTGTCCCGCTCCTCCATATACCGGTGGCAGAAGATGATGGCGTAGTCGATGGCCATGGCCAGCTGAAGGACAATGGCGATGGAGTTGGTGATGAAGGAGATGGTTCCAAAGATGAAGTTGGTCCCCATATTCAGGACTGCGGCCGTGGCAAAGACGATCAGGTAGACGGGGACCTCCATATAGCTTTTGGAGGTGAACAGCAGTACGACCACGATGACCACCGCGGCGATAGCCAGGATCACGGTCATCTCCTGCTGAAGACTGGCCGACTCGTCCCGGCCCACGGTGGTGGAAGGGTAGTAGTCATAGCCCTCTAAAAGCTGCTCCACCTGGAGGAGGACGGCGGCGGTGTCCGGGTCGTCCTCCTCTCCATCGAAGGAAACAGAGAACAGGGCCGCAGAATCGTGGTAATGGTCCTGGGTATCATCAAATTCCACAGAAGAGACACCAGGGATCTTTTCGATTTTTAAAGAGAGGTTGTAGGCTGCGTCATAGGTGATATTGGATACCATGATGTTCGCACTGCCTAAGGTGATGAATTCCTCGTCCATCAGGGTCAGGCCGCGCCGCGTCTCCGTGTGGGCGGGGAGGTAGGTGGTGATGTCATCGTTGACGTGCACCTTGCTGATGGAGACCGCGCAGAAGATAAAGGAGGCCAGAAAGATCAGATAGAAGGCCTTCCGCTTATCTACAATGAAGCGCGCCAGCTTGAGCATGGGGCTTTCCGTTTTCTTTTCATGTTCCATAAAAGACCCCCATTGTCAGTCAATCAGGATAAAGTGGGACAGGTTGGAGAGCAGAGTCTCCTGCGGGACAGGGTCATCGTTGGTCAGCCACCACCGGATCAGGGCCAGCACCGCCCCGATGTAGAAGCGGGCGGCGATCTGGGGGTCCACCTCAGGGGCGGCGTCCCGGAATGCAGGCTGGGACAGCCGGCGGCACAGCTCCTGGGCCGCGCGGTCGGACAGGACGTGTACCTCCGCCTCCATTCCGCTGTTCAGGCAGGCTAGGTACAGAGATCGGCGGTCCTGGAAGAAGCCCAGGGCGTTTTTGACCGCAGTGAGGAAATACTCCTTGGGGGAGGTCATCTCCTCCTTGGGCAGGCAGGTCTCCACGCACTCGCGCTCCAGCTGGGAGAGCAGATAGCTGAGCAGCTCCCGCTTGTCGTTGAAATGGGCGTAAAATGTGGTGCGGTGGACCATGGCCCGGCTGCATATGTCCACCACAGACAGCTCGGAGAAGGGGCGCTCCTCCATCAGTTCGGCCAGCGCCTTGACCAGCAGGGCGCGGGTCTTGCGCTGGCGCGGGTCCAAATGTTCCTCGTTTTTTCGATCCATGCTTCACACTCCATCTGGTTTGATCGAGGATATGATAGCGCATTACACAACAAGTGTCAAGATAACATACACTTGTAGATTATATAAAAGAGTAGGGCGCAGAGACGGAAATTTTGACAGGGAAGCGGGTCGGCCCGTAACAGCGGGTGAAAAAGAGGGGAGCGGCGGAGAAAGTCTCTTGAGTGGGAAGCCGCTTTCTGCTATACTGTCAGCAGAAGCCCGCCGGACGGGCGTTGGACAGGAGGGCGGGAGCCATGAATAAGACGGAGCTGCTGGACCGCTGTGCCAGGAGCGGCGAGGAGCGGGTGCTGCTGGCCCGGGTGCTGGACAAGCTGGAGCTGTCCCAAAACCGGGGGGTCCCGGCCCACACGCCCTTCCTCTCACCGGGGGAGCAGGCGTCGGTGGGGGAGCTGCTGAACGCCTGGGGCCGTCCGCGCTGTATTTGGACGGGCGGCTATGAGGGGGCGGAGCGGCAGGCCTGTCTCTTCCTCCCCGACTGGCAGGAGCCGGAGGACGCTCTGGCCGATCCGGAGGGTCCGCTGGCCGCCCTGGAGGCCCTGTTTCCCCGGGACGCCTCCCTGTCCCACCGTGACATCCTGGGCGGACTGATGGGATTGGGTTTGACCCGGGAGAAGCTGGGGGACATCCTGATGGAGGAGGGCCGCTGCCAGGTGGTGGTCCTGCGGGAGGCCCTGTCCATCCTCCTCAGCCAGTGGGAGGGGGCCGGACGCTGGAGGCTGAAGGTGCGGGAGATCTCTCTGTCAAAGCTCTCGCCACGCCCGCCGGAGGTCAAGACCATCCGGGACACTGTGGCGGCCATGCGGCTGGACGCGGTGCTGGCCTCCGGCTTTTCCACCTCCCGGTCCAAGGCGGCGGAGCTGGTCAGCGCCGGCCGGGTGTCGGTGAACCACCGGGAGTGCGCCAAGCCGGACCGGACGGTGGAGGCGGGGGACGTCCTCACCTGCCGCGGGCTGGGCAAATGCGTGGTCCGGGAGGTGCTGGGGCAGTCCAAAAAGGGGCGCACCATGCTGGTGCTGGAGCGGTACCTTTAAAATATATCGTGGGCGGGCGGCGGAGACCGGAGGCCGCGCCGCCATGGGAGGAGCATCAAGATGGATGAGAGAAAGATCCAGAGGATCAATGAGCTGGCGAAAAAGGCCAAGACAGTCCAGGGCCTGACACCGGAGGAGAAGGAGGAGCAGGCGCTGCTGCGGCGGGAGTACCTGGATGCTGTGCGGGGCAATCTGGAGGCCCAGCTGGACAATACCTACCTTCAGAGACCGGATGGGACCCGGATCCGGATGAAAAAGCGGAAAGATTGAGCCTGTTTTGTTGACATCTGGCCGGACATCTGGGATAATAATAGGGTTATAAAGCTTGTATCAAGAGAAAACAGGAGGCCGCTATGGCACAGAAGATCAAATTTGTTACCGACTCCGCCTCGGACATCCCTCGTTCCCTGCGGGAGGAGCTGGACATCCTGGTGCTCCCCTTCCCCATCGCCATGGGAGCCCGGGAGTATCAGGACGGCGTTGATTTTACCCCCGCTGAATTTTATGATATGCTGTTGGCGTCACCCCACATCCCCACCCATGCCCAGCTGACCCCCTTTGTGTTCAGCCAGTGTTTTGAGGAGGCGTTCCGCCAGGGCTATACCGACCTGATCTACACCTCCATCAATTCCAAGGGTTCTGCCACCCATCAGAACGCTCTTCAGGCCCGGGAGGAGTTTTATGAGGACCGGCCGGAGGCGAAGGATACCTTTCGCATCCATATTCTGGACTCCCATAGCTATACCATGGCGTACGGCTGGGCGGTGGTGCAGGGAGCACGGATGGCCCGGGAGGAAAAGCCTGTCCAGGAGATCCTGACCTATATTCAGGACTGGATCAGCCATGCCCGGGTGCTCTTTGCCCCGCTGGACCTGCGGTTTGCCAAAAAGTCCGGGCGGGTCTCCGCCGCCGCCGCCTTTATGGGAGAGGCCCTGGGTCTGAAGCCTGTCATGACCTTTGAGGGCGGGGATTCTAAGGTGTTGACCAAGGTGCGGGGAGAGAAGAATGTGATCCCCACTCTGCTGGAGATGTGCCAGAAGACCCGGGAGCCCAACACCCCATATCTGGTTGTTCGGGCCGGCAATCCGGAGCAGGCGGAGCGCATGATCGACGCCTGTGCCCAGGCTCTGGGCCAGCCCGCCGACCTGATCTATGAGATCGGCGGCGTGATCGCCATCAACGCCGGACCCAATCTGGTCGGCTTGATCTACCGGGAGAAGTGAGCACAGCAGCAGCCCCGGCCCGGAGCATACGGGCCGGGGCTGCGCCATTTGACTTGGAAGCGGCGGGCTGGGCCATGGGTCCGGCTCCGGGAAAGAAAGGCGGTCCTTATGAAGGATAAGAAGCTAACCTGGCCCCAGCGGGGACGGCTGTGGCTCCGTCTTGGCCTGCGGCTGGTGCTGGTCCTGCTGGCCTTATGGCTGCTGCGGGCGGTGGGCCGGCCCCTGCTGTCCCTGTGCGCCCCGTTTGTGGCGGCGCTGATCACGGCGGCCCTGCTCCATCCTCTGGTGCAGTGGCTCCAGAGGCGGCTGCATTGGCCCAGGAAGCTGTCCTCCCTACTGATCCTGCTGCTCCTGTTCGGCCTGGCGGGGGGCGGGATCGGCTATTTGGGCTATGCGGTGGGGGCCGAGCTGGTCTCGCTGGTCCAGAACTGGGACGGGCTGCTGGAGGGCTTCCACGCGGTCCTGGACCAGGTGGAGGTGATCTCCTTCCAGCTCTGGAACTTGGTGCCGCCGGAGCTGACGGAGTCGGTGCAGTCGGTGGCGGACGGGCTGATGGATTGGCTGAGCACGGCGGTGCCCGGCGTATTGCAGAACGCGGTGGCCTTTACCACAGAGAAGGCCAAGCGGGTGCCCTCCTTCGGCCTGGCGCTCATCATCTATGTGATGGCGGCCTATATGCTGACGGTGGACTACCCGGAGCTCCGGGCGCGGGCGGCCCAGCATACCCACGAGCGGCTCCTCCGCTTTGTGGTCCAGGTGCGGAACATCGCCCTGGCCGCCTTTGGAGGCTATCTGCGGGCGGAGCTTTTGTTGTCGGTGGGGGTGTTTTTCATCCTTCTGATGGGCTTTTTCCTCATCGGGCAGTCCTATGGTCTGCTGCTGGCACTGGGGCTGGCTATGCTGGACTTCATCCCCATTGTGGGGGCGGGGACAATTATGGTGCCCTGGGCCTTCCTCGCCCTGTTCACCCATGATTACGCCCAAGCCATCCAGATCATGCTGATCTGGGGCGTCATCGCCATGTTCCGCCGGGTGGGCGAGCCGAAGGTCGTGGGGGATCAGACGGGACTGTCGCCCATTCTCTCCCTGATGAGCATCTATGTGGGGATGCGCCTGGGAGGCGTGATGGGGATGGTGCTGGGTCCCACAGTCGCTTTGATCGCTCTGAACCTGGTGAAGCTGGGTCTGTTTGAGGGTCTCCGTCTGGATTTGGCTGCGGCGGCAGAGGACATCATGGCCCTGCTGCGGGAGCGCCCGGAGATTTGAGCGTCTGAAATTCCATAGATCGAAGCCGCGTTCCCGCCCGAGATAGGACGGGAACGCGCTGCTTTTTGGAAAATTCAAAAAAGCGGCGATTTTTCTTCATGGTTTTTTCATATTTTTCCCGTATACTGGGCAATGTCAAAAGGATAGACCTCCAGAACAAAGATTTTAAGGAGTGGATCAATATGGGGACCAATGATTTCAACTTTTATAATAGTGAGAATGACGGATACCGCGGCGGCTTTGGGGACTACACCGATCCCGCGCCCACGGGTCCCAGTGTGTCCGGCGGGCCGGAGCAGCCCCGGAAGCGCCGTGGTTTTTCCACCAGGACGGCTGCCCTTCTGCTGGCCTGCGCCGTGGTGGGCGGCGGAGCCGGTGTGGGCGGAGCCGCGCTGTACCGGCAGCTGGACCGGGGGGACACTGTGATCTATGAGAGTGAGCGGCCCACTGTGGAGGTCGATACGGTGGCCAACAGCAACGGAGGGGAGCCCATGACCCCGGAGCAGCTCTATGCCAGCAATCTGGCCTCCTGCGTGGGCATCACCGTTTCCACCACATCGGTGAACATCTTCGGACAGACTACCACCTCTGCCGCCAGCGGCTCCGGCTTTGTGCTGACTCAGGACGGCTATATCGTCACCAACTACCATGTCATTGAGGACGCGGCTAAGGACAGCTCGGTGTCCATTGAGGTCTCCTTCGCGGACGGCAAGAAGTATGACGCGAAGCTGGTGGGAGGAGAGCAGGATAACGATGTGGCGGTGCTGAAGATCGAGGCTTCGGACCTGACTCCGGTCAAGCTGGGGGACAGCGACCAGCTGGTAGTGGGTGAGAGTG
Source organism: Clostridiales bacterium (assembly GCA_902363045.1). Lineage (GTDB taxonomy): Bacteria > Bacillota > Clostridia > Oscillospirales > Oscillospiraceae > Lawsonibacter. Next base: position 58,093 of record CABIYX010000013.1, read on the forward strand.
TTTACACCATCGGCAATCCTCTGGGTGAGCTGACCTACTCCCTGACGGACGGCCTGGTGTCCGCGCTGGACCGGCTGATCACCACCACCAGCACCAATCCCAGCACCGGCGCGACGGAGACCGCCACGCTGAATGTCCTTCAAACCAACTGTGACATCAACCCGGGCAACTCCGGCGGCCCCCTGTTTGACAGCTATGGAAATGTGGTGGGCATCGTGACCGCCAAGTATACCCAGAGCAGCTCCGGCGTCTCCGCTGAGGGCCTGGGCTTCGCCCTCCCCATCAACGATGTGAAGGGGATCATCACCGATCTGATCGAAAACGGCTACGTCACCGGCAAGCCCTATATGGGGGTGCAGGTGACCTCGGTCCCCGACTATGCCCAGCACTACGGCGTCAGCGCCGGCGCTTATGTCGAGAGCGTGGCGGAGGGCTCCTGTGCACAGAAGGCGGGCCTGAAGGCCGATGATATCATCATCGCCATTGATGATACCGCCATTGACTCCAGCACCGCCCTCACCGCCGCCCTGTCCTCCAGCTATAAGGCGGGGGATACCGCAAAGCTGACGGTGCTGCGGGGCAGCGAAAAGCTGGAACTGACCATCACCTTTGACGAGAAAAACGAGCAGACTGAGGCGGCCAACCAGCCTCAGCCTCAGCAGGAGTCGAACCAGCAGGCCCAGCAGCAGCCCTCCAGAGGCTGGCCCTTCGGCGGCTTCCTCTGGTGATCTGTGTTCCGCTGAAAGCGATCTCCCTGTGCGGCCCCGCCGCGGAACAACAAGTTCCGCGGCGGGGCTGTTTTGCCGGAGCGGGGCGTCCGGCGGATGCGCGAAAAGGTCAAGATAGAACAATTTAGAAGGGGGAGAAATGACGGGGGAGTTGTGAGAAGCGGCGGCCCTGTGGCGGTTCGGCATTTTCCTGAAGAATCGTGGAACATGGATCCATCACAAAACGGAATGTAGACAATTAAATGATAGGATTTTTATTCTTAACGAAAAATTAACACGAAAGAGAACGAAATAGTAACTCTTTTTGGATGGAAGAAAAAACTGAAAAATGCACAATAGAGGCAGGGAGAGCCGGGGGGAGAATCAGCGGAGCGTCCATTGACAGGACGGTGAGGACAGGAGTAAAATCATAACAGAACAGGAAAGGAGTTGAGTTATCATGCTGAATGAGATCGTGACTGTGGCCGCCCTGCTGGCCGCTGTGGTGGGGATCATGTGGTCCTATACTCACACCTGGACGAAGCATCACGCCTGAGCAACCTTCCAACCTTTTTTGATATGTTGGTGCCCCTGAGCCGCCGATCCATTCCCGGACCGGACGGGCGGGGGCATTGCTCTGTCTGACAGCAAGCAGGCGGGGCCG
>CABIYX010000013.1:59690-75284 GCA_902363045.1 Clostridiales bacterium
GCACAGGCCGCAGCCGATACAGTTTTCATTGACATGGACGTTCACGACATCCCCTCCTTTCCGGGCTAGGATGCCCAGGGAGCGGCGGGTTATTCCCGGAATTAGGAGGTAGGAATTAAGAATTGGGGACTGGGAGAGGAAGACTCGGGGTGGATCTGCTGGAGCGTCCGGATCAAACCCGGCGGCGGAACACCGCAATTCCTCATTCCTAACTCCTCATTCATTCAAAGGTTCCCAGAAACAGGGGGAGACCATTCTGCCGGTCAAAGATGCCATACAGGAAGGGGCGGTCCAGCAGCAGCTCGATGCCCTCATCCGGTGGAGGAGCTCCGCTGCCGGCACCGAGCAGCGTGGCGGCGGCCGCCTCAGTGCCCTTCTCGTTCACCTGGAGCTTGGCGGCGTGGAGGACTTCGCTCAGGTAATAGCCGTTGGAACGGTCGCCCATCCGGGAAAAATCGGCCAGGCCGGGTGTGAAAGCGGCCTCCAGCCCCATGTCCGTTAACATCTCCTGAAGTGAGCCGCTCCACTCAGCTTCAAATTTGGGAAAAGCCAGACGGAAGAACCGCTGCTCCTCCGCCCCCTGCACCAGTTGGGACAGGACGTTTCCGTCCAGGGAGTCCAGCCATCCCCTCAGGTCGGGGGAATCGGGCAGAATGGCTACGAAGGCCAGCCGCCCGTCGTCGTAGGGCAGCACCACCCCCTGAGCGCCCTCGCCCTGGAGGTAGAGCAGATCGGTGAAGGAGTGGTGGAGAAAGTCCATCTGTTCCACCTGGCCGCCGCTGTGGGTAAATTTCCGGGGGTGGGTGCTGTGGGGATCAAACTCCAGCTCCCAGGTGTTGTTCAGATAGAGGGCGTTGATCAGCAGGGCGGCGGTGTCCTCGGGGAAGGGCTGCTGGACCAGCTCCGGAATGAGTCCCTTCGTCTGCTTTGACACCCAACGGTTCACGTCATGCACAATACCGGAAGAGGACAGCTCCCCCTGAAAGACTTCGGCGCCGTAGCTCCCTATGCAGCGGCCAATAAACGTCTCAGAGATCTGCCCCTCCGGGTCCACCCACAGGCTGTTGGCAATGCTGGCCCGGGTGGAGCCGCCCAGCTGCCGGTAGTCGGACAGGAGGGACTGACAGGCGGCGTTGAGGGCCTCCAGAGAGACGCCGCCCAGCGCCTCCTGAAACTGGGCCAGCGTCTCGCCCTCCGCCCCGTTGGCCGCCATGGACAGGGCCAGGGTCACGGAGAGCGGGGAGAGAAGGGTGCTCTCGCCGGTCTGCTCCGTGCTTTGCAGCAGCTTCAAACCGAAGGCGGAGAGGGCGTCATAAGCAGCTTTGGTGTCCAGGTCATGGGCGGACAGCTCCTGTGCGGTCAGGGAAATGGGCTCTGCGGAAAGCTGCTCCGCGGCGGAACAGCCGGCCAGCAGGGAGAGGGACAGAGCGCCGGCCAGAAGCAGAGAGAGTGCGCGTTTCATTGCGGTGGCCTCCTTTCGATGATCCTCTATGGAGATTGTATCAGATTGCAGGGATGGGAACAATCCTCTTATTGGGTTAGACGGAGCAGAAGGAAAAAGGTTCCCGGGGGACAGGACAGGCTTTTGGACAAAGCAGCCAGAAAGAGACGGAAGAATTACAAATTTCCGGGAAAATTTATCTTGACGGGGCCTTGACATGATGTTATAATTCAAAATTGCGGTGGTAAGGGACTTTGCGCCCATTTACCCGATGAAACGCCCCCAAGCACGGGGGAGAGGAGGGACACCGAGATGCTGGAAGAACTCAAGCAGGCCCAAAAGGTCGTGGGGAGCAAGCAGGCCCGCCGCGCCCTGAGGGACGGAAGGGCGAAGAAGATCTACATCGCCCGGGACGCGGATCCCCGTATGCTGCAGCCCCTGGTTCAGGAGGCTGTCCACGCGGGGGTGCGGGTGGAGCAGGCGGACAGTATGAAGCTGCTGGGCGAGGCCTGCGGCATCGCCGTGGGAGCCGCCATCGCCGCCGTGGTATAAGTCCCAAACTTTTTTGTTTTTAGCAGAATAAGGTCCCCCTTATTTTGTTAAAATAAATACCATGCCCCATCTGGGGCAGACTTTTGGAAAGGAGGAAAATCATGCCTACTTTTAATCAGCTGGTCCGCAAGGGCCGTGAGCAGGTGACCTATAAGTCCACTTCTCCCGCCCTTCAGCATGGCCTGAACACCCTGAAGAACCGCGAGACCGATCTGCCTTCTCCTCAGAAGAGAGGTGTGTGCACCGCCGTTCGTACTTCCACTCCTAAGAAGCCGAACTCCGCTCTGCGTAAGATCGCTCGTGTGCGTCTGACCAACGGCTATGAGGTCACCGCCTATATCCCCGGCGTCGGCCACAACCTTCAGGAGCACTCCGTGGTGATGATCCGCGGCGGCCGTGTTAAGGACCTCCCCGGTGTGCGTTACCACATCATCCGCGGCAGCCTGGATACCCAGGGCGTCAACGGCCGGATGCAGGCCCGTTCCAAGTACGGCGCCAAGCGGCCCAAGGCCGGCAAGAAGTAATTTTTCAAAGAAAAATTACAGTAGGGCGCGACGACCCCGGCGCGCCACATCCCGAGTCTGAATAGACTTGAGAAATAAAATTGCATTGTGCGTTTGCGCAAGGCAACCCCGCCTTGCCGAGCGTTTACCTATATATTTGTATGGGCAGACCTCGGACAGGCATTACACGCCATACCAATGTATGACGAGTACCTATGATTTCATTGAATTCTATATGAAGGAGGGAAGCAAAGTGCCCAGAAGAGGAAATGTACCCAAGCGGGAGGTTCTGCCCGATCCGCTGTATAACTCTGTTTTGGTTACCAAGCTGACCAACAGCATTATGCTGGACGGTAAGAAGGGCGTGGCTCAGAAGGTGGTTTACGGCGCCTTCGAGATCATCAAGGACAAGACCGGCAAGGAGCCGATGGAGGTTTACACCCAGGCCCTGGAGAACATCATGCCTTCCCTGGAGGTCAAGGCCCGCCGTGTGGGCGGCGCCACCTACCAGGTGCCCATCGAGGTCCGTCCTGAGCGCCGCCAGACCCTGGGTTTGCGCTGGCTGACCGCTTATGCCCGCAACCGCGGCGAGAAGACCATGAAGGAGCGTCTGGCCGGCGAGATCATGGACGCTGCCAACAACTTGGGCGGCGCTGTGAAGAAGCGCGAGGACACCCACAAGATGGCTGAGTCCAACAAGGCCTTCGCCCACTACCGCTGGTAATCCAAAAGGAGACGAAGTATGTCTAGAAAAGTTTCTTTGGAGAATACCCGTAACATTGGCATCATGGCCCACATCGACGCGGGCAAGACCACCACGACCGAGCGTATTCTGTACTACACCGGCGTGAACTACAAGATCGGAGAGACCCACGAGGGTACCGCCACCATGGACTGGATGGCGCAGGAGCAGGAGCGTGGTATTACCATCACCTCCGCCGCTACCACCTGCTATTGGCAGGGCACCAAGAACCAGTTCCCCCAGACCCGTCTGAACATCATCGACACCCCGGGCCACGTGGACTTCACCGTTGAGGTGGAGCGCTCCCTGCGCGTGCTGGACGGCTCTGTTACCGTCATGTGCGCCAAGGGCGGCGTGGAGCCCCAGTCTGAGACTGTGTGGCGTCAGGCCGACAACTACCGCGTTCCCCGCATGATCTACGTCAACAAGATGGACATCATGGGCGCCGATTTCTTCAACGTGCTGAACATGATCCACGACCGTCTGAAGTGCAATGCGGTGCCCATCCAGCTGCCCATCGGCGCGGAGGACACCTTCAAGGGCATTATCGACCTGGTGGAGATGGACGCCGACGTCTACTATGATGAGCTGGGCAAGGATATGCGCGTGGAGCCTATCCCCGAGGATATGATGGAGCTGGCTCAGGAGTACCGCACTAAGCTGCTGGACGCCTGCGCTGACATCGACGAGGAGATCATGATGCTGGTCCTGGAGGAGCAGGAAGTTCCCCAGGATATGATCCGCCGGGCCATCCGCAAGGGCACCATCGACAACGTCATGGTCCCTGTGGTCTGCGGTACTTCTTACCGCAACAAGGGTGTTCAGAAGCTGCTGGACGCCATCGTGGACTATATGCCCTCTCCGGTGGACATCCCCGCCATCAAGGGCATCAATCCCGATACCGAGGAAGAGGACGAGCGTCACGCCGACGACAACGCCCCCTTCTCCGCTCTGGCCTTTAAGATCGCCACCGACCCCTTCGTGGGCCGCCTGTCCTTTGTGCGTGTGTACTCCGGCGTGCTGAACACCGGCACCACCGTGCTCAACTCCACCAAGAAGCAGAAGGAGCGTATTGGCCGCATCCTCCAGATGCACGCCAATCACCGTGAGGACATCGAGTGCTGCTACGCCGGCGATATTGCCGCCGTGGTCGGCCTGAAGAACTCCACCACCGGCGACACCCTCTGCGACGAGAAGCATCCCATCATTCTGGAGTCCATGGAGTTCCCCGAGCCCGTGATCCGCGTGGCCATCGAGCCCAAGACCAAGGCCGGTCAGGAGAAGATGGGTCTGGCGTTGGTGAAGCTGGCTGAGGAGGACCCCACCTTTAAGACCTACACCGATGAGGAGACTGGCCAGACCATCATCGCCGGCATGGGCGAGCTGCATCTGGAGATCATCGTGGACCGTCTGCTCCGTGAGTTCAAGGTGGAGGCCAATGTGGGCGCTCCCCAGGTCGCCTATAAGGAGACTATCAAGAAGTCCGTGGAGCAGGATACCAAGTACGCCCGTCAGTCCGGCGGTAAGGGCCAGTACGGCCATGTCCGCATCACCGTTGAGCCCAACGAGCCCGGCAAGGGTTACGAGTTCCTCAACGAGATTACCGGCGGCGTGATCCCCAAGGAGTATATCCCCGCGGTTGACGCCGGTATTCAGGGCGCCATGCAGGCCGGTGTGCTGGCTGGCTACCCTGTGGTGGACGTGAAGGTCCACCTGACCTTCGGCTCCTATCACGAGGTCGACTCCTCTGAGATGGCCTTTAAGATCGCCGGCTCCATGGCCTTTAAGGAGGCCTGCCGCAAGGCGACCCCCTGTCTGCTGGAGCCCATGATGAAGGTTTCCGTCATCGTCCCCGACGAGTACCTGGGCAACGTCATCGGCGACCTGAACAGCCGCCGCGGCCAGATCCAGGGTCAGGAGAGCCGTCCCGGCGCCATGCAGATCGACGCGCTGGTCCCGCTGGCCAATATGTTTGGCTATGCCACCGATCTGCGTTCTTCCACTCAGGGCCGCGGCCAGTACTCCATGGAGCCCCACAGCTATGTGGAGATCCCCAAGAGCATCGCGGATAAGATCATCGCCGAGCGCGGCCGCAGCCAGGACTAAGAACGGTCTGGCTGCACCTGAGTTAGAAAATAGGCTTGCATTTATGGGCGGAATAGGATAAAATAACCCTGATATGCAATACCTATCTTTTTCTCGACATCAACTGTAATATAAGGAGGAAATTCTCAATGGCTAAGCAGAAATTCGAGCGTACCAAGCCCCATGTCAACATCGGCACCATCGGCCACGTTGACCACGGCAAGACCACTCTGACCGCCGCCATCACCAAGTACCTGGCTATGCAGGGCGGCGCCGACTACACCGATTACAGCTCCATCGACAAGGCTCCCGAGGAGCGCGAGCGTGGTATCACCATCAACACCTCTCACGTGGAGTATGAGACGGCTGCCCGTCACTATGCCCACGTTGACTGCCCGGGCCACGCCGACTATATCAAGAACATGATCACCGGCGCCGCTCAGATGGACGGCGCGATCCTGGTCATCGCCGCCACCGATGGCCCCATGGCTCAGACCAAGGAGCACATCCTGCTGGCCCGTCAGGTCGGCGTGCCCGCCATCGTTGTGTTTCTGAACAAGTGCGATCAGGTCGATGACGAGGAGCTGCTGGAGCTGGTCGAGATGGAGGTCCGTGAGACCCTGTCCAACTACGAGTTCCCCGGCGACGACATCCCCATCATCAAGGGCTCCGCTCTGAACGCCCTGACCTCCGAGTCCAACGATCCCAACGCTCCCGAGTATGCCTGCATCAAGGAGCTGATGGACGCTGTTGACAGCTATATCCCCACTCCCGCCCGTAACGACGACCTGCCCTTCCTGATGCCCGTCGAGGACGTGTTCACCATCTCTGGCCGTGGCACCGTGGCCACCGGCCGTGTGGAGCGTGGCCTGATCAAGACCGGCGAGACCGTGGAGATCGTTGGCCTGTCCGACGAGAAGAAGTCCACCGTTGTCACCGGCCTGGAGATGTTCCGCAAGACTCTGGATTACGCTGAGGCCGGCGATAACGTGGGCGCTCTGCTCCGCGGTGTTGCCAAGACCGACATCGAGCGTGGCCAGGTTCTGTGTAAGCCCGGCTCCATCCACCCCCACACCAAGTTCACCGGCCAGGTGTACGTCCTGTCCAAGGACGAGGGTGGCCGTCACACCCCCTTCTTCAACAACTATCGTCCTCAGTTCTACTTCCGTACCACCGACGTGACCGGCATCATCACTCTGCCCGAGGGCACTGAGATGTGCATGCCCGGCGACAACGTGGACATGAAGGTCGAGCTGATTACCCCCATCGCCATCGAGAAGGGCCTGCGCTTCGCTATCCGCGAGGGCGGCCGTACCGTTGGTTCCGGTGTTGTCATCGACATCGAGGAGTAATTTCTGCTCTCTGGAGAACCCCCGCCATCCGGCGGGGGTTTTCTTCTTTTTTATCATAGCTGTTGTGGTGCAAGTGCAAAAAAATCCGTGGGATTTTGGGCTGAGGCGTGTATGATAGGATAGAGAAGTTTGGAAAGGGGGCGGCGGTGTGCGGGAACAGGAGATCACAGCGCTGCTGGCGGACCACAAAGAAGAGGGCATGGATGCGCTGCTGCGCCACTATGGGCCGCTGATGCGCTATGTCATCGGCGGTATTTTACAGGATCCCCGGGACCGGGAGGAGTGCCTCTCTGAGACGGCCATGCAGGTGTGGAAGCATATCGGCCAGTTCAGCCGGCAGCGGGGGAGCTGGAACGCATGGCTGACGGCGGTGGCCCGGAATACCGCTCTGAATCATGCAAGAAAAAATGCACGCCACGGAGAGGTGGAGGAGCTGACAGAGCATACAGCGGCCCCGGGGCCCACACCGGAGGAAGAAGTGATCCAGCGGGAACGGGAGCAGGAGCTTCTGGAGGCTCTGGGCCATCTGCTGCCGGAGGAGCGGCTGCTGTTTTACCGGAAGTACTACTATCTGCAATCCACCGCCCAGATCGCCGCGGAGATGGGTATGACGGAGCGGGCGGTGGAGGGGAAGCTGTACAGGCTGAAACGGCGGCTGCGGAAGCTGTTGGGAGGTGAGCAGGATGGATGACCGGAAATGGGGCGATCTGAGCGAGGGGGAGTTTGACGCCTTGCTGGGGGCCGGCCTGCCGGACCTCCCGCCGGAGGAGATCGTGGAGGAGGTGACGCCCTGGAAAAGGGCCATGAACCGGGTGCTGGTGGGGATGGCCCTCTCCACTGTCACACTGAATTTTTGGCTTCTGGATACGATCCTCCCAGCCATCGGGGTGGTGCTCATGCTGCTGGGCTTCCGCAGCCTGCGGCTTGAGAATCGGTGGTTCCGAAGCTGCTTTGTCCTGGCGCTGATCCGGGCGATCTACTTTTTCTTGCTTTTGATCCTGAATACCACCATCTGGGTCAGTGCTGGCGCCCTCTCCGCCCTCTTGGTTCCGCTGAAATGGGCCAGTTTACTGTTCCTTTTGGCGGTGTATCTCTGCTTCTGGCAGGGGCTGAGGGCGGTGCGGGAAAAAGCGGGGCTTCCGTCCCAAGCCAGGGCTGCGGGGGGGCTGGTATTTTGGTATCTCCTGATGTGCGTTCTGGGTGTGGTGGAGTACGGCGGGCTGATTTTGGTCGCCGCTCTGCTGGCCGTGTACTTCTTGATCCTCCGCAGCCTGTTCCGCTGCTCCCGGGAGCTGGATGAGGCGGGGTACGGGATCCAGTCCGCCCCGGTCCGGGTCCCGGATGGATGGGTGGTCAAGGGGCTGATCCTGTTGGTTTTGATCGGCGGGTCCTGCGGCTATCTGTTCGGGAACAGCTATCCTATGGACTGGCATCCGGTGGATGAGACGGCACAGGACGGTCTGGAGGATGTAAAGGCCAAGCTGTTGATGCTGGGCTTTCCGGAGGAGGTGCTGAACGATTTGACTCCGGAGGACCTTGAGGCCTGCCGGGATGGGGTCGAGGTGGTGGTGGAGGTCACCGGCGAGACCTTTTCTGAGGACGGCAGGGGACCGGAGGAGCTGCGGATCACCGGAGTCGGGGTGAGGCTGGCGGGTGAGCGGGAGCAGTGGGTCCTGATCCACCATTTCCTCTGGACGGAGGACCCGGGCTTCTATGGGACGGAGTCCATCCAGCTCTGGCCTGTATACCGGGACATCCCGGAGGGCTGGGCCGAGGCCGGGGAGGTGACCGGACGGGTGCTGTACAGCCGGGACGGAAGGGAGTATGCCGCGCCGTACTTCTCCCTGGGCGTGCAGACCTTCACCTCAGACAGCATCTTCTGGGGGGAGCAGCAGAGTACAGACATCTTTGCCGCGTTCTCCTTCCCGGCGGATGGGGAACGGCAGCGGGGCTATCTCGCCTATCCTGTGGCGGAGCTCCAGGACGGCTATCTCATCAGCAGCTGGGTGAATTACACCCACCAGAGCAGCTGGCTCCAGTACCCTGTGGTAACCGCCATGGAGAAGCGGATGACTAGCGCATGGAACCGGGCGGGGGTATTCCAGACCGTCCAGGATGCGCTCCAATTTTATCCCCAGGAAGAAGGGGAGGAGTTGTTGGGTTGAGCCTTCCGAGGCCGTGCGGGCGTAAGATGTGTCCGCGCGGCCTCGGTTTTTCCGTCAGCGTCGGGCAGACCGCGGCCGGGGCCCTCCAGATCTGAGAATGGTTTTCATAAGAAAGCGGGAACGCGGTTTGAAATTCAGAAAAAGAGGGAAAAACAGTGGAGAAGCAGTTGCAATATTTCCTTCAAATAGGTATAATATTTTCGCGGCAGATTCTGCCTGCCGCACCACTGGCATGAAAGCGGGCCGGGACGGCGCAGAGCCTTTGTGTGAGAAGGAATCTCTGCATCCGCAAACGGCTCCGCTATGCGAGTATACAGAAAGGAATGAAGTAAATTGGCAAAGAAGTTTGTGTACCTCTTCTCTGAGGGCAACGCCAACATGCGTGAGCTGCTGGGCGGCAAGGGTGCCAACCTGGCCGAGATGACCAACATCGGCCTGCCCGTTCCCCAGGGCTTCACCATCACCACCGAGGCCTGCACTCAGTACTATGAGGACGGACAGAAGATCAACGACGAGATCCAGGCTCAGATCATGGAGTACATCGTCAAGATGGAGGAGATCACCGGTAAGAAGTTCGGCGATCTGGAGAACCCCCTGCTGGTCTCCGTCCGCTCCGGCGCCCGCGCCTCCATGCCCGGCATGATGGACACCATCCTGAACCTGGGCCTGAACGAGGAAGTCGTGGAGGTCATGGCCAAGAAGTCCAACAACCCCCGCTGGGCCTGGGACTGCTACCGCCGCTTCATCCAGATGTACTCCGACGTCGTGATGGAGGTGGGCAAGAAGTACTTCGAGCAGCTCATCGACGAGATGAAGGAGAAGAAGGGCGTCACCCAGGACGTGGAGCTGACCGCTGAGGATCTGAAGGAACTGGCTGGCCAGTTCAAGGCCGAGTACAAGTCCAAGATCGGTCAGGAGTTCCCCTCCGACCCCAAGGAGCAGCTGATGGGCGCCATCAAGGCCGTGTTCCGCTCCTGGGACAACCCCCGCGCCAACGTGTACCGCCGCGACAACGACATCCCCTACTCCTGGGGCACCGCCGTCAACGTGCAGTCCATGGCCTTCGGCAACATGGGCGACGACTGCGGCACCGGCGTTGCCTTCACCCGTAACCCCGCCACCGGCGAGAAGAAGCTGTTCGGCGAGTTCCTGACCAATGCCCAGGGCGAGGACGTGGTGGCCGGCGTGCGTACCCCCATGCCCATCGCTGAGATGGCTGAGAAGTTCCCCGAGGCCTTTGCCCAGTTCGAGGGCGTCTGCAAGACCCTGGAGGACCACTATCGTGATATGCAGGACATGGAGTTCACCGTGGAGCACGGCAAGCTCTTCATGCTGCAGACCCGTAACGGCAAGCGCACCCCCGCCGCCGCTCTGAAGATCGCCTGCGACCTGGTGGACGAGGGCATGATCGATGAGAAGAAGGCCGTTGCCATGATCGAGCCCCGCTCTCTGGACACCCTGCTGCATCCCCAGTTTGACGCTGTGGCCCTGAAGAAGGCCGCCGTCATGGGTAAGGCTCTGGGCGCTTCCCCCGGTGCTGCCTCTGGTAAGGTCGTCTTTACCGCTGAGGACGCCAAGGCTTGGGCCGAGCGGGGCGAGAAGGTCGTCCTGGTCCGCCTGGAGACCTCTCCCGAGGACATCGAGGGCATGAAGGCGGCTCAGGGCATCCTGACCGTCCGCGGCGGTATGACCTCCCACGCCGCCGTTGTGGCCCGCGGCATGGGCAAGTGCTGTGTCTCCGGCTGCGGCGAGATCAAGATGGACGAGGAGAACAAGAAGTTCGAGCTGGCCGGCAAGACCTATGTGGAGGGCGACTGGATCTCCCTGAACGGCTCCACCGGCGACATCTATGACGGCGCTGTGCCCACCACCGACGCTACCATCGGCGGCGAGTTCGGCCGCGTTATGGGCTGGTGCGATCAGTACCGCAGCCTGCAGGTCCGTACCAACGCCGATACTCCCCACGACGCCGCTCAGGCCCGTAAGTTCGGCGCTCAGGGCATCGGCCTGTGCCGCACCGAGCACATGTTCTTCGAGGGCGAGCGCATCCGTGCCATCCGCCGTATGATCTGCTCCGACACTGTGGAGCAGCGTGAGAACGCTCTGGCCGTCCTGGAGCCCATGCAGCAGGGCGACTTCGAGGGTATCTATGAGGCCATGGAGGGCTGTCCTGTCACCATCCGCTTCCTGGATCCCCCCCTGCATGAGTTCGTGCCCACCGAGGAGGCCGACATCAAGCTGCTGGCTGAGGATCTGGGCAAGAGCGTGGCTGACATCAAATCCATCATTGCCGGCCTGCACGAGTTCAACCCCATGATGGGTCACCGTGGCTGCCGTCTGGCCGTCACCTATCCTGAGATCGCTGCTATGCAGACCCGCGCTGTCATCAAGGCCGCTCTGGCTGTCCAGGACCGTCACCCCGAGTGGACTATGGTTCCCGAGATCATGATCCCCCTGGTAGGCGAGGTCAAGGAGCTGAAGTACGTCAAGAACGTGGTCGTCAGCACTGCGGATGAGATCATCAAGGCCGCCGGCTCCAACATGAAGTACAAGGTCGGCACCATGATCGAGATTCCCCGCGCGGCTCTGACCGCCGACGAGATTGCCAAGGAGGCCGAGTTCTTCTCCTTCGGCACCAACGACCTGACCCAGATGACCTTCGGCTTCTCCCGCGACGACGCCGGCAAGTTCCTGGGCGCTTACTACGACAAGAAGATCTACGAGAGCGATCCCTTCGCCAAGCTGGATCAGACCGGTGTGGGCAAGCTGGTGAAGATGGCGGCTCAGCTGGGCCGCGAGACCCGCGCCGACCTGCACCTGGGCATCTGCGGCGAGCACGGCGGCGACCCCTCCTCCGTGGAGTTCTGCCACAACGTGGGCCTGGACTATGTCTCCTGCTCCCCCTTCCGTGTGCCCATCGCCCGTCTGGCTGCCGCTCAGGCTGCTATCAAGAACCCCCGCAAGTAAGAGTTCTGTCATTCACCATTGGATTTGATGAAGCGCAAACCTTCTATAAATCCCATGGATACGGCATAAAACCGTCAAAATGGCATGATTTGACCGTGGAGGTTTATATCTAATCACCAAAACCCCCGTACATTCCCAATTGGGCAATGTGCGGGGGTTTTTTGTTGTTATTTTGGGCTGTTTGTACAAATCTAAACGGGAACGCAAAAATGTATTCTGATTTCAAAAATACATTTTGTCCATGCTCGCTGCTATTTTCACAGCAGCCAATTCCGTAATTTTGGACGAATTCAGCTTTCAGTAAAGGAGGCCATTATGAGACGAGACGATCAAAGGCAAGCAGTAAAAAACATTCCCTTGGAACAACTGAAGCCATTTAAGAATCATCCCTTTCAGGTACGAGACGATGAGGAATTTCGGCGTCTTGTTGAGAGCATTGAAATTCACGGTGTAATTCATCCAGCGGTGGCTCGCCAGATTGGTGAGGATTGTTATGAACTAATTTCTGGTCATCGACGCAAAGCGGCTTGTGAAGTATTGGGTTACTCTGAGATGCCTGTTTTAGTCCAGTCTATGACGGATGATGAGGCAGTTGTAAACATGGTAGATGCAAACCTTCAGCGTGAAACGATTCTCCCAAGTGAAAGAGCCTTTGCATACAAAATGAAGTTGGTAGCTATGAGCCATCAGGGGCGTAAAGGATTTACTTCCGCCCAACTTGGGCGGAAGTGTGTCGGAAAAGAATCCAGAGAGTTAATTGCTGAACAAGTCGGTCAAAGTCGCAACCAAATTTCTCGCTATATCCGTCTTACTGAATTGATACCAGAAATCCTTGAAATGGTTGATAATCGAAAAATGGCATTGAATCCAGCAGTATCTATTTCCTACTTGGACAAGAAGCAACAGAAGCTACTATATAAGGTAATGGTAGCACTAAAAGCAACCCCATCTATTTCTCAGGCAAAAGCCATCCGAGAAAAGGCCAGTGAATCAGACTTTACAGAAGATTACTTGGTTTGTATCTTATCGGAAAAGAAACCAAACCAGAGAGAGCCGATGATTGTTGAAGAAGAAGAAATCAAGCAGTATTTCCCCTCGCATTACAATAGTGAACAGATGCACAACACGATTTTACTGTTGATTAGAAATTGGAGTAAAAAGCGTGGCTACACACAATAAAAGGTCATTATACCTTGTCACAACAGGGAGCAGAAAAATTTTCTGCTCCTTTTTTTATTTTTTGCGCAACAAACGGCCTCTGCCGTGGCCTACAAGTGAGAGTTACATCTCGTGGACCTTGAAAATTCAGAAGAACATCAGGTACAACCGTCCCTCGGAGAGCCACTCCGGTGATACGCCATGACGCCTACGGGTCGAGCGACTTCCCTATCGCCGGTAAAGAGCTTGATAACTTGAGGCCACGATCCAGGGACAGGGGGAAAACTTACACTCAGCCACAGTCCGAGCGTTAAAAGCGTCGCAGGCAATGGGAGTGTCCGGTACAGAACCGTGATAAATGAATCCTAAATCAAAAGGATGCCGAAATGTTCTTGATTTTAAGAAAACCCAAGGGGGTAGTTTACCCTCTTTACATTCCATCTTCTGTTCAAGACACAGGAGGAAACTGAAATGAACACACAAATTATCGCCATCGCCAACCAGAAAGGCGGCGTTGGCAAGACAACCACCTGCGCAAATCTGGGTATCGGGCTGGCGCAGACGGGGAAGAAAGTTCTGCTGATCGACGGAGACCCGCAGGGCAGCCTGACCATCAGCCTGGGCCATCCCCAGCCGGACAAGCTGCCCTTTACTCTGTCCGACGCGATGGGCCGTATCCTGATGGACGAGCCGATGCGCCCCGGCGAGGGCATCCTGCACCACCCGGAAGGCGTTGACCTGATGCCTGCCGACATCCAGCTCTCCGGCATGGAGGTCTCCCTGGTGAACGCCATGAGCCGTGAGACCATCTTGCGGCAATACCTGGACACGCTCAAGGGACAGTATTCCCATATCCTGATTGACTGTCAGCCCTCCCTGGGGATGCTTACGGTCAATGCGTTGGCGGCTGCCAACAGGGTCATAATCCCCGTCCAGGCGGAGTATCTGCCCGCCAAGGGCCTGGAACAGCTGCTCCAGACGGTCAATAAGGTGAAACGGCAGATCAACCCCAAGCTCCAGATCGACGGTATCCTGCTGACGATGGTGGACAACCGCACCAACTTTGCCAAGGAGATTGCGGCTCTGCTGCGAGAAACCTACGGCAGCAAAATCAAAGTGTTCGGAACTGAGATTCCCCATTCTGTCCGAGCAAAGGAAATCAGTGCCGAGGGCAAGAGTATTTTTGCCCATGACCCCAAGGGCAAAGTGGCCGAGGGTTACAAGAATCTGACCCAGGAGGTGATGAAACTTGAAAAGCAGCGCGAAAAAAATAGAGCTGGCCTCAGTAGATGACCTGTTTTCTACTGAAGAAAGTCGGCAAGACGAGCAACTGGAAAAAATTCAGGAAATTCCCCTATCTGAACTGCATCCGTTCAAGGATCACCCCTTCAAGGTCAAGGATGATGATGCAATGATAGAAACCGCAGACAGCATCAAAAAGTATGGCGTGTTGGTTCCTGCGATTGCCAGACCTCTGCCTGATGGCAGTTATGAGCTGGTAGCCGGACACAGACGCCGCAGAGCCAGCGAGTTGGCCGGAAAAGAAACCATGCCTGTCATTGTGCGCGACTTGGATGACGATGCTGCCACAATTATTATGGTTGACAGCAATTTGCAGCGAGAAAATCTGCTCCCCAGTGAAAGGGCCTTTGCCTACAAAATGAAGCTGGAAGCCATTAAACATCAGGGAGCAAGAACAGACCTGACTTCTGTTCAAGTTGAACAGAAGTTGAGCGCCAGAGACCAGGTGGCAAAAGAAGCCGGTGAACGAAGCGGTATCCAGGTAATGCGATATGTTCGTTTGACTGAGCTGATTCCAGAGCTTTTGGATATGGTGGATGAAAAGAAAATCGCATTTAATCCAGCCTATGAACTCTCTTTTTTGAAACCGGACGAACAGCAAATGCTGGTGGAAACAATGGACTATGAGCAGGCTACCCCTTCTCTCTCTCAGGCTCAGCGAATGAAAAAGTTCAGCCAGGATGGGAAATTGTCAGAAGATGTGATGCTTGCCATCATGTCAGAGGAAAAAAAGGGTGATCTGGATAAAGTGACCTTGAGCAGCGATACCTTGCGAAAGTATTTCCCCAAAAGCTATACACCGGCCAAAATGCAGGAAACCATTATTAAACTGCTGGAACAATGGCAGAAAAAACGCCAACGAGATCAGGAACGATGAAGGGAGAGCCTATGAAAGATATTGCAGCAAGGGAGCTGAAAGGCCACAACATTCTTGCAGTGGAGCGATTTTGGGACAGCACTTGCTGGATGATTGAGTTTACTGTCTTGCGTCCCAGCACTGCTTATGGAAGCCCCGGAGATGAAATGCGGCTGTTTTTGACTGAGGACGGTTATCAGGCCGCCCTGCAAAGCCAGCAGCGCCGGGAGATCAAGATCAAGCGTTACGCTCGTGTGATTGAGGGACATATCCTCGATTTCAAACCGGGAAAACGCCGCCGCTCATAAACCCATACAACGAAAGGAAAGGAATGAATATGTGTACTGTAAGAGAAATCCGAGAAGCTATTCAAGAAGATTGCCGCTCACAGCGTGATATGGAATCCACCTAGATTGACCGTGTTTTTCAAACCTTACCATTTTCTCAGGAAAGGGATCTGTTTGATAAACC